>JBKHXF010000012.1:0-34342 GCA_046566145.1 Actinomycetes bacterium
CCCCCGCCCCTCGTCACGTCCTCGGGGACCGGCGGATCCGAACCGTGCGTCAGCCCGCGGCGGCGCGAGCGGCGGCGAGGTCCGCCTCCAGCAGCACCTGGCCGAGCTGTCCGGTCTGGTCCGCCCGCAGCGGGACGACCTCGAGCGACACGACGAGCCGCGCCGCACCGTGGTGCTCACCACGAAGGGCCAGCAGCCCGTCGTCGACCCGCGCGGGGCCGAGCGGCTCGAAGCGGTGCGAGGCGGTGCCCTCCTCGTCGACCAGCCACGTCACGAGCACCCGGTCGGTGCCGAAGGCCGGGACCTCGGCGACGTCGACCGCCACCTGCCCCTCCGACACGACGACCGTGCCGGCCAGGTCGGTGTCCCCCAGCAGCGGCGCCGGCGTGCCGCGCGCGAGGAGCTCCAGGATCGCCTCCCGGGTGGTCGCCACCTGCAGGAGCTGCTCGTTGACCTCGCGCAGGTGGAAGTTCCAGACCAGGAGCCCCAGCAGCAGCGCGATCCCCGCCGCGACCGCCCCGACGGCGAGGCCGCGCAGCCGGGGCCTCGCCGGCGGTGGCTCCTCGTCGCCGGCCTCGTCGACACGGCGAGCGACCTCGGTCTTCACCCGGGCGGCGGCCCGCTCCTCGCGCTCCGCTGCGGCCATCTCCGTGGCGATGTCGCGGAGCTCGGCCACGCGCATCAGACACGCCCGGCAGCCCGTGAGGTGGGCGCGGAACTCCGCGGCGTCGACGGGGTCGAGGCCGCCGAGCACGTGCCCGACCGCCAGCCCCTCGTAGCGCCTGTGCTCGTCCGCCATGGTCGCGAGGATACGCCTCCCGGCCGGTTCGGCACCGGCCCGTCGTGGCCCCGGTCGCGCGACGACCGACGGTCGGCGGACACGGGCGGGACGCGCGTCCGGACGCGCCACCGCCCGAGGTTCGGGGTCACCGCCGGCGCGGACGGCTCAGCAGCCCCGGGGCAGGAAGCGGCGCGGGTTGACGGCGCTGCCGTTCACCCGGGTCTCGAAGTGCAGGTGCGCACCGGTGGAGTTGCCCGTCGAGCCGACGGAGCCGATGCGCTGGCCACGCTCGACGCGCTGGCCGTCGGAGACGGAGATGCTCGACTGGTGGGCGTACGCGGTGACGACCCCGTCGCCGTGGTCGATCAGCACGAGCTGCCCGTACCCGCCGGACCAGCCGGCGAAGATGACGACCCCGGCCTTGGATGCCGCGATCGCGTCGCCGGTGTTGCCGTCGATGTCGATCCCGGCGTGCAGCCGCCCCCACCGCCGGCCGTACTCGGAGGTGACGGTGGCGCAGCGCGGCCAGGCGTAGCCGCTCGTGCTGGGGGCGGAGGAGGACACGGGGGTCGCCCGGCGCTGCTGGATCAGGCGCGTCACCCGGTTGACGTCGGCCTCGAGGTCGTCCTTCTGGGCCTCGAGCCGGCTCACCGTCGACTCGGCCTCGCGGACGGCCGCGGCCCGGGCCTCGCGCAGCCGCTGGATCTCCTCGAGCAGCTCCTCCTGCTCCGCCTGCATCGCGAGCAGCCGCGCACGTTCGGCCTCGACGCGCTCCTGCTCGGCGGCGAGCCGGATGGTGCTGGCCCGAAGCGCCTCGAGGGTGTCCCGGTCCGCGGCGGTGATGACCCGCAGGAACGAGGAGCGGTCGAGCGCCTCGTCGACGCCACCGGACGAGAGCAGGACCTCGAAGCCCATCCCCGAGCCGTTCTTGAACAGGTCGACGGCGCGCTGCTCGAGCGCCGCCCGCAGGTCGCCGTCCTCGGCCCGCAGCTCGGCCAGCCGCACCTCGGCCTGCGCGACCTCGACCTCCTGCCGCTCGACGGCCGCGACGGCCTCGTTGACGGCCTCCTCGACCTCGGCGAGCTGCCGGTCGGCCTCGGCGAGCGCCTGGCGAGCCGCCTCGGTCTCGCCACGGGCCGACTCGATCCGCGCCGTCACGTCCTTCACCCGCGCCTTGGCCGCGGCGAGGTCCGACGCTCCCTGCGCGGTCGCGACGAGCGGGGTCGCGAGCACCGCGAGGGCGAGGGCGAGGGTCAGCAGCGGGAGCAGCAGGCGTCGGAGGCGCACGCAGCATCCTGTGGGTCGGGGACGGGGGAGGCACGGCGGGGAGGCAGGGTCACGCGACGTCCCGGGCGGGACCGCGTGGCACGCGGCACGGGCGAGGGCCGTGGGAGGGATGCGGAGGCTAGCAACGGTCGCCCCGTGCTCCCGTTCCCGGGTCCGTGCGCTCGTCGCACCGAGTGGCGGGCGACGCGGGTGCGGCACCTCGGTGGCCACCACCCGTCGACGGTACAGTCCCGGTCCTCCCGGGGGATCGCCTGCGCGCACCGACGTGTCGTGCGCCGCGCGGGCGGGCCGAGCACCCACGGTCGGACCGCTGCCGACCCACCCCGTCGCGGCCCGGGACCCGCCGACCACGGCCGAACGGACCACCACGCATGACCCCTCGCCGCACGCTGACGATCGTCGCCGGCTCGCTCGGCGGCCTCGTGCTGCTGTCCGGCGCCGTCGTCGGGGGCCTCCGACTGGCACACGCGGGCGAGGTGCTGCCCGGCGTCGTGGTCGAGGGCGTCGACATCGGCGGCCGGACCCCCGACGACGCCGCCGCGGCCCTGGCCGACCTCGCCGCTGCCCGCGCCACCGACCCGGTCACCTTCACCTTCGAGGGTGTCGAGCACGTCGTCACCCCGGAGGACGCCGGGTACACCGTGGACGTCGAGGGGACGGTCGCGACGGCCGAGGGGCTGGGCCGCGGCGAGGGCTTCCTGCGGACCTCGTGGAACCACGTCACCGCGCTGTGGCAGGAGCGCGAGGCCGAGCTGGTCACGACCATCGACGACGACGCGCTGCGCGCCCGCGTGGTCGCGATCGCCGCGGAGGTCGACCGTGAGGTCACCCCCGGCGCCGTCTCCGTCGATCCCGGGACGCTCGAGGTCACGACGACACCCCCCACCGACGGGGTCGTCGTCGACGTGGACGCGACCGTCGAGCAGGCGCGTGACGGGCTCCAGAGCGCGGGCACCGAGGAGCTCGAGCTCCCGGTGGAGGTGACACCCACGGAGGTCACCGCCGAGGCCGTGGAGGCCGTCGCCGAGCAGGCGCGGGCCGCGGTGGCCGAGCCGCTGGTCGTCCGCGCATCCGGGGCGTCGGTGACGCTCTCGCCGCGCGACCTCGCCCCCCTCGTCGCGCTCGGGGAGACCTCGCCCGGCACCGTGGAGCTCGTGGTCCCCGTCGACGTGGTCGCCGACACCTTCGCCCCGTTCGAGGAGCGCTTCCGGGTCGCCCCGCGCAGCGCCACCTTCGAGGCGCCCCGCACACCGTCGACCACGCTCGACGCGAAGGCCGACGTCACGTGGCGTCCGCGGCCGGCGAGCGTGTCGATCGTGCCGTCCCGCGACGGCGCCGAGTTCGACCCGGAGCTGGCGGCCGCGCAGCTCACCGAGGTGCTGCGGGTGGCCCAGCGCGAGGTCGAGCTCCGGCTCGCCGTCATCGAGCCGGACCTGACGACCGAGGAGGCCGAGGAACTCGGCATCGACACGCTGCTGAGCACCTTCACGACCTACCACCCGTGCTGCGCGAACCGGGTCCGCAACATCCAGCGCCTCGCCGACCTCGTCGACGAGACCCTGGTGCTGCCGGGCGAGCAGTTCTCGATCAACCAGATCTCGGGCGAGCGCACCTGCGGCAAGGGCTTCGTCGAGGACGGGATGATCCTGCGCGGGGAGATCGTCCCCGTCTGCGGCGGCGGGGTGTCGCAGTTCGGCACCACGACCGTCAACGCCGTGTTCTTCGCCGGCCTGAAGCCCGACACGTACAAGCCGCACTCGTTCTACATCTCGCGCTACCCGATGGGGCGCGAGGCGACGCTGAACTTCCCGTCCCCCGACATCGACGTCCGCTTCACCAACGACACCGGTCACGGCATCCTCGTGCGGACGTCCTACACCGGCACGTCCATCACGGTGTCGTTCTACGGCCACAGCGATGTCGCTGCGGTCACGGCCACGCACGGATCGGTCCGCAACGTCAAGCCCTACCCGACCGAGCGGCGCGTCGACCGGTCCCTGCCGGCGGGGGCGTCACGCGTCAAGCAGTCCGGCCGGGACGGCTTCTCGATCACGGTCACGCGGACGATCACCCGCGCCGACGGCTCGACGACCACGGACGACTGGTCCAACACCTACGTGCCCGAGCGCGAGATCATCGAGTTCAACCCTGACAAGCCCGCCCCGAAGCCCGCGCCGTCGTCGCCGCCCCCGAGCAGCGAACCGGCCGAGCCGGCAGAGGGTGCCGGGGGCGAGGGGTGAGCGAGCTCTCCCCCGACGAGCTGCAGCTGCAGTTCCACGAGGTCGAGTGCCACACCTACGACGAGCGCTTCGGCATCTCGTACGACGAGCACTCCGCGCGTGAGGCCGCCGGCGAGGCCGCCCGCCTGCTCGGCGGCGCCCGGTTCGGCCGCGCCCTCGACGTCGGGTGCGGGACGGGGTACCTGGGCCTCGGCCTGGCCCACGTCGGCCGGGTCGAGGACCTCCACCTCGTCGACCTCTCCCCCGGCATGCTCGCGCGGGCGCGGGAGAACGCCGACGCCCTCGGCGTCGACGCGACGATCGTGCAGGCCACCGCCACGGAGCTGCCCTACCCCGACCACTCCGTCGACGCCGTGGTGACCCGAGGCGTGCTCCACCACCTGCACGACGTGCCGGCGGCGCTCGCGGAGTGGCGGCGGGTCGTCCGCCCCGGCGGGCCCGTGCTCGCGCTGTCGGAGCCGACCCCGTGGGCGGACCGTGTGGGTGGGCTGTCGGCGCGCGGCGCACTCGCCGGCCTCGGCGTCGCCCGCCGCATCGGCGACGCGGTCGGCCGCCCCCTGTCGGCACACCCGCCGGAGGAGGCCGAGCAGCACCACTTCTGGGACCTCGTCGCGATGGCCGCGAACATCCACACATTCTCGCCTCGGGACCTGCGTCGCCTCGGGCACGAGGCGGGGTTCGCCGAGGTCGAGGTCCGCGGCTGCGGGCTCACCTCCATCCAGTGGGCCGCGGCCTACTACGTCCTGGTCGGTGAGCTGCCGGCGCTGGCGGCGTCCGAGACCGCCAAGCGGCGGGCGAGCCGCGTGTGGGGGGCCCTGCGCCGACTGGACGCCACCGTGGTCGACCGGGTCGTGCCCGACGAGCTGCTGCTGACCGTCCAGGCCGTCTTCCGGGGCTGACTCACGCGAGCGTGGGGGCCCCGGCCTCGGAGACCGCGCAGGACGGTGCCAGCCCGCACCGCTGGCAGTGGCCGCCGGGGCGGCGGTCGACCTCCGGCACGTCCCGCGTCCGGGCCAGGGCGCGGGCCCTCGCGAGCGCCACCACGACCCAGTCGACCGTGGTGTGGAGCACCTCGGCGTCGAGGTCCTCGACGTGCCAGTCGCCCTCGGGGATGTAGTAGGAGGCCCACCGGAAGGGCGGCTGCCCGGCCCGCAGGGTCAGCAGCAGGGCGGTGACCCGGTCCAGCGCGACGTCGTCGATGGCGCGCCGGGGGCCGGTGCGCAGGGCCACCACCAGGAGCCGGGCCGCGTCGTCCCGCACGCCGCCGAGCACGAGGTCGGGCACCGTCCCGAGGACGACCCGGCCGTCCGCGACCCGAACCCGGACCGGGGAGCCGATGCGAGGGCTCGCCTCGGGCGGCAGCGCCGGCCACACGTCACGCACCTCCGCGACGAGGGCGGCCACGTCCGCGTGCACCCCGGCCACGTCGGCCGGTGGCAGCGCGTTGTGGGCGGCCGCGTCGCGGCTGCGCCCCGACGCGAGCTCGCGGGCGACCACCTCGACCACCTCCGCGGGCGTCCGCAGCCGCTGCGTCCGCCAGTCCTCGACCACGGCACGGCGAACGAGCGAGCGGACCAGCATCGCGGGCGTCGGCACGACCTCGGTGTCGCGGTCGTGCACGTACCAGCCGGGGCACCGCACGGCACGCAGCAGCGTCGACGGGCCGACCCACCGGTCGGCGCCGGCGGGCAGGTCGGCCAGCACGGGGCGCACGCCGTCCTCGAGGCGCCGGCGGAGGTCGTCGACCAGGCCGGCCGGCACGGCCGGACGCGCCACGTCCCAGCCGAGCAGCTCGTCGACGAGCCGGGACTGGGCGGCGGTGTGGACCTCGGGGCGCATGGCCGACGAGGCTACGCGACCCGCTCGGTGCTCGGTCCGGGTCGGAGCGGTCGCGCCCGGGTGCCCGGCTGCGTCGACCGACGCGTGGCGGTCCCCGTCCGATCCGGCGTGGGGGTCGAACCTGCGGATGGTGGCCGCAGTAGGGTCGGCTGCCCCGAACCCGGCCGCCGCGCGAGGAGCGAGGACCGTGACCGACGCACCCAGGCCCGACGCCGCACCCGGTTGGACCCCCGCGGTCGCCGCGGCCATCGAGGTCGAGACCACGGGCGACGCGCTCCCCCGCACCGAGTGGATGGTGGTGCTCGCCGAGGTGCCGGCGACCGCGAGGCGCGGGCGCGAGGTCCCGGTCGTCTCGGCGCTGCGGCCCCTGGAGCCCCGGGCCGGCGAGGAGGTGCTCGCCCACGTCAGCGTCGGTTCCCGCGACCGTCCGGTGCTCGCCGTCCGGCGCGGGCCCGACGGGACGCGCGTGCGGTCGGGGCTCGACCTCTCGGCGCTCGCGACCGAGACGACCCTCGCCCGCGTGCTCGCCCGCGTCGTCTCCGGCGTCGAGCCCACCACGCGGACCCTCGGCGTGGGCGTCGTCGGCTACGGCCCGTTCGGCGGCATGGGCCACACGCACGGCCTCGCGGCCACCGAGACCGCGGGCCTCGAGTTCGTCGCCGCCGCCGACCGCGACCGCGCCCGCCTCAAGGCCGCCACCGAGGACTTCCCGGGCATCGCCGTCTACGAGGACGTGGCCGAGCTGGCTCGCGACGAGGACGTGGACGTCGCCATCGTGGCGGTCCCACCGGCGTACCACGCCGAACTCGGACGTCAGCTGCTCGATGCCGGCAAGCACGTCGTGCTCGAGAAGCCCATGTGCCTCACGGCCGCGGACGCCGACGACCTGCTGGCACGCGCGGCCGACGCCGGCCGGGTCGTCACCGTGCACCAGTCGCGCCGTTGGGACCGTGACTTCCTGACGCTGCGACGCGTCGTGGAGCAGGGCCTGCTCGGCGAGGTGTTCTCCATCGAGACGTTCGTCGGGACCTACGACCACCCGTGCCGGGAGTGGCACTCCGACGTCGGCCCGTCGGGTGGGGCGATCTACGACTGGGGCTCGCACCACGTCGACTGGATCCTGCGGCTGTACGGCGGCGAGCTCCCGCAGACGGTGCGCTGCACCGGGCACAAGCGGGTCTGGCACGACATCACCAACCTGGACCAGCTCACCCTGCACCTGACCTGGGCCGACGGGCGCGAGGCGATGTTCCGCCAGTCGGACGTGGCCGCGATCCGACGGCCGAAGTTCCACGTCCAGGGGACGCTCGGGACGCTGGAGGGGCACTACCGCCCGCTGCGCACCGAGCGCCTCGAGCCGGGGCGCGGGTACGTCGACCACGAGTCGCACCACGCCGAGGCGCCCGTGGACCTGCGCGTCGTGACCCACCAGACCGGCGTCGGGCTGTCCGAGCGGCTCCTGCCACCGGCTCCCCACCCCGGCTGGGGCTTCCACGTCAACCTGGCCGACCACCTGCTGCTCGGCGAGCCGCTCGACGTCGAGCCGACACAGCCGCGGGACGTCGTGGCCGTGCTCGAGGCCGGCCACCGGTCCGCCGCCGAGGGCGGCAGCCTCGTGCACCCGTGAGCGGCACCGCCTCACCGGAGCCCTCCGGCACGGACGGGGCCCCGTTGCGGCTCGGCGTGCTCGGGGCCCGCTCCTTCGTCGCGCGCCGGGCCATCTACCCCGCCGTCGCGGCCAGCGGCGAGGTCGACGTCGTCGCCGTCGCGGCCCGCTCGGGTCCGGTGCCCCCCGAGGTCGCCGGCGTCGACGTCGGCTCCTACGAGGCGGTCCTGGCCCACCCGGACGTCGAGGCCGTGTACCTGCCGCTGCCCAACGGGCTGCACCGGCGCTGGACCGAGGCGGCCGCCGGCGCGGGCCTGCACGTGCTGGTCGAGAAGCCGATCGCCGGTACGGTCGCCGACGCGGAGGCGATGGTGGCGGCCTGCGAGGCCGCGGGTGTCCTCCTCGCCGAGGCCTGGATGACCCCCTTCCACCCCGCGCTGTCCACCGCGGTGGCCGCCGTCAGGGACGGCCGGATCGGACGGCTCCGCCACGTTCGCAGCAGGTTCACGTTCACGATCCCCCCGGGCAACGAGGACAACCACCGGTGGGACCCCGCCCAGGGAGGCGGCGCGGTCCGCGACGTCGGGGTCTACACGCTCGGCCCCGTCCTGGCGCTGCTGGGGGTCGACGCCGAGGTCGTCGACGTCGTGCGCCACGACACCGACCGTGGGGTCGATGCCACGACGTCGCTGCGGGTCGTCGGCGCCGACGGGGCCGTCGCGGACGTGCTCTGCTCGTTCGAGCTGCCGGAGGCGCAGGTGCTCGAGCTCGTGGGGACCGCCGGCACCCTCACCGTGCACCAACCCTTCACGCCGACGGCCGACGCGACGCGCGTGGAGGTCACGACGACCGCCGGCGACGTCGAGACGCTCCCCACCGTCGGCGTCGACCCCTACCGGGCGATGCTGGACGCGTTCGCGGCGGCCGTCCGCGGTGTCGCCCCGTGGCCGCGTCCCGCCGGCGAGGCGGTCGACCTGCTGCGCCGCGTCGAGGCCGCCGTCCCGCTCTGACCTGCCGTCCCCCCGACCGGGTCAGCGCAGGGCCGCGAGCTGGCGCAGCTCGTCCTCGGACAGGGTCCCGGGAACCAGCGCCCCGTCGACCGACAGGACCGGGACGCCTCCGACGCCGCTGCCACGCAGCGTGTGGGCCCGACGACGGATCCCCGCGAGCAGGGCCGTGTCGTGCAGCACCTCCTCCGTGCGCTCGGCGTCGAGCCCCGCGGTCGCCGCGAGGTCCAGCAGCACCGCCGGGTCCCCGAGGTCCAGGTCCTGCTCCCAGTACCCGCGGTAGCAGGCGAGCCGCCAGGAGGCCCCGAGCCCGGCCGGTTCGGCGACGGCGGCGGCCACGAGGTGGGCACGCCCGGTGGTGGGCCGTCGGGACGGCCGCCGCAGCTCGAGCCCGAGCTCCGCCGCGGGGTCGCGCCACCGGTCCAGCTCCGCGAGGACGTCCAGCGTGACCGGCAGCGCCGCGTCGAGCGGCAGGGTCTCCAGGCCCGAGAACGACACCTCGAGCCCCTCGTCCGCGAGCCGCTGGAGGCGCAGCACGGCCACGGCGGAGGCCGGGGACGGGTGGTCGTGGTGGAGGACGAGCATGGCACCGCGGAGCGTACGGCTACCGTCCCGGCCCATGCGCACCGTCCCCGAACTCGTCGCCACCGTCCCCCAGGTCGGTGCCGTCGCCTGGATCGGCGTGCGCACCGAGCGCCGCGGCACCGTGGCGCCCGTCGACGAGGTGGATGCCGTCGTCGGGCTGGGTCTCGCCGGGGACCACCGCGCGGCGACGCGGCGTCCCGACCCGCGCACACGGCGGCAGGTGACCCTCCTGCAGGCCGAGCACCTCCCCGTGGTGGCCGCGCTGGTGGGTCGAGACCGCGTCGACCCGGCCCTGCTGCGCCGGAACGTCGCCATCGCCGGGCTCCCGCTCCAGGCCACCCGGGAGCGCCGGCTGGCCCTCGGCCCCGACGTCGTGCTCGAGGTCACCGGCTGGTGCCACCCGTGTTCGCGGATGGAGGAGGCCCTCGGACCGGGCGGGTACCAGGCCGTCCGTGGCCACGGCGGCGTGACGGCCCGCGTCCTCGCGGGCGGTCGCTTCCGGGTCGGTGACGAGGTCCGGGTGCTGGACGACCCGGCGGACGACGTCGGCGACGACGGGGGGTCGGCCCCGGGCTGACGCGCCCCGGGGAGGTGCCACGACCGGGGTGTGCCCGTCGGATGCGGTCAGTCGCCGCCGGGGTCCGGCCCGGTGGCGACCGGTCGCTCGGGGTCCGCGGACCAGGCCGACCAGGAGCCGACGAACACGCGCGGACGTCCGAGCCCGGCGGCCTCCAGCGCGAGCGCGTCGTGGCAGGCGGTGACGCCCGACCCGCAGTAGACGACCGCGTCGTCGACCCGCTCGTCCTCCCCGACGCCGACCTCCGCGTACCGCGCGCGCAGGCCCGGGCTCGAGAGCACCCGACCGTCGGGGCCGAGGTTGCGGCGGTGGGGCAGGTTCACCGCGCCGGGGACGTGACCGGCGCGGGCATCCACCGGCTCCTCGTCGCCCCGGTAGCGCTCGGGGTCGCGCGCGTCGAGGACGATGCCGCCGCTGGCCGCCGTCGCCGCGACCCGATCGGCGTCGGCCACCGCGTCCGACGGCCACGGCCGAGGCGTCGACCAGGCCGAGGCACGCTGGACGTCGCCGCGCTCGAGCGGGCCCTCCCACGCCGCGAGGCCCCCCGAGAGCACGGCTGCCTCGCGGCCGAGGATCCGCAGCATCCACACGAGCCGGGCCGCGATCGCACCACCGCCCTGGTCGTACGCGACCACGGGCGTGTGGTCCCCGATGCCGAGGCGACCCAGGACCGCGGCGAACGCGGCCGGGTCCGGGAGCGGGTGGCGGCCACCGGCCGGTGTCGGCGGTCCGGCCAGGTCGACGTCGAGGTCGGCGAACACGGCGCCCGGCAGGTGACCCTCCAGGTAGGTGTGCCGTCCCTCCTGCCCGTCCAGCGACCAGCGGACGTCGACCAGCGCCGGCGGGTCGTCCCCCGACAGCAGCGCGGGCAGCTGCTCGGGCGCGAGGAAGGGAGGGAGGGACATCGTGGATCCGTACGGGGTCGGGCGGCGATCGGTCCAGCGACCGGACGCGGAGGCGTCAGGGCGTGTGGTACCACGCCAGCCCCGTCGACCGCGCGTCGGCGACCCCACGAGGACCCCAGTCCGGGAGGCCAGGTGCCCGACCGCGATCGACTCTCCACCCAGATCCACCTGCTCGGCGACACCCTCGGGCGCGTCATCGAGGCGCAGGAGGGTGCAGACCTGCTCGAGCTGGTCGAGGAGGTCCGGGCCCTGGCCATCGCGCACCGCACCGGCGAGCAGGACGCCGGGACGCGGCTGCGCGCGCTCGTGGCGGGGCTCGACGTCGACCGGGCGGCGACGGTCGTGCGGGCGTTCGCGACCTACTTCCGGCTCATCAACCTCGCCGAGGAGCAGGACCGCGAGCGTCGGCTCGTGGCGGAGGCGCAGCAGGCCGCCGCGGACGGCGCCTCCCGGCCCGAGTCAATCGAGGCGGCGGTGGACGCCCTGGCCGACGCCGGGCTCGACGCGCCGGCGGTCCGCGACGTCCTCGACCGGCTGCTCGTCATGCCGGTCCTGACGGCCCACCCGACGGAGTCGAAGCGTCGCACCGTGCTGACCAAGCTGGGGCGCGTCGCGGACGTCCTGCGGGAGCTCGACCTGACGGACCTGCCACCGTGGGAGGTGGCCGAGCGCGAGGCGCTGCTCGAGGAGGAGATCACCTCGCTGTGGCAGACCGATGACACACGGGTGCGTCCACCGTCGGTCCTCGACGAGGTGCGCAACGGCATCTACTGGATCGACGTCACCCTGTTCGACCTCCTGCCCCGCCTCCACGAGGCGCTCGAGGACGCGCTCGCGCGCCGCTGGCCGGACGAGGACTGGCACGTGGGCCCCGTCGTGCGGCTCGGCTCGTGGATGGGCGGCGACCGGGACGGCAACCCCCACGTGACGGTGCGGGTGACCGAGGAGGCGCTGCGGGAGCACCAGGCGCTGGCGTTGCGGCTCTACATGCGCGCCATCGACGACATGCACGGGCTGCTGTCCTCCTCCGACCGGCTCGGGATCTCGGACGAGCTCGCCAGCCGCCTGGCCGAGCTGCAGGACACCTTCCCCGACACGGCGGCCGAGGCGGCCCGCAAGTACCCGCACCAGCCCTACCGGCAGGTCGTGGCGCTCGTGTACCGCTCGCTGACCGAGACGGCCCGCGCCGCCCGCGCCCCGTGGCGGGAGGACCACGTCGTCGCCGCGGGTGTCTACGCCGACGCCGACGCCCTGCACACCGACCTGACGCTGCTGTGCGACTCCCTCGCGGGACGGCGCGGGGAGGCCCTCGCGCACGGACGGCTCGGCCGCCTGCGCCGGCAGGTCGAGCTGTTCGGGTTCCACCTGGTGACCCTCGACCTGCGCCAGCACGCCCGGGTCATCCGCGCAGCGACCGACGAGCTGCTGGGGCGGTACGGCCACCCCGACGTGTCCACGCTCGACGAGGAGGCCCGCATCACGATCCTCACCGACGAGCTCGCCTCCCCGCGCCCGTTCACCCCCGCCCGCCTGGACGACCTCTCGACCGAGACCGCCGAGGTCGTGCGGATGTTCCGGCTCGTGCGCCGGGCCCACGAGCGCCTCGGTCCCCGGTCGATCGACTCGGTCGTCGTCTCGATGGCGGAGCGGCCCTCCGACGTGCTGCGGGTGCTGCTGCTCGCGGACGACGCCGGGGTGGCCGACCGGCTCGACGTGGCCCCGCTGTTCGAGACCGTCCGTGACCTCCGCGAGGCCCCCGCGACGATGCGGCGGCTCCTCGCCGTGCCGGGGTACGCGGCACACCTCGAGGCCCGCGACGGGCACCAGCAGGTGATGATCGGCTACTCCGACTCCAACAAGGACGGCGGGTACCTCGCGTCCACGTGGCAGCTGCACACGGCCCAGCGGGCGCTCGCCGAGGTCGCAGACGAGCACGACCTGACGCTGACGCTCTTCCACGGTCGAGGGGGATCGATCGGGCGCGGGGGTGGACCGGCGGCGGCGGCGATCCTCGCACAGCCGCCCCGCTCCGTGCGCGGACGCATCAAGCTGACCGAGCAGGGAGAGGTGGTCACCGACCGGTACTCGCACCCCCTGCTCGCCCGCCGGCACCTCGAGCAGGTCCTCCACGCCGTCCTGCGGACGGTCCTCCCGAGCGACGAGCCGGCCGAGGCACTCGGCGGCGGGCGGTGGGAGACGGCGCTGGCCGAGCTCGCCGCGGCTGGCGAGGCGGCCTACCGCGCCCTCGTCGACGACGCGCCGGCGCTCGTGCGCTACTTCCACGAGGCCACCCCGGTGGAGGCCATCGGGCAACTGAACATCGGCTCGCGACCGGCGCGTCGCAGCGGCGCCGCCGAGCTCGGCGACATCCGCGACCTGCGGGCCATCCCGTGGGTGTTCGCGTGGACGCAGAGCCGGGTGACCCTGCCGGGCTGGTACGGCATCGGCAGCGGCGTCGCCGCGTGGGCCGGCGACGACCCGTCCCGCCGGCGGACGCTCGCGGAGATGTACGAGGGCTGGCCGCTGGTGCGCGTCGCCCTCGACAACGCCCAGATGGCGCTGCGCAAGGCCGACCGGTCCATCGCGACCGCCTACGGTCGGCTGACCGACGAGGCCACCCGTGACGCGGTGCTGCCCGGCATCCTCGCCGAGATGGACGCCAGCGTCGATGCCATCCTCGCGGTGACGGGCCAGGGGGAGCTGCTCGCGCGGGACCCGTGGCTGTCGCGGACCATCGCCCTGCGCGACCCCTACCTCGACCCGCTCCACCTGCTCCAGGTCGCCCTGCTGGAGCGGTGGCGGGAGACCGAGGACGAGGAGGCGGCCGGCGGGCTCCGGGACGCCATCCTGGGGGCCGTGAACGGCATCGCCGCCGGGATGCGCAACACCGGCTGACGGCCCGGCCCGCCCTGGGCGTCCCCCGGTGCCGCCGGCGGGTCCGGACACGTCCTCCACGCCGGTACCGTGCGGCCGATGTCCGTCCCCCCCTCCCCGTCCTCCCCCGGTCACGCCGCCGCCCCCTCGGGCGACACCCCGGCGCCCGGTGACGACCTGCGCGCCGCCGCGTTGCGCGGGGTGCGGGACGTCCTGCCGATCGTGCTCGGGGTCGTCCCCTTCGGGCTGATCGCCGGCGTGTCCGCGGCCGCCGCGGGCCTGACGCTCCTCGACGCCGTCGCGTCGAGCCTGCTCGTCTTCGCCGGCGCGTCGCAGCTCGCGATGATCGACCTGCTCGGCCGTGACGCGCCCGTGCTCGTGGCCGTCCTGACCGCCGCGGTCATCAACGTGCGGCACGTGATGTACTCCGCATCGCTGTCCCCGTGGCTGTCGGGCACGCCGACGCTCGCACGTGCCGGGGCGGCGTACGTCCTGACCGACCAGGCCTACGCGCTGTCGATCACACGCTCCCAGCAGGACGACGCGCCCCGCACGCCGACGGGGCGGCTGGCCTACTACCTCGGTGCCGCCCTGCCCCTGTGGGCGAACTGGCAGCTCGTGACGGTGGTCGGGTACGTCGTCGGGGCCCAGGTGCCGCCCGAGGTACCCCTCGCCGCCACCATCCCGCTCGTGTTCCTCGCCCTGCTGGTCCCCGCCGTCGTCGACCGGCCCACCCTGGCCGCCGCCCTCGTCGGCGGCACCGTGGCGGTGGTGGCCGCGCCGTTGCCGGCCAACCTCGGCCTCGTCGCCGGGGCCGTCGCCGGCATCACGGCCGGCGCCCTGCTCGACGTGCGCACCGCCGGCGCGGACGCGGGTGGTCGCCCGTGACGCCCGCCGCGCTCGTCACCTTCGTCGCCGCCGGGCTGGTGACGTTCCTGTGGCGCTTCTCGTTCCTCGCCCTCCCGGACGCCGACCAGCGGCTCACGCCGGCGGTGCGCCGGGTCCTTCGCCACGTCCCGCCGGCCGTCCTCGCGGCGCTCGTGGCGCCCGCGTTCGTGCGGCACCAGGGCGTCGTGGACCTGTGGGACCCGCGTGTGCTCGCGGGCATCGTCGGCGGCCTCGTGGCGTGGCGGTTCCGGTCGATCCTCGGGACCATCGGCGCCGGGATGACCGTCCTGCTCCTGGCCAACCTCCGCTGACGGCCCCCGGGGCCGGGGTCAGGCCCCGAGGACCTCGACGACCTGGCGGGCGATCTCGCCCTCCTCGTCCGTCGGGACGACGAGCACGGCCGGCCCGGTGCCCCCGTCGATGCGGGACTCGCCCGCCACGGCCTCGTTGGCCTCGTGGTCCAGCGTGACGCCGAGCAACCCGAGGCGCTCGCACACCCGCCGGCGCACCAGCGCCGAGTGCTCCCCCACGCCGGCGGTGAAGACCATGGCATCCAGCCGTCCCAGCAGCGTCGCGTAGGCGCCCACGTACCCGACGAGGCGGTGCGCGAGCACGTCCAGCGCCAGCGTCGCGTGCTCGTCCCCGGCCCGGGCGGCAACCTCCACGTCGCGCAGGTCGTTCGAGCCGGCGAGTCCACGCAGGCCGGACTCCCGGTTGAGCGCGGCCTCGACGGCGTCGAGCGTCCACCCGGCCTCCCGCACGAGGTGGAACACCACCGTCGGGTCGATGTCGCCGGAGCGGGTGCCCATCACGAGCCCCGGCAGCGGACCGAGCCCCATCGACGTGTCGACGCTCACGCCACCGTCGACGGCGGTGACGCTCGCCCCGTTCCCGAGGTGGGCCGACACGACGGCCACGTCGGCGGGCTCCCGGCCGAGCAGCGCCGCGGCACGGCGCGACACGTACGCGTGCGAGGTCCCGTGGAACCCGTAGCGGCGGACGCCGTGCTGCTCGTACCAGTCCCGCGGCACGGCGTAGCGGTGGGCCGCCGGCGGGACGGTCGCGTGGAACGCCGTGTCGAACACGGCGACGTGGGGCAGGTCCGCGAACGCCTCGCGGGCAGCTCGGAGCCCGGCGAGGTTCGCCGGGTTGTGCAGCGGGGCGAGGGGCACGCAGGCCGCCACCTCGTCGACGACCCGGTCGTCGACGACCGCCGGCGCGGTGAAGCGCTCCCCCCCGTGGACGACCCGGTGCCCGACGGCGTCGGGGTGCACCCCGTCCGCGGCGAGGCGGTCGAGGACCTGCCGCACCGCCGCACCGTGGTCGGGGGCGTCGCCGCCCTCCTCGCCGACCCGCTCGACCAGGGCGTCGGTGACGTGGGTCGTCCGACCGGCGGGACCGACGTCGAGGACGGCGGCCTTCAGGCTCGACGACCCGGCGTTGAGGACGAGGACCCGCATCAGGCGCCGTCCCGGGCCGCGCGCTGCTGCGCCTGGATGGCCGTGATCGCCACGGTGTTGACGACGTCGGGCACGAGGCAGCCCCGCGACAGGTCGTTGACCGGCGCGTTCAGGCCCTGCAGGACCGGGCCGATGGCGATGGCCCCGGCGGAGCGCTGCACGGCCTTGTAGGTGGTGTTGCCGGTGTCGAGGTCGGGGAACACGAACACGGTGGCGCGACCGGCGACGGGGGACGTCGGGGCCTTCTTGGCGGCGACCCCCGGGTCGATGGCCGCGTCGTACTGCAGCGGCCCGTCGAGCACGAGGTCCGGCGCACGCTCGTGCGCGAGCGCGGTCGCCGCGGCGACCTTCTCGACGTCGGACCCGGAGCCGGATGCACCCGTCGAGTACGACAGCATGGCGACGCGTGGCTCGATGCCGAACGTCCGGGCCGTCTCCGCCGACGCGATGGCGATGTCCGCGAGCTCGTCCGCCGTCGGGTTGGGCACGACCGCGCAGTCGCCGTAGACCAGCACACGGTCGGCCAGGCACATCAGGAAGACGCTCGACACGACGTCGACGCCCGAGCGGGTCCGCACGAACTCGAAGGCCGGTCGGATCGTGTGGGCGGTGGTGTGCATCGCCCCGGAGACCATGCCGTCCGCCTCGCCGAGGTGGACCATCATCGTCCCGAAGTAGCTGACGTCGGTCATGCGGTCGCGGGCCTGGTCGAGCGTGATGCCCTTGTGGGCGCGCAGGTCCCGGTACCTCTCGGCGAAGCGGTCGAGCCGCTCGTCGGCTGTCGGGTCGATGACCGGCACGTCGCCGAGGTCGACCCCGAGCTCCTCGGCACGGCGCCGCACCTCGCGCTCCTCCCCGAGCAGCGTGATGTCGGCCACACGCCGGTCGAGCAGGATCCGCGTGGCACGCAGGATGCGCTCGTCGGTCCCCTCGGGGAGCACCACGTGGCGCCGGTCGGCGGCGGCCCGCTCGACGAGCCGCCGCTCGAACATCCGGGGCGTGACCCGCTCGACGTAGGCGGTCGACAGGCGACCGGTGATGGCGTCGAGGTCGAGGTGCTCGGCGGCCAGGTCGAGCGCACGCCGGACCTTCCGCTGGTGACGGGGCCGGATGACCGAGCGGACCGCCGCGACCGCCGTGGCCGTGGCGAACGTGTCCTCGTCGACCGCCCCGACGGGGACCGTCGAACGCACGCCCGCGAGGAGCGCCCCGACGCGCGGGTCGAGCTCGAACCCTCCCGTCAGGACGATGCCGGCGACCGAGGGCAGCGAGGGGGTGACGTCGGCGACGAGGGCGGCGAGGATCGGGCCGGTGCGGTCGGCCGGGACGAGGAGCAGGGTCCCGTCGCTCAGCCGGTCGAGCATGTTGGCCATCGACATCGCGCCGACCCGGATGCTCGTCACGGCCCGCTCGTCGTCGACCGGGACGTCCGTGGTCGGCACGACCTCGACGCCGATCGCCGCGAAGACCTCCGCGACCGTCGGCACGGCGAGCACCGGGTCCTCCGGCACGAGACCGACCGGCACCTGTGCGCGGGCGGTGGCCTCCCGGACCTCCTCGAGCAGTTCCGGGGCGACCCGGTTCACGACCGTCCCGAGGTGGGTGGCGCCGATGTCCGCGAGCCGGTCGTGTGCCAGGCCGACCGCGTCGACGACCGCGGACGCGGCCCGACCCGTGCCCTTGACGACCGCGAGCACCGGCGTGCCGAGGTCCGCGACGAGCGTGGCGTCGAGCTCCATGTCCCTGGAGCCGACCACGCCGGTGTGGTCCGGTCCGTCGACGACGACCACGTCGCAGCGGGCGAGCAGCTGGTGGTACGCCTCGAGGGTGCGGGCGACCAGCACGTCGGTGGTGCCGTCGGCGACGCGGTCGGCGAGCGTGGCCGCGCTCTCGAGCTCCACCACGTCGTCGTGCTGGGCGCCCGGGCCCAGCCGTGAGCGGACGAGGGCCGCCCGCTGGTCGTCGTGCAGCGGCGTGACCGGTTGCAGGTACCCGACGCGACCGGCCGTCGCTGCGAGGTGGTCGACGAGCGCGAGCACGACGAGGGACTTGCCCGCGGAGGGCTCGAACGAGGTGACGTGGATGGCACGGGCCACGTGGGCACGCTCCTGACGGGGTC
Organism: Actinomycetes bacterium; assembly: GCA_046566145.1. Classification (GTDB taxonomy): domain Bacteria; phylum Actinomycetota; class Nitriliruptoria; order Nitriliruptorales; family Nitriliruptoraceae; genus JBKHXF01. The sequence goes on from JBKHXF010000012.1 coordinate 18,169, forward strand.
GGGGCCGACACGCTACGCGGCCGCTCCGCGCCGTCCACGCCGACGGCCCGACCCCTCGGACCTCAGCTGCGCAGGACGTTGCCGAAGACCAGCCACGCGAGCGCCGACTTCGCGCCGAGCGACAGCCAGATGTAGGTCCGCTCGCCGGTCAGGTAGGACGACCAACGCCCGACCTGCCGGTACTGCAGCCACTGGGTCAGCCCGAAGCTCCAGAAGAACGCGAGCTCCACCGCGTACAGGACGAACACGAAGGTGGGGACCGCCGCGGCGTCCTGCAGCAGGTAGATGCCGATGACGACCCACGGCACGGCGCCGGCGGCCGTCCCGAACCAGAACGGGCGCAGCGAGGCGTCGCGTCCGGGCCGCGCGTACCGCTCCTGCAGCGCCCCGAACCCGATCATGGCGCTGTTGATCCCGACCAGCCCGACGAGGGCCGCGAGGTCCCAGATGCCGACGAACACCGCGATGAGCACGAGCATGAGCGACGCCGAGACCGAGTACTCGGCCCAGCGCAGGTCGTTGCGGCCCTGCCGGAGCTGCCCCTCGTAGGTGCGCTGCAGCGGCCCGGCCGAGAGGAGGTGGTCGACGGCGGCGAGCAGCAGGAAGACCGCGACGGCGGGTCCGATCGCCAGCTCGGACACGGTCGTCGGATCGACGCGGCCTCCACCGGCGAGGACCGCGACGGGGTCGTCGTCGAGGAAGTCCGCGACGATGGGGACCGAGAGGTCGTTGCTCAGCACCAGCATCAGCCCGGCCTGCAGCAGGTGCGCCAGCCCGATCCACAGGTTCAGGGTCCGCAGGCGTCGGGAGTCGTCCGGGGAGACCGGGACGTCGGTGCTGCGCATGGTCCGCTCCGCTCGCTCGACGGGACCGTCGGCCCGTCGTCGTGACCTTCGGCGCGACCACCGCGACGTCCGGGTCCGGACGGGCACGGCCCCCGCGGGGGCGGGGGCCGTGCCAGGGTGCCGGGTCGTGCGTCAGTACGTGGGGATGCTCGGGTCGACCTGTCGCGCGTACGCGTTGATGCCGCCCCACAGGTTGTAGGCCTTGAACCCGGCGCCGCGCAGGAGCTCGGTCGCCTCCCGGGAGCGGGCGCCGGACTTGCACTGCATGACGTAGGTCTTGGCGTCGTCGAGCTCGGCGAGCTTGCCGGGGAGGGTGTCCTTCGGGATGAGCACCGAGCCCTCGATGCGGCTGATCTCGTACTCGTGGGGCTCGCGCACGTCGATCAGGACGACGTCCTCGCGGGTCGCCCAGTCCTTCGCGTACTCGGTAGGCAGGATCTCGAGCTCGGTGTCGGCGTCGGCCTGCTCGACGCGGTCGTGGGCGGGGACGCCGCAGAACTCCTCGTAGTCGATGAGCTCGGTGATGCTCGGCTCGGGCCCACAGACCGGGCAGTCCGGGTCCTTGGTGACCTTCACGTAGGTCCACCGCTGCTCGAGCGCGTCGTACAGCCCGAGCCGTCCCACCATGGGGTCGCCGATGCCGGCGAGCAGCTTGATGCCCTCGGTCGCCTGGGCGGTGCCGATGTGGCCGGCCATGACCCCGAAGACGCCACCCTCGGCGCAGTTGGGGACCATGCCCGGCGGGGGCGGCTCCGGGAACATGCAGCGGTAGCAGGGGCCCTCGGCCGCGTAGAACACGCTGAGCTGGCCCTCGAAGCGGAAGATCGACCCGTAGACGTTCGGCTTGCCGAGCAGCACGCACGCGTCGTTCACGAGGTACCGCGTCGGGAAGTTGTCGGTCCCGTCGATGACGAGGTCGTACTGCCCGACGATCTCGAGGGCGTTCTCGGACGTGAGGAACGTCTTGTGGGCGACCACCTCGACGCTGGGGTTGATCTCGTGGATGGCCCGGGTCGCCGAGTCGACCTTGTGCTGGCCGATGGTCGAGGTCGTGTGGATGACCTGGCGCTGCAGGTTCGACGCGTCGACGACGTCGTCGTCGACGAGTCCGAGGGTCCCGACCCCAGCGGCAGCGAGGTAGAGGGCGAGCGGCGAGCCGAGGCCGCCGGTACCGACGAGCAGGACACGGGAGGCCTTGAGCCGCTCCTGTCCCTCGACGCCGACCTCGGGGATGATGAGGTGGCGGGAGAGGCGGGCGATCTCGTCCTTGGTGAGCGGGACGCGTCGGTCGACGACGGGCTGCATGGAGGTCCTCGTACGGGAGAGGGGAGGGACCGGGGGTCACCCGGGACGGCGTCCGGCACCGCGGCGAGCGGGCCGGGAGGGGCGCGTCCGCCTGCGGGTCGGCGGTCGGGCACGGTGGTGGTCCGTCGCGAGTGTGAACGCCGGATGGGAGGGGGTCCGTCCCGCCCCCGTGAGAACGGTGCGAACCCGACCACCACCGTCACCGTCGGCGCCGAACCGGCCAGCCGGAGCGCGGACCGACGCTAGCCTCCGCGCACCATGCCCACCTGGATGCTCACCGGCGGCGCCGGCTACATCGGCGCCCACGTCACCCCCGCGCTCGCAGCCGCCGGGCACGACGTCGTCGTGCTCGACGACCTGTCGACCGGCGTGCGCGCCAAGGTCCCTGCGGACGTCCCACTGGTGGTGGCGAACGTCCTCGACACCGCGAGCGTCGAGGCAGCGCTGCGCCAGCACGCGGTGACGGGCGTGGTCCACCTGGCCGCGAAGAAGGCCGTCGGCGAGTCGGTGGAGCGTCCCCTGCACTACTGGGAGCAGAACGTCTCCGGGCTCGGGTCGCTGCTGACGGCCTGCGCGGCCGCCGGCGTCGACCGGGTGGTGTTCTCCTCGTCGGCGGCGACGTACGGGATGCCGGACGTCGACGTCGTGACCGAGGACACGCCGCCGGCACCGATCTCGCCGTACGGCGAGACCAAGCTCGCCGGTGAGTGGATGGTCCGGGCGTGGGCCGCCGCGACCGGTGCCCGTGCCATGAGCCTGCGGTACTTCAACGTGGCCGGTGCGGGCGCCGACCACCTCGGGGACACGGGGGTGTTCAACCTCGTGCCCCTGGTGTTCCAGGCCCTCACCGAAGGCGCACGGCCGAAGGTGTTCGGCGACGACTACCCGACCCCCGACGGGACGTGCGTCCGCGACTACATCCACGTCGTGGACCTCGCCGACGCGCACGCCCGGGCCGCCGGCGCGCTGGAGGGGCGCCCGGACGGCGACCACACCGTGGTGAACGTCTCGACGGGCACGGGGGCGTCCGTGCTCGAGGTCCTCGAGACCGTGCGCCGAGTCACCGGCCGGCAGTTCGAGGCGGAGGTGACCCCGCGACGGGCCGGTGACCCGGCGCGGGTCGTCGGGTCGACGGAGCGCGGGGCGGCGCTCCTCGGGTGGCGTGCCCGCCGTGACCTGACCGACATGGTCGCCTCGGCGTGGTCCGCCTGGACGGCGACGCCCCGCCCCTGAGCCGCCGGCGCGGTCCGCCGAGTCTCAGCGGTCCTCGGGGTCCACGACGGAGAGCTCGAGGTCCGCCTCGTACCCCGACGTCGCGGCGAAGTACACGATGTCCACGAGGTAGTAGCGGACCGGCACGCCGGGCTCGGTCACCAGCCGGAACGTGACGCACTCGTCCACGCCGACGCACGGCTGCTGGTCCTCGTTGACCACGAAGCTCTGCGCGGTGCAGTCGATCTGGCACCCCGCGACGTTGCCCGAGCGGGCGATCCGGTTGAGCCGCTGGCCGCCCTCGGGGTCCGTGGCGTACACGTGGATGTCGTGGTCCGCGCCGACCACCCGGGCGTCGAGCGTGATGGTGACGTCCGCCACCCCGAGCCTCTCCCCCGGCGCCGGGGGGTGACGCACCTCGATGCGGATCGTCTCGCAGTAGGCGTCCGGCGTCTTGGCGCACCGGGGAGCGTCGCCGAGCTCGGTGAACGCGGTGGGGTTGACGGCGATCACGTCGCCACCAGCGATGTGGGCGAACGGCGAGGACGGCCGCAGCAGGACCTCGTGGTCCACGATGGCCCCGCGCTCCTCGACCGAGGCCGGGGCGGCACCGAGCGCGCCGACGACGGCGAGCAGCAGGACGAGGGCGGAGTGACGTACACGGCGCACGGCAGGGGCTCCCGCATCGGGGGTCGTCGGGGGCGACCTCCTCGTCAGGACGGCTTCGCCGGCGTGGGCCCGTGGACCTGCCCGGACCGGCGCGGGGCGTGCACCGGACGCACGTGAGCCCGGCCGGGAGGGGCCGGGCTCACGTGCTGTGATCGAGAACGCACGCAGCGTGCGGGCGCCCGCATCCGCGGGATGGGTCAGACGTTCATGCCCATCGCGCGCAGCTCCTCGCGGACGTAGTCCGCGATCATCTCGACGTTCCACGGCGGCGAGAACGTGAACTCGACGTCGACGTTCTCCACGCCCGGCATCGAGCCGAGGATGACCGAGCACTGCTGGTGGATGACCTCGGTGAGCGGGCAGCCCATCGACGTCAGGGTCATCAGCACGTGGACCTGACCGGGCGACGGCTTGGTCACGTCGTAGACCAGCCCGAGGTCGACGATGTTGTAGCCGATCTCCGGGTCGATGACGGCGCGCAGGCCGTTGCGCAGGTGCTCCGACGACGGCATGCCGTCGTCCTCGAGCGGGAGGTCGGCGAAGGGCCCGCGTCGGGCGGTGGCCTCCTCGGCGAGCGCCTCGGCGTCGGGCTCGGCGGCCGCGGTGGCCTCCTCGTTGGCCCGGCGCTGCTCCTCGAGCGTGTCGGTGTGCTCGCTCATGCTCACTCCTGGTGGGTCACGGTGTGCTCGGCGGCGCCACCGCGGTAGGTCTCGATCGCGTCCTTGACGGCCATCCAGCCCAGCAGGGCGCACTTGACGCGGACGGGGAACTTCGCGACGCCCTGGAAGGCGATGCCGTCCCCGAGGTCGTCGGGGCGGCGGGGCTCGTCCCCGTGCATCATCAGACGGAAGTCGTCGGCGAGGTCGAGGACGTCCTCGACGGGCCGGCCCTCGACCGCCACCGTCATCGCGGAGGCCGAGGACTGGCTGATGGAGCAGCCCTCACCATCGAAGACGATGGCCGCGAGGGTCCCGTCCTCCCCCACGCGGATGCGCAGGTCCATCTCGTCCCCGCACAGCGGGTTGGAGTGGTGGACGTGGACGGACTCGTCCTCGAGCTCCGGCGCCCGGTTCTTCGGCGCGCGGTAGTGGTCCAGGATGATCTCCTGGTACAGGTCCTCGAGGCTCATCGTCGTTCCCCCGCGGGGTGGTCGGCGTGCTGCTGGTTCGGGTGTGGTCGGCAGGTCAGCGCGCGAAGAACCGCGCGGCCGCCTCGAGGCCGTCGACGAGCGGCTGCAGGTCGTCGACGTCGTTGTAGACGTACACGCTGGCGCGGACGGTGGCGTTGACGTCGAGCACCTTCATCAGCGGCTTCGCGCAGTGGTGACCGACGCGCACGCACACGCCGTGCTGGTCGAGCATCGCGCCGACGTCGTGGGGGTGCACCCCGTCGAGCGTGAACGACACGGCCCCGCCGCGCAGGGCGGTGTCGCGCGGCCCGAGGATGGTCACACCGTCGACGGCGTCGAGCGCATCGATGAGGTGCCCGGTCAGCTCCTGCTCGTGGGCGCGCACGGCGTCCATGCCCAGGCCCTCGAGGTACTCGACGGCCGCGGCGAGCCCGGCCGCCTCGGCGATCATCGGGGTTCCGGCCTCGAACTTGTAGGGCAGGTCGTTGAAGGTCGCGTCCTCGAAGGTGACCTCGCGGATCATCTCGCCGCCGGCGAGGAACGGCGGCATCGCGTCGAGCCGCTCCGGACGACCGAGCAGGACACCGATGCCGGTCGGGCCGAGCATCTTGTGTCCGCTGAACGCCGCGAAGTCGGCGTCGAGCGCGGCGAAGTCCATCGGCCGGTGCGGCACCGACTGGCACGCGTCGACGAGCACCACGACGTCCGGGCTGGCCGCGCGGACCCGGGCGACGACGTCGTTGACGTCGACGATCGTCCCGAGCACGTTCGACGCCTGGGTCAGCGCGAGGAACCGCACCGAGCCGTCCGCGACGAGCCCCTCGACGGCGTCGACGTCGAGCCGGCCGTCCCCGGTGAGGGGGATGGTGCGGACCTCGAAGCCGCGCGCGTGGGATGCGGTCAGCCACGGCACGAGGTTCGCGTGGTGCTCCATCTGCGTGGTGAGCAGCGTGTCGCCGGGGCCGAGCCGCTCGCGCACCCACGAGTAGGCGACCAGGTTGATCGCCTCGGTCGCGTTCTTCGTGAACACGACGCCCTCGGTCGGGGTGTTGGTGAACCGCGCGACGGCGGTGCGCCCCGACTCGTACAGGTCGGTGGCCTCCTCGGCGAGGAGGTAGACCCCGCGGTGCACGTTGGACCGGGACCGCTCGTAGAAGCGGTCCATGGCGTCGATCACCGACCGCGGCGTCTGCGACGAGGCGGCCGAGTCGAGGAAGACGAGCCGCTTCCCCCGCACGTCGCGCTGCAACGTGGGGAAGTCCTTGCGGAGCGTCTGCGGGTCAAGGGTCATGCGGGGTGCTCGCCTCTCTCGCGACCGGGCGCCGGCGGGGCGGGCCCGCCGGCGGCTGCCGGCGGCGACCCTCAGGCGTTGGCGGTCGCGACGATGTCCTCGTAGCCGGTCTCCTCGAGCTGCTCGGCGAGCTCGGGGCCACCGGTGGTGATGACGCGACCGTCGGCCATCACGTGCACCTCGTCGGGCCGGATGTAGTTCAGGATCCGGGTGTAGTGCGTGATGATCAGGGTGCCGAGGTCCGGACCCTGGAGGCGGTTCACGCCCTCCGAAACGATGCGAAGCGCGTCGATGTCGAGGCCGGAGTCGGTCTCGTCGAGCACGGCGATCTCCGGCTTGAGCAGCGCCATCTGCAGGATCTCGAAGCGCTTCTTCTCGCCGCCGGAGAAGCCCTCGTTGACCGAGCGCTTGAGGAACGCCTCGTCGACCTGCAGCGCGGCCATCTCGTCCTTCAGCTCGGTCATGAACTGGCGGACCGGGACGTCCTCACCGCGGCGCGCGTTCACCGAGGTGCGCAGGAAGTTGGTCAGCGACACGCCGGGGACCTCGACCGGGTACTGCATGGCGAGGAACACGCCGGCCCGGGCACGCTCGTCCGGAGTCCACTCGACGATCGACTCGCCCTTGTAGAGGATGTCGCCGCCGGTGACGTCGTAGGCCGGGTGGCCGGCGACCGCGTAGGCCAGGGTGGACTTGCCGGAGCCGTTGGGCCCCATCAGGGCGATGGTCCTGCCCTTCTCGAGGTCGAGCGTGAGACCCTTGAGGATCTCCTTGCCATCGACCTCGACCGTCAGGTCGCGGATCTCGAGGGTTGCCATGGTGGTGTCTCTCGTCCAGGTGTGGTCGGGGGCGGGCGCCCGGGGCGCCCGGTGGGCGCCGTCAGTCGTGGTCGGGGACGGGCGCGTCGTTGGTCTGTGCGGCCACGTCGACGAGGACGGCGTCCCCGTCGACCGTGACGGCGTAGGTCGGGACGGCGGTCGTGGCCGGGAGGCTGGCCGGGGCGCCGGTCCGCAGGTCGAACATCGAGCCGTGGAGCGCGCACTCGACCTGGCAGTCGAACACCATGCCCTCGGACAACGAGTAGTCCTGGTGGGAGCAGGTGTCGTGGATCGCGAACACCTCGTCACCATCGCGCACGACGGCGATCGGGGTGCCGTCGAGCACGACCCGCACGGGCACGCCGGCGGTGAGCTCCGACAGGGCGGCGACCTTCTCGAACGCCATCGCGTCAGGCCTCCTCGGTCGGCAGGACCGCGTCGGAGATCCCGATGCTGGCGATGTCCGCCCGCGCGATCTCACGCTCGATGTGCTCCATCGTGCGCTCCTCGACGCCGGGGGCGTCGATGCGGTCGAGCACCTCGCGGAAGAACCCGGACACGATGAGCCGGATGGCCTGCTCGCGCCGGATGCCGCGGGACTCGAGGTAGTACAGCGCGTTGGCGTCGATCTGCCCCGTCGCCGAGCCGTGGCCGGCCTGGATGTCGGCGCAGAGGATCTCGAGGAACGGCGTCGCGTCGGCGCGGGCGCCGTGCGAGAGGATCAGGCTCTTGTTGTTCTCGTCGGTGTTGGTGCCCACCGCCTCCTCGGCGACGAACACGTTGCCGCGGAACACGGTGCGCGACTCACCCTGCAGTGCGCCCTTGTAGAGCACGTCCGACGTCGCACGCGGGGCGATGTGGCGGATGTACGGCTGCAGGTCGAACCACTGCCCGTCGTCGGCGTAGTACACGCCGAGCGGGAACGTGGAGCCGCCGGCGCCGACGAGGTCGACCTCCGGACGCAGCCGCACGGTCCGGCCCCCGACGACGATCGCGAGCGGCCGGTAGGTGGCGTCGCGGTGGACGGCGGCCTTCTGCAGCGCGAGGTGGTCGACGTCGTCGGTCCACTCCTGCAACGACACGAGGTCGAGCATCGCACCGTCGCCGAGCACGCTCTCGACGACCTGGCTGACGAGCGCGCGCCCGTCGAGGTCGGCGGAGGTGTGCTCGAGGTACACGGTCGCCTTGGCGTGGTGGCCGAGGTGGACGAGCACCCGCGGGAGGTGCGCCCCGGGGGTGGCGACGTGCAGGTGCACCCCGATCGGGGCGTCGACCTCGACGTCGGCCGGGACGTGCACGAACACGCCGGCGGTGAACGCGGCGTCGTTGACGGTGACGGTGCGGTCCTCGTCGGTGCCGGTGCCGTCCTCGGCCACGGTCGTCAGCGACCCGAGGTGGGCGCGCACGAGCGCTTCGTGGGAGGTGGCGGCCTCGGCCAGGGTCGTGACGACGACGCCCTGCTCGGCGAGGTGGGTCGGGACGTCGATCTCGACCACGACGCCGTCGACGATGCGCGCGAGCGCGGTCGCGGCCTCGACGGAGGCGGTCAGCGACGTCGGGACCTCGACGTCACCGGCGTCGCCGGTGACGAGCGGCAGCGTCGTGTCGAAGCGCTTGGCGAACGGGGTCGAGCGCCAGAACTCGTCGACGCGGCTGTCCGGCCACGCCTGGTCGGCGTAGCGCTTCAGCGACGCGGTGCGCAGGTCGGTGAGCCACGCGGGCTCCCCCGCCGCCTCGGAGCGGGCGACGAGGGCGTCCTCGGTGAGCGCGTCGAGCGACTGCTCGGCGCGCGTGGTGTCGAGCGCCGTCATCCGATCGCCCCCTCCATCTCGAGCGCGATCAGGCGGTTGAGCTCGACGGCGTACTCCATCGGCAGCTCCCGGGCGATCGGCTCGATGAAGCCGCGCACGATCATCGCCGTGGCCTCGTCCTCGTCGATGCCGCGCGCCTGCATGTAGAACAGCTGGTCGTCGGACAGCTTCGAGACGGTGGCCTCGTGCTCGATGGTCGCGTCGTCCTGCTCGATCTCCATGTACGGGTAGGTGTCGGAGCGCGACGCGTCGTCGAGCATCAGCGCGTCGCACTTCACGGCGCTGCGGGCGTGGTGGGCGCCCTCCTCGACCTTGACCAGGCCGCGGTAGGAGGTGCGGCCGGTGCCCTTGGAGATGGACTTCGACAGGATGTTGGACGTCGTGCGCGGGGCGGCGTGGACCATCTTCGCGCCCGCGTCCTGGTGCTGGCCGTCGTTGGCGTAGGCGACGGACAGGACCTCGCCCTTGGCGCCCTCCTCCATCAGCCACACGGCGGGGTACTTCATCGTGACCTTGGAGCCGATGTTGCCGTCGATCCACTCCATGGTGGCGTTCTTGTAGGCGGCGGCCCGCTTGGTGACCAGGTTGTAGACGTTGGTCGACCAGTTCTGGATCGTCGTGTAGCGGACGCGCGCGCCCTCCTTGACGATGATCTCGACGACCGCGGAGTGCAGCGAGTCGGACGAGTAGATCGGGGCGGTGCAGCCCTCGACGTAGTGCACGTAGCTGCCGGGCTCCGCGATGATCAGCGTCCGCTCGAACTGGCCCATGTTCTGCTTGTTGATGCGGAAGTAGGCCTGCAGCGGGATGTCGACCTTGACGCCCTCGGGGATCCAGATGAACGACCCGCCCGACCACACGGCCGTGTTGAGCGCGGCGAACTTGTTGTCGTTGACCGGGATGACCTGCGTGAAGTGCTCCCGGAACAGCCCCTCGTGCTCCTTCAGGGCCGTGTCGGTGTCGAGGAAGATGACGCCCTGCTCCTCGAGGTCCTCACGCACCTTGTGGTAGACGACCTCGGACTCGTACTGCGCGGCGACACCGGCGACGAGACGCTGCTTCTCGGCCTCGGGGATGCCGAGCCGGTCGTAGGTGTTCTTGATGTCGTCCGGCAGGTCCTCCCACGTCTGGGCCTGCTTCTCGGTCGCGCGGACGAAGTAGTAGATGTCGTCGAACGCGATGCCGGACAGGTCCGAGCCCCAGCTCGGCATGGGCCGGCGCAGGTAGGCCTCGTACGCGCGAAGGCGGAGCTGGAGCATCCACTCCGGCTCGTCCTTGAGGCGGCTGATCTCCTCGACCACCTCGCGGGACAGGCCCTTCTTCGGCTCGAAGACGGAGTGCTCCGGGTCGGACCAGCCGAACTTGTAGTCGGAGAGGTCGTCGGCGACGCGCTGCTGGTTCTGGCGCGCCTCGGAGTCCACCTGCGGGAGGGGGATCTCGGTCTGGCTCACGGTGTGGCTCCTGACGTCCGTCCTGGACGGTCGGGTGCGGGTGGTCTGCTCGGGGGTCTGGCGGGTGCGGGTCTGGCGGGGTGGTCAGTCGGACTTCGGGGCGGCGGCGCCGGCGTCCTCGCGGGAGCGCGGGGTGACGCTGCAGACGCACGCGTGGTCGCCCTGGGCGAGCGTCAGGCGGCGGGAGACGTGCACGTCCTCCCCGAGGACGTGGGCGAAGGTCGCGGCCTCGTGGGCGCAGAGCTCCGGGTGGTCCCGGGCGACGTCGAGGATCGCGCAGTGGGTCTGGCGGAGCGTGAACGAGTCGCCGTCGCTGGTGACCTCCGCGTCGTAGCCCTGGGCCGACAGCGCCGAGGCGAGCTGCTCGAGCCGCTCCGTGAGGTCGTCGGAGGTGACGACGTCGTCGAGGTCGGCCGCGGCGCGCTCGGCCCGCCAGCGCAGGAACGCGCGCAGGCCCTCCCGGCCGTGCTCGGTGGTGATGAACTCGAGCAGCTCCTCGGCGACCGCGGCGTAGCGGTGCGGGAACAGACCACGGGCGTGGTCGGTCAGGGAGTAGCGGGCCACGGGGCGGCCGCGACCCGGGTTGACGGTCCGGGCCGCGAGGAAGCCCTCGTCCTCGAGCAGCTGGACGTGTCGGCGGGTGGCGACCTCGGAGATGCCGAGCTCGGTCGCGAGCTCCGGCACCGAGGCGTCTCCGGCCGTCTTGCAGTGCTCCACGATGGCTGCGCGCTGCTCGCCGAGCAGGCCGACGAGCGACGCCTGGGAGGCGCCGGATCGGGTGCTCGATGGGGTGGGCACGTCGGACCCTCGGGTCGTGGTCGTGGTGGGCCAGGTGACGGGTGCGGGCGACCGCAGGACGGGCCGCGTCTTTTCCCAACATCCGTGTTGGGATAGTACGGCGGATGGGTCCCCGGGGCCAACCCTGGACCACCACCGCACGGACGGGGCGTGCGAGGCGCCCCGGGTCGGGGCCGCGCCGGCGTGCGGTCCGCCGCCGGTGCGACCGATGCTCAGCCGTCCTCGAGGCGGCGGAGCGCCGCGGCCCGACGGGCGCGGCCCTCGCGCAGCTCCCGACGCTCCTCGACCGGGGTCGCCAGCGCGGTGGCGAGGGAGCGCTCGAGCTCCTCGGGGTCGAACGGCTTGGTCAGGTACGCGTCCGCGCCGGCGGCGTACCCGGCATCGATGTCGGCGTCGCCGACCCGGGCCGTCAGCATGAGGACGACCAGGTCGGCCAGCGCCGGGTCGGCACGGATCTCCGAGAGGGTCGCGAACCCGTCCATCTCCGGCATCATCACGTCGAGGACGACGGCCTCGACACCCCCGTCCGCCCGCAGCGTCTCGAGGGCGAGCCGCCCGTTGGCGGCGTCGAGCACCTCGTGCTCGAGCGAGAGCGTGATCACCAGCAGCTCACGGATGCCGGGGTCGTCGTCGCAGACGAGCACGCGGGCCACGGCGGCGCCTCCGTGAGAGCTGACGGCGGGAGAGGGACGCCAACGCTACCGCAGCGGCACTAGCCTCGGCGGCCACCCACGTCCCCGACCCGCCGCGCCGGCTGCACCGGCGGCGCGCCGGCGCCAGGAGCCCCCGTGACCACCCGACCCCCGCTCGCCCTCAGCCTGCCCGTGACCGGCGCCGACACGCGGGCGGGGATCGAGCTGGCCCAGCGCATGGTCGGCCGCGGGTTCGGGGCGGTGTGGGCCAGCGAGGTCAACGGCCCGGACGCCTTCACCCAGCTCGGCGCGCTCGCCGTGACGACCGAGGCCGACCTCGGTGTCGCCGTCGTGCCCGTGCAGACCCGCACGCCGATGGTCCTCGGCATGACGGCCGTGACCCTCGCCGAGCTCTCGGGCGGTCGGTTCACGCTGGGCGTCGGCGCCTCCAGCGAGGTGATCGTGGCCGGCTGGGCCGGGCAGGACTTCTCCCGTCCGCTGACCGACGTGCGCGAGACCGTCGAGGCCCTGCGTCCGATGCTCTCGGGCGAGCGGTCGACCTACGAGGGCGAGCGCGTCACGGTGGGCGGGTACCGACCGCACGCCACGCCGCCGGCGCGGGTACCGCTCGTGCTCGGTGCCCTCAACCCACGCAGCCTCGAGATGGTCGGTGAGCTCGCGGCGGACGGGGTCTGCCTCAACCAGATGACGGCTGCCCACACGAAGGTCATGCTCGAGCGCGTCTGCACCGGCGCGGACGAGGCCGGGGTGAGCCTGCCCGAGGACTTCGCCGTCGTGGCGCGGCTGTTCTGCTGCGTGACCGACCAGCCGGACGCCGTCCGCGACATGGTCCGCCACACCTTCGCGCCCTACATCGCGACCAGCGTCTACAACCGCTTCTACCGCTGGCAGGGCTTCGAGGCGGAGGCCGAGGGCGTGCTCGCCGCCGGACGCGACCGCGAGGCGGCGGCGGCCGCCATCTCCGACCGTCTCGTCGACGAGGTGTTCTGCATCGGCTCGGCCGAGCAGGTCGCCGACCGTGTGGCCGAGTTCGTCGCCGCCGGCGTGACCGTGCCCGTCGTGCAGCCCTTCGCGCTCGGCGTGGAGCAGGCGGAGCAGATGCTCACCGACCTCCAGGCCGCGTGGGACCGCGCCGCCTGAGCCGCCGGCGACGGAAGCTCACTGCTGCTGCTGGTGCTGCTGCTGGACCTCGGCGTGCCCGACGTGTGCCATGCGGCGCAGGTGGACGGCGACCTCGAGCTCGTGGGCGGCCGGTCCGACGTAGACGCCCCGCAGCGGGGCCACGTCGTCGTAGTCGCGGCCGTGCCCGATCTTCACGTGGCGCGGCCCGACCTGCTGGCGGTTGGTCGGGTCGAGCCCGACCCAGCCGGCGCCGGGCACGGCCGCCTCCAGCCACGCGTGGGTCACGACGTCGATCTCGTCCTCGTCGGGCTCCGCGCCGGCGGTGTCGTCCCGGGCGAAGAGGTAGCCCGAGACGTACCGGGCCGGGATGCCGACGGCGCGGCACATCGCGACGGCGAGGTGCGCGAAGTCCTGGCAGACCCCGGCTCGGTTGGCGAAGACCTCGTCGACGTCGACACCGACGAAGGTCGACCCCGGGATGTAGGAGAGCGTGGTGGCGACGGCCCGGTGGATGGCCAGCACCGTGCCGAGCACGTCGTCGCCGGCGAGCTCCGCGCGCCGGCGGGCCTCCTCCACCACGGCGCCGCCGGCGTCGGTGTGGCGGCTCGTGGCGAGGTACTGCAGGTGCGCGTCCCGGAACGCGGGGGCCTCGAGCTCGGCGAAGCGTGGCGAGGCCGCCACGACCGGCACCGGCACGGTCTCGACCGTCGCCTCCGCGACGACCTCGAGGCTGCGGTGGGGTGAGCGGATGCCGAAGGTGTCGACCCGGGTGCCGAAGTGGTCCGTGTACGAGTGGATGCGGGCCGAGGGGCTGGTGGTGACCCGGTAGTGGCTGACCTGCTGGCGGTGGTCGGTCACCGGGCACGCCCGCAGCTCGTTCTGTGACTCGCTCACCGGTCCCTCGTAGCGGAAGCGGGAGGTGTAGCGGATGTCGAAGCGCACGGTGGTCCCCTCAGGACGTCGCGATGGCGTGCAGCGTGCCCTCGGGCGTGTGTCGGAAGAACTCGTCGGCGACGGCCGACGCGGTCGAGTGCACGCGGTCCTGGACGAGGTCGAGGAAGTGGTGCAGACCCTCCTCCATCAGCTCACCGACGTCGCGGTACTGCAGCGCCGCGCGTGACCGACCGAGGATCCGTCGGGCCCGCGACGCGTCCCCGCCGCCGAGGTGCTCGAGCTGCCGCTCGGCGGTCTCCAGGGCGAACAGCACGCTGCGGGGGAACTCCCGGCTCAGCAGCAGGAACTCGACCACCGCGACCGGGTCCATCGACGCGCGGTAGCGCTTGCGGAACGCCTCGAGCGCAGACACCGACTTCAGCACGCCGACCCAGTGGTGGAAGGCGACCGGGGCCGTCTGGTCAGCGAGCTGCCCGTACCGCACGTTGAGGAGCCGGCACGTCATCTCGGCGCGCTCGAGCATCCGACCGAGCGTCAGGAACCGCCAGGCGTCGTCGCGCGGCATCGTCTCCGTCGCGACGCCCGCGATGGTCTGGCACCGCTGCTTGACGGTCCGGAACAACTCGAAGGGCTGGTCGGCCAGGTCGGCGTGGAGGTCGCGCGCGCGCAACGTCAGGTGGAGGTCGTTGGTGGCCTCCCAGAGCTCGCTCGAGATCAGCTCGCGGACGCTGCGGCCGTTCTCGCGGGCTCGGGTGACCGACGCCGTGATCGACCCGGGGTTGTCGGGGTCGATGACCAGGAACTCGATGACCCGCTCGGGGCGCACGACCGCGATGCCGTCGGGCCCCGCGTGGCGGTCGAGGTACAGCTGCGTCAGGTGCAGCACGTCGAGCAGCTGCTCCCACGCCTGGGCCACCTCCTGCTGCGGCGACTCGAGCAGGGTGTGGTAGGTGACGTCGACCATCCGCGCCGTGTCCTCGGCGCGCTCGAGGTACCGACCGGCCCAGAACAGGTTCTCCGCGAGCCTCGCGAGCATCAGATGCCCCCTCCCCCGCGGGCGTCGAGGACCCAGGTGTCCTTCGAGCCGCCGCCCTGCGACGAGTTCACGACCAGCGACCCCTCGCGCAGCGCGACGCGGGTCAGCCCGCCGGGGATGACCTCGATGGTCTCCCCCGCGATCGCGAACGGCCGGAGGTCGACGTGCCGGCCGGCGAGCCGCCCGTCGACCAGCGTGGGGTGCCGGGAGAGCTGCACCACCTCCTGGGCGATGTAGCCGCGTGGGTCGGCGTCGACCCGCCGGCGGAACTCCTCGATCTCCTCGTCGGAGGCGGACGGGCCGATGAGCATCCCGTACCCGCCCGACTCGGCGACGGGCTTGACCACGAGCTCGTCGAGCCGGTCGAGCACCATCGCCCGCTGCTCGTCGTCCCAGAGCAGGTAGGTCTCGACGTTGGGGAGCAGCGGCTCCTCGCCGAGGTAGTAGCGGATCATCTCCGGCACGAACGCGTACACGGCCTTGTCGTCCGCGACCCCGTTCCCCACGGCGTTGACCACGGTGACGTTGCCGGCGCGGACCGCGGACATCAGGCCGGGCACCCCGAGCGCGGAGTCCGGACGGAAGACCACCGGGTCGAGGAAGTCGTCGTCGATGCGGCGGTAGATGACGTCGACGCGCTGCTCGCCGTCGGTCGTGCGCATCGACACGACGTTGTCGCGGCACACGAGGTCGCGCCCCTCCACCAGCTCCACGCCCATCTGCCGGGCCAGGAACGCGTGTTCGAAGTAGGCCGAGTTGTACACGCCCGGCGTCAGCACGACGATCGTGGGCTCCCCCACCGCGGCAGGTGCCACGTGGCTCAGCGCGCGGTGCAGCAACGTGCCGTAGGAGTTCACCGACCGGATCCCGTACGTCGCGAACAGCGCGGGGAGCACCCGCGTCATGGCCACCCGGTTCTCGATGACGTAGGAGATGCCGCTGGGGTTGCGCAGGTTGTCCTCGAGCACGACGTACCGGCCCTCCCCGTCGCGCACCAGGTCGACGCCCGCCACCAGGCACCGCGCCCCGTGCGGCACAGGGATCCCGAAGGCCTCGCGGGTGAACCCGTCGGCCGACAGCACCATCTCCCACGGCACGATGCCGTCGCCGATCGCCGCGCGCTCGCCGGCGTAGAGGTCG
>JBKHXF010000013.1:0-60922 GCA_046566145.1 Actinomycetes bacterium
CCGCGTCGGCCTCCGGCACGATGTCGACCGTCGCCCCGGTCGCCTCCCGAGTGCACGCAGCCGTGTCGTTGACGGACAGGAAGTAGCTCGAGAGGGTGACGACTCCGGATGGGAGTTCAGCATCCTCACCGACCGACATCGATTGGTCGCTCTCGGCTAGGACAACTGTCGCGCCACCCGCCAGCAGGACCGCTGTCACGACCGTGGTGAGCGTGGTCATGGGTCGGTGGTGAGCAGGGTGCGGCGGCGGTGGGCGATGAACAGGGGTGAGCCCAGGAGCAGGCCGAGCACGAGGTTGGTGAGGGCCTGGTCGAGGGGGCGGGTGCCCA
This sequence comes from Actinomycetes bacterium, assembly GCA_046566145.1. GTDB lineage: Bacteria > Actinomycetota > Nitriliruptoria > Nitriliruptorales > Nitriliruptoraceae > JBKHXF01. The sequence goes on from JBKHXF010000013.1 coordinate 330, forward strand.
GACGCCAGCCGGTGGCGGCGATGGGGCTGGTGGGTGTGGCGGGTGCGGCGAGGGTGCTGCCGGGATCGGGAGCGATGGCGGGTGGAGCGGCCCCACCGGGGCCGGTCCCGGTCCCGGGAACGGTCAGGGCGGTCCCGCCCAGGGCCTCGCCCAGGGTCTGGCCCAGGGTCTGGCCGGGGATGGCCGGGGTGCCGGGGATGGCCGGCGTGCCGGGCGTGCCGGGCGTGCCGGGCCCGGACGTGCCGGTCCCGACGGTGCCGGTGCCTGACGTGCCGGTCCCGGCCGCGATCGGGCTGCGGGTCAGGGTGGAGTTGGCCCGGATGGCAGCGAGCTCGATGAACAGGCGCGACTTCTCGATGTTGTCGGCACGGACCTCGATCTGCATCGCGGGCATGGCACGGGACTGGTCGTTGTTGAGCGTGCGGGAGTCGAGGAAATCGACCTCGCGTTCCTGCACGGCCGCGAACGCACCGAGCGGGGTGGCCTGCAACTCGGGCAGCGGGAACGTCACCTCGATCTCCTTGGGAGCGATGCGGTTGATCGCTGCGGCGAGCGCGTCGCAGTTGCCGGTCGTGGTCGCCTCGGTCCCGGCGGTGGCGACGGTCTGGCAGCCTCCGGGCACGTCACCGGCGCTGGAGGTCACCCCCTCCACGCGACGGGTCCACGTCGCGGTGGTGGTGCCGGGGCGGCCGTTGGCGATGGTCTCGGCAACGGTGGTGACCCGGGCGATGCGGATGTTGGGACCGTCGGCAGGACCGATACGGACCCCGGTCGCGGTCGCGGTGGTCGTGGTGACCACCCCGCGGGCGGGGTCGTGGACGGTGGTGGAGTCGAACGTGGCACCCGACACCGACACCCCACCACCGGCCAGGGCCTCGTCGGTGGTCGCAGTGATCCGGCCGGAGAGCGCGGCCAGGTCACAGGTCACGGACGCGGTGCCCAACCGCGACTGTTCGGTCGACTCGAACTTCTCGCCGTTGCCGTCCAGACAGGTCGCCATCCCGTCACCGAACCCGAACACCCCCGGATCCTGCCCGAGTTCGCGGGCGGTGTCCTCGGTGTCGGTCACGGTGGCCTGGTCCACCGCCGCAGCCGCCGCGGTCGCGCCGACCCCCGCGGTGCGCAGGTCCAGCCGCGGCGCGGCCGCCAGCACGATCCCACGGTCCCCGGTGGCAAACCCGAGCGTCTGGGTCGGCTGACCGAGCAGGTCCTTCACTTCGCGCGGCACACCACCGATCGATTCGCTCGGTGACGAGGTGCGGGCGGTGACACCCTCGGGGCCGCCGACCAGCAGGTAGCGGGCACCGAACCCCTCGGTCGCGGCGGACAGGTCGATGGCCGCACGGTCGTCGGGCAGGTCCGCCGTGAACTGGTCCAGCTCCAGCGGGGGCAGCGGCACGATCGGCGGTGACGTGTCGCGCAGCACAACCGTGGGGGAGATGGGCTGACCCTGGGCCCCTTCGAAGGCGGGCTCGCCCCGCACCGCGGTCGGCGGGTCCCCCTCGACCAGGGTCGCTCGAGTGAACAACCGGTCGCTGTCGGGGTCGGCGAAGATCGGGCCGCCGATCCAGAACCGGTCGAACAGCCGGCCCTGCGGCGGCGGGGTCGCCCCCACGTCGGTCACGTTCAGGTAGCCCCGCTCGCTGTTGCGGTTGCCGCCCATGTAGTAGCGGCCGTCCACCGGGTCGATCCCGATCTGGGCGTTGATGTTGTCCGGCGCGGCCACGAACCCGACCCACGACCCCGACCGCCCGTCGAACACCCACCCCCCCGGCGTGGTCGGCGAGCGGGACTGGGCCACGAACCGTTCCCGGACCGGGTCGAACCCGACCACCCCCGGCCCGACCCCGATCGTCGGGGCGTAGGAGCCTGAGATCGGGAACACCTCCCGCCGGAACCCGGCCGCGTCCGCCGGGCCCGCGTCGGGGTCGATGAACACCCGCAGCAGCGCCGACTGCCCCGACGGCACCGACGACACGTTGCCGCCGTAACAGAACGCGTACAGCACGTCCCGGGCATCGCCCAGGCCGAGCAGCGACCCGTACTGGGTATCGAACAAGATCGTGGTGCACTCCGGTAGTGAGTGGACCCAGGCCACCCGCATCGTCCCGGCCTCCAACGCCACGATGGCTGGTCCCGGCGACGCCGGCGCCGCCAGCGCCTGAGCGACCGCGGACACGGTCGAGGCGGACATGTCGCCCAGCATGTAGTAGCGGTCGGCCTCCTCGTGGTAGGTCAGCCCGCGCAGGAAGAACCCCGGCAGCAGCGTCGCGACCTCGGTCGTACGCACCAGCGCGAGCGAGTCCAGGTCGAACTCGAGGATCGCGTTCGCGGCGTCCGAGCTGAACCCAAGCGTGAGCCGGTCCCGGGTGGTGTCGAACGCGGCCCGGCCCCTGCCCACCGGAGCCTGACTGGGCGTGCGATCCGGGCCCACGCCGATGGGTGTGGGGATCTCCGTGGACGTGTCCCACGCCGCGATCGGGCCGGGCTGGCCGATCTCCGTTGCCACGAACGCGTACAGCCTTCCCTCGTGGAGGCCCAGCAGGTTGGCAGCCGTGAGCGGGCCGGAGAAGGCGAACGGGTTCTCCACGACACCGACGAATTCGATGCCGCCCTCGTCTGACGCGGCCGTGCCGGGCGGGAGCAGCACCGTGCACGTCAGCGCCGTCAGCAGGGCCAGCCGTCCGACACGGCGTCGGCTGCGGGAGCGGGGTGCGGTCATCGCGGCGACCTCCGGGAGAGCTTGCGGGAGGGACGGGAGATGGCGGCAGCCCGAGGGCTGCCGCCACCACCCCATAGGGACGATCGGGTCAGGACAGCTGGCCGACCCCGACGACCTGTGCCGCCGGCCCCGGACCGCACGGCGGCGTCGACAGTGACGGCGGGCCGACCGGCGCGAACGCCGCGACCGCGTTGCCGCTGTGATCGTCGCCGGGGTTGGTGCCGAGCGTCAGCACCGCGTTCGCGCCGACACGGGTCCAGGTGAAGCCCACGCTGTGACCCGGCAGGTTCAGCGTCCCGCGGGCGGCGCCGAGCGCGTCCGAGTTCGTGTACTCGAACGTGGCCGAGGCCGGGCCGGTGTGCGTCCCGGCGGCCGTGCCGCTGAAGCAACCGGGGGCGTCCGGGTTGGCCGCGTTGTTGAACCCGCCCGAGAGGTGGGCGGTGCCGGCCACGGCGACGGCGACGGTGTCGGCCTGGGACGGGGTGGCGGGCAGCATCGCGAGCAGCATCGCCAGTGCGGTCAGGAGCAGGGCGAACCTGCGTCCCTGGGTCGGTGCGGTGGTGATCATCGGGGGTTCCCCTCCGGTCGGTGATGGACCGGGTAGCCACCCGGCCCACGCACACCGTGTCAGCGCGTCCGTGGCAGGACGAGCGAACCGGGAGGGGGGTACCCCCCCGGATCCGACAACTCGTGCAGCAGCGCGCGCTCATGGTGTCCCTCCGCACACGCCCGTGGTCCGGTCGGCGACCTCGAACGCCAGCTCCGTGCGGGTCATCTCGCCGAACCACGCGGCGACGACGTCCACCCGTGCCGGGCCGACGGGCGCGTCCGGGCCGACCACCCACGTGTCGGCGTACCTGCCCCGGGCGTCGGCCGGGTCGCCGCCGTTGCCGCCGTGGCCCTCGCCGAACGGTGGCACCGCACCGCCCTCCTCGCCCGCGTACACCGCGTGGTAGGCGACCGATGCGTCGGGTTCGGTCCGCACCTCGATCGTGACCTGCTCGCCGTGCCGCACGCACGTCGCCGACAGCTCGGCGGCGAAGGCGAACGGGTGCTCGGTCGGCGGCGGCGGCGCCGGCGCCGGCGCCGGCGACGACGGGGTGTCGTCGCCGGCGGGCCCCGGCGTCGTTGCGCTCGCCGCCGGGGCGTCGGTGCGCTCCGGGCCCGGCGACGACGCGGTGGTGCGGTCGGGCGCCTCGACAGGGGTGGCCGACGTCACAGACTGGTCGACCGCATCCGCCTGCGCCTCGGCTGCGGCCCGCGCCTCGTCCAGGGTCCGCGGCAGCGCGCCGTCGCCCCCCGGGACGGCACACCCGGCCGTGACGAGCAGCAGCAGCGTCGCGCTGCGGGGGCTCACAGCCACCCCTCCTGCTCGGCCCGGTCCACGGCCTCGGCGATCGACGACACGTCGAGACGGGCACGGATCGCCGCGTAGTGGTCCCGGACCGTCGTCACGGACAGGAACAGCTCCTCCGCGATGGCGCCCAGCCGCAGCCCCTGCGCACGCAACGCGAGGATCTGGAGCTGTCGACGAGTCAGCGGTGGCTCCATCGGTGGGGTCCCCCTCAGGGTGAGCGCGATCAGGGACTGGTCCACGAAGCAGCCGTGGTCGCCGACCTCCCTCATCGCGGACCGGATCCGGCTCGGGGTCACCGGGGCCCGCGCGTCGAGCAGCACCCGCACCCCCAGCCGCAGCAACGACTCCACCAGCTCCGCCGTGGGCAGCTCGACCAGCACGGTCGTCGCCGCGGCCACGTCCGCACGACACAGTGCCCGGGGGATGTCGCCGTGCACGGTCACGGTCCGCAGCGGCACGATCCCCCCCCCGGGCCAGTGGACGGCAGGGGGCGGCCGGACGGCCGCCACGACGTCGGGGGCGGTGGTCACGACGTCACCGCCATCTCGGGAGCGAGGTGCAGCACGGGGGCGTCGTGGTCGGGCGGCACAGGCAGCTTGACCACCAGCACGTTCGCCCCCGCCCCCGCACGTTCCACGTGGAGGCGACCACCGGCCGTCGTCACGAGCCGACGCACCCCGAACGCGCCCACGAGGCTGCCCTCACCGTTGCCCAGGCCGATCCCGTCGTCGCACACCCTGACGGTCACGCCGCGCCCGTCGCATGCCACGTCCACCGTGACGACGGTCGCCCGGCCAGCGAACCAGGAGCGAACCACGGCCCTGTGCACCACCCGTGCGGTGGTCCACGGCAACGGGTCAGGGAGGCGGTCGAGCAACTCGTCCACCCGCACGGTGACGTCGATCCCGGCATCCCCAGCCAGGCCAGCCAGCAGCGCCCGCAGCGCCACGGTGGTGCCGCCGGTCTCGGACGGCAGGTGTGCAGCGGCTCGACGCAGTTCCTCCACCTCTCGGTGTGCCGTGGCGGACAGGTCACGGACCCGACGGGCGGTCGACCCCGCCAACGGGGACGAGGAGCCCGTGCGCTCGTCCAGCGTCGCGCAGCCCTCGAGCTCCTCCAGCAGGTCCTCCAACCCGACGGCGACCTCGTCGACGAGGCGATCGCGTTCGTCGACGCGTGCGTGCACGCGCGCGGCCCCGTCGAGGCGGCGCCGGAGGGCCGCCCGCTCGAGCCGGTCCCCCGCGAGCTGGCCGAGGGAGGACAGGAACGCCGGATCGTCCGCCCGGCCGGGCACCGGCCGGACGTGCAGCGTCCCCAGGGTGGCGTCCCGGCTCCGCAGAGGGACCACGACGCTGCCGTCGTGCAGGCGGTGCGGGCCGTCACCGACGGGGTCGGGCTCCGCCGTCGCCGACGCGGCCATGGTGGGCAGGTCCAGCGTCCGGGCGAGCTCCGGCTCGTCGAGCCGGACCTCCACCAGCTCGATGCCGTGCGCTCCCAGCCGGGTGTCGAGCGCCTCCAGTGGCGCCTCGTCGTCGCCGACATCCGGGACCCCGAGCCCGGCCAGCACGCCCAGGCGCCACACGGTGTCGCGAACCTCGCGGGTCAGCAGCACCCGTTCGATGGCGGCCGCCCCGATCGACGCGAGCGTGGCGATCGCCTCGACGGCCGCGCCGAGGTGCCGGTCGGCCGGGTCCACGGGACAGACCAGCACGCCCCGGACCCGGTCCTCCATCGTCAACGGCGCCAGCGCGACGTGGCCGGCATCCCAGTCGAACTCGGATGCGTCCCCCGCGACCACCTCCGCCCGACCGTGCGCCAGCGCATCCCGGACGGCGCGCGGCAGCCGGTCCCGCTCCGTCGCACGGGTGGAGCGCTCACCGGTGGCCGGGACGATCCGGGCCCGCGTACCGCCACGGTCGAGCAGCACCACCGCGGCGTCGCGCGCACCGAGCAGGTCGCGCCCGGCGTCCGCGAGCGCCCGCGCGAGCGGACCGACCTCGGTCGCCTGCGCGAGGGCCCCGGCGGACGCAGCGACCTGCGTCATGAGCGTCGCTCGGTGCGCGGACTCCTCGTGCACGCGGGCGTCGCGCACCGCCACACCCGCGTAGCGCCCGAGGGTCGCGAGCACCCGCAGCGACCCGTCGTCGAACCAGCCGGCCTCCGGGTGGTCCACGGCCATCAGGCCGGCGACCTCGTCACCCGCCCGAAGCGGCACCAGCGCGCAACCGACGATGCCGAACCGACGCACCCACTCGGTAGGGATCGTGTCGTCCTGTCGGGCATCCGCGATGGCACGCGGGACGCCGGCGTCGAGCAGGACGGCGAGCGGCGGCATCTCGGAGGAACGCAACGGGGCCATCGCCCGGAACGCCGCGAACAACTCCGCGTCCGGCTCCGGACCGACGGAGGCGGCCGGCACGAGTCGGCCCCGGTCGAGCAGCAGCACGCTCGCCCTGCTCGCCGCCGTGCTGCGACGCGCCAGTCGGGCCAGCAGGTTGAGCACCTCACCGAGTTCGAGCCGCGACGACAGGGCGAACGACACCGCCTCGAGGACGTCGTCATGCGTCGTCGGGGTCGGTGGCGACGTGTCGCCCGCCCGGTTCGTGAGGGTTCCCATGCCACGAAGGAGGGTCGAACCGACCGAACGTGACAACCCCAGCGCAGATCGTGCGCTGGTCGCAAACTGATGCTGTGGGAGTGCACGATCGGAGCCCCGGTCGGGAGGGTTTTCGCGCTCCGAGGCAGGAGTCCGCGCGCGGAGTGCGAAGCCCACGACGTGGGGCCCGTTCGGGAGACGGGGCCGAGGCGGAGGTGCCGACGTGGGCCAGGCGACTGCCGGAGGGCCGGTGGTGCCGCTGGAGCGGACGCAGGACGGTCCGACCCGTGGGCACGACCAGGAGCGGGTCGAGCGGGTCGACGGAGCCCTCATCGAGCGCAGTTACCGCGTGTTGCACGACGACCTGGTGCGGTTCTGCGCCGGGCGGGGTGCCGACCGTGGGCGCGCGGAGGACATCGCGCAGGAGACGTTCGCACGGGCCACGGAACACGCGTGGGCCACGGGTGACGTGCCCCGTTGGCCCTGGCTGATGGTCACCGCCCGGCGCCTGCTTCGGGACCTCGACCAACGGCGGGGCGCGAACCCGACCGCCCCGGACGAGCTGTACCTCGAGGACCCCACGGCCGATCCGGCAGGGCTCACGATCACGTCGGAGGACCACCGGTGGCTCCGCGACCGCCTCGCCGAGCTGCCGGCCGGCCAGCGGGATGCCCTGGTCCTTGAGGACCGAGGATGGTCCACCCGCGAGGTGGCGCTGCTCCTCGGGATCAGTGAGGGGTGCGTCCGCCAGCTCCGGCACCGCGGACGAGCTGCCCTGCAGGTGGCGTGGGCGGATCGTGAGGCGCTCGGCGGCTTCGCGGTGCTCCCGGTCGTGGGCCAGCGCGTGTGGGACCGGCTGCGTGCCGCCGCGGCACGTGCCCGGGACCGCGTCCTGCAGCTGGACACCTCCTCGTTGGCGGCGACGTCCGACGTCGCGGGAGCCGCGGTGGCCGTCGCGCTCGCCGGCATGGCCCTCGGTGGCCCTGCCGCCGCCCTGACGGCGACGATGCCGCCCGCCGCGCCACCGTCGGTGGTGCACCTCGCCGGCGTCGTCCCGACCTCGGAGTCCGGACCTGTCCCGCCGAGCGAGGCGAGCACCGTGCTCGGCGCAGCAGTCCGCGGCGGTCCTGCCGTCCCGGGTGCTCCTTCGTCAGCAGCCGACGATCCGGCGGCAGCCATGGGCCCGGGCCCGGGGCCGGACATCGACGTCGTCGTGACCCCGGCCGACGAGGTCCCGGCCGCGTCCGGCGCCAGCATCACGGTCACCGGAGAGACCGAAGACGGCACCCGGCGGATCGAGGACGCGCACGAGGTCCCGTTGCCGGTCGGCGATCGGGCCGACGGGCACGGTGAGGTGACCCTCAGGTGTGAGGGCACCACCGGCAGCACCGCATGCACCGGGTACGACGCGGTCGCCGACGCGGGCGACGGCGACGAGGCGGCAGGCCTCGGGACGGACCCCGCGCGCACGGCCTGACCCGCGTGGGGCCCCGGGCCGAACCACGGCAGGTCCCCGAGGGTCACGGGAGGGGCACGCCGACGCGGAATCCGACCCGGATGCCGCCGTTGCCCTCCTCCCGCCCGACCATCTGCGCGGGGAACGGGGTCGGTGCAACGCAGTGGTTGGGGCCGAGCAGGTACCGACGTGTGGCACCGCCGTCGGTCGACACCCACGCCTCACCCTCGAGACAGTCGGCATCGTCCGACGGCGGCGCGGTGTCGGTCGGTGCCGACGCGAGGGCGAACGGCAGGCACAGGAGCAGGGCCAGGCAGGTTCGAGCTGGTCGGGGACGCGTCGTGGGCACAGGCCACCTCCGGGGTCGGGTGCAACCGACCATGCCGACACCGGGGCGACCCTCACTCGGGTTCGGGAGGGTGCACCCCTCCCGGAGGTCTTGCATCGGTCGCTGCACGCACGCGACGCATGCTCCGTCGCGCACGTGCGCGCCCCGGGCGCGGGCCCGGGGCGCGACACGACCTCCGGCGTCGGGTCACTCGATGCAGTTCGCTCCGAGCTTCTCCGGCACGGCACGGCAGACGGCCGCCTCGGTGCAGACACCCTCGATGATCTCGGTGCAGGAGGCGCTGGCCGGGCCGGCCACGAGGCCGAGCGTCGCGACGACGGTCGCGACGAGGGTGAGTCGGGCAGTGGTACGCGTGGTCATGGACGGTCTCCGCGTTCGTGGTGCCCCTCGTGGGCACGAAGCAGGGCCTTCGACGCGGTGACGCCCGTCCCCTCCCGGTGTGACCAGAACATCACATCCGTCGGATGACCGGGAGCGTGGCGGCCTGTCAGTCCTCCGTCGGGGAGACCGGACCCGACGAGCGCAGGGCGGAGACGAAGGCCTCGGGCGGGATCTCCACCGACCCGATGTTCTTCATCTTCTTCTTGCCCTCCTTCTGCTTCTCGAGGAGCTTGCGCTTGCGGGACACGTCGCCGCCGTAGCACTTGGCGAGCACGTCCTTGCGCTTGGCCTTGACCGTCTCGCGGGCGATGACCCGCGAGCCGATCGCGGCCTGGATGGGCACGTCGAACATCTGCCTGGGGATGAGCTCCTTGAGGCGCTCCACCATCCGCTTGCCGAACTCGTACGCGTCGTCGCGGTGGCAGATCGAGCTGAACGCGTCGACCGGGTCGCCGTTGAGCAGCACGTCGACCTTGACGAGCTCCGCGCGGCGGTAGTCGCCGAGCTGGTAGTCGAGCGACGCGAACCCGCGGGTCAGCGACTTCAGCTGGTCGAAGAAGTCGGTGATGATCTCGCCCAGTGGGAGGATGTAGCGGAGCTCGACGCGGTCCTCGGTGAGGTAGTCCATGGACTTCATGTCGCCCCGCCGACCCTCGCACAGCTGCATGACCTTGCCGACGTACTCCGCCGGCGTGAACACCATCGCCTCGACCGTCGGCTCGGTGATGTGGTCGATGCGGTTGGGCGCCGGGAGGTCCTGCGGGTTGGACACCTCGACCCACTCGGGCGCGTCGCCGCGGGTCATGTCGTCGAGGCGGACCTGGTAGCGCACGCTCGGCGCGGTCGCGACGAGCGGGATGCCGAACTCGCGGTCGATGCGCTCGGTGATGATGTCGAGGTGCAGCAGGCCGAGGAAGCCGCAGCGGAAGCCGAAGCCGAGCGCCGCGGAGGTCTCCGGCTCGAACGTGAACGAGGCGTCGTTGAGCTGGAGCTTGTCGAGCGCGTCGCGCAGGTCCGGGAAGTCGTCGGAGTCCACCGGGTACAGCCCGGAGAACACCATCGGCAGCGGCTCGCGGTAGCCGGGCAGCGGCTCGGTGGCGGCGAGCTTGCCGGCGCGGGTGATCGTGTCACCGACCTTGGCCTGCCCGACCTCCTTGATGGAGGCGGTCAGCAGCCCGACCTCGCCCGGCCCGAGCCGGTCGATGGGTGTCTCCTCCGGCGAGTGCACGGCGAGGTCGTCGATCGGGCCCTCGAAGCCGGTCGCCATCAGGCGGATCCGGTCACCGGGCGCGAACGTGCCGTCGACCACCCGGAAGTAGACCAGCGCGCCGCGGTAGGCGTCGAAGACCGAGTCGAAGATCAGCGCCTTCGAAGCGGCCTCGGGGTCGCCGGACGGGGCCGGGATGCGCTCGACGATGGCGTTCAGGACCTCGCGCACGCCCTCGCCGGTCTTGGCCGAGATGCGCAGCACGTCCTCGGGGTCGCCGCCGATGATCGCGCAGATCTCCTTCGCCCGTTTCTCCGGCTCGGCCGCGGGGAGGTCGATCTTGTTGAGGACCGGGATGATCTCGAGGTCCGCCTCGATGGCGAGGTAGAGGTTCGCGAGGGTCTGCGCCTCCATGCCCTGCGCCGCGTCGACGAGCAGGACGGCGCCCTCGCACGCGTTGAGCGCCCGGGAGACCTCGTAGGAGAAGTCGACGTGGCCCGGCGTGTCGATGAGGTTCAGCAGGAACTCGTCGCCGGCCTCGCCGTGGGGGCGGTAGGGCAGCCGGGCGGTCTGCGCCTTGATGGTGATGCCGCGCTCGCGCTCGATGTCCATCTTGTCGAGGTACTGGTCGCGCATCTTGCGCGGGTCGACCAGCTCGGTGATCTGCAGCATCCGGTCCGCCAACGTGGACTTCCCGTGGTCGACGTGCGCCACGATGCAGAAGTTGCGGATGCGCTCGATGGGGTAGGTCACGACGGGCCCGGGGCGAGAGGGAGCGGGGCACGCGCCGGCGGCGTCACGCGGGACGTCGCGACCGGGCGCGGTGCGGGGAGCGGCGAGGGTACCCGTGGGCGGTGTGCGGCCCGCCCCGTGCGGGGGTTGCTCCCCTGCGCCCCGTGGGGGTACCGTCTGCCGCCGGCGCCGACCCGCGCCACCGTGTGCCGTGCCCCCGGCCGCCCAGGACCGCAACGTCCGGGACGAGCCCGCGCCCGCCGCACGCACGCGCCCCAACGCGCAGGGTCGCCCCTCCGCCCGCGCGGACGCGGCCCGCACCACATCCGACCTGCCCTTCACGGACCCGACGGGGAACCTCGTGGCCAACATCAAGTCCCAGATCAAGCGCAACCGCCAGAACGAGGCGGCCCGTGAGCGCAACAAGGCCGTCCGCTCGCGCCTGAAGACCCAGCTGCGCAAGTTCCGCAGCGCCGTCGAGGCGGGCGACAAGGAGGCCGCCGAGGCCGCCTACGGCCTGGCCGCGCGCGAGCTCGACAAGGCCGCGTCCAAGGGTGTGATCCACACCAACAACGCCGCCAACAAGAAGTCCGGCATGGCGAAGCGGCTGCAGAAGCTCTGAGCCACAGCTCTCCGCACGACGGGCGCCCCTCGGGGCGCCCGTTCGTCGTCGCGGCACCCGTGGCGTCGTGTGGTGGGCGCACGGGACGTCGCCGGTGGCGCACGCCACGGGGCTAGGCTCGCGCGACCGGTCCGACACGCGAGGGAGCCCGTGCCCGAACCCGGTGATGCAGGCGGCCAGGACGCGGTCCTCGCGGCCGTCGCCTCGACCGCCCCCGCCGACCAGCGCGACCCCGCCGTCGCCTTCGCCCGGGCGGCGCTGCGCCGCGTCCCGGCCGAGCAGCTGCACGCCGGTGACCCGACGGTCATCGCGGCGTCGCTGCTCGACGCCTACGCGTTCCTCGCCGAGGGGCACGAGGCGGCCGTCCGGCTCCACACGCCGGCGCGCGCGATCGACCCGCGCGGCGAGCCGACCACCGTCGTGCAGGTCCACAGCCACGACCGCCCGTTCCTGCTCGCGACGCTGACGGAGCACCTCGAGGAGCGCGGCCTCACCGTCGTCCGCACGCTGCACCCGATCGTCGGGGTCGAGCGCGACGAGGACGGCCGCGTGCTGGCGATCCACGCCGCCCGGGACGCCGAGCACCGGGAGTCGTTCCTCCACCTCGAGCTCGACCGCGTCCTCGACGACGCGACCTGCGAGGAGCTTCGGACGGTCCTCGAGGCCGCCATCGCCGACGTCTTCGCGGCGACGGACGACCACGAGGCGATGCGGGACGCGGTCCTGCGCCTCGCCGAGGACCTGCACGACGAGGCCGCCGGCCACGTCGACCCGGAGGAGCTCGAGGAGACGATCGCGCTGCTCGCCTGGCTGCTCGACGGCAACATCGTCCTGCTGGGGGTCCGCGAGTACGAGATCGTCGACCTGCCCGACGCCGAGGAACGCGGGACCCGCGTGGTGCCGGGCTCCGGGCTCGGCATCCTGCGCCAGGACCCGACCCGCTCGTACCCCACCGTGCCGCTGTCGGAGCTCCCCGAGGAGCAGCGGACCCGCTACCTCTCCGGCCAACTCCTGCGGGTCAGTCGCACCAACCGGCTCGCGACCGTCCAGCGCCGCGCGCGCATGGACTACGTCGGCCTCACCCGCTACGACGCGCAGGGGCGGGTCGCCGGCGAGTTCCGCATCCTCGGGCTGTTCACCCGCAAGGCGTACGGCGAGCCGGCCCGCACGACGCCGGTGCTGCGCCGCAAGCTGCGCCGCATCCTCGAGCTCGAGGACGTCGTCCCCGGCTCGCACGACGAGGCGACGCTGATCGGCCTGTTCCAGGCGCTGCCGAAGGACGAGCTGTTCCAGGCGGAGCTGCCGGCGCTGCACGCCATGCTCGTCGACCTGTTCCAGGCCGAGGAGCAGCGGCAGGTCCGCGTGACCGTCCGCACCGACGCGTTCACCCGCACGGTGTCGGTGGTGGCCTCGGTCCCCCGCGACCGCTACGGGCCCGAGGTCCGCCGGCGCTTCTCCCAGCTCCTCGCGGAGCGCTACGGCGCCGACCACGTCGAGGTCGAGCTGTCGCTCGGCGAGCGGCGTGACGCCGTCGCCCGCTTCGCCGTGCAGCTCACCGACCGGCGCATCCCCGACGTCCCCGTGCGGGAGCTGCGCCAGGCCCTGCACCGGATGACCCGCTCGTGGCTCGACGACCTCGCCCGGGTCCTCGACGCCCGCGTCGGCGAGGTCGAGCGCCGGCGGCTGTCCTCCGCCATCGCACAGCGGCTCCCCCAGACCTACCGCGACACCGTCGAGGTCGCGACCGGCGTCGACGACGTCCTCGCCCTCGACGCGCTGATCCGCGACGGGGCCGACCTGCGGCTGCGCGTCGTCGCCGTGGAGGACGGGACCGCCCGCATCCGCGCGTACCGGGCGGGCGCCCCGCTGGAGCTGTCGAGCTTCCTGCCGCTGCTCGAGAACCTCGGCCTGCTCGTCGCCGAGGAGGTGCCGCACCGCCTCGAGGGCGACGACCCGCCGCTGCACCTGCACGACTTCGGGGTGCGCGACGCCCGCGGGGTCCCGCTCGACGTCGACGCCGACGGCGAGCGCATCGCCGAGGCGGTCCTGGCGGCCTGGCACGGCGAGGCCGAGTCGGACTCCCTCGCCCGGCTCGTCGTCACCGCCGGGCTCACCTGGCGGGAGGTCGCGGTCCTGCGGGCCTACCGCCGGTACCGCCGTCAGCTCGGGACGGCCTACACGCCCGAGTACGTCTCCGACGCGCTGGCGACGAACCCCGAGGCGGTCCGACGCCTCGTGGCCCACGTCGCTGCCCGGTTCGACCCGACGGTCGACGCCGACGAGGCCACCCTCGACCGGACCCGGGCAGCCGTCCTCGCCGCCTGCGACGACATCGACCGCCTCGACCACGACCGCATCATCCGCGGCCTGCTGGCGCTGGTCGACGCGACGCTGCGGACCAACGCCTACCGCGAGGACGCCTGGACCGAGGACGCCACCGGCACCCGGGTGCCCTACCTGTCGTTCAAGTTCGACCCCGCCGCCGTCCCCGACATGCCCCTGCCGGTCCCCCACCGCGAGATCTTCGTGCACGGTCCCACGGTCGAGGGCATCCACCTGCGCGGTGGCGCGGTCGCCCGCGGTGGGCTGCGCTGGTCGGACCGGCTCGACGACGTGCGCACCGAGGTCCTCGGCCTGATGAAGGCCCAGATGCTGAAGAACGCCGTCATCGTGCCGGCCGGCGCGAAGGGCGGGTTCGTGCTGAAGCGGCCGCCGGCGGACCGCGACGCCCTGCGGGCCGAGGTGGCCCGGCAGTACGTGACCTTCGTGCGCGGCCTGCTCGACGTCACCGACGACCTGCGGGGCGACGAGGTCGTCCCTCCCCCGTCGGTGCGTCGTTACGACGGCGACGACCCGTACCTGGTGGTCGCGGCCGACAAGGGCACGGCGACCTTCTCCGACCTCGCGAACTCCGTGGCCGAGGAGTACGGGTTCTGGCTCGGCGACGCCTTCGCCTCGGGCGGCTCGAACGGCTACGACCACAAGGCCCTCGGCATCACGGCCCGCGGCGCCTGGGTCGCCGTGCGTCGACACTTCCTCGAGCTCGGTGTCCACCCCGAGCTCGACCCGATCACCGTGGTCGGCATCGGCGACATGTCCGGCGACGTGTTCGGCAACGGGATGCTGAGCTCCCGCGAGCTCCGACTCGTCGCCGCCTTCGACCACCGCGACGTCTTCCTCGACCCCGACCCCGACCCGCACGTGGGCTACGAGGAGCGCCGGCGGCTGTTCGAGACCCCGGCCTCGAGCTGGCAGGACTACGACCGCTCGCTGATCTCGCCCGGCGGCGGGGTGTTCCCCCGCAGCGCCAAGTCCGTGGAGCTCTCCGACGAGGTCCGCACCCTGCTGCGGATCGACGACGCGACGCTCTCGCCCGACGAGCTCGTCCGGGCGATCCTGCGGGCCCCCGTCGACCTGCTCTGGGCCGGCGGCATCGGCACCTACGTCAAGGCCTCGACCGAGTCCCACGCGGAGGTCGGGGACCGGGCCAACGACGAGGTGCGCGTCGACGCCTCGGAGCTGCGCGCCCGCGTCGTCGGGGAGGGCGCCAACCTGTCGATCACCCAGCGCGGCCGGGTCCAGTACGCGCGCCGGGGCGGACGGATCGACCAGGACGCCGTCCACAACGCCGGCGGCGTCGACTGCTCCGACCACGAGGTCAACGTCAAGATCCTCCTGCGGCTCGCAGTCGAGGAGGGCCGGCTCGACGAGCCGGGTCGCGTCGCGGTGCTCGAGGAGGTCACCGAGGACGTCGTCGCCCACGTGCTGCGCGACGTCGACCTGCAGACGTGGTGCCTGTCGACCGAGCTGGGCGCGAGCCCGCGCCGGATGGCCGCCTACGAGCAGCTCATGCGGGTGCTCGAGGAGGAGGCCGGTCTCGATCGCGAGGTCGAGGCGCTGCCCACGCGCGAGGAGCTCGACGCCCGGGCCGAGGAGGGCGCGGGCCTCACGCGACCCGAGCTCGCCACGATCGTCGGGTACGCGAAGCGGCTGCTGACCGACGTCGTGCTCGGCTCGCCCCTGGTCGACGCGCCGGCGGTGTCGCCGGTGCTGACCGGCTACTTCCCGCCGGCGCTCGTCGAGCGCTTCGGCGACCTCGTCCCCCGGCACCGGCTGCGTGCCGAGCTCGTGGCCACCCTCGTCGCCAACGACGTCGTGAACCGCATGGGTCCGACCTTCGTGCACCGCGTCGCGACCGAGTCGGGCGCGGCGCCCGCCACCGTCGTCGCGGCGTACTGGACGGCTCGCGAGCTCCTCGACGCCGAGCGCATGTGGGTGCTGACGGAACCGCTCCTCGACCTCGTCGGACCGGAGAAGCAGGCCGAGGTGGCGACCGAGCTCCGCACGATCCTCGGCGAGCTGACCCGGCGCTACCTCGCCGACGTCACCCGCTCGACGGTCGACGCGGTCCTGGAGCGCGACCGGCCGGTCGCCGAGGCGCTCGCCTCCACCCTCGCCGAGCTCGGCACCCCCGACCAGGTGGCGCACCGCAGGGAGCGCATCGGGGCGCTGCTCGACGACCTCGTCGACCCGGAGCTCGCCGCGTTCGTGGCGAACACCCGCGACCTGACCATCGTCGGCGACGTCGCCGCGACCGTGCGCGACCTCGGGCTCCCGGCCGACGCCGCACCCGCGATCGCCGACGCGACGCTGCGGCTGACCGCGGCGCTGTGCGTCGACCGGCTGCTGCGCCTCCTCGACCAGGCGCCGGCCGAGGACCCCTGGGCGCGCCTCCAGCGCGCCGGCCTCGCGGACGACCTGCGTCTGCTGCGGCGCACGGGCGTGACGACCGCGCTCGCCGGCGACGGCGACGACCCGGTCGCGGCGGTCGAGCGCTTCCTCGACGCCCGGCCAGCCGCGATGGCTCGGCTCCGGCAGGTGGTGCGGGACGCGGAGCGCACCCGTCCGACCTCGATCGACGCGATCGCGGTCGCGGCGAGGACCGCCGGCGAGGTGGTGCGGGCGTGACCCCGCCGTACCTCCGCGGCCAGCTGCTGCTGGCCCTGGCCGCGGTGCTGGCCGCCGCGCTGCTGGCCGGCTGCACCGGCGTCGACGACCTCACGCACCCCACGGTGGTCTCGGCCGTCGTCGAGGACGCCGGCGACGGGACGTTCACCGTCGCCGCGACGATCTCGAGCCCCTACGACTCACGCGACCGTTTCGCGGACGCCTTCCGCGTCTCCACCCCGGACGGCGAGGTCCTCGGCGTGCGGGAGCTCGCGCACCCGCACGCCGACGAGCAGCCGTTCACCCGCTCGCTGGTCGGGCTCGAGATCCCCGACGACGTGGACGAGGTGGTGGTCGAGGGCCGCGACTCGGTCAACGGCTGGGGTGGGACCGCCGCGACCGTCCCCGTCCGGCGGGGGTGAGCGAGCGTCCCGGCCGTCCCGGTCGGTCGTCGCCCGTCAGCGCGGGTCCCAGGGGGGGCCGACCGCGCGCGGCGTCGCGAGGTCGAGCACGGCGAGCTCGATCACCAGCTCGGGCGGCAGGTCGGAGCCCTTGAGGTCCACGTCGGCCCGCGCGATGCGGTCGTGGCACCAGGCGAGCTCGCCCGGTCCGAAGTTGCGCTGCGACAACGGGACGAGCCGCTTGAGCTGCGCCGGCGAGCAGCCCACGTCCTTCGCGGGGAGCCCGGCGCGGGCGCCCAGCAGCTGCCGGAACCGGTAGGTGAGCGCGCCCAGCAGTGCGAGCGGGGCGTCGCCGGCCTCGAGCAGGCCCCGCAGGACCACGAGCGCCTCGGCGGCGTCGCGGTCGGCCACCGCGTCGGCGAGGGCGAACGCGGAGCGACGGCCGTGCCCCTCGATGGTGGCCTCGACGACCTCGGCGGTGACGACGTCCGCCGGCCCGGTCGCCGCCACGACCTGGGCGACCTTGGTCGCGATGACCGACGGGTCGAGGCCGGCGTGCTGGCGCACCGCGGCCACGGCGCCGGCGTCCGCCTTGCGGCCCGCCCGGCGGAACTCCTCGCCGACGAGCCGGTCCCACCCGCGGTCGTCGAAGTCGCGGGGCAGCCGCACCTCGTGCAGCTCGCCAAGCTCCTTCGCGAGCTTCGCGATCTTCTGGACCTTGCCGGTGCCCTTCGTGACGAGCACGAGGATCGACTCGGGCGAGGGCGACTCGAGGTACGCCTCGAGCTCGGCCTTGAGGTCGTTCCTGACCTCCTCGACCCCACGCAGCACGACGCAGGTGGTCCCGCCGAACAACGACTGCGTCATCATCTCCGGCAGGTGCTCGGTCTCGGCCACGTCGTGGACCGACACGTCGACCTCGGGGTCGGCGGCGCGGAGGTCGGCGACGAGCCGCTCCGTCTCGCGGTGCAGGAGCAGGTCGTCGTCGCCGACGAGCAGGTGGACGGGTGCGGGCATGGCGCCAGCCTACCGACGGGACCGACACCTCCCGGGGCGGGGCCGGCGGGGCGCCGGCGGGCCCGGGACGGCCCGCACCGGGCACTGGACCCGCCGGCGCCGGCGGTGGCACCTCGACCGTCACGGTGCCCTCGACGTCGGTGCGTCGCACGGCCGCGCCGGCGGCGTCGAGCAGGTCCACGACGTCCGGCGCGGGGTGGCCGTACCGGTTCTCCCGCCCGGCGGAGACGAGCGCGACGGACGCCCCGATCGCCTCGAGGAACGCCGGGTCGGAGGTGCGCGACCCGTGGTGGGGGACCTTCAGGACCTCCGCCGCCAGCCGGTCGCGGCCGACCGTCGCGAGCAGGTCCGCCTGCGCCTCCCGCTCGACGTCGCCCGTGAGCAGCACCCGCCGTCCGTGCCACGACACCCGCAGCACCACGGAGGTGTCGTTCGACTCCGCCTCTCCCCAACGGTAGGGACGCCCCGGCGGCGGCCCGAGCACCTCGACGACGAGGTCACCGAGCCGGGCCACCTCACCGCGGACGGGGGCGCGCAGCGCCCCGCCGGCCTCGACGACCGCCCGCGCCGCCTCCTCGAGGCCGCGGTGGCCGCCGGGCAGGGGGCGGCCCCACAGCGCGGTGACGTCCGCCACCGCGACGACGTCGGGCAGCCCACCGACGTGGTCGGCGTCCGGGTGGCTCGCGACGAGCAGGTCGAGCCTCCTCCGCCCGGTCGCCCGCAGCCACCGGGCGGCCGCGTCGTCGACGCCGGCGTCCACCAGCAGGCGGACGCCGGGGGCCTCCACGAGCACCGCGTCCCCCTGCCCGACGTCGATCGCGGTCACCGTGAGGGTGCGGACGGGCCCGGCCCCCAGGCGCGGGAGCGCCGTCACGACCAGGGCGACCACCGCCGCGCCGGCGGCGACCTTCACCGCGGTCGTGCGGCCACCGGGACCCCGACCGGGGCGCCCGCTGCGACCGCGTCCCGATCGGACGGCGAGCGCACCCACCAGCGCCACCGCGCCCACGACCGACGCCGGCCGGGCGAGCGCGACCACGGGCCCGACCCCGGCGAACCCGCGAGCGGCCGCGGCGACCACGGCCAGACCGGGCCAGGCCGCCGCCAGCACGAGCCCGCCCGCCGCCGGCCACGCGAGCGACACGACGGCCCCCACCCCGGCGACGAGCGAGGCGAACGCCGCGGACGGGACCGCCACGAGGTTGGCCGGGACGCTCGACACGCCGACCTCCTGCCCCGCGCCGAGCAGCACCGGGAGGACCGCCACCTGGGCGCCGAGCGTGACCGCGAGCGCGAGCCGCAGCGGGCCGGGGACGCGCCAGCCGCCGAGGCGCTCGGCGACCGCCGGCGCGACCACCAGCACCCCGAGGGTGGCCGCCGCCGAGAGCAGCAGCCCGAGCCGACGACCGAGCGCGGGGTCGACGCAGGCGAGGACCAGCACCGCCCCGGCCAGGGCGTGCCGGCCGTCGGCCCGACCCCCGCGGACCTTGGCCGCGAGGGCGAGCCCGGCCATCGTGGCGGCACGGAGCACCGAGGGCTCCGCCCGGGTCAGCACGACGA
This sequence comes from Actinomycetes bacterium, assembly GCA_046566145.1. Lineage (GTDB taxonomy): Bacteria > Actinomycetota > Nitriliruptoria > Nitriliruptorales > Nitriliruptoraceae > JBKHXF01. The sequence goes on from JBKHXF010000013.1 coordinate 19,677, forward strand.
ACCCGAGCACGAGCCCGACGAGCAGGCGCCGACGCCCGCGCGGTCCGAGCCGCAGCGCGCCGGCGAGGGCGACCCCTCCCGCGACGACGATGGCCACGTTCGAGCCGCTGACGGCGGTCAGGTGACCGAGGCCGGTGTCGCGCATCGCGTCGCCGAGCTCGTCGGGCAGGCGTGACTCGTCACCGGTCACGAGGCCCGTCGCGAGGGCCGCCAGGTCGGCGGGCAGGTGCCGGCTGGCCGCGTCCGCGACGCGGACCCGGACCCAGGTCGACCACGCCCACCACCCGGCGGGTGGACCGGCGACGCCACCGCGCGTCGCGACGAGGTGGACCGCGACGTGGCGGGATGCGTCGCCGGGTCGGTCCGCCGGTCGTGCCCGGACCTCCCCGACCCAGCGGGCGCCGAGCGCCGGCGGCGGCCCGGTCCGGGCACCGCCGCCGGTCAGCGTGGCGCGCTGCCGGACCCGGGCCCCGTCGACGGCGACGACCCGGACCGTCGTGCGCCACCGGTCCGTCGGCGCGCCCGTCGGGTCGGTCAGCGCGACGGGGTCGGCGACCGCCACCGCCTCGACCACGGCGTCACCGGCGCCACGTTCCAGCTCGACCAGCGGGCCGGTGGTGCGCACCCAGCCGCGCACGCCCGCGAGTGTGGCCACGACGACGAGCACGACGACCGCGCCGGCGGCGCCCCGGGGGGCCGATCGCGACCCGGCGGTGGTCCGGCGGCCGCGCCACGCCGAGATCCCGAGCCACGCGCATCCGCCGAGCACGACCGCGGCGGCGTGGGGCGGCGCCACCACCCGTCCGGTGCCGAGCGCACCACCGAGCAGCGCCGCCGCGGCCCACCAGCCGAGCGGTCCCGTGCGCACCGCCGGCGCACCGTGCCCCGCCCCGCGCCCCCCTCGCACCTCAGCGCACGGTGACGAGGTCGGCGAAACCGGCCAGCGTGCGCTCACCGATGCCCGACACGCGCCGCAGGTCGCCGACGGCCGTGAACGGTCCGTCGCTGGTCCGGGAGTCGACGATCCGCTGGGCGAGGACCGGACCGATCCCGGGGAGCTGCTCGAGCTCGGCGGCGGTGGCGCGGTTGACGTCGAGGAGCCCGTCGGGACCCCGGGCCCCGCCCCCGTCCACCCCGGGGCCGGCCGCAGCGTCCCCCGCCCCTGCGCCGGCACCCGCGGGGTCGCCGGCGGGCGCCTGTCCGACCAGCGGCACCACCACCTGCTCGCCGTCCACGAGCGCCCGGGCAAGGTTCACGGCCGACAGGTCCGCGCCGGCGACGGCGCCGCCGGCCGCCTCGACGGCGTCCCCGACGCGGGAGCCCGCGGGCAGCGTCACGAGCCCCGCCCGGACGACGGCGCCAGCGACGTGGACCGTCACGTCGGCCGCGACGACCGTCCCGCCCTCGCCGCCACCGGGTGCGGCCCCGTCGCCGCGCTGCCCCTCCAGCCCGGCGCCGGTCGCGTCCGCGGCCGAGGAGAACCACCCGGCCGGGTCCCCGGCGCCCTCCGCGACGGTGGGCACCGGTCGGGCGAGCCAGACCAGCACGGCGGTGCCCAGCGCGGCGCACAGCAGGCAGCCGACGAGGCCGGCGACCTCGGTGGGGGTCGCCGCGAGCACGTCGGCGACGGCGCGGAGCCGGGAGCGGGTGGTGGACACGGGCGCAGCGTCCGCCACGCCGACGCCGGTGGCGCGAGCCGACCGCCGGCGCCTGTGGACGAGGTCAGGTGAGCGAGGCGGGGCAGGCGGCGACCGCCACGGCCCCCGGCCCCACGTGGGTCCCGACCACCGGACCCATCACGACGTCGAGGCGCTCCGCGACCTCGAGGCGCTCCTCGAGGCGGCCGCGCAGCTCGGCGGCACGGTCCGGGGCCAGCGCGTGCGCGACGACGACGTGCGCCGGCTCCGGCCCGACCGAGGCGGCCACGAGCTCGACCATCCGGTCCAACGCCCGACCCCACGTCCGCGTCCGCTCGAGGAGCTCCACCGCCCCGTCGACCACGCCCAGGACGGGCTTCACCCGCAGCACGTTGCCGACGGTCGCCTGGGCCGGTGAGAGCCGGCCGCCCTTGCGCAGGTGGTCGAGGGTGTCGACGACGAGGAAGGAGCAGGTCGCCTCCTGCACGGCGGCGGCCGCCGCGACCACGTCGGGCACGTCGCCGCCGTCGAGCGCGACCCGGTGTGCGGCGAGCACCTGCAGCGCCAGGCCCCCCGAGACCTGGCGGGAGTCGACCACCTCGACCGGGACGGGGGCGTCGCTGCCGATGGCCCGGGCGAGGTCGCAGGTCCCCGAGAGGGCGCCGGAGACGTGCAGGCTCACGATCGCGGTGGCCTCGTCGTCGACCGCGTCGCCGTACGCCTCCTCGAACCAGGCGGGCGCCGGCTGGGAGGTCGTGGGCAGCTCGTCGGCGGACGCGAGCCGGCCGTAGAAGTCCCGGTCCGTGATCGTGATGCGCGAGATGAAGGTCTCGTCGCCGAAGGTCACCGAGAGCGGCACGATGCGGAGCCCGAGCACCTCGGCGAGGTCGGCCGGGAGGTCCGCGGTCGAGTCGGTCACGACGGCCACGCGGGACACGCGGGACACGCTCCTGGTCCGGGTCGGGGCAGCACGGGGCCGTGCACCGGTCGGGCCGGAGCCTAGTGGGCCCCGCCACCGCCGGCGCCGGGCGCTTCGGCCCGTGTCAGCGTGGGTCGGCGGGCCCGCCGGCGTGCTCGAGGACGGCGGTCGCGACGGCCGCCGGCGCCTCGAGGTGGAGGAAGTGCCCGGTGCCGGCGACCTCGACGACGGTCGTGCACGGCAGCGTTCGGGCGGCGTCCGCGACGCGCGGCCCGATGCAGCCGTCACGCGTGCCGTGCAGGTGCAGGGTCGGGACGGTCGGTGGCATGCGACGCGGGAACCGCCCGCGGAGCAGGTCACGCCGCAGGGCGCGGTAGTACGAGGTCGCGGCCCGCGCGGCGCCGGGCGCCGCGAGCGTCCGGACGATCGCTCGCAGGTCGTCCTCGTCGGGCTGGAGGTCGGGCGACCACGCGCGCCAGAGGCCGCCCACGACCCCGTCGACGTCGCCGGCGAGGCGCCGCCAGCCGTCCGGCAGCCCGAACCCGACGGCGTAGCGCGAGCGCCACAGCTGCGGCGGGTCGGTCAGGAAACCCCGTAGGAGCGCGGCCTCGGGTGGTACCGCGAGCGTGACCAGCCGAGCCACCCCGCCGCCGGCCGCGACCCTCCCCGCGACGAGCGATCCCCAGTCGTGCCCCACCACCAGGGTCCGCGCGTCCTCGGGCCCTCGGGTGTGTCGATCGATCAGCCCGCGCACGGTCGTGGCGACCGCGTCGAGGTCGGGGTCGCGCCGGCCGAGCGGGGACGGCGGGTACCCCGGCAGCCACGGCGCGACCACGCGCCAGCCGGCGTCGGACAGCGCCGGCCCGAGGTGGCGCCACGTGTGCGGGTGGTCGGGGAAGCCGTGCAGCAGCACGGCCAGCGGCCCGTCGCCCTCCCCGTCGCCCCAGGTGAGGGTCGCGAGGTCGTCGGGCGCGACCGCCGGACCGGGCACGTCAGCCCCGGACGACGAAGTTCACGAGCTTGTCCGGCACGACGATCGTCTTCACGACCGTCTGCCCGTCGAGGTGGGCGGCGACGTTCTCGTCGGCGCGCGCGGCCGCCTCGGCGGTCGCCTGGTCGGCGCCGGCGGGGACGGTCACGCGGCCGCGGACCCTGCCGTTGACCTGCACGACGAGGTCGACCTCGTCCTCGACCAACAGCGCCGCGTCGGCGACGGGCCAGCGCTGCGCGTGGACCGAGCCCTCGCCGCCGAGACGGCCCCACAGCTCCTCGGTGATGAAGGGGCAGATCGGGGCGAGCAGCAGCTGCAGGCTCACCAGCGCCTCGTGCACCGCAGGTCCGGCGACGCCGGCCCGGCGCGCGGCCATCACCTCGTTCGTGAGCGTCATGAGCTTCGCGATGGCGACGTTGTACTTGCGGGCGTCGTAGTCGGCGCTCGCCTCGGCGATGGCGTGGTGCGTCGCCTTGCGAAGCGCCGCGACGGCGTCGTCCGCGCCGGCGGCCGGCGCGTCGGCCCCACCGTCGGCGAGGTGCTCCATCGACAGCCGCCACACGCGCGACAGCCACTTGTGCATGCCCTCGGGGCTGACGTCGGCCCAGTCGATGTCGTCCTCGGGCGGCGAGGCGAACAGCATCGTCCCACGCAGGGTGTCCGCGCCGTGGGTCTCGTACACCTCGCCCGGGCGCACCAGGTTGCCCAGCGTCTTCGACATCGCGCGGCCGTCGAGGATGACCTGCCCCTGGTTGAGCAGCGCCTGGAACGGCTCGTCGGCCGACAGGTGCCCGCGGTCGCGCAGGGCCCGGGTCACGAACCGGGCGTACAGCAGGTGCAGGATCGCGTGCTCGACCCCGCCGGTGTACTGGTCGACGGGCAGGAACCGGTCGGCGAGCTCCTTGGGCCAGCCCTGCGCCTCGTCCTCCGGGGCGAGGAAGCGCAGGAAGTACCAGGACGAGTCGACGAAGGTGTCGAGCGTGTCGGTGTCGCGCACGGCGTCGCGGCCGCACGACGGGCACGTGGTGTGCTTCCACGTCGGGTGCGCGGCCAGCGGCGACCCGTCGACGGTCCAGTCGAGGTCGTCGGGCAGCTCCACCGGCAGCTGCTCGGTCGGGACCGGCACGGGACCGCAGGCGTCGCAGTGCACGACCGGGACCGGGGCGCCCCACGAGCGCTGGCGGGACACGAGCCAGTCCCGCAGGCGGTAGTTGACCTTGCCGGTGCCCCACCCCTTCGCCTCGACGTCGGCGATGATGCGGGCCTTGGCCTGCTGCCACGGCAGCCCGTCGTACTCGCCGGACGCGACCATCAGGCCGGGTCCGGTCCAGGCCTCGGTCATGGTGTCGGCGTCGAGCGGCTCGAGCAGGTTCCCGTCGTCGTCGGTCGGGTGGATGATCACCCGGATCGGCAGGCCCTCCTGCCGGGCGAACTCGAAGTCGCGCTGGTCGCCGACGGGGACCGCCATGATCGCGCCGGTGCCGTAGTCCATCAGCACGTAGTCGGCCGCGTACGCGGGGATCGCCTCGCCGGTGAACGGGTTGGTCACGTCGAAGGAGAGCCGGTACCCGGTCTTGCCCTCGTGGCCCTGCTGCCGCTCGAGCTCGGAGCGGGTGGCGACCTCCTCGAGGAACGCGTCGTACTCGGCGTCGCCCGCCATCCGCGCCCGGACCAGCGGGTGCTCGGGCGCGAACACGAAGTAGGTCGCCCCGAAGATCGTGTCGGGCCGGGTCGTGTAGACGACGATCTCCTCGGCCGCGTCGTCCGCGGTCGTGAAGGTGATCTCGGCGCCCTCGGAGCGGCCGATCCAGTTGCGCTGCATCGCCTTGACCCGCTCGGGCCAGTCGATGGTGTCGAGGCCGGCGAGCAGCTCGTCGGCGTAGTCGGTGATGCGCCAGTACCACTGCTCCAGCGGGCGGCGGACCACGACGTCCTCGCTGCGCTCGCAGCGGCCGTCGATGACCTGCTCGTTGGCCAGCACCGTCTGGCAGCCGGGGCACCAGTTGACGACGCCGTCCTTGCGGTACGCGAGGCCCGCGTCGAGCAGCTCGGTGAAGATCCACTGCGTCCACCGGTAGTAGACGGGGTCGCAGGTGTGCAGCCGGGTGGACCAGTCGAACGAGTACCCGAGCCGGATCACGGAGCGGCGCTGCTCCTCGATGTTCTCGTAGGTCCACGCCTTGGGGTCGGCGCCCCGCTTCTTCGCGGCGTTCTCGGCCGGCAGCCCGAACGCGTCCCACCCGAACGGGTTGAGCACCACGTCGCCCTGCATGCGGCGGTGACGGACCAGCGCGTCGTGGATGGTGAAGATCTCCGCGTGCCCCATGTGCAGGTCACCCGAGGGGTACGGGAACATCGTGAGCGCGTAGTACGGGTCGCCGTCGGTGCGGGTCAGGTCGACCTCGTAGTCGCCCTGCTCGGCCCAGCGGGTGGCCATCTCGGCCTCGAACGACAGGGGGTCGTAGCGCTCGGCCTGCTCGGCGCGCGGCGCGGTCTGCTCGGTCTGCTCGCTCATGGGACCCGTCGACGTCGGCTGCTGCGGGAGCGGCCGAGCGTAGCCCCGCAGACGGCCGCCCCGGCCCGCTGCGGCTACCTTCGCGGCCGAGACGAGCCACCTCGTGCCGCTCGCCACGCAGGCGCCCCGCGCTGGCTCGCCCGGCACGACGTCGGGACCCCCGCACGACTGGCCCACCGGTGACCGCTGCCCGCCCCCGCCCCGCCCGCACCGCCGCGCTCGCGGTCCTGCTGGCCGTCGCGGCCCTGCTCCTCGGGCCCGCCACGCCGGCGTCCGCCCACGCGGCGATCGTCGAGACGACCCCGGCCGACGGGGCACAGGTCGACGCCGTGGACGAGGTCCGCCTGCGCTTCAACGAGGCCGTGACGGTCCCGACCGGCGGCATCCGCGTGTACGACGCCAGCGGCGAGCGCGTGGACGACGGCACCGCGTCGCTCGACGGCTCCGACACCGTGGTCGCGCCGCTGTCCGGCCTCGCGGACGGCACGTTCGTCGCGACCTACCGGATCACGTCCGAGGACGGCCACGTCGTCCGCGGCGCCCTGGTCTTCACCGTCGGCGACGCCCCCGGCGGGATCGACGAGGGCCTGCTCGCCTCGCTCGTCGACGCGGGCGACTCACCGGTGGTGGCGGCGCTGGGCGTGGTCGTCCGCGCGGGCACCCACCTCGCGCTGCTCGTGCTGGGCGGGGCGCTGCTCGCGCTGGTGCGGGTCGTCTCCCGCGACGACGACCGGAGCGCCGCCCGCGCGTGGGCACGCCGCGCGGCGTGGGCCACCGTCGGCCTGTCGCTGCTCGCCGTCCCGGTGCAGTCGATGGCGGTCACCGGGCTCGGCCCCGTCGCCGCGCTCGCGCCCGCCCCGCTCGGCGAGACCCTCGCCGCCACCGTCGGGCAGGCCGCCGTCCTGCGGCTGCTCGCCGCCGGCGCGGTCCTGCTCCTGCTCGGTCGGGCCGCCGACACGGTCGTGCTCGGCGCGGCAGGCCTCGCGCTCGCGTCGCTGCTCCTCGACGGGCACACCCGCACCGTCGAACCGGCCTGGCTGATGTGGACCGCCGACGCCGTCCACGTCGCCGCCGGCGCCGCGTGGCTGGGCGGGCTCGTCGTGCTGGCCGGGGCGCTGCGCCGGCGTCGGCTCGCCGACGACCCGGTCGGCGGCGCCGGCCTGGTCGCGCGCTTCTCCGCCGTTGCCACGGTCGCGCTCGTGGCCGTGGTCGTCGCCGGCTCCGCCATGTCGTGGGCCACCGTGCAGGCCCCCCGGGCCCTGCTGTCCACGTCGTACGGCGTCACGCTCCTCGTCAAGCTCGCCATCGCCGCCGCGGTCATCGCCGCCGGCGCCCACAACCACCGCCGGCTGGTCCCCGACGTCGTCGCGGCGGTGCGACCCGTCCCCGCCGGCGGCTCGAGCGACACCGTCCCGGACGCCGTCGCAGGCACCGCGCCCGGGGCCTCCCTCGACGACGGCGAGGCTGCGTGGTCCCGGCTGCGCCGCACCGTCCGGCTCGAGGTGCTCGGACTCGCCGTCCTGCTCGTCGTCACCGGCGTGCTCGTCCAGCAGCGGCCGGCCGCCGAGGCGGCCGGCATCACCGGGCTGTTCGAGGCGCGCCAGCCACTCGGCGACGAGCTCGCCCTCGACGTCGTCGTCGACCCGAACCGGGCCGGCTTCAACCAGATCCACCTCTACGTGCTCGACGCGACCGGCCGCCCCACCGACGACATCGAGGGCATCACCGTCGAGCTCACCCCGCCCGGCGAGGCGGGCACGCCGCTCGTCCGCGAGCCGTTCGTCGCCGGCCCCGGCCACTGGCAGGTCAACGGTCGCGAGCTCGCCTTCCCGGGGCGCTGGACCATCGAGGTCGTCGTCCGGGTCGACACCTTCACCGAGGCGCGCAGTAGCGTCGACGTGGTCGTCAACCCCTGACCCAGCACGCCGGCGCCCACCTCGCCCGCCCCGACCCAGGAGCAGCACCGTGCGGACCCGCACCCGCCTGCGCACCGTCCTCGCGGCGACCGCCGGCGCGGTCGTGCTCGCGGCCGGCCCGGCCGCGGCCGACGCGCCCGGCCCGACCAGCTACGTCTCGACGATCACCTCGACCCCCGACGGGCTCGAGGCCGAGGTCATCGGCGGCGACTCCTACCTCACGCTGCGGGTGCCCGACGGCACCGAGGTGGTCGTCCCGGGCTACGACGAGGACGAGCTCTACCTCCGGTTCAACACCGACGGCACCGTCGAGGTCAACACCAACGCGGTCGCCTTCTACTTCTCGCAGGGCCGCTACGGCGCGGAGGTCCCCCCGGACCTCCAGCCCGGCAGCGTGCCCCCGACGTGGGTGCTCGTCGCCGAGGACGGCGCCTACTCGTGGCACGACCACCGGATCCACTGGATGTCGCCGACCCCGCCGGACTTCATCGACCCCGGCGCCACCGAGGTCCAGCCGGTCTACGACTGGGAGATCCCGCTCCTCGTCGACGGCGAGCCGGTCGCCATCACCGGCGACCTGGCGTACCTCCCGGCGGCGTCGCCGGTGCCGGGGCTCCTCGCCCTGCTCGTGACCGCCGGCGCGGCCGTGGCGCTGCTGCGCGCCCGTCCCGGCCTCGGCGGCCCGGTCGCGCTGGCCGCCGGCGTCCTCACCCTCGCCGCCATCTCGACGAGCCTGTTCGGGCTCCCGCCGGGGGTCGACGGCAACACGGTGCTGGCCCTGCCGGCCGCGGCCGGCGCCCTGCTGGCGCTCATCGGGCTGCGCGGGGGCACCGCCCGCTCGCGCAGCCAGCTGCCCGTCGCCGCCGCGCTGGGCACCGTCGGCACGGGCGTGCTGACCCTGGGTTGGCTCTCCGCGCCGGTCCTGCCGACCTCGATCGACCCGGCCGTGGTCCGACCCCTGCTCGGCGCCGGCGTCGGTCTCGCGCTCGCCGTCCTCGTCGGCGCCGCCCTCACGCGCACCGCGGGCGCGCAGGACCAGGGTGGAGTTGGCACCGCGCCGACGACCTGAGGTACCGTCCCGAGCCGCTCGACCTGGGCCGGTAGCGCAGTCCGGCAGCGCACCTCCATGGCATGGAGGGGGTCGTGGGTTCGAATCCCATCCGGTCCACCAGACACGAGCACGAACGGCCCCGTGGCCCCGCCGCGGGGCCGTTCCGCGTCCGGGAACCCCCAGCGGGGACGCGGTGCCAGCGGTTCGACCCGAGCGTCGTGTTCTCCTCCCCGCCGCCCGCGGGTGTGCGTTCCCTCACGGTTCACCCCCCGTTCGGCCACCGTCCGCCTAGGCTCTCCCGTCGCGGGGACCGCCGACGTGTTGGGCCCGCGGTCGCCAGCGCCAGCATGGCGCGGCGACCCGACCACGATCTGACCAGAGGGGTCTGATGTGAGGACGTACACCAGGGCGCGCCGGATGGCTGGCGTGATGCTCGCCGCATCGCTGCTCGCCACCGCGTGCGGCGGCAGCACCGACGGCGACGGCGCCGGCACGGAGACCGAGACCGAGGACACCGGCGGCACCGAGGGCGGCGAGACCGAGGGCGGCGAGGCCGGCGCGCTCGGCCAGGTCGTCGTGCCCGCGGGCGAGGCCATCCAGATCCGCTCGCTGCAGGCGATCTCGGGCGACGTGGCCTTCCTCGGCCTGCCCAACCAGCGCGGCACCGAGCTGGCCATCGAGGACTACGGCCAGATCCAGGGCTTCGACGTCGAGCTCGGCACGCCGCTCGACGACCTCTGCGACTCGGCCGGTGGCCAGGCCGCGGCCCAGCAGATCGTCGCGGACGAGCAGGTCGTCGGCGTCATCGGCACCTCGTGCTCCGGCGCGGCCGTGGCCGCGATGCCGCTGATCTCGCAGGCCGGCATGGTCATGATCAGCCCGTCGAACACCTCGCCGTCGCTGACCTCCGACCTGGCGGGCACCGCCGGCGAGGACTACCAGCCCGGCTACTACCGCACGGCGCACAACGACCTGTTCCAGGGCCAGGCCGTCGCGGAGTTCCTGTTCAACGACAAGGGCGTCACCAAGGCCGCCGCCATCCACGACGGCGACCCCTACACCGAGGGTCTCGCGCGCGCCTTCGCCGACGCCTTCGAGGCGCTCGGCGGCGAGGTCACCGCGTTCACCGCCGTCAACAAGGGCGACACCGACATGACGGGTGCGCTGACCGAGGCCGCCCAGGGCGAGCCCGGCGCGCTGTTCTTCCCGATCTTCATGCCGGAGGCCGGCTTCATCGTCCAGCAGATCGCCGACGTGGAGGGCCTCTCCGACGCGCTGCTGATCTCCGCCGACGGCACCCTGACCGACAACTTCACCGAGCTGCCCGAGTCCGTGGGCGTGTTCCACTCCGGCCCGAACCTGGCCTACGGGGACAACGCCAACGAGCTCGGCACCTCCGCGGACGACTTCCTCGCCCGCTACGAGGAGGCCTACGGTGAGACCCCGGCCGCGGCGTTCTGGGCGCACAGCTACGACGCGACCGCCCTGCTGCTGAAGGCCATCGACGCGGTCGCGGAGGTGGACGGTGACGGCAACCTCGTGATCGACCGCCAGGCGCTGCGCGACGAGCTGACGGCGACCAGCGGCTACCAGGGCATCATCGGCACCATCAACTGCGACGAGTTCGGCGACTGCGGTGCCCAGCGCATCTCCATCGTCGAGCACGTCGAGGGTGAGACCAAGGCCCAGGAGCTCGCGGACAACATCGTCTTCGAGTTCGAGCCGGCTGCCTGACCCACGCACGCGGCGACGACCGGGGCACCTGCTGCCCCGGTCGTCGTCCGTCGGGGGCGGTCCAGCACCCGGGCCGCCACCACCTCCACCACCCCCGTCCCCCGACCCCACCGACACACCCAGGGAGCCCAGCGATGAGCACCACGACCGCCCCGAGCCCACGGTTCGGGACCCGATCGGGCGCGTCCACGTGGATCGACGTGTTCCTGCGCGTCTTCCGCGTCGTCGCGCTGCTGATCATCGTCCTCGGACTCGTCCGCTTCGGGATCGACTTCGTCCGCGGCGACACCATCAGCGGCGCCGAGCTCGTCCGGCTGATCACGGCCGGGCTGGCCCAGGGAGCCATGTACGGCCTGATCGCCCTCGGCTACTCGATGGTCTACGGCGTGCTCGGCTTCATCAACTTCGCCCACGGCGAGGTCTTCATGGCTGGCGCCGTGACCGGGTTCGTCGTCGCGGACGCGACGGCGCGGGCGGGCATGTGGGAGTCGGCGTTCCTGCTGGCCATCCTGCTCGTGCTGGTGGCCGCGATGGCCACCTCGATCCTCACCGCGGTCGTGCTCGAGCGCGTCGCCTACCGGCGGCTGCGCGGCGCCCCGCGCCTGATCCCGCTGATCACCTCGATCGGCGCGTCCTTCTTCCTGCAGAACCTCGTGCTGGGCCTCATCGGCCCGGCCTCTCGCTCCTACCCGTCCGCGCCGGCGTGGCTGACGCAGCAGCGCACGCTGTTCGGCGTCGCCATCACCGGCGCGAGCCTGACCGTCCTCGTCCTCGCGTTCGTCTCGATGTTCATCCTCAAGCGCTTCGTCGAGGGGACCAAGACCGGTCGCGCGATGCGCGCCGTCGCGGAGGACAAGGAGATCGCGGCCCTCATGGGCATCGACGTCGACCGGACCATCCGCCTCGTGTTCGTCGTCGGCGGTGCGATGGCGGGCGTCGCCGCGGTGGCCTGGGGCCTGCTGTTCCGTCAGGTCAGCTACTTCGTCGGCTTCATCCCCGGCATCAAGGCCTTCACCGCCGCCGTCGTCGGCGGCATCGGCAACCTCGGCGGCGCGATGGTCGGCGGGCTGTTCCTCGGCACCGTCGAGTCCGTCGGGCCGCTGACGATCCTCGCGCCCCTCGGCGTCCCGGCCCCGAACCAGCTCCGCGACGTGGTCGCCTTCAGCGTCCTCGTCCTGGTGCTGCTGTTCCGGCCGTCCGGCCTGTTCGGTGAGCTCCTCGGCTCGGAGAACCGCGCATGAGCACCACGACCGCTCCTCCCGCACCCGCATCTGCGCCGGCCCCGACGGCGCCGGCGGCCTCCGTCGACCTGCACCGTGCCTGGACCGCGGGGATACCCGCCGGCCTCGGCATGCTCGTGGTCTGCGGCGTCGGCATGGCCGTCACGTTCGACGCGCGCTTCGTCATCGCCGGCGCGTTGAGCCTCGGCTGGACCGCGCTCGGCCTGCTGCCGCTGTTCGCCGGCTGGTCGGCCGCCTCGCGCCCCGAGCTCGAGGGGGTCGAGACGGCCCCGCCGGGCCCGACCGACGTCGCCACCGCCGCGCTGGCGGGGCTCGTCGCCGGCGGCTTCCTCGCCGTCTTCGTGCTCCTGCTCGACAGCGTCGGCAGCTCGCTGCGCACGGTGCTGATCAACCTCAGCCCGCAGCTGCTCGAGATGCTCACCTTCGGGCGTGGGACCGGCACCGGCGTGCTGGTCTCCCTGCTGCTCCCGACGGTCGTCGCCGCGCTGGCCGGCGCCGCCCGCGTCGCCCCCGCCCGCGTCCGTGACGGCCTCGTCTCGGCGCTGGTCTGGACCCTCTCGGTGTCGCTGCTCATCGGTCCCCTGGGGGGGATCCTGCGCACGCTGCGCATCGACGGCATCACGGCGTCGCTGACGACCCGGCAGGGGCTCACCGTCGTCGGTGCGCTGGTCGTCGCCGGGGTCGCCTTCGCGCTGCGCGCCGGCGCGCACGGCCGGGCCCGCGAGCTGCGCGCGCGGCAGCTGTCCGCCGCGCCGACGACCGCCTCCCGCGTCCGGCTGACGCTGGTGCTGCTGGCCGTCGCCGTCGTCGTTCCGTTCCTGTTCGACCGGTCCGTCAACGACATGCTCATCAACGTCGTGATCTTCGGGATCATGGCGCTCGGGCTCAACATCGTCATCGGCCTGGCTGGCATGCTCGACCTGGGCTACGTCGCGTTCTTCGCGGTCGGCGCCTACACCACGGCCGTGCTCACGGCGCCGGTGACCAACAACCTGGCCATCTCGCCCGGGCTGCCGTTCTGGCTCGCCCTGCCCATCGCGCTGGCGGTGGCGGTCGTCGCCGGACTGCTCATCGGCACCCCGGTCATCCGGCTGCGCGGCGACTACCTCGCGATCGTGACCCTCGGGTTCGCCGCGATCGCCCAGCGGCTGGTCGTCTCGGACTGGTTCGCGCCGGTCCTCGGCGGCCCGCAGGGCGTGCGCAACGTCCCCGGCGTCTGGGTCGGCATCGACACGGTCAACGCCACCACCAGCCCACGCGGCTTCCTGTGGCTCTGCCTGGCCGTCCTCGGGGTCGTCATCTACGTGGCGTGGCGCCTGCAGCACTCCCGCATGGGCCGCGCCTGGCAGGCCATCCGCGAGGACGAGACCGTCGCCGAGGCGATGGGGATCAACGTGGCGGGCCAGAAGCTGCTCGCGTTCTGCGTCGGGTCGGTCTTCGCCGCCCTCGCCGGCGCGCTGTTCGCCGCCAAGGTCAGCTCGGCGTTCCCGACCTCGTTCGAGCTGCTGGTCTCCGTCCTCGTGCTGGTCGTCGTCATCGTCGGCGGCACCGGCTACGTGCCCGGCGTGCTCCTCGGCTCGCTGGTGCTGGTCGGCGTCCTCGGCGGCCCGACCACGCAGGGCCTGCTGGCCGAGTTCGCCAACTTCAAGCTGCTCATCTACGGCGCCCTGCTCGTGGTGATGATGCTGAACAAGCCCGAGGGGCTCCTCCCCCGACCCGAGCGCGGACGCGAGATCGAGCAGGAGGAGATGGACCAGGACGCCTGGTTCGACAAGAACGTCGGTGGGTCGTCGGCGGTCGCCGCCCAGCGCACCGGCACGACGGGCGAGACCGCGGAGGAGCAGCCGTGAGCACCCCCATCCTCGAGATCGAGCAGCTCGCCGTCGCCTTCGGCGGCCTCAAGGCCGTCGACGGCGTCGACCTGACCGTCGACCAGGGCGAGATCGTCTCGATCATCGGCCCCAACGGCGCCGGGAAGACGACGTTCTTCAACTGCATCACCGGGCTCGTCACGCCCGACTCCGGCCGGATCCTGTTCGAGGGCGTCGACATCGCCGGGTGGACCGCGGACGCGATCACCCGGCAGGGCGTCGCCCGGACCTTCCAGAACGTGCGGCTCTTCCCCGACCTCACGATCCTCGAGAACGTGATGATCGGCCGGCACTGCCGCACCTCCAAGGGGCTCGTCCCGGCCCTCTTCGGCACCCCCGGCTTCCGCCGGGAGGAGCAGGAGATCGAGGACAAGGCCAAGGAGGTGCTCGCCTTCTTCGGCAAGCGCCTCGTCGGCTACCGGTTCCACCAGAAGGCCAGCGTGCTGTCGTACGCGAACCGCCGGCGCCTCGAGATCGCCCGCGCGATGGCGACCGAGCCGCGCCTGCTCTGCCTCGACGAGCCCGTCGCCGGCATGAACCCGATGGAGACCGCCGAGCTCACCGGGCTCATCGCGAAGCTCCGCGACGAGTGGGGCTTCACCATCGTGATGATCGAGCACGACATGAACGTCGTCGGCGAGATCTCCGACCGCGTGGTCGTGCTCGACCATGGCGTCAAGATCGCCGAGGGCGAGTACGCCGACGTCTCCACCGACCCGCAGGTCATCGAGGCCTACCTCGGCCGTCCCGCCGAGAACGCCGCGCACGAGGGGCTGACCGTCGAGGACGGCCTCGCCATGCAGCAGCAGGAGGAGCAGCCGTGACGGACACCACGACCGACACCCGCGAGGTCCTGCTCCGCTTCGACGGCGTCAACACGCACTACGGCCCCGTGCACGTCCTCAAGGACGTCGACATGGTCGTGCGAGAGGGCGAGCTCGTGTCGCTGCTCGGCGGCAACGCGTCCGGCAAGACGACGACGCTGAAGACCATCCTGTCGATCGTGCAGCCGACCAACGGCTCCGTCGAGGTCGTCGGCATGTCGACCAAGGGCCGCACCACGAAGGACGTCGTCGAGCGCGGCGTCTCGATGGTCCCCGAGAACCGGCGCCTGTTCAAGCGGATGACCGTGCTCGAGAACCTCGAGCTCGGTGCGTACCTGCGCGACGACCGCGACGGGATCGCCGAGGACCTGCAGATGGTCTACGACCTGTTCCCGCGCGTGTACGAGCGACGCGAGCAGAAGGCCGGGACGCTGTCGGGCGGCGAGCAGCAGATGGTCGCGATGGGCCGGGCCCTGATGGCGCGCCCGCGGCTGCTGCTGATGGACGAGCCGTCGATGGGACTGGCGCCGGCGCTGGTGCAGTCGAACTTCGAGATCATCCAGCGGGTCCACCAGGAGGGCATGGCCATGCTCGTGGTGGAGCAGAACGCCAACATGGCGCTCTCCATCGCCGATCGTGGCTACGTCATCCAGACCGGGCGGGTCGTCCTCGACGACACGGCCGAGAACCTGCTGGCGAACCCCCAGATGCGCGCCGCCTACCTCGGCGGCTGACGCGACGGGCGTCCCGGGACGTCGGGACCTTCGTCCCTGCCTCTCCCCGCGCGGACGGACGTACGGTCCTGCACGAGGGTGCTGCAGGAGCCACGGATGTCCCGCCCACTGACGGTCTTCCATCCCCTCCCCGACGGTGCCGCGGCGGGTGAGGTGCTCACGTCCGACCCCGGCCGCTGGCTCCCCGGCGCACCGAGGCACGTGGGCCCGGACACCTGGGAGCTGACGCTGGCGGGCGCCGGGACGTCCCGGCGCGTCCGCTGCCACGTCGGTCCCACCTGGCGCACCGGCAGCACCCGGTGGCGCACCGTGCGGTGGGAGCCGGCGAGCGTCCCGTCGGATGCGGTGCCGGTGGAGCGGTTGCTTCCGACGCTGCAGGCGGAGCTGGGGGTGGTCGTCTCCGACAGGACGTCGCTCGTCCTCGACGGGGTCTACGACGTCCCGGGGGGCCCGCTGGGTGAGCTCGTCGACGCGATCGCGCTGCACCGCGTCGCCCATCGGACCGCGACCGGGTTCCTCGCGGAGCTCGCCGGCCGGCTCCTCGACGACGACGCGCCCGCCGGCAGCGACGAGCTCGCGGGTCGGTGAACCGCCGCTCAGTCCAGCGGGACCCACCAGCGGACCTGCAGGCCCTCGCCGGCGGCGGGGGTGCCGACCTCGGCGTCCCCCCCGAGCAGGCGCGCGCGCTGCCGGAGGTTGCCGAGCCCGAGCCCGCCCCCGGCCCCTTCCTGGGGCATCCCGCGACCGTCGTCGAGCACCACGACCTCGAGCTCCTCGCCGTCGGTGCGGACCGTCACCTGGACCCGCGACGCCCCGGCGTGCTTCGCGACGTTCGACAGCGCCTCGCGGACCACCGGCGCGACCTGCTCGGCGACCGGGACCGGGACGAGGGAGTCGACCGGCCCCTCGAAGACGACCTGCGGGGCGAACCCGAGCGCGGGAGCGAGCGAGCGGGCGACGCCGAGGACCCGGCCGCGCAGCCCCTCCGGCTGCTCCCCCTGGAGCGCGAAGATGGTCGTGCGGATCTGGCGGATGACCCCGTCGAGCTCGTCCACGACCCGGTCGAGCCGCTCGGTGACCGTCGGGTCGCCGGTGCGCCGGGCGAGCCCCTGGAGCTCGAGACCGGCCGCGAAGAGCTGCTGGATCACCGTGTCGTGCAGGTCGCGGCCGATGCGCTCCCGGTCCTCGAGCAGCTGCAGCCGGGACACCTCGGCGCGGGCGCGCCCGAACTCGATGGCCAGCGACGCCTGACGGGCGAACTGCTCGAGCTGGTGCAGGTCGTCGTCGCGCCACGGCCCGTCGGCCGCGCGGGTCGCGACGAGGACCCCGAGGGTGCGGCCGGAGCCCCGCAGCGGCACGACGGCGCCCGCGGTCGCGGCGACCCCGGACAGGGGCGCGAACGACGCCGGGGTGTCGGGGGCCACCAGGCACGCATCCCCGCCGCCGAGCACCTCGGCGAGCAGGGAGCCCGTCGCCGGTGCGGTGCGGCCCACGAAGGCGCCGCTGCCGGCGCCGGCGGCCGCGACGACCTCGAGCGCGTCCTCCCCGCCGCCGGCGCGCGGACCGGGGACCACCACGGCCGTGAGGTCGGCGTCGAGCAGGCTCCGCGCCGCCGCCGCGACGGTCTCGTGCACCTCGGCCGTGTCGGCCCCCAGCAGCATCGAGGTCGTCACGTCCTGCACGGCCCGTCGCCACGCCTCGCGGGAGGCGACCTGCTCGTACAGCCGGGCGTTCGCGATGGCGACCCCGGCGACGGCCGCGAGCCCCTCGACGAGCTCCTGGTCGTCGGCGGAGAACTCCTCGGAACCCAGCTTCTCGGTGAGGTAGATGTTGCCGAACACCTCGTCGCGCACGAGGATCGGGGCGCCGAGGAACGAGCGCATCGGGGGGTGACCGGGCGGGAAGCCGTGGGCTGCCGCGTGCCGCGTGAGGTCGCGCAGCCGCAGGGGCTCCGGCTCTCGAACCAGCAGGCCGAGGATGCCGTGGCCCTCCGGCAGGTGCCCGATGCGCTCGACCGTCGGCTCGTCGACCCCCTGGTGCACGAACTCCACGAGGGTCTGGTCCCCGACGTGCGTGCCGACCACACCGAGGGCGCCGTAGCGGGCGCCGGCGAGATCGCACGCCACGGCGACGATCCGCTCGAGCGTGGACGTCAGGTCGAGGTCGGCCGCGACGGTGAGCAGTGCCTCGAGGAGCCGCTCGCGCGTCGAGGTCGTCGCGTCGTCGTCGCCAGCCACCTCGCGCGGACCTCCCTCGTCGCCGCCCGGGTGAGCGTACGCTCGCCACACGCGACGCGAGGGGTACGCACCGTGACGACCATCCGGGTCTTCCTCGTCGACGACCACGAGGTCGTGCGACGCGGGCTCCGTGCCCTGCTCGAGGGCGAGGACGACATCGAGGTCGTCGGCGAGGCCGCCACGGCCGGCATGGCGCTGGCGCAGATCACCGCGCTGCGGCCGGACGTCGCGTTGCTCGACGTGCGGCTGCCCGACGGGACCGGGGTCGAGGTGTGCCGCGACGTGCGCGCGCACGACCCCGACATCAGCTGCCTGATGCTCACCTCGTTCTCCGACGACGAGGCCCTCTTCGACGCCATCATGGCCGGGGCGAGCGGCTACCTGCTCAAGGAGACACGGGCGAACGACCTCGTGGACGCCGTCCGTCGCGTCGCGGCCGGCGAGTCGCTGCTCGATCCCGCCGTCACCGGCCGGGTGCTGGAGCGGCTGCGCAAGGGCGACGAGGAGGACCCGCGGCTGGCCGCGCTGACGGACCAGGAACGCCGCATCCTGGAGCTCGTGGCCGAGGGCCTCACCAACCGCCAGGTGGCCGAACGCATCCACCTCGCCGAGAAGACGGTGAAGAACTACGTGTCGAACATCCTCGCGAAGCTCGGCATGTCACGCCGCACCGAGGCGGCAGTCTTCTACACGCAGCAGCAGGACGGCTGAGTAGCCCCGGGACGACGCCTCGGTGTGAGCACACCGGGACCCCCGGCCCTGAGCAAGGTGACCAGGGTCCCATCGGGACGGGTCGTCGCGCCCTGCCGCGCGGGGCGTGGCCCGCGCAGCATCCCAGGGACACCACCCCCGTCCCGGAGGCTCGCCCACGATGTCCGCTCCCCTGCACCACGACACCTCGCCGACGCGGCCGACCGGCACCCAGGTCGTCACCGCGATCGCCGCGCTCCTGGCGCTGCTCGTCTCCCTCCTCGCCCTCGGTCGTGCGATGGCCTCCCCTGTTCGGACCGTCGCGGTCGAGGACACCGGCGGCGGGACGACCGCACCGTCGTCCCTCGAGGTCGACCTGACCGAGTTCGCCATCCGCCCCGGCACCATCTCGGCCGGCACTGGCACGACGATCACCGTCACCAACGTCGGACAGGCCGCGCACGACCTCACCGTCGAGGGCACGGACGTCGCGACCCCCGGGCTGCAGCCGGGTGGGACCGCGTCGCTGTCCCTCGCGGGCCTCGCCCCCGGCAGCTACACGCTGCTGTGCTCCGTCCCCGGCCACGCCTCCGCGGGGATGACCGGCACCCTGACGATCGCCGACGATGGGGCGTCCGACACCGCCGACATGGGGGGCCACGTCGCACCGTCGGCCGAGGAGATGCTCGCCGCGATGCAGGCCTCGGTCGCGGCATTCCCCGCCGAGACCGAGGGCGTCGGGGCCGCCCCGCTCGAGCCGACGCTCCTGCCCGACGGCACGAAGCTGTTCGAGCTGGTCGTCGACGAGGTCCGCTGGGAGGTCGAGCCCGGCAAGGTCGTGGACGCCGTCGGCTACAACGGCATGGTCCCGGGCCCGACCATGCGGGTGGACGTGGGCGACCGGGTCACCATCCGGGTCGTCAACCGACTCGACGAGGAGGGCACCTCCCTCCACCCGCACGGGCTCAAGGGCCACGCGTTCGAGCTCGACGGGGTCACGGGCATCTCCCAGGACCCGATCGAACCCGGCGACACGATGGACCACACCTTCGTGGCCGACCAGGAGTCGGTCGTGACCTACCACTCGCACCACATGAGCCTGCACCAGGTGCCCAACGGGCTGTTCGGTGTCCTGATCGTCGGCGACTACGCCGAGGTCGCGGGCGTCGAGGGCGTGGTCGACGAGCAGGTGATGATCCTCAACGACGCCGGCAACATCGGCTTCTCGCTCAACGGCAAGTCCTTCCCCGCGACGGCGCCCCTCGCCTACCGTGCCGGCGACCGGGTGATCGTCCACTACGCCAACGAGGGCCAGATGGCGCACCCGATGCACCTGCACAACCAGCGCGGCACGGTCATCGCGAAGGACGGGTACGTCCTGCCGGAGTCCGCCCGGTACCAGGGCGACACGTTCGACGTCGCCCCGGGCGAGCGACTCACCGTGGTCTACGACATGGACGTGCCCGGCACCTGGGCCTGGCACTGCCACATCCTGAGCCACGTCAAGCGCGCGGACGGGGCGATGTTCGGGATGCTCACCGCGGTGATCGTCGAGGAGTCCACCTGAGCTCCCCGCGTCCGGCACGCGTCGACCCCGGGCACGAGGTGTCCGGGGTCGACGTGTGCTGGGGAGGGGGTCAGACGGTGCGCGCGTTCATCTGGCGGTAGATGAGCAGGGCGATGACCGCACCGATGATGGAGCCCAGCAGGCTGGTGGTGCTCAGCGCCAGCTCGCCGTCGAACAGCAGCGCGCCGAGGAACCCGCCGACGAACGAACCAACGATGCCGAGCGCCATGGTCCCGAGGATGCCCATCGGGTCGCGCCCGGGGACGAGCAGGCGGGCGATGGCGCCGGCGATGAGGCCGAGCAGCATGAGGCCGAGGAGGAAGCCGATCACGGTGGAACTCCGTTCATGGGTTCGGGGGTGTGCGGTCTGGGCCACGCACTCTCGGCGCCCCGCGGACGCACCACAAGGTCCCAGCGGCCGGCTGTGCGAGCGAGCGGTGGTCGTCCGCCGGGGGCCGAACGGCCGATGTGGGCACCGGGCCGGGCCCTGAGTTGGGCGCCGCGGGGCGCCCTGCTCGGACCGGGTAGCGTCCATGGCGAGGTGCCCAGGACGAGGGCGGAGCGAGGGAGGCGTCGCGTGACCACCGAGTCGACCGTGCTGTGGGAACCGCCCGCGGACGTGCTGGAGACGACCCGGGCGGGGGCGTTCCTCCGGGCCGTCGAGGAGCGGCACGGGGTGTCGTTCGACGGGTCGTACGAGGCGCTGTGGCGCTGGTCCGTCGACCACCTCGAGGACTTCTGGCAGCTCGTGGTCGACGAGCTCGGGATCACCTTCCACGACGCCCCGAGCGCCGTCCTCGGCGACCGCGGGATGCCGGGCGCGACCTGGTTCCCCGGCGCCACGCTGAACTACGCCGAGCACGCCCTGCGGATGGACGACGACGCCGTCGCCGTCGTCCACACGAGTCAGACCCGCGCCGGCGGCGAGCTCACCGCCGGCGAGCTACGGGAGGCCGTCGCGCGCTGCCGCGCCGGGCTCGTCCGCCACGGCGTCGGCCGCGGCGACCGGGTGGCCGCCTACCTGCCCAACGTCCCCGAGACCGTCGTGGCGTTCCTGGCCACGGCCTCGCTCGGCGCGGTGTGGTCCTCGTGCGCGCCCGAGTTCGGCACCCAGGCGGTCGTCGACCGCTGGCAGCAGATCGAGCCGACGGTGCTGCTGACCGTGGACGGGTACCGATACGGCACCAAGGACGTCGACCGGCGCGCCGAGGTCGCCGCCATCCGCGCCGCCCTGCCGTCGCTGCGCGAGACGGTGCTCCTCCCCTACCTCGACGCGGGGGCGACGCTCGATGGCGCCGGGACCTGGGACGACCTGCTCGCGGAGCCCGGGGAGCTCGCCTTCGAGCCGGTCCCGTTCGACCACCCCCTGTACGTGCTGTTCTCCTCCGGGACGACCGGCATCCCCAAGGCGATCGTGCACGGTCACGGGGGCATCCTCGTCGAGCACGCGAAGATGGTGGCCCTGCACCACGAGCTCGGCCCCGGCGACCGGTTCTTCTGGTTCTCCACCACCGGGTGGATGATGTGGAACTACCTCGTGTCGGGGTTGGTGGTCGGCAGCGCGATCGTGCTGTTCGACGGCGACCCGGGCTCCCCCGACCTGCTCGCGCTGTGGCGGATGGCCGCCGAGACCCGCACCACCTACGTCGGCGTGTCCGCGCCGTTCCTCCTGTCGTGCCGCAAGGCCGGGGTGGACCCCGCCGGCGGGCTCGACCTGTCGGCCGTGCGCGGCGTCGGATCCACCGGCGCACCGCTGCCGCCGGAGGGTTTCGTCTGGGTCTACGAGCACGTCGGACGCGACCTCGTCCTCGCATCGGCCTCCGGCGGGACGGACGTCTGCACCGCGTTCGTCGGCGCGTCCGCCCTCGTGCCGGTCCGGGCCGGCGAGATCCCGTGCCGGGCGCTCGGCGCCAGGGTCGAGGCGTTCGACCCCGACGGGCAGCCCGTCGTCGACCAGCGAGGCGAGCTCGTCATCACCGCCCCGATGCCGTCCATGCCGGTGGGCTTCTGGGGCGACGAGGACGGCAGCCGGTACCGCGCCGCCTACTTCGAGGACTTCCCCGGCGTGTGGCGACACGGCGACTGGATCCGCATCACCGAGGACGGGGCGTGCGTCATCACGGGCCGCTCCGACGCGACGCTCAACCGCGGTGGGGTGCGCATGGGCACCGCGGAGTTCTACCGGGCCGTGGAGGACCTCGAGGAGGTCCGCGACTCGCTGGTGGTGCACCTCGAGGACCCCACCGGTGACACCCCGGGCGAGCTGCTGCTGTTCGTGGCGCTCGCCCCCGGCGTCGAGCTCGACGACGACCTGCGCCGGCGGGTGGCCGCCACCATCCGACAGCGCCTGTCCCCCCGGCACGTTCCGGACGCCCTCCACGCCGTCGCGGACGTCCCGCGGACGCTGTCGGGCAAGAAGCTCGAGGTCCCCGTGAAGCGCCTGCTCGGCGGGGAACGGCTCGAGGACGTCGCCAGCGAGGGCGCGCTCGCCAACCCGGAGTCGCTGGAGGACTACCGGCGGGTCGCCGCCGCCCGCGCCGGCGGGTGACCCCGTCGGACGGACGGGGTCCTCCGGGTGGCCGGGCCCCGGGCGGCGTCACCCTGCGAGCATGGACCTCTCCCCCGCTCTGCTCTGGGCCGCGCTGTGGCCCGCCCTCGCCGTCGCCCTCCTGCGTATGGGCGACGTCACGCTCAACGTCTTCAAGACGGTGTTCGTCGTCGGTGAGCGCCGCGGCCTCGCCGCGCTGACCGCTGGCGCCGAGGCGGCCATCTGGCTCTCCGCCGCCGGCATCGTGTTCTCCGACATGACACCGCTGCGCTTCGCCGGCTTCGTCGTGGGCGTGGGCTCCGGCACCGCGCTCGGGGTCCAGGTGGTGCAGCGCCTGCGCCTCGGCATGGTCACCGTCCGCGTCTACGCCCCCGTCGGGACGGGTGACCTCGTGGCCGACGCGCTGCACGGGGCGGGCTTCCGGGCCACCGTGTTCGAGGGCCGCGGGTTCGGCGGTCCGGTCCAGATGGTGCTCTCGACCGTCCGCCGGCGCGACGCCGACGGCGTGATGGCCCTCGCCCGCGAGGTCGAGGAGCAGGCGTTCATCGCCGTCGACAACTCGCTGCACCCGGCCGGCGTCGGGGCCGCCTACGCGGGACGCGTCTGACGGGCGACCCCGGTCCGAAGCCTCGCCACACCCCCACCGCCGAGGCCCCCATGACCGAGCCCGACCGCCCCGCTGCCCGCCCCGGAGGCGTCGACGTGGACGTGCTCGTCCTCGGTGCGGGGATCGCCGGTCTGCTCGCGGCCCGTCGCTGCGCGGACGCCGGCCTGTCCGTGCGGGTGCTCGACAAGGGCCGCCGCGTGGGTGGGCGCATGGCGACCCGTCGGGTCGACCGCGCCGTGTTCGACCACGGGGCGCAGTTCGTGACCCTGCAGGACCCCGAGGTCATCGACCTGGCCCGCGGGTGGGAGCGTGCGGGAGCCATCGGACCGTGGTTCCGCGGCTCCCCCGACACCCCCGCGGACGGCCCCGACGAACCCGATGGCCACGTCCGGTGGCGTGTGACCCCGACGATGCGCTCACTGCCGGAGCACCTCGCCGTCGGACTCGACGTCCAGCTGGCGACCCGGGTCACGGCCCTGTCGCACGACGGGACGTGGCAGGCCCTCGTCGACGGTGCCGTGGTCGCGCGGGCCCGGGCCATCGTCGCGACGGCCCCAGTCCCGCAGACGCTCGACCTCCTCGGCGCCGGCGGCGCGGCCCTCCCGGGCGACGCCGTGGGGGTGCTGCGCGACGCCGCGTACGACCCGACGCTGGCCGTGCTGGCCGTCCCCGTCGATCCGGGGGTCGGCGGGCCGCTGCTGGACGGGCGGGGGGCCCGGCGACTCGCGGAGGGGCCCGTGGCCTTCGTCGCCGACAACCAGGCGAAGGGTGCGAGCCCGGTGCCGGCCGTCACCGTCCACGGCGACGCAGCCACGTCCACGGCCCTCTGGGACGCCGACGACGACACGGTCGCGGACGTGCTGCTCGGTCGCGCCGGCGACCTCGTCGGGGTGGCGCTGCGAGCCGTCCACGTCCAGCGCTGGCGCTACGCGACGCCCCGGGGAGGGCTCGGGACCGACACCGTGCGAGCCGAGGTGCCCGGACCGTTCTGGTTCGCCGGCGACGCCTGCACCGGCGGACGGGTCGAGGGCGCCGCCGTGTCCGGGCTCGCCGCCGGCGCGCAGGTGGTCGCAACGCTGACCTGACCGGCGCGGTTCAGCTCGGGGACGGGAACCAGGCCGCGATGGTCGCGCCACCGCCGGGGGTCTCCTCGACCCAGATGCGGCCACCGTGCCGCTCGACGATGCGGGCGCACGTCGCGAGCCCGATCCCGGCCCCGTGCGTCCCGCGGCGCCCGTGCTCGAACATCTCGAACACCCGGTCCCGGTCGGCCTCGGCGATGCCCGGCCCGTCGTCGCACACCCGCAGGACGACCCCGTCGTCGAGGGCCTCGGTGTTCACGCGGATGGCCGCACGCTCCCCCGCGTGCTGGAGGGCGTTGGCCAACAGGTTCTGGAGCAGCACCTCGAGGGTCGCCGGGTCGGCGTGCAGCGGCACCTCCCCGTCCACGGTGATGGAGGCGCCGCGCTCGTCGAGCGCCTGACCGATCGACCGCGTCACCCGCTCGAGGACGACGACGAGGTCGACCTCGGTCGGCTCGAGCGCGGCGGTGCCCGAGCGGGCGAACCCGAGCAGGGCGTCGATCAGCCCGCGCATCCGGTTCGTTCCCGCGAGGGCGCGGGAGACGTAGTGGGCGACGTCGTCCTGCCCCGCCCGCTCGGCCTCCTGCTGGGCGAGCTCGAGGAACCCCTTGACGGTGTGCAGGGGCGCCTTGAGGTCGTGGGAGGCGACCGAGGCGAAGTGCTGCAGGTCGGCGTTGCGTTCCTCGAGGGCGGCGAGGGTCTCCCCGAGCTGCTGGGCGGCCCGCCGGCGCTCGGTGACGTCCTGGATGAGCGCCATGAAGTCGCCGGGCTCGTCACCGTCGCGGGGTGCGACGGCGACGCTGACGAGCGCGTGCACGATCTCGCCCGAGGGCCGTACGTATCGCTTCTCGAACTCGGCGTGCCCGCCCTCCGCGCGCAGGCGCTCCAGCACCTCGACGGACAGCTGCGCGTCGTCGGGGTGCGTGAAGGTGAGCAGGTGCCGGCCGACGATGTCGTCGATGTCCCTGCCGAGGAGCTCGGCGAGCGCGCGGTTGACCTGCAGCATCTCGCCGGTCCGGGTCGTGAGCGCCTGGCCGATGGGGGCGTGCTCGAAGACCGCCCGGAACCGCTCCTGGGCCATGGACCGGGCCAGCTCGGCCGCCCGCTCCACGGACAGGTCCTGCACGATCGCGACCACGCGGGTCTCGTGGCCGGTGCCCCGGCCCAGCAGCGAGAGGGTGATCCTCGTCGGGATCCCGCGGCCGTCCGCGTGGCGCAGGGTCCGCTCGAGCAGGAGGGACGGGACCGTACGGTCGAGCAGCGGCCTGAGGTCGGCCGCCGGGACCTCGGCCGTGTCACGCAGGGCGTCGAAGGAACCGCCCACGATCGCGGAGCGCTGTCGACCGACCATCCGGCACAGCGCGGGGTTCGCGTCGATGACGGTGCCCTCGGCGGTCCCGATGGCGAGCCCGATCGGCGCCCGGTCGAACAGCGCGCGGAAGCGCTCGTCCGCGGCGTCCAGCATCCGGTCGGACCCGGCGGTCCCGACCGGGACGAGCGTGATCACGGCGCCTCCACCGGACAGCGTGCGGACCGCCACCTCCACGGGGCCCAGACCCTCCGGGAGGTCCACCACGCCCTCCACGGTGTCCTCCCCGCCGGCGGCGGCCGCCTGCGCGAGCAGCTCGGAGACCACCGGCGGCAGCCCGAGCGCCGCCGGCGGTCGTCCGACGACCTCGTCGAGCTCTCGACCGAGGAGCGTGATCGCCGCGTCGTTGGCCCAGACGGTCGTGCCGTCGCCCGGACCCGTGACGAGCATCGGGGTGCGAGCGGCCCCGAGGACCTCCCACACGGGGACGTCCAGCTCGACCGTCGGTCGGGTGCGGGGCACGGGCCGCCCTCCTGACGTGCGTCTCGGAACCGGTTGTTGCCACGCGCGGTCCGGTCCCACGGGCCACGCCGCACCGACACGCTAGCCAGCACGGCCGGGGACGGTGATCGAAGGGACCGTCCCCGCGGCCCCGGCCAGGTGGCCGGTGCGGTTCCACGAGAACAGCACCCGGCTGGCACCCGCGACCCCCACCTCCGTCACCCCGGCGTTGGCCACCGGCCCGAGGGTCCGGTCGGGCAGGCCGAGCAGCGCGTGCAGGCCGTGCCAGATCGACCCGCCGTGACTCACGACCACGACCGAAGCGGGGTCGTCCACGGCCGCGAGGTCCAGCAGCGCCGCCACGACCCGCGCCGAGAGCTCGGGGGACGACTCGCCGCCGACCTCCGCCACCACGTCGTCGCCCTGACGGAACCGCTCCCACAGCCCGGGGTCGCGTGCGGCGATGTCGCCGTGCACCTGCCCCTGCCAGCGGCCGAAGTGGCGCTCGCGCAGCCGGGGGTCGAGCCGCACGGGGGCGCCCAGCACGTCGGCGAGCGGTGCGGCTGTCTCCCTGCACCGCTGCAGGTCCGACGACACGAGGTGGGCGTCCGGGTGCGTCGCCGCCAACCAGCGGGCCAGGTGGGCCGCCTGGACGCGCCCGACCTCGTCGAGACCGGCGCCCCCCTGCCCCTGGACACGGCCGGCGACGTTGTCGGCGGTCTGCCCGTGGCGGACCAGGAGGAGCCGTCGCACCGTCAGCCGACGACGTCGCCGGCCGCGGCGGCGACATCGCGCCCGACGACCTCGCCCGACACCGGGTCTCGGCGCGGCACGTCCGACCACAGCCGTTCGAGCGCGTAGAAGTCGCGCTGGTCGCTGTGGAACAGGTGCACCACCACGTCGCCGTAGTCGAGCAGGATCCATCCGGAGGCGGGCGTGCCCTCGCGGCGCAGCGGTCGCCGGTCCTCCGTCTCGCGCACGGCCTCCTCCACCGCGTCCGCGACGGCCTTGAGGTGTCGCTCGTTGGTGGCCGTCACGAGCGCGAAGAGGTCGACCACGGCCAGCAGGTCGGCGACGTCGAGCAACTCGAGCTCGACCCCCTTCTTGTCGTCGGCGGCGCGGAGGGCGGTGACGGCCGTGGTGACGGCGTCGGGGGCGGCGGGCACGGTGGACCTGGGGAGTCGGGGTCGGGTCGGGCGGGTCGAGGGAACCACAGGCCACGGGCGCACGCACCTGCACGCGCGCCGGCGGCCGTCCGGGAGCCCCGACTGAGCCCCGTCCCGGGCGCCACTCAGTCGGCGGCGTAGTCCCGGCCGACCAGGATCGTCATGTCAGCCACCCCCTGCGGCACCTCGCTGAGCTCGATGCGGCCCATCCCCAGCGCGTCACGGACGTCCTCCGCCGCGCGACGGGTCGCCTCGTCGTCGCGGTAGACGAGGATGCGGGTGGTCGGGTGGTCGAAGCGGTCGGCGTTGCCGGTGAGGACCACGGAGAAGCCGAGCGGGATGAGCCGCTGCGCGACGTCCTGGCCGATGCCGGGCACGCCGTTGCCGTTGCGGATCTCCAGCGTGCGCGGGGCCGCGCCGTCACGGACCGGCACCGACGCGGCCAGCCGCTCCGCGACGAGCGCGTCGGCCCGGTCCCGGTCGATGCGGTAGCTCGCCTCGTCGCCGGTCCCGATCGGGACCACCGGGAGCGTGCGGGTCACCAGGCGGTCGTCCTGACGGGCCCGGGCGAGGGCCGCGAGGAGCGCGCGCACGTCCTCCGGCTCCAGGTCACCGGCGGACAGCCCGACCATCGGCGCACCGTCGTCGAAGACGGCCTCGAGGACGCCCGGATCGGCGGCCACGGCGTCGAGGAGCGTGTCGAGCACGAGCTGGACCCTCGGCAGCGCCTCGAGCTCCTGCTCGTCGGCGCTGCGGAACGTCAGGAGCTCGGCGACACGGGGGCCGTCGAGCACCTGGCGACCCGGCTCGAAGCGCGCCACGCCGGAGCCGTCCTCGCGCCGCTCGACGAGGCGCTCCTCGAGCTCGACGGTGAGGCCCCCCACCCGGCTGAACAGCGAGGCCCAGTCCTGCCGGCTCAGCGCGGCCACACCGTCGAGGTCGACCCCGAGCAGGTTGTCGAGGGTCGCGTCGAGCAGCGGACCCTCCCCGAACTCGAAGGCCTGGCCGAGCTGCAGCAGGCCGAAGCCGGGGATCTCCACGACCGTGGTGACCGGCACGAGCAGCACCGTCGCCTCGCCGCTCTCCCGGTCGACGGCGAGGACGGTCACCTGGGTCGCGGGGGCGGACGGGTCGTCCTGGTCGAACGTGGCCAGCACCAGGGTCGGCTGCGGGTCGGCTCCCGCCGGCACGGCCGGCGCGTCGGAGGCGACCGGCTCGTCGCGGTCGACCACCTCGCGGGCGACGAGGGCGCCGATGCCGCCGACCACCGCGGCGCCGAGCACCACCAGGGCCAGCGTGCCGCCGGCGGTGCGCAGCGCTGCGCGCCGCCGGCGGCGCCGGCGCTGCTGGGTCCGTCGCCCCGCGGAGCGACGGGACCGACGCATCGGTGGCGCGTCGTCCTCGGACCGGGGTGTCCTCACGGCGCGGGACGTGGTGTCGGTCGGCTGGTCAGGCATGGCCGGAACGGTACAGCCGGCGCTCCTCGATCTCGTGGCGCACCGACGGCGGCACGAGGTGCCGGATGCTGCGCCCCTCGGCGACCCGCCGGCGGACGTCCGTCGACGAGACGTCGACGCGCGGGACGTCGAGCCGTGCCAGGGCGTGGCCGAGCGCCTGCACGGCCGGCGTGTCGCCGGCACGCGCCACCACCACGAAGCGGGCGAGCGCGAGCGCCTCCTCGGCTCGCTCCCACCGCGGCAGGTCGTTGGCCGCGTCCGCGCCGAGTAGGAAGGTGAACGCGGTGCCGGGCTCCGCCGCAGCGAGCTCCGCGAGGGTGTCCGCGGTGTAGGTGGGCCCGGTCCGCCGGGCCTCCCGGTCGTCGACGACCACCCCCGGCAGGTGGGCGACGGCGGCCTCGCACAGCGCCACGCGCACGGCCGCCGGACTCTCCCCGTCCTTCATCCACGGGTCACCCGCGACCAGCAGGCGGACCTCGTCGAGCCCCAGCGCGTCGCGAGCCTCCTCCGCGACCACGAGGTGCCCGAGGTGCGGCGGGTCGAAGGTCCCGCCGAGCAGGCCGACGCGCCGGTCGGCCGGCCTCTCCGGGGTGTCCATGGGGGCAGCCTACGCCGCCGCCGGCGCGTGGCGGGCCTCCTGCCGACGAACGGACAGGGCGGATCGCCCGCACGACGGTGTGAGGACCACCACCATCCCACGGTGCCGACACGCGAAGGTCCACGTCCAGATGCAGGTCACCCCCGACGACGTCCGAACCCGTCCCGATGCCGCCCCCACACCGCCCTCGTCGGGGTCGTGGCGCCTCGAGCTCGCCGTGGCGGCCCTCGGCCTCACGCTGGGCGTCGTGCTGGTGCTGACCCTGCTCGCGTGAGCACGACACCGGACACGCCGCGGGGGCGGCCCAGCTCGTCGCGAGCCGGGCCCGCCCCCGTCGACGGTCGTGGGTCGCTCGGGCTCAGCCCTGGAGGAGCTGCGCCCGGACGTAGACCGGCGCCACCGGCTGGCGTGCCGCCGGGACCGGCGGCTCGCCGAGCACGTTGATGCCGACGCTGGTGACCGCCCCGAAGCGGGCACCCGGCGGCACCGGGCCCTCGGCGTCACGGCCGTCGGCGTTGATGCTGGTGCCGCCCATGAACGAGCAGTTCTCGTCGTAGAAGTACACGTTCAGGTCGTACGGGGTGGTCCCCGACCCGGTGGCCCGGATGGTCGTCGCGACCTCGTCCACGCTCGCCGGGATCTCCACGATCAGCGCGTCGCCGGTCGGGGCGCCGGTGACACCCTGCTCGCACAGCGTCTCGCTGATGCCGGACACCTGCGTGGTCGCCGGGTTCGAGGCCACGAAGCCCTCCGCGACGGCGTCCGGGATGTACTCGAACACGTCGAGGCCGCGGCCGCCGAGGTCACCGACGTACACGTAGCCGTCGTGGATCTGCGCGCCCCACGAGTCGGCGCCGGGGATGATGTACTGCCCGACCCGGACCGGCTTCGCGGGGTCGGCGAAGTCGACGACCTGCAGGCCGGCGTTGTAGGAACCGACGTAGGCGAGGGTCCCCTCGGTGGTGAAGTTGTGGACCGAGCAGATGCCGGCCGGCGTCCCGGTCCCGTTGAACCACTCCGACACGATCGTCGAGTCGGTGAAGTCCGGGCTCATGCGCACGGTGTGCAGCCCGCCGGCCTGGCAACCGGAGTGCAGGTCCTCGTCCGAGATGATCATGGTGCGCTGGTCGGCATCGAGCAGGCGCGCCTCGTGGTAGTACCGGATCGGGTGCCACGACGCGGCGTCCTTCTGCGCCTCGAGGCGGAACCGGTTGAGCACCACCGGGTCGGCCGGGTCCGTGATGTCGACGACGAACGTCGACCCGATGTTGCCCCCGTTCGGCGTGAAGCCGTAGGCACCACCCTCCGCGACGAGCGCCAGGTCACGACGCTCGCCCTCCTCCTCCGTGCCGCTGTTGTCCCGGTCGACGAACACGTCGGTGTGGACCGTGATCTCGTGGACGTGCGTGAACGGCTGGACCGTCGGACGGTTCCGCCGGTGCGGGGAGTCCCTCCACAACGTCACGAGGTCCCACTCGCCGATCTTGCTCGGGACGGTCGGCTGCGCGGCGAACAGCGGGGTCGCGTCGTAGAGGCGCAGCTTCGGCCCGCCGGCCGGGACCCACAGCATCCGCTCGTCGACGAAGTCGCCGGTGTGGTCGTTGCCGTCGGTCCCGGTGAGCTCACCGATCTTGACGATCTTCTTCGGGTCGGTGATGTCGAGGAACTCGGTCTTGTTCGTCCACCCCGAGCGGTTCCCGGACAGGCTCGCGACCAGCTTGGTCCCGTCGGTGATCGCGTCCGGTACGGCGTCGGAGCGACCTCCCGTCGGCGCCCACTCGCCGACCAGCTTCGGCGTGGTGCGGTCGGAGATGTCGTAGACGGCCATGCCGACGCCGAAGCCGCCGGCGACCAGCACGTCGCCCTCGACGTTGACGTGGCCGCCGATCTCGCCCGGGACGTGCGCGACGTGGCGCACGTTCGTGGCGATCGGGGCGACGTCGGTCTGCACGGCGGCGAGACCAGCGGGCAGGGCGACGGCGACGGCCGTGGCGAGGAGAGCTCGACGACGCACGGGGGACCTCCGGGGGGGGGCGTCGGATGCGTTCCCGTGTGACTTCGCCGCCCGGCCCCCCGGCTCCTCCTCCCGCGTGCGCTCTCTCCGGTCGCCGAGGGCTCCCTACGCGATGCGCTCGATCCCTGCGCGTGCTCCCGCTCCGGTCGCCGGGGGCTCCCTACGCGATGCGCTCGACGAACGCGGCGAGCTGCTTGAGGTTGCGGACCTCCACCATGTCGTCGACGTAGCGGGCGTAGCTCGCGGCGATCGAGTCGCCCGTGTCCCAGAACTGGATCGGCTCCGGGTTGAGCCAGTAGACGTGACGGGCGCGGCGCTGCATGTCCTCCAGCACCCACGCGTTGGCCTGGCGATAGTTGTTGCGGGCGTCCCCGAGCACGATCACGGTCGAGCGCGCCGTCAGGTCGGCCGCGTGCTCCGCGTGGAAGCGCTCCAGCGAGTGGCCGTAGTCGGAGTGGCCGTCCAGCCAGACCAGCTCGGCCTCGCTCATCATCCGCCGGATGCCGTCGGCGAAGTCGCCCTGCTCGAACAGGGCCGTGACCTCGTCGAGGGTGTCGATGAAGGCGAACGAGCGGACCTTCGAGAACTGCTCCTGCAGCGTGTGCACGAGCATCAGGGTGAAGCGCGCGAAGCTCGCCACCGAGCCCGAGACGTCGCAGATGACGAACAGCTCCGGCTTGTGGGGCCTCCGCGGCTGGAACGCCGGGTCGAAGGGGACGCCCCCGGTCGACAGCGACGAGCGGACGGTGCGGCGGATGTCGAGGCGCCCGTCGCGGCCGTGGCGGCGCTTCACCGACACGCGGGTCGCGAGCTTGCGGGCCAGCGGGCGGATCTGCGCTCGCATCTGGGCCTGCTCCTCCGGGGAGAGCCGGAAGAAGTCGACCTCCTCGATGGGCGGGCGCGTCATCCGGTCGGCGACCTGGTCGATGCCCCGCTGCGCGGCCGCGCGACGTCGGATCTCGGCCTCGACCTCCTGCTGGAAGGTGCGCAGCCGCGCCTCGAACTCGTCGCGCCACAGCCGCTCCTGCAGCGGCGTGACCTGCTCCTCCTCGGCGGCGCGGTCCCGGAGCAGGTCGCGCAGCAGCTCCTGGATGTCGACCGCGCGGAACACCTTGTACTGGAAGTAGCTCACACCACCGTCGCGGCCCTCGACCCGGCCGAACTGGTCGACGGCCATGCGGGCCATCTGGCGGATACCGGACTCGTCGCCGTCCATGAGCTGCGCCAGGAGGTCCTCGATGAAGTCCTCCGGGTCGACCTCGTCGGTCGGCTCGTCGGTGACCATCGGGGTGTCGTCCGCGGGTGCGGGACGCGCCGGGAAGTACAGCTCGAACAGGTCGTCGAAGGCGCGACGGTGTGTCTGGCTCTTCAGGCACACCGCGGCGAGCGCCTCGCGCAGCTGCGACCGGTCGAGCAGCTCGAGGTGCCGCAGCGTCCGGACCGCGTCGATGCCCTCCGACAGGGCGGTGCCGACGCCGGCGCGGCGCAGCGCGTCGACGAAGTCGAGCACGCGCTGCAGGAGGCCGTTGACCTCCGGCGGCCCCTCGGACAGGACCGCGTCGAGCCGCTCACCCACGTCGTGGCACCTTCGCTCGTTCGGACCCCACCGTACGTGCGGCAGGGCGTCAGTTCATCTCGGGGCGGGGCGGCAGGCGCAGGTGGCTCGACGCCTTCGCGACGTCCTGCTGGTACTTCAGCAGCACCGTCATGGTGCCGCGGGCCACGTCCTCGTCGATGGTGTCGAAGCCGAGCTCGAGCAGCGTCCGGGCCCAGTCGAGCGTCTCGGAGATGCTCGGCGGCTTCTTCAGCTCGAGCTGGCGCAGGCTCCGCACGATCCGCACGAGCTGGTCGGCGAGGGCCTCCGGCGCGTCCGGCACGCGAGACAGGACGATCTCCTTCTCGCGCTCGACGCTCGGGTAGTCGAGGTAGAGGTAGAGGCACCGTCGCTTCAGGGCCTCCGACAGCTCGCGGGTGTTGTTGGAGGTCAGCACCACGAACGGGTGCCGCTCCCCCGTGACCGTGCCGAGCTCCGGGATGGTGACCTGGAAGTCGGACAGGATCTCGAGCAGCAGCGCCTCGAACTCGAAGTCGACCTTGTCGACCTCGTCGATGAGCAGCACGGCGTCCCGCTTCGAGCGCAGCGCCCGCAGCAGGGGCCGCTCGAGCAGGTACTCCTCGCTGAACAGGTCGTCGTGGACCGACTCCCAGCCCTCACCGGAGTCGACCTGGATGCGCAGCAGCTGCTTCTTGTAGTTCCACTCGTACAGCGCCTTGGACTCGTCGAGGCCCTCGTAGCACTGCAGGCGGATGAGTCGGGCGCCGGTCAGCTCGGCCACCGACTTGGCCAGCTGGGTCTTGCCCGTGCCGGCCGGGCCCTCGACGAGGATGGGCTTGCCCAGGCGGTCGGCCAGGTAGACGATTCCGGCGATGCCCTCGTCCGAGAGGTAGTCGACCTTCTTCAGGCCCTCACGGACGTCGGTGACGGAGTCGAAGCGCGGTTCGGCCATCTCCCGACCCTACCGGCGCTCTTGACCGGACGGTCAACTCGGTTGCGGCAACTCCCGGGACGGGGCCTGGCGCCCGTGGGTACCGTCCGGCCGGTGCCGGCCGCTGCGTTCAAGGACCTCTGCTACGACGCCGCCGATCCGGCGACCGTCGCCCGGTTCTGGGCGGCGGCCACCGGGCGGGAGTGGGAGCAGCGCGACGGCGTGGCCGTTGTGCGCGGCGGCCCGCTGCACGCCATCTGGTTCAGCCCCGTCCCCGAGCCCAAGGTGGACAAGAACCGGGTGCACCTCGACCTCCACGTCCCCGACGTGGGCGCACTCGTGGCCGTCGGCGCCACGGTGCTGGCCGAGCACGACGGCTGGTCGGTGCTCGCCGATCCCGAGGGCAACGAGCTGTGCGCGTTCCCCGGCGACGCCGGCGGGGCCGCCGCCCGCCCGCTCGCGGTCTGCGTCGACAGCGACCGCCCGGTCGAGCTGGCGTCCTGGTGGCAGTGGGCCTTCGGCGGCGAGGTGGGCCCGGGGCCCGACGGTCGCCCGCGCTGGCTGCACGGCGCCGGCGGGCTCGGCGAGGTCGTGCTGAAGGCGGTGCCGGTCGACGACCCCCGCACCGTCAAGAACCGCTGCCACTGGGACGTGGTCAGCGGCGACGTCGACGCCCTGGTGGGCGCCGGCGCCACGGTGCTCCGCACCCCGGACGACGAGGTGCCGTGGACGGTGCTCGCCGATCCCCAGGGCAACGAGTTCTGCGCGTTCGCCCCCGCCTGAGCGCGGGCCCACGCCGGTTCAGCGCTTGCGCTTGGCCTTCTTGCGCGCCGCCTTGAGCTTGGACCCGATGCTGCGCCCGACCGAGCGCAGCACGCCGGGGTCGGTCTCCTCGTTCTCGCGGATCAAGGTGGTGAGGGTCGCCGTCTCCTGCGGGTCGAGGCCCACGGCCACGGCGTCGCCGCGGGCGACGGCCGCCTGGGCCTCGCCGGGCAGGCCGGGGCCGGCCTCCTCGATCGCTTCCAGCGCGTCGTCGAGGAGGTCCTCGTCGGCGTCGCCGGGACGGTCGTCAACCAGGTCGAGGAGCTCCTCGGCGGCGTCGCGCTCGAGGAACACGACCCGCTGGTCGTCGTCTGCCATGTGTTCCTTCCGGTTCCCAGCGGCGGCGCCCGTCGCCGCCCCTGCTCCTGTGGGCGACGTACCCCACGGGTCAGGGATCCAGACGTGGCGCCGGGCTCAGCCCCGCACCTGGCCGGTGCCGCGCACGACGAACTTCTCGGTCGTGAGCTGGCGCAGCCCCATCGGACCACGGGCGTGCAGCTTCTGGGTGGAGATGCCGATCTCGGCGCCGAAGCCGAACTCCTCGCCGTCGACGAAGCGCGTCGACGCGTTGACGACGACGGCGGCGGCGTCGACCTCGGTGGTGAAGCGATCGGCCGCCGACAGGTCGGTGGTCACGATCGCCTCGCTGTGACCGGAGCCGTGGCGGGCGATGTGGTCGATGGCGTCGTCGAGGGTGTCGACGATCGCGACCGCGAGCTTCAGGTCGAGGAACTCGGTGCCCCAGTCGTCGTCCGACGCCGGCGCCGCGCCCGGCACCAGGGCGCGCGCCCGCTCGTCGCCGAGCAGCTCGACGCCCTCGAGCGCCTCGGCGGCCCGGGGCAGGAACGCCTCGGCCACGTCGGCGTGCACCAGCAGCTTCTCGGCGGCGTTGCACACCCCGGGGCGCTGCGTCTTCGCGTTCACGAGGATGTCGAGCGCCATGTCGAGGTCGGCGGCGGCGTCGACGTAGACGTGGCAGTTGCCGTCGCCGTCGATGACGTAGGGGACGGTGGCGTTGTCGAGGATGCTCTGGATCAGCGAGCGGCCACCCCGCGGGATGAGGCAGTCGACCAGGCCCCGCAGGCGCATGAACTCGACGGCGGCCTCGCGGCTCACGTCGTCGACGAGCACCAGCGCGTCGACGGGCAGCCCGGCCTTGTCGATGCCCTCGCGCAGCGCGGCGGCGACGGCGGTGTTCGACTCGATGGCCGCCGACGAGCCCCGGAGGAAGGCGGCGTTGCCCGACTTGAGGCAGAGCCCGAAGGCGTCGCTGGTCACGTTCGGGCGCGACTCGTAGATGATGGCCACGACGCCGAGGGGTACGCGGACCCGGTTGATGCGCAGGCCGTTCGGCCGGGTCCAGCCCTCGCTGATCTCGCCGACCGGATCCGGTAGCGCCGCGACCTGGCGCAGGCCGCCCGCCATGGCCTCGATGCGGGCCGGGGTGAGCCGCAGGCGGTCGAGCAGCGGCGCCGCCATGCCCGCCGCCTCCTCGCGGGCGACGTCGGCGGCGTTGGCCTCGAGCACGGCGTCGGTGCGGGTGACGAGCAGGTCGGCGGCGGCGAGCAGGGCGGCGTCCTTGGCCGCCGTCGACGCGGTGGCGAGCGTGCGCGACGCCGCCTTCGCCCGCCGGCCCAGGGCTTCCATCGGGGTGTCGTTCGCCGTCTCGGCCATGGGGAAAGCCTAGGGGTGGCCTCCCGTGACGGGCAGACTCGGCCCGTGCACGCCGATCCCGCCCTCGACGAGGCGGTCGACGCCTTCTGCGAGGCGCTCGGCCCCCGGGTGCGGGACCTCGCCGCCTCCGTGAGCACCGTCGACGGCGCCTCGGTCGAGGTCGACGTGCAGGTCGAGGCGTCGAACCTGGCCGCCGCCTTCATCGACGCCGACGGCCTGCACACCGACGCCGAGCTGCTCGCCTTCCTCGCCGCCTTCGGCCCCCGCTTCGGTGGCAGCCTCGCCCGCTCCTCCCCCGCCGACGTCCGAGCGGCGCGGCTGGTGGCCGGGCGGTCGAGCTTCCTCGACCGCCCGTCGGCGCTGGCCGAGGTGCTGCTGGCCGCCGACCGCCGCGACGGCACCGACCTGGCCAGCCTCTACTACGACCGGGCCCTCGCCATCGCCTTCGCCGTGGCCAGCCTCGACCAGCACACGGCGCCGATGGAGCTGGCCGCCATCGAGCGCTTCCGCGGCCGGCTCCTCGACGCCATCGCCCAGGCGAAGCAGGTCCCCCGCCGGGAGGCCGCGCACGCCGCGGCCGCCGGCGCCCGACCCGCCGAGCCCGAGGAGGAGCAGCCGCCGGCCCGCCCCGTCGACGAGGTGCTGGCCGAGCTCGACGAGCTGATCGGGCTCGAGGCGGTGAAGGCGGAGGTGAAGAAGGTCGCCGACCTGACGCGCGTGCAGCTGCTGCGGGCCGAGCGGGGCCTGCCGGTGCTGGAGACCTCCCGCCACCTCGTGTTCTCCGGCAACCCCGGCACCGGCAAGACCACGGTCGCCCGCCTGCTCGCCGAGATCTACCGCTCGCTCGGCGTCGTCGATCGCGGCCACCTCGTCGAGGTCGACCGGGCCGGCCTGGTGGCCGGGTACGTGGGGCAGACGGCGCCGAAGGTCACCGCCGTGTTCGACGAGGCCGACCAGGGCGTCCTGCTCGTCGACGAGGCGTACTCGCTCGTGCGCGGCGGCGAGCGCGACTTCGGCCGGGAGGCCATCGACACGATCGTGAAGCTGGTCGAGGACCGGCGCGACCGGATCGTGGTGATCATGGCCGGGTACCCCGACGAGATGGCCGAGCTCGTCGCCGCCAACCCCGGTCTGCGATCGCGCTTCCCGAAGACGATCCACTTCCCCGACTACTCCACCGACGAGCTCGTCGCCATCTTCCGGCTGCGCGCCGACGCCGCCGGCTACCGGCTCACCGACGACGCCGCCGACGCGGTCCGGGCCCACCTCGACGCGCTGCCGCGGGACAAGGGCTTCGGCAACGGCCGCGCCGCCCGCAACCTGTTCGAGGAGGCCGTCGCCCGCCAGGCGTCGCGCATCGTCGAGCTCGAGGAGCCGACCGACGACCAGCTGGCCACGCTCGAAGCGGTCGACGTGCCCGCCGCCGGGGCCGCCGCGTGAGCGACGACGGCGGGCGCGGCGCCACCCTGGTCGCCGCCGGCATCCTGCTCTCCCGGCTGTCGGGGCTCGTGCGCGAAGCCGCCGTCGCCGGGTTCCTCGGCGTCGGCGTGGCCGCCGACGCGTTCAAGGCGGCGCTGCGCATCCCCAACCTGCTCCAGAACCTGCTCGGCGAGGGGGTGCTGTCGGCGTCGTTCATCCCCGTGTACGCGCGGCTGCTCGACACCGACGAGGAGGAGGCCGGCCGCACCGCCGGCGCCGTCGCCGGCCTCATGCTGGCAGCCGTCTCGGCGCTGGTCGTCGTCGGGATGGTCGCCGCCCGCCCGATCACGATCGTGCTCACCCCCGGCTTCGACGGCGACAAGCTCGACCTCACCGTCGACCTCGTGCGGATCATGTTCCCCGGGGTCGGCCTGATCGTGCTGTCGGCGTGGTGCCTGGCGATCCTCAACTCGCACCGCCGGTTCTTCCTCTCCTACGTGGCGCCGGTGCTGTGGAACGCCGCCCAGGTCGTGATCGTGGCGGCCGTGGCCATCGGCGGGGCCACCGGCGTGACGCTGGCGACCGCCCTCGCGTGGGGCGTGGTCCTCGGCGGCGCCGCCCAGCTGCTCGTGCAGCTGCCCACCGTCCGGTCGCTGGTACCCGGGCTGCGGCTCACCCTCGACCGGACCCGGCGCCCGGTTCGCGACGCCATCAGCCGCCTCCCGCCGGTGATCTTCGGGCGGGGCGTCGTCCAGATCTCCGGCTACGTCGGCCTCGTGCTCACCAGCCTCCTCGTCACCGGCGCGCTGGCGGCCACCACCTACGCCCAGGTGCTGTACCTCCTCCCGGTGTCGTTGTTCGGCATGAGCGTGGCCGCCGCCGAGCTGCCCGAGCTGTCCCGCATGCGGCCCGAGGACCGGGCCCGCCTGGCCGGTCGGGTGCAGCAGGGCCTGCGCCGGGTCGCCTACTTCGTGGCGCCCACCGCCGTCTTCTACATCGCCCTCGGCGAGCCGGTCGTGGCCACGCTGTTCGAGCGGGGCGAGTTCGGGCCCAGCGACACCCGCCTCGTGTGGTTCGTGCTCGCCGCCTACTCGCTGGGGCTGCTGGCCTCCACGGCCAGCCGCCTGCTGCAGAACTCGCTCTACGCGCTCGACGACCCCCGCACGCCCGCCCGCATCGCCCTCGTGCGCGTGCTCACCTCCACCGCCATCGCGGCGTCGGTGATGTTCGCCTTCGACCAGCTCGTGCTGGTCGGCACGGCGGTCCGCTTCGAGGGCGACGTCCCCGGCGCCGACGACCTACTGCACCTCGGCGCCATCGGCATCGCCCTCGGCTCGGCCGCCGGCGCCTGGGTCGAGCTGGTGCTGCTGCGCCTGGCGCTGCGCTGGCGGATCGGGGCGATCGACCTCGGCGGCGGTGCCATGGGCACGCTGCTCACCGCCGCCCTCGTCGGCGGCGCGGTCGGGCGGATCGTCGACCTCCTCCTGCCCGAGCTGGCCCACCCGCTGCTCGGGGCGCTCACCGTGGGCGCGGCCGGGCTGACCTACCTCGGGATCACCACCGCGCTCGGGTTCCCGGTGCGGTCGATGCTCGGCACGGGGTCGCCGGAGGCCTGAACCGGTCTACGCTCGCCTCATGCTGAAGCTCCTCAGGCGCTGGTGGAAGTACATGGTCGCTCGGGGCGGCAGCTCGTTCAACGAGCACGCTGACCCGAAGATCCAGCTCGAGCAGGCCATCTCCGAGGCGCACGAGCAGCACAAGCGCCTGACCCAGCAGGCGGCCAACGTGATCGCCAACCAGAAGCAGACCGAGATGCGGCTCAACCGCACCATGGAGGAGCTGGAGAAGGTCGGCGCCAACGCCCGCCAGGCGGTGATGATGGCCGACCAGGCCCAGAAGGCCGGCGACACGGCCAAGGCCACCGAGTACACCCAGGCCGCCGAGTCCTTCGCCAACCGCCTCATCGCGCTGGAGAACGAGGTCGAGGACCTGAAGGCGCTGCACTTCCAGGCCGCCGAGGCCGCCCAGCAGGCCAAGACCGCCGTCCAGCAGAACGCCACCGCCCTGCAGCGCAAGCTGTCCGAGCGCCAGGCCCTGCTCGGCAAGATCGACCAGGCCACCATGCAGGAGGAGATGAACCGGGCGATGACCCAGCTCTCCGCCACCGTCGGCGAGGACATTCCCTCCCTCGAGGAGGTCCGGGCCAAGGTCGAGGCCCGCTACGCCCGCGCCAAGGGCATGCAGGAGCTGCAGGGCTCCTCGGTCGAGGGCCGGATGCTCGAGGTCGAGCAGGCGGCGATGAACGTCGAGGCCCAGAGCCGCCTCGCCGAGATCAAGGCCCAGCTCGGCATCGCGCCGGCGGAGTCCGAGGCCGTTCCCGAGATGCCCGAGGCGCAGGCCGAGGGCCAGACCGCCGAAGGCACCAACCCGTAGCGGAACTGGCAGCGGCTCCGTACCACGGCCCGGCGGTTTCAAGTGGTCAGCGCGACGAAGAGCTGATTGAACCGTTCGGCAGGAGTTTGCCAGTCGAGGGTCTTGCGGGGTCGGGTGTTGAGAAGGAGCGCGATTTCGTCGAGCTCTTGTTGGGTGTGCCCGGACAGGTCGGTGCTCTTGGGGAGGAACTGGCGGACGAGTCCGTTCCAGTTCTCGTTGGTCCCGCGTTGCCAAGGTGAGTGTGGGTCGGCGAAGTAGACGGGGATCCCGGTCGCGACGGTGAAGGCTTGGTGCGCGGCGAGCTCGATGCCCTGATCCCAGGTCAGGGAGCGCAAGAACTCCTCGGGTAGACGGGTGATCTCGTCGCTGATGCGGTCAGCGACGTGGCCGGCGGTGCGGTTCTCGAGCTGGATGAGCATCCCGAACCGAGTGGTGCGTTCCACGAGGGTGGCGATTTGGGAGGCGCCGTTCTTGCCGATGATCAGATCGCCTTCCCAATGGCCCGGCACGGCGCGGTCTTCGATCTCGGGTGGCCGTTCGGAGATCAGCACCATGTTCTTGATCCGCCCCTCACCCCGGGCCCGGGCGTTGTGTGGCCGGCGCTGGGCTCGCCCCGAGCGCAGGCAGGCGGTCAGCTCCTTGCGCAGCTCGGGCTTCGCTTGCACGAACACCGCTTGGTAGATCGACTCGTGCGACACCCACCACTGTGGATCCTCCGGGTGCTCCACGCGGAGCCGCTGAGCGATCTGTTCCGGTGACCACTTCTTCGTCCGCAACAAGGCGACCACCTCGTCCCACAGCCACGGTCGAGCTTCGATCCAGCACGGCCGTGACCGGCACGCCTGCTGATCAGCGCGTCCCTGGGCCCGCCACGCCCGGTATCCCTGGCGGCCGCCGTTGCGCTTGATCTCCCGCCAGATCGTGCAGCGACTGCGGCCCAGCCGAGCACCGATCTGTTCGTCGGACTCCTCGCGGTCGATCCCGAGCCGGATCTCCTCGCGCTCGTCCAGGCTCAACTCGTTGTCACGGCGCTTGCGGTCCTTGAGCACCAGCACAGACTTCCTCGGCCCGGACCGCCGATAGCCGGCCTCCTTGGCCCGCCGATACAAGGTCCGCACCGACATGCCCGCGAGACGAGCCGCATCGTCGTACGAACAACCCTCACGAAGAGCCCGCAGACCCTGCTCCACCATCGACTCGGCC
>JBKHXF010000014.1:0-43541 GCA_046566145.1 Actinomycetes bacterium
ACGGCCGGTCGCGGCTGTTCGGGGAGCTCACCGCCGCGGACACCGCCACCGTCGTCGCCGCCCTCGACGCACACGCCGACACCCCGCAGAACGGCCGCAAGGTCGGCGCGGTCACCCGCGCCCGGCAGCGCGCCGCCGCGCTCGTCGACCTCTGCCTGACCGCCCTCGCCGGCAGCACCGGCGGCACGGCGCGTCCGTCGCTGGTGGTCCACGTCGACCTCGCCGACCTCACCAACCCCGACCAGACGCTGATCGGTCGGCTCGAGGGCCGGTTGCCCGGCGCCGGCGGCTGGCTGACCCGCCGCACCATCGAACGGCTCAGCATCGATGCACGGATGCGGGTGGTGCTGCGCGACGGGATGCGGCCCCTCGCCGTCTCCGCGACCACCGACGCCATCCCCACCGAAGCAAGGGTCGCGATCGGCGCGGTCGACGCGGGCTGCCGCTGGCCCGGATGCGACCGACCCATCTCCTGGACCGACCTGCACCACCTCACGCACCACTCCCACGGCGGCCGACACGCCGACGGCAACCTCGTCGCGCTCTGCCGACGACACCACCGCGCCCACCACGACCACGGCTGGCACATCACCCTCGACCCAGCAACGCGGACCGTGACGATCACCTCACCCACCGGCGCGCTCGCCGCGACCTCCGTGCCGAAGGCGACCCGGCTCCGACGGCGCCGGCGGCCACCCCGCGGACCCGCACGCCTCCCCCGCGACGGCGACCCCGCCGACTGAACCGCGCCCACCGTCGACCGAACCGCAGGCTGCGCACGGCGTCACCCACCTCGACCTCCCACCACACCCGCTCGCCGGGCACGCCACGCGTGCCCGGCCACTGGTGCGCCGACGGGGGTTCGCCCGCTCGAGCGGCGGGTGCCGTGGCGGTCCGTCGTCGCGACCGGGCAGAGCAGACCTGTCAGTCCCAGTCGGGGGCGAACCCGGGGTCGATCTGGCGCCGGTCCTTCGGCAGCGCGTCGATCGCGGCCACCTCGTCGTCGGTGAGCTCGAACCCGAACACGTCGAGGTTCGCGGTGATGTGCTCCGGGGTGCGGGACCGGGGGAGCGGGACCACCCGGTCCTGCTGCAGCAGCCAGCGCAGGGCCACCTGCGGGCCGGTGACGCCGTGCGCTTCGGCGATGCGGTCGAGGGTCTCGTCGCCGAGCGCCGCACCGTGCGCGAGCGGCGAGTAGGCGGTGAGGAACGCGTCGTGCTCCCGCAGGACCTCGAGGACGGGCGCCTGCGACAGCATCGGGTGGTACTCGACCTGGTCCGTCGCGATCGGCGCGATCTCGAACGCCCGACGCAGCAGTGCCGAGGGGTAGTTGGAGACCCCGATGAGCCGGGTGAGGCCGCGCTGCTGCAACGCGTGCATCGCCTCGAGCGTCTCCTCGACCGGTGCCACGTCGGTCGGCCAGTGGATGAGCAGCAGGTCGAGGTGGTCCACGCCGAGCTCGCGGAGGCTCTCCTCCGTCGACGTCACCACGTCGTCGGCCGCGGCCCGCTGGAACCACACCTTCGTGGTAAGGAAGACCTCGTCGCGGTCCACACCGCTCTCCGCGAGCGCGCGGCCGACCTCAGCCTCGTTGCCGTAGATCTGGGCGGTGTCGAGGTGGCGGTAGCCGACGTCGAGGGCGTGGCGGACACCTCGCACGCAGTCGTCGCCCGTCACCTCCCACGTGCCGTAGCCGACGAGGGGGACCTCGACCCCC
Organism: Actinomycetes bacterium; assembly: GCA_046566145.1. Taxonomy (GTDB): domain Bacteria; phylum Actinomycetota; class Nitriliruptoria; order Nitriliruptorales; family Nitriliruptoraceae; genus JBKHXF01. Next base: position 1,718 of record JBKHXF010000014.1, read on the forward strand.
TGCACGGTCAGGGTGGGGGCGGGGGTGCTGGTGGCAGACACGGGGGCTCCGGAGGGGTGCGGTCGGTGTTGCGGCGTGGGGCGAGAGGACCGTACGGAGGAAGGGGGTGGGAGGTGCGTCGGGAGGGGGGTCATCCGGACAGGCGAGGCCGCCGAACGACGGTTGCAAGCGGTACGCTCACTGTTGCAAGCACCACCGACTCGATGGCGTCGCGCGGGCCCGACCCCGCCCCGCCAGCGCGCGCCCCCCGAACCCTCGCCACAGCTCCACCTCCCCAGCACCGCCCCCGGTTCCGACCGGCTCCGGCCACACCCGTCGTCTCCCGCCGAAAGGGCCCGCCATGCCGACCCGCGACCCCAAGCTCGCCACCATCGCCTCCCTCGACGTCTTCTCCGGCCTGTCGCGCCGGGAGCTCGCCGAGGTGTCCTCCGTCCTGGACGTCGTCGAGCGGCCCGCCGGCACCGTCCTCACCACCGAGGGCGACCGCGGCCGCGAGTTCTTCTTCGTCGTCTCGGGTGAGGTCGAGGTCCGTCGTGACCAGACCCCGCTCGCCCGGCTGCACGCCGGTGACGTCGTCGGGGAGCTCGCCGTGCTGACCGGCGGCCGCCGCACCGCGACCGTCGTCGCCACCAGCGACGTCGTCCTGCTCGTCGGCGAGCGGCGCCACCTGCACCCCCTGCTCGCCGACCTGCCCCAGGTCGCCGCCCACGTGACGGCGCTCGCGGACCAGCGGCTCGCCCGCGCCGCCTGACGGCACCCGAAACCCCTCGGACCCCTCAGACACCTCTAGACACCCCTCCCGGCGACCGCCGGCGCATCCCGCGCCGGCGGTCGCTGCGTGCCGGGCCGTGGTCGAGCAGGAGTCCGGCGCCCCGGCGTGGAAGCACCCGACGTGGCGCGTGCCGACGTGCCGGTGGAACGGGAGCGGACGGATGCGTGGGACGAGGCTCGCAGGGGTGCTCGCGATCGGACTGGCGGCGGCGCTCGCGCCGGCGGTGGGCGTGGCCGACCCGGCTCGTTCGTGCCCGGACCTGTCGCCCCCGCCGCTGTCGTTCGCGCCGAAGCGCACGATCGACACCAACCGCGCCGGCGGTGAGCCCGTCATCATCGCGGCCGAGGACGGGTCGCTGAACGTCTCGGCCCACGCCGGCACGACGCACCTCTACAAGGACCCGTTCGCCGGTCCGGGCTACTACGACTTCCTCGTCGGGTACGCCAACCAGACGCTGAACTGGCGCTCCGACGACGGTGGCAACTCGTGGCAGTACGTCGGCACGGCCGGCCTGCCGCAGGGCCCGCACTCGCTGACCTCGACCGGGTTCTCCGACCCCGACTACGCGATGGACCTCGGCGGGCGCATCTACAACGTCGAGATCGACCTCGCCAACGTCGCGGTCTTCTCCTCCGACGACGACGGGCAGTCCTACAACCTCGCGAACCCGTTCGTCACCGCCGGCGACCGGCCGTGGGTGACCGGCGGCGAGGCCGACGAGGTCTACCTCTACGTCAACCTCCCGAAGCAGCTCTGGCGCTCCGCCGACGCCGGCATCACGTGGGAGCTCGTGCAGCTGGACTTCCCGGCCGACGGCAAGCTCTTCCGTGACCCGCTCGACCCGGAGAACGGCCTCATCGGTCCGGTCGGGACACGCGGCGGCATCACGAACATCACGTTCTCCGACGACAAGGGCCAGACCTGGCGCACGCCGCAGCTGAGCGGCAGCGGGCTGCCGGGCGGCACCCAGTTCTTCGGCACCATCGCGGTCGACGACGCAGGCAACGTCTACGCGGTCTCCGCCGGCGGGTACAGCGGCCCCTCGGACACCGCACCGAACGGGCAGGTCAGCGTCAACGTGTTCGTCCGTGACCCGGACCACCCGGACGGCGGTGAGTGGCAGGACCCGGTCCAGCTGGACACCCCCGACGGCGACGCGCTGTGGCCGTGGATCGTCGCGGGGGAGGAGGGCCGCGTCGCGCTGGCCTGGTACCAGACCGAGCGTCGCCCCGACGGCACCTACGACCCCGACACCTTCCACGTGTACGCCGCCTACTCGCTCAACGGCACGGGGCAGACCCCGGTGACGTGCGACGACGGCACCGTCGTCGCGCCGCGGCCGGCGTTCGACGTCGTGCGCGCCTCCTCGAGCCCGATCCACGTGGGCGACATCTGCCTCTCCGGCACGACCTGCAACGCGGCGACGACACCCGAGGGCGGTGACCGCCGTCTCGGCGACTTCTTCTCCATCGGGACCGACCTCGCGGGCCGCATCGTGATCGCGACCGGCGACACGACCCGACCGAACCCGCTCGGCGGCCCGAAGCCGGTCGGCAACCCGGTCTTCATCGGCCAGGACGGTGGCGCGTTCCTGCGCACCACGCCGATCGAGCCGCGTCCGACCCGGTGCCTCGCGAACCTCGCGCCGCTCTGCGACCTCCCCTGACGTCCGCGCCCGGCGCCGGCTGACGGGCCGGCGGCCCCACGGGGCCGATTTCGTCGTGTGCGGAGCGTGCACGTACGGTGCCGCCGGGAGCCGGGTCCGTGCCGTGGCGACAGGACCCACGACGCGGTGAGGCGCGACACGACGAGGATCGAGACACCGTGACGACGGACCGCTTCCAGGCCGACCTGACCATCATCGGCGCCGGGCCCGCCGGCCTCTACGCCGCCTACTACGCCGGCTTCCGTGGGCTCACCACGGTCGTGCTCGACTCCCTGCCGGAGCCGGGCGGGCAGGTCGCGGCGCTCTACCCCGAGAAGCTCATCTACGACGTCGCCGGGTTCCCGGCGATCCGGGGGCAGGCGCTGATCGACAACCTCGTCGACCAGGCCGGTCAGTACGACCCGACCTACGTGCTCGGCCACCGGGCCGAGGACCTCGAGGCCACCACGGACGGCGGGTTCCACATCCGCACCCACAAGGGCGCCGAGATCACCACCAGGGCCGTCATCATCACCGGCGGCATCGGCACCTTCACGCCCCGGCCGCTCCCCGACGGCGACGAGTACGAGGGCCGCGGCCTCGTGTACTTCGTCCCGCGCCTCGAGGAGATGCGCGACAAGGACGTGCTGATCGTCGGCGGCGGCGACTCGGCGTTCGACTGGGCCACCAACCTCGAGGACATCGCGCGGTCCATCACGCTGGTGCACCGCCGCGACCGGTTCCGCGCCCACGAGGACACCGTGCAGAAGGTGCTCGACTCGTCCGTGACCGTGATGACCCACACCGAGGTCGCGCAGATCCGGGGCGGGGACGGCGTCGAGGAGGTCGTCGTCTTCGACAACCGCACCGACGAGCGCACCACCCTCAAGGCCCAGGCGGTCGTCGCCGCGCTCGGGTTCAAGTCCGACCTCGGACCGCTGAAGTCGTGGGACGTCGAGATCGACGGGCGCCACGTGCTGGTCGACACCACGATGCAGACCAACATCCCGGGCGTCTTCGCCGCCGGCGACATCACCGACTACCCGGGCAAGGTCCGCCTCATCACGGTCGGGTTCGGCGAGGCCGCGACGGCCGTGAACAACGCCGCCGTGCACATCGACCCGACGGCGAAGGTCTTCCCCGGCCACTCCTCCAACGAGCACTGACCACCCCGGACCCCGCCCGGCGGCTCAACCGGGCGGGGTCAGGCGGCCGAGGTCACGGGCCGGCGTCCGGGGGCCCCACGCCGGCGGCCGCGCGCCGGCGGACACGAGCAGCAGCACCACACGCCCGCGGTGGCCCGCGTAGGGCTCGAGCAGCGCGAGCATCTCCTCGTCGGTGCCGCGTGGTCGCCCCGTCAGGTTGAACACGACCTGGTCGGGGATGTGGAAGTCACCGACCTCGACCAGGTCCGGGTCTCCGGTCGCGCAGCGCAGCACGATCGCGGCGGTCCAGGGGCCGAGGCCCGGCAGGGCGGTCATGCGCGCCATCGCCGCGTCGGACGGCAGGTCCACCGCCTCCTGGAGGCGGGCGTGGTGCCGTGCCGCCGAGCGGATGACGTCGGCCCGCTTCCGTTCGACGCCACAGGCGTGCAGTGCCTCGTAGGGGAGGGCGGCGAGGTCGCTCGGCGCCGGCGGCAGGCGCAGCCCGTGGGGGCCGGGGGCCTCGCCCCGCCCGTGGCGCGCCACGAGCCGTCGCCAGGCCCGCGAGGCCTCGATGCCGGTGACCTTCTGCCCGAGGATCGTCGGCACGAGCGTGTCCCACACCAGCCCGCTCGCACCGATGCGCAGGCCTGGCCGCCGGCGGTGGGCGCGGTGCACGGCCCGGTGCCGTGGCGCGAACCCGTCGAGGTCGTCGTGCGCCCCGACGAGCGCGGGGGCGCGGTCGAGCGCCCAGTCGGCGCCCGGGCCGTGGGCCTCCGCGGTGACCTCGCCGTCGTGGACGCGCACCACGAGGGTGGCCGGGCCCTCGGGCGTCAGCCACGCGCGCACCCCGGTGTCGGCGGCCACCCGGGCCGTCGGATCGCCCCCCGGCACCACGAGCAGGCCGAGCGTCTGGCGGAGGTGGACCGGCAGCGCGGTCCGGAAGGTGCGGGTGCGCATCGCCGCGACGCTACCGCCACGTGGCGACCGCGCAGGGCCACCACGAGGCGCGCGACGTCCGTTTCGTCCGGTGCGAACAACGCACGATGACTCACATGGACAACAAGATCAACCGTTGTCAAGCACCCCAACACATCGCTACGGTGGTCAACCCCTGACAGGGCCCTCAGTCGCCCTGCGCTGGCAGCTGACGTTCCCGGCGACCCGTGCCCCGCCGCACGACCCTGACGAGGAGCTGCACGTGGTCCCCGAACCGACCCTCCTGCTCGCGGCCGGGCCGCCGGCCAGCTCGGCCGAACGCGAAGCCGTCGCACGCCGCCGGCGCCGGCAGGTCCAGGTCGCGGTCGCGCACGCCTCGGTCCGTCGTGTCGCGGGGCCGCAGGTCGCCCGCGCGGCAGAGGCCGCGGACGCCGCGTCCCTGCGGGCGCGGGTCGTCGGCGTCGGCGTGCTCGCCGGCGCCGTCGCCGCGAGCTCGGCCGCCTACACGGTCCGGCCGGGGGACACGCTGTCGCGCATCGCGTCGCAGCACGGGACCAGCGTCTCGGCCATCGCGTCGGCCAACGGCATCTCGAACCCGAACCTCATCCGTGCGGGGCAGCGCCTGACGCTGCCGTCGACCGCGTCCGCGCCGGCGGCTGCAGCAGCCCCGTCGCGTCAGGCACCGGCCGCGCCGGCGGCCGGCGGGACCCACACGGTGGTGCGCGGCGAGACGCTGTCGGGCATCGCCGCACGGTACGGGACCACGACCTCCGCGCTCGCGTCGGCCAACGGCATCCGCAACGCGAACCTGATCCGCGCCGGCCAGCGCCTGACGGTGCCCGGCGCGGCCGCCGCCCCCGCCCCGGCCACGCCCGCACCCTCGACGCCCGCCGCCCCGGCGGCTCCGGCCGCGCCGGCGGCCGGCGGGACCCACACGGTGGTGCGCGGCGAGACGCTGTCGGGCATCGCGGCGCGGTACGGCACGTCCGCGTCCGCGCTCGCCTCGGCGAACGGCATCTCGAACCCGAACGTGATCCGAGTGGGGCAGCGGCTCACCGTCCCGGGGGCCGCGGCCCCCGCCGCCCCCGCCCCGGCCCCGGCGGCGCCGTCCGGCGGTGCCCAGCCCGCCCAGCCGGCCCCGGCCACCGGAGGCACCCACACGGTCGCCGCCGGCGACACCCTCTCGGGCATCGCGGCACGGACCGGGACCACCGCGTCGGCGATCGCGAGCCTGAACGGCATCGTTGACCCGAACAGCATCCGCGTCGGTCAGGTCCTGACGCTTCCGGCCGACAGCGCCGCCCCGGCGGCGAGCCGTGATCCCAGCCGCGAGGAGGCCCGCGCGCTGCTCGTCGAGGTCGCGCAGCAGTACGGCTGGGACCCGTCGTGGGTCCTCGCCCTCGCGTGGCAGGAGTCGGGCTGGCGCATGTCGGCCACCTCCAACGTCGGCGCGCGCGGCATCATGCAGGTGATGCCCGGCACCGGCGCGTTCGTCGGCCGCTCGCTCGTCGGTCGGACACTCGACCTCGACGACGCCCGCGACAACGTCGTCGCCGGCGTCGCCTTCCTCGACTACCTGTACGACCTGACCGCCGGCGACATCGACATGACCCTCGCCGGCTACTACCAGGGCCTCGGCTCGGTGCGCCGCAACGGGATGTACGCCTCGACGCGCCAGTACATCGCCAACGTCCGGGCCCTGCAGGTCCGCTTCTCCTGACCCGGCCCGGATCGAGGCCGCGAGGTCAGGCCTCGGCGGCCTCCGCGGCCGACTCGACGTGCGCGAGCACGCCCGCGAGCAGCCGCTCCAGCTCGGCGCGGTCCCGCTCCGGCAGCGCGTCGGCCAGCAACGTCTCGAGCGCCCCGATGTGGTGGCCCATCGCCGCGTCGATCACCTCGCGGCCCTGCTCGGTGAGCTCCACGAGCACGCGCCGGCGGTCGTCCGGGTCCTGCGACCGCGACACCAGACCCGCCTCCTCCAGCCGGTCGATGCGGTTGGTCATGGCCCCGGAGGACAGCAGCAGCGAGCGCACGAGGTCCGACGGCGTGAGCGCGTACGGCGGACCCGACCGACGCAGGGCCGCCAGCACGTTCGCCTCACCCTCGTTGACCCCGAACCGTCCCAGCGCCTCCTGCGCCGTGAAGGTGCAGAAGCGCTCGAGGCGCATGACCCGGGCGACGACCGCGAGGTAGCGGGTGTCGAGCTCGGGGCGTTCCTGCGCCCACTGGCGGGTGAGGTCCCCGACGTGGTCGTCGTGGTGGATGCGGGCGGTCTCGTCCACGTGGCTCCCGTTCTAGAACAGCGCGACCTGCTCCCCGTCGAGCGCGGCCACGTCGGCGCGCACCCGGGTCGGGGGCAGGGGTGCCGGCGGCGGGGGCACGGCGGCGAGGTCGGTGGGGTCGGGGGTCGGGGGCAGCGGCGGCAGGGGGGGACGCTCGATGGCACCGCGCAGGTGGCCGGCCGCCCGCTCCTCGCCGAGGCCGCGCAGGGCGTCCTCGACCGTGTCGGGGCGGACGCCGGCGGCCACGGCCGCCTCGACGTCGACCTCGAGGCCGGGGATCGGGGCCATGAGCCACAGGTTGCGCTCGACCTCGGCGCGCCCCGCACGCAGCTGCGCCTCCAGCCGCGGGGGGAGGTTGGTCAGCTCGGCGTAGATGCCGGGGATGGAGCCGTAGTCCCGCAGGAGCCGGGCGGCCGTCTTCGGGCCGATCCCGTGGCAGCCGACGAGCCCGTCGGACGGGTCACCCCGCAGCGCGGCGAAGTCGGTGTACTGCTCGGGCCGGACGCCGTAGGTCGCCTCGACGACCGGCGGCGTCGTGACCTGCAGGTCGGTCATCGTCCCGCGCGGCCGCAGCAGCGTGACGGTGTCGGACACCAGCGCCGTGAGGTCACGGTCGGAGGACAGCACGGTGCAGCGCCAGCCCGCGGCGGTGGCCCCGTCGGCCGCGGTGGCGAGCAGGTCGTCGGCCTCCGCCCCCTCCTCGCACACCACCGTGAAGCCGCAACCCGCGAGGTGCTCGGGGAGCCGCTCGAGGTGCGCGCGCAGGTCCGGGTCGGTGTCGTCGCGGTGGGCCTTGTAGCCGGGGTCCTCGAGCTTGCGACGGTTCACCCGGTGGTCGAAGGCGACCACGACGCCGTCGTAGGGGCCGTACGCCCACGCGGTGGCGAGCATGCGCGCCACGGTGCCCGTCACCCACGCGCCGACCCGCTCCTCGTCGGCCACCGCGTGGAACGCGCGGTGCGCCATCGAGTTGCCGTCGACCGCCAGGACGTGCACCAGGGCCTCCCCGTCTCGCTCGTGCCCGCTGACGGACGACCGTACCGGGTGCCCTAGCCTCGTCCGGGCACCCGCCCGCACCCCGCAGCGCAGGAGACCCCCGTGATCCGCACCGCCCTCGTGACCGGCGCGTCCGCCGGCCTCGGTGAGGAGTTCGCCCGCCAGCTCGCCGCCCGCCGCACCGACCTCGTTCTGGTCGCGCGTCGGGAGCAGGCGCTCACCGACCTCGCCGGTGAGCTCGAGCGGCTGCACGGCGTCACCGTCGAGGTGCTCCCGGCCGACCTCGCCACCCCGACCGGGGTCGCGGCCGTCGCCGGCCGGCTGACCGACGCCGAGCGCCCGGTCGACCTGCTCGTCAACAACGCCGGGTTCGGTCTCTACGGCCCGTTCGCCGAGCTCGACGCCGAGCGGCAGCAGCAGATGGTCGACCTCAACGTCGGTGCCGTCGTGGCGCTGTCGCGCGCGGCGCTGCCCGGGATGCTCGAGCGCGGCGGCGGTGCGGTGCTCAACGTCGCCTCGACCGCGGCGTTCCAGCCCGACCCGTGGGGTGCCGTCTACGGCGCCACGAAGGCGTTCGTCCGCAGCTTCTCGGAGGCGCTGCACGAGGAGGTCCGGGGGACCGGCGTGCGCGTGCTGGTGTCGTGCCCCGGCTTCACCGCGACCGAGTTCCAGCAGGTCGCCGGCATCGCCGGCGACGCGATGCCGGACGCCGTCGCCATGACCGTCGAGCCCGTCGTCGCCGCGGCGCTCGACGACCTGCAGCGCGGGCGGGCCGTGTCCGTCCCGGGCTGGCAGAACAAGGTCTCCGCGTGGGGCTCCGACCTGACCCCGTCGGCGCTGACCCGACGGATCTCCGGACGGGTCCACGCGGCCTGGACCCGCTGAGGCGTCCCGCGCCCGCGGGTGCGCGCCGTACCCTGCACGGTCGCCCCAGCACGCCCCAGGCCGACCCCTCCGTCCCACCCGTCCGCAGGAGCTCCAGCGTGGCCCGACCCGTCGACGCCGACCGCGCGGCCGTCCGCTTCCTCGTCGTGGGGGGCCTGCCGCTGCTCGTCGTCGACCTCGAGGGCGGCGAGGAGGTCGACACGCCGATCCTGCTCGGGCAGAGCCTGTTCCGCACCGTCGTCGAGCGCGGCTGCGTCGTGCTGCCACGCTTCTACGGGGTCGACCTGCCCCGCGGGGTCACGATCGGCCTCACCGTCGAGCGCGAGCAGATGCGCCTCGAGGACGCCGACGAGACGACGCTGCTGCGGGTCCCGCGCGCCAGCCTCGACCCGGACTGGTACCGGGAGGCGCAGCGGCTCAAGGGCACGATGTTCCTCCTCGGCCGCGAGCTGGGCGTCGACCCGGACCAGACGCCCCAGGAGGTGTGCGACCTCCTCGATGCCGCCGCCGGCACGGGGCGCGTCGCGGGCGCGATCGTCGGGGTGGCCGAGACCCTTCCCACCCTTCCCATCCTCACGGTGCGCTGAGGCCGTGCGCAGGGCCTACCGTCCGCGGGCACGCCGTGGCCACGGGGCCCGGCGAGGCCACGAGGAGGGCACGTGACGGGCTCGCGACCGGTGCCGGCGTTCCGGGGGTTCGGGGGACCGCCGGCGCGCTCCGGCGTGGTCCACGTCGTCGGGTCGGGCCCGGGTGACGTCGGCGCGCTGACGCTGCGGGCCGCCACGCTGCTCGCCACCTGCGACGTGGTCGCCCACGACCGGCTGGCGCCGGCGGAGGCCCTCGACCTGGTCCCGCCGCACGCCGAGCGGGTGTGCGTCGGGCGGCGGGCCGGCGCGCCCGGCATCGGCCAGGACGCGTGCGAGGCCCTGCTCGTCGACCGGGCCCGTGACGGCCTCGCCGTCGTGCGGCTCAAGGGCGGCGACCCGTTCGTGTTCGGCCGGGGCGGTGAGGAGGTCGCGACCTGCACGGCCGCCGGCGTCCCGGTCGAGGTCGTGCCGGGCGTCACCTCACCCGTCGCCGTCGCCGGCGCCGCCGGCATCCCGGTCACCCACCGCGGCGTCGCCACCGGCTTCGCGGTCGTCACCGGGCACGAGGACCCGACCAAGCCCGCCGCGCAGGTCGACCGCGACGCGCTGGCCCGGTTCCCCGGCACCGTCGTGGTGCTGATGGGCCTCGCCGGCCTGGCCCGCCTCGCCGACGACCTCGTCGCCGGCGGTCGCGCCGCCGACACACCGGCCGCCGTCGTGCAGTGGGGGACCACAACCCGGCAGCGCACCGTCACCGGCACGCTCGCGACGATCGCCGCCGACGCCGAGGCCGCCCGGATCGGGGCGCCCGCCATCGTCGTCGTCGGCGAGGTCGTCGGGCTGCGCACGACGCTGACCGCCGCCGGCGGCCGGGAGGACCGGCCGCTGCACGGCACCACCGTCGCGCTCGCCCGGACCTCCGACGCGCCGAGCCGCCTCGCCGCGCACCTGCGCGCCGCCGGCGCCGCCGTCCGCGAGGTCGCGGTCGCCCGCACCGCGGCCGCGCCGGCGGCCGCGCTGACCGAGGTCGTCGACGCCCTGCGCGCCGGCGAGGTGGACACCCTCGTGGTCACGGCCGCCGAGGCGTTCGCCGCGCTCGTGGGCACGCTGCCCACCGCCGGCGTCGACCTGCGGGTCCTCGCCGGGGTCCGCGTGTGGGCCACCGGCGCGCGCACCGCCGCCCGGCTCCGCGACGAGCACGGCATCGCGGCCGACGCCGCGTGGTCGTCCCCGGCCGCGCTCGTGGAGGCGGGCCCCGGGCTCTCCCCAGACGGGCTCGCGGCCGCCGGCGCCGACGCCCCCGCGCGCGCGTGGGTCCTGACCCCCGCCGGCGCGGAGGGCGGCGTCCCGGCCGCGTTGCGCGCCGCCGGCGCCCGGGTGGCCGTCACCACCACGGCGACCACCGAGGTCGCCACCGTGGACCCGGCCGCCCTGCGCGGCTGCGACGTGGTGCTCGTCCCGTCCTCCCGGGCCGCCGCGCCGGCCGTCGCCGCCGGGGCGCTGTCCGACCTGCCGGTGGTGTCCTTCGGGCCGACCACGACTGCGGCGCTGCGCGCCGCCGGCGCCCGGGTCGACGCCGAGACGCACGCCCCGACCCCGGAGGCCGCCGTGGCCGCGCTGCGCTCGCTGCGGGTCGGCGCGCCGGCCGCCGCCGGCGCCGGCGGCACCACCCGGCCGTGAACGCCGAGGACGAGGAGCGCGACCCCTCGACGGCACCGGCGCGGGTGCTGCTGCTGCGCCACGCCCCGACCCCCGCGACGCGGGCGCACACCTTCCCGGCCGACGAGGCGCTCGACGCCGAGGGCGCGGCGCTCGCGGCCCGGCTCGCCGCCGCCCTCCCGGCCGCCGACGACCTCACCCACGACCTGGCGCACGAGCGCGTCGTGTCGAGCCCCGCGCGCCGGTGCCTGCAGACGGCCGCCGGCGCGGGCCTCGCCGTCGACGCGACCGACCCGCGGCTCGCGGAGCTCGACTTCGGCGCGTGGACCGGGCGCGCCATGGAGGAGGTCTGGGACGCCGAGCGCGACGTGATGTCGCGCTGGATGGCCGACCCGCGCGTCCCGACGCCGGACGGGGAGGGGTGGGACGACCTCGCGACGCGCGTCACCGCGGCGCTGGACGACCTGCGGGAGCCCGGCCGCACGACGCTGGTCGTGACGCACGGCGGGGTGGTGCGGTGCGCCGTCGCCACGGTGCTCGGGGCGCCCCCGGAGGCGGCGTGGCGCCTCGACGTGGCGCCCTGCTCGCTGACGGTGCTGCGGACCGGACCGACCGGCGACTGGCTGCTCGAGGCGAGCAACCGGCGGCTGGTCTGAGCCGGGTCAGGCGGTCGGGCGCGTCCGCAGCAGGTGCGGACCGAGCTCGTCCACGGAGGTCTGGCCGGTCAGCGCCATCGTGAGGTCGAACTCGGCGAGGATCGACTTCAGCACGTGCGTGACGCCCTCGGCGCCGCCGAGCGCGAGCCCGTAGCACCACGGTCGCCCGACCAGCACGGCGCGGGCGCCGAGGCACCGGGCCACGAACACGTCGACTCCGGTCCGCACGCCCGAGTCGAGCAGCACGGGGACCTCGGGGCCGGCGGCCGCGACGACCTCGGGCAGCGCGTCCAGCGCCGCCACCTCGTGGTCGACCTGCCGCCCGCCGTGGTTGGAGACCACGAGCCCGTCGACGCCGCGGTCCACGGCGATGCGGGCGTCCTCCGGGTGCAGGACGCCCTTGAGCACGATCGGCAGCGAGGTCTGCTCGCGCAGCCACGCGAGGTCGTCCCAGGTGACCCGCTTGTCGCTGAACACCGCGGCCCACGTCAGGATCGCGGCCTGCATCGCCTCGGTCGACGACTCCGGCGCCTGCTCCAGCCGGGCTCGGAAGGCCGGGTCGGCGAGGTAGTTCGCGATGCCCTCGCCGTGCAGGAACGGCAGGTAGGCCGTCTCGAGGTCGCGGGGCCGCCACGCGAGGAGCTTGGTGTCGAGCGTGACGACGATCGCCTCGTACCCGGCGGCCTCCGCCCGCTGGACGAAGGACGCGGCGAGGTCGCGGTCGTCGGGCCAGTACAGCTGGTACCAGCGGCGCAGGTCGCCGGCGGCCTCGGCGACGTCCTCGAGGGTGCGCGACGCGGCGGTGGACAGCACGAACGGGACGCCGGCGGCTGCGGCCCCGCGCGCCGTCGCCACCTCGGCCTCCTCGTGGATGATCGACTGGACGCCGATCGGCGCGAGCAGCAGCGGAGCGGGCAGCGGCGTGCCGAGGACCTCGGTGCGGCAGTCGCGGGCGGCCACGTCGACCATCATCCGCGGCACGATCCGGTGCCGGCGGAACGCCTCGGTGTTGGCGCGGACCGTGTCCTCGCTCGACGCGCCGCCGGCGACGTACCCGAACGCCCGGTCGTCGAGCACCTCGCGGGCGGCCTGCTCCAGCCCGGCGTACGTGATCGGGAACCGCGGCGTCTGCCCGCCGAGCCCCGTGAAGTAGATCTCGTACTGGTGGAGGGCGTGCTCCACCGGTGCGGGCCAGCCGCTGCGGTCCTGCCCGGTCCCTCGACCTGCGTCCGTGGTCACGTCGTCGCCCTCTCCCTGACGGTGCGGGACGGGACGCTACCCGGGTGGGCTAGAGGTCCGCGCCGGCCTCGGCGGCGGCGGCGGAGGTGTCGCGGGCGCCGGCGCGGGTGGCGGAGATGGCGACCCCGATCAGCACGAGGGGGGCGCCGAGCCAGAACAACGACGCCGGCACCTCGTCGAGCAGCACCAGCGCCATGAGGGTCGCGACGACGGGCTCGGCGAGGATGACGATGGCGACGATCGTGGCGGAGACGTCGGACAGCAGCGTGTTGAACACGGTGTGCCCGAGCAGCTGGGGGCCGATCACGATGCCGGCGAGCGCGAGCCAGGTGGCCGTCGAGTACCCGGTCAGCGGCACGCCGAGCGCGACGACGACGGGCGCCAGCGACAGCGCCGCCCACGCGTAGACCAGGCACGAGTACGTCGCGGCGGGGACGTGGGGGCGGACCCGACGGCCGATGAGCAGGTACCCGGTCACGGCGATGGCCGAGCCGAACGCCATCGCGTCGCCGACGAGCGCCCGCGGGCCGAGGTCGATCGCCCCGGCGTCGGCGAGCCCGATGACGAGGGCCCCGGCGACGGTCACCCACATCCCGCCCCACGTACGACGCGACGTGCGCTCTCCCAGCAGCCACCAGCCGCCGAGCGCCACGAAGATCGGGCTCATCGTCGCGAGCGTCACCGACGACGCGACGGTGGTGAGGGCCAGTGAGCCCTGGAACAGCAGGAAGTGCAGCCCGAGCCACAGCCCGGACCAGCCGAGCAGCCGGTGGGTGGCGGCGTCGGTGACGTGCCCGCGCCGGCGGTCGCGCCACGCCAGCGGGGCCAGCGCGACGGCGCCGGCGAGGGTGCGCCAGAACGCGACCGCGAGCGCCGACGCGGTGCCGTCCGCCCCGGCGACGACCTGGGGCGACGGGCCCATCGCGTAGCGGGCCAGGATGGCCGAGGACGACACGGCGACGACGGCGAGCGACATCGCCCCGAGGAGCGCCGCGCGCGACGGACCCGCGGGCGCGTCGGTCACGGCCGCGTCGGTGTCGGTGGAGGGTGGGGAGTCGGGGTGCACCCGGGCCACGCTAGCGCCGGCGCTGGGGCACCATCGCCGCGCCCGCCACCGCCGAGGTCGCCCCGTGGACGCGCTCGCCCTCGTCAAGCTGCTGCTCGACCCCGACCGCCTCGCGGTGGTCGGTGCCATCGCGACGCGGCCCCGCACCACCGGCGAGGTCGAGGAGGTCACCGGCGTCGCCCGGCGCACCGTGCTCGAGACGCTCGGGACGCTGCGGGCGGGGGGTGCGGTCCTCGACGCGGGCGGGGGTCCGTGGCGGCTCGACCCGCAGGTCCTCGTCGCCGCGGCGGCGGCGCTGCCCCAGCCGGCGCCGGCGGCGCGCCGGATCCTCGCCGGGATGACCGCGGCGGAGCAGGAGGTGCTCGTCCGGTTCTTCTCCGGTGAGCGGCTCGTCGAGCTCCCGGCGAAGCGCTCGGCCCGCCGGGTCGTGCTCGAGCGCATCGCGCTGGAGTTCGAGCCGGGCCGCCACCTGCGCGAGGCCGAGGTGAACGACCTGCTGGCGCGCTTCCACGACGAGCACGTCGTGCTGCGTCGAGCGCTGGTCGACGAGGGCTTCCTCGACCGCGACCCGCACACCGGCACCTACTGGCGCGCCGGCGGCCGCGTGGACGTCTGACCCCGACGGACCGTCAGGCGGGGGTGGCGGCCACGATCGCGTTGTAGCGCTCCAGCACCCGCAGCACGTACAGCTGCGTCTCGGTGATCGAGGGGACGCGGCCGTCCACGACCCGGCCCGGCCCCGCGTTGTAGGCGGCGAGCGCCAGGTCGACCTGGCCGAACCGGTCGAGCTGGATGCGCAGGTAGGTCGCGCCGCCGACGAGGTTCTGCCACGCGTCGTACGGGTCGACGCCGAGCCCACGGGCGGTGCCGGGCATGAGCTGCGCCAGCCCGATGGCACCGGCGTGGCTCACCGCGGTGGGGGAGAAGCCCGACTCGGTCCACACCAGCGCCGCGAGCAGGCGCGGGTCGACCCCGACGCCGGCGCCGGCGGCGTTGATCGCCGGGGCGAGGTCGCGACCACGGGGCGGCAGCGCCCCGGCCCAGGCGGGCATCGGGCCGTCCTGGGGGAGGGTCGTCACGTCGATCAGGACCGCGGCCGCGTCGACGGAGAGGCGCTGCACCTCCGCACGGAGCTGGCGCACGACCTCGGCCTGCGCCTCGGCGTCGGACTCGAACGCGGCGAGGATCGCGTCGCGCTCGGCCTGCTCGGCGCGCACGGCCTCCACGGTGCGGGCCTGACGGGCCTGCAGCGCGGCGATCCGCTCCCGGACCCGGGCGGCCTCCCGGGCCTCCCGCTTCGCGCCGGCCCGGACGTCGGCGACCTCGGCGCGCGCGTCCACCTCGGCGAACGTGGCCGCACGGCTGGTGGCGACGGTGCGCTGCTGCTCGTCGACGAGCCACTCGGCCGCGTGGACGGTCACGGCGATGTCGTGCAGGTCCTGCGAGCCGAGCCCGAGCCCGACCAGCGCCCGTCCCGCCGCCGGGCCGCGCTTGTAGGCGTCGACGGCCAGGTCGGCCAGCCGCTCCCGGTCGGCGGTGAACGCGGCGACGGCCGCGTCGAGCTCGTCGGTGGCCGCGAGGAGCTCGGCGGCGGCGGCGCGCTCCCGTGCGCTCGCCTCGAGCAGGGCGGCCTCGGCCGCCGCGAGGTCGGCCTCGATGGAGGCCAGCTCCGTCGCGGCGACGCGCAGCCGCGCCTCGGTGTCGTCGAGGGCGGCCCGAGCCTGGTCCACGGCGCGGCGCAGCTCGTCCAGCGACCGCGTGGCCCCGTCGAGCTGCGCACGCGACCGGGTCAGCGGGTCGTCGTCCTCGGCCTCGCTGCCTCCCTCGCCCCGCTCGGCCGCCGGCGCCGGGAGCCCGACGCCGAGCGCGGCAACGGCCAGCAGCGCGACCGTGGCGGTCGCACGACGGCGCGGTGCGCGACGGCGCACGTGGGGTCTCCTGCGTGATCGGGCGGGCACGATGTCCGGATGGCCACCGGCCGGGAGTGTCGCACTCCCATCGGCACCGCCGACGCCCGGCTTGACCGGAGTGCACGGACCGCCACGCTGCGTGCCGTGGGGGTCCGGGGAGGAGCCACGGCCCCCGACGTGGAAACCCATCGGTATCCCGTCCCCGTCCCGAGGCCCACCGTGCTGCGCTCGCGCCTGCTCGCCCTGACCACCGCCGCCGCAGCGGCGGTCGCGCTCGTCCCCGGTGGCGCCGTCCAGGCCCAGGCCGGCGGGCTCCACGCCGCCGACACCCGGGCCGAGACCGTCCTGCCGCCGGGCAACTCGATGACCTACACGGCCGACGGGCAGGCCGCCGGCGCCGCGAGCGGGGACCCCGCCGCCTACGGCGCCAACGTCGACGACCAGCGCGAGCTCTACTGGTCCTACGGGTTCAAGGAGGGGCGCTTCCGGCCCGAGTGCGACGACCCGATCGTCCCGCGGCCGGGCGTGCGCATCTGCGCCGACGAGGGCGAGCTCGTCGAGGGCGTGTCCGGCTACGGCGTGCCCGCGGTGTACGGCGAGACCGACGCGGACGTCTGGTACGGCGCCGGGTACGCGATCGCCCGCATCCGGCTGTTCCTCATCGACGCCATCCGCCGCACCGCCCGTGGCACGCTCGCCGAGCTGACCGGTCCGGGGGGCGTGCCCGAGGACGTCGCGACCCGGGTCACGGGCTACACCGAGGCCGAGCTGCAGGGCTTCGAGGCCGGCCTCAGCACGCTCGCCCGCACCGCGCTCGAGGCCTACGTCGAGGGGGTCAACGACCGCATCGCGGAGGTGACCACCACGGCGCGGGCCGAGCTGCCCGCCGAGTACGCGCTGCTGGGCGTCGAGCCCGAACCCATCACCACGACCGACGTGCTCGCCGCCGGCGTGCTGATGACCCGCTTCGTCGCCTCCGACGGCGGCGGGGAGATGGCGAACGTCGCGGCGCTGCAGGCCCTGGAGGCCGAGCTCGGCGAGCGCGCCGGCCGCGACGCGTTCCTCGACCTGGTCTGGACCGAGGACGAGGAGGCCAGCGTCACGGTGCTGCGCGAGGAGGGGGTGTTCCCGCGGGTGGCCGGCCAGAGCGCCGCGGAGCGCCGTGCCGCGTTCGAGGCGATGGCGGACTGGGCCGTCGGGCTGCCGCAGACCATCGCCGAGGGCTCCGGCACCGGCGCCCACCCGGAGCCGATGGTCCCGACGATGGTCACGGTGCCGACCTCCGCGGACCCGGCCGCCACGGCGCGGGCGGCGCTCGAGGAGTGGCGCCGCTCGCTGTCCGGTGGCTCGTGGGGCGCGGCGATCGCGCCGTCACGCACGGCGGACGGCTCCACGCTGCTCGTGTCGCAGCCGCAGCTCGGGTTCGACCCGACGCTGCTGGTCGAGCTCGAGGTCCACGGTGGCGGCTACGACGCCCGCGGCACCACGGTCCCGGGCCTGCCGGTCGTCGGCATCGGCTACGGCGAGCGCACCGCGTGGGCGCTGACCACCGGCAACTCCAAGACCGTCGACTCCTTCGTCGAGGAGGTCCGGGAGACCGACGGGGTGCTCGAGTACCGCCACGACGGGGAGTGGAAGCCGGCCGAGTGCCGCACCGAGCAGGTCCGCTACCGCGCCGCCCCCGGGGGCGTCCCCGTCCCCGGTGACGCGTTCGTCGAGGAGGTCGAGGCCTGCCGCACGGTCCACGGCCCGATCGTGGCGATCGACCTCGAGGCCGGGCTCGCGCGCTCCATCCAGTACGCCATGTGGATGCGGGAGGTCGACACCGTCGAGGGCGTCCTCGCGTGGAACCGGGTCGACGACCTCGAGGGCTTCACCGCGGCGATGCGCCGGGTGACCTGGAACGAGAACACCATCTACGCGGACGCCGACGGCAACATCGCCTACTGGCACCCCGGGTTGCACCACGTCCGGGACGAGCGCACCGACCTGCGCCTGCCGATCCCCGGCGGCGGCGAGCACGACCACGGCGGCTTCCTCGCGTTCGAGGACCTGCCGCAGGTGGTCAACCCCGCGCGCGGTTGGGTCGCCAACTGGAACAACAAGCCGGCGCACGGCTGGCTCGACGGGCAGGGGATCGGTGCGTCGTCGCTCCCGGCCGGCCGGGGCCACCGGCTCACCAACGTCGCCGACCAGCTCGAAGCCCGCGACGACTGGACCTTCGACCGGCTGCGCGAGCTCGACCGCCGCGCTGCGGAGCTCGACATCCGGCGGCGCGAGTTCGGTCCGCTCCTCGAGGCGATCGACCGCGACGGGCTCACCGACCTGCAGGCGGCCGCCCTCGAGCTGCTCGTCGACGGCTGGGACGGCTCGGCCAACGGCCCCGGTGCCCAGATGGAGCACACCTACGGCGACGAGGTCGCCACGGTCGGGCCCGCCCCGACCGTCTTCTCGGCGCTCATGACGGCGCTCGTGGACGAGGTCCTCGGCGGCGTCTCGCCGGGCTTCGACGACCTCGTCGCGCGGCAGTCCGCCGTCGGTCGGCACGTCTACGAGATGTCCACCCCGCTCAACCTGGTGCTGCGCGTGCTCGACCCGGCGGCATCGTCGCTCGAGCCGTCCCGGGACTACACGGCCGGCCGCGACACCGACGCCGTCCTGCTCGCGGCGCTCGACGCGGCGCTCGTCGACCTCGGCGTCGAGGCGCCGGCCGACCTCGCCGCCCTCCGGGGCGAGTACGCCGTCGAGGCGGTCTGCTCGCCGACCGGGGTCATCGGGCCCTGCGGGACCATGCCGTTCCTCGAGCGTGGCACGTGGATCCACCAGGTCGGGTTCGGCGTGGCCGCGGCGGGCGACGGGGGCGACCGAGACGGGAGCGCCACGCCGGGTGGCCGGGCCCTGCCGGCGACCGGCGGAGGACGGGCCGCCCTCGGGCTCGGGCTCGTCCTGGTCGCCGGGCTCGCCCTGGCACGCGTGCGCCGGCGGGAGGGCTGACGCCCGGAGGGGCGACTAGCGTCCCGCGCGTGCCCACCCTGCACCCCGCCGTCGCCCAGGGCGGGCGCTGTACGCGTCCATCGGCTTCGAGGAGGAGCGCATCCTGGTGCCGTGGCGACGGGGCTCTCCGGCCCGCGTGACGCCGATCGCTGCGCCGCGCGGGGACCCGCTCAGCTGATGCGCCGCTCCCGGTCCTCCCAGTCGGGGGAGTAGGGCACCAGAGGGGGCTGCGTGCCCTTGCCGTGCGACCCGTTGCCCGGGACGAACCACAGCGGGGGCGCGGTCGTGTCCCGCTGCTCGAACACGATCTCCGCCAGCGCGGCGAACACGAGCCGCAGCACCGCGAGCCCGCCGACCACCATCGCCAGGCCCAACGCCACCGGCGCGATCCACGCCCGGGTCCCCGGTGCGGGAGGCAGCGACCCGCTGGCGACGACGGCGCCGCTGGCCACGAGGGCGAGCCCAGCGGCCGTGGCCACGGCGACCCCGAACGTCCGACCCACCGATCCACCCCTCCAGCTCCGGACCGCCACGGGCTGGCGCGCATCCTAGGGGCGGGTCGGGCCGTTCGCGCGTCGGGTGACCGCGGCGACCTCAGGCGATGCGGCGCGCCTGGTCCTGCCAGTCGGCCGAGTAGGGCGCGGGGCCGTCCCAGAACGGGGCCATGGTGGCGGCATCGAGCTGTCCGACCACGATCTCGGCCAGCGCCGGCAGGGTTCGTCGCACCGCCCAGACACCGAGGGCGGCGAGGAGGACGCCCGCGACGGCGCTGGCCGGCGCGACCGCGCTGCTGCTGAGCCAGACGCCGGTGAGCGTCGCGGCGGTGCCGGTGAGGGTGGCGAGGACGGTGGTGGTGGTGCGGAGCATGGCGGGCCTCCCGGGGGGTGTGGCGGTCGAGGTGGACCCCGACCTGCACCACCCACCCTCCCCGACGAGCGCCGCGCGCACCGTGCCCGGGGTGACGCCCGTTGCGTGTCGCGCGCGACACACCGAGGGAGCGGCGCGCGTCAGTCGACGCTGAGCTCGAGCCAGCGCTCCTCGGCCGCCTCGAGCTCCGACTCCACGGCCCGCAGCGCCTCGGTCAGCTTCGCCAGCCGGGCGTGGTCGGTCGCCGCGGTCGCCAGGGCCGCGTGCAGCTCCTCGCGCATCCCGCCGAGCTTCTCGACCCGCGCCTCGACGCTGCGCAGCTCCTTCATGCGGGCCTGGCGCCGGCGGTTGTCCTCCGCCGACGCCGACGGCGCGCGCCGGGCCGCCGCGTCGGTCGTCTCCTGCGCCCGCCGGCGCCGCTCGGCCACCTCGCGGTAGGCGTTCCAGTCGAGGTGGCGCTCCACCGTCCCGTCGGGCGCGAGCGCCAGCAGGTGGTCGGTGAGCCGGTCGAGCACGAAGCGGTCGTGCGACGCGACCAGCAGCGTCCCCGAGAAGCCGTCGAGGTGGTCCTCGAGCCGTGCGAGCGTGTCGAGGTCGAGGTCGTTGGTGGGCTCGTCGAGCACCAGGACGTTCGGGGCCTGCACGAGCAGGTGCAGCAGGGCGAGCCGCCGGCGCTCCCCGCCCGAGAGCTTGGCGGTCGAGGCGCGCTGGAGCCGCCCGTCGAAGCCGAAGCGCTCGGCGAGCTTCTCGGCGGTCAGGGTGTCGCCGTTGGCGAGGGGGATCCGGTCCCCGACGTCGAGGATCGTGTCGAGGACGCTGCGCTCCACGGGCGCGACGCGGGCCTCCTGCTCGTACACGCCGAGCTCGACCGTGGTGCCGTGCTTCACCGTGCCCGACAGCGGCGCGAGCTGCCCGGTCAGCAGCCGCAGGAGCGTGGTCTTGCCCGCGCCGTTCGGGCCCACGATCCCGATGCGATCGCCCGGCCCGACGAGCAGGTCCACGTCGCGCACGACCGGGACGCCGTCGTACCCGGCCGACGCGCCCTCGACGGTGATCACGTCGGAGCCGAGCCGCCGGCGGCCCGTGCCGAGCTGGAGCTGGCCTCGCTCGCCCTCCGGTGTCGCCGCCTGCAGCGCCTGCGCCTGCTCCACCCGGAACCTGGGCTTGGAGGTGCGCGCCTTGGGGCCCCGCCGCAGCCAGGCGATCTCCTTGCGCAGCAGGTTCTGGCGCCGTGCCTCCATCGCGCCCGACTGCCGCACCCGCTCGGCGCGGGCCTCGAGCAGGTCCGAGTAGCTGCCCTCGTGCCAGTACACGGAGCCGCGGCCCGAGCGGCGGTCGCCGAGCGGGTCGATCTCGAGCATCCGCTCGACGAGCCGCTCCAGCATCTCGCGGTCGTGGGTCACCACGAGCAGCCCGCAGGCACGCGAGCGCAGGGTGTCCTCGAGCCACGCGATGGTCTCGACGTCGAGGTGGTTGGTCGGCTCGTCGAGCACGAGCAGGTCCGCCGGCGGCAGCAGCGTGATGGTGAGCGCCACCCGCCGGCGCTGGCCCCCGGACATGGCGCTCGTCGGCAGGTCGAGGGGCACCCCGAGCCGGGCCAGCATCGCCTCGGCCTCGTGCCGTGGCACGGTGTGGTCGGTCGCCTCGTCCACGGCGTCGAGGGCCGGCAGGTCCGGCAGCGCCGGGTCCTGGGGCAGGTAGGCGATGCGCGCCCCGGTCGCCGTGATGACCTCGCCCTCGTCGGGCTCCTCGGCGCCGGCGAGGATGCGCAGCAGCGTCGTCTTCCCCGAGCCGTTGGGCCCGACGACGCCCACCCGGTCGGAGGTGGTGAGGCCGAGCGACACGTCGGCGAACAGGGTGCGCCCGTCGTGGGTCTTCGACAGGCCGGAGGCGGAGAGGACGTGCATGGGGCGGAGGGTACGGTCGCGCGCCATGGACCCCGCACCCGCCCCGTCGCCGGACCCGGCCACGCCGACCGTGCTGTCGGCCCTGCTCCTCGAGGACAAGCCGGTCCTGGCCGTGGACACCGACCCCACCGAGGCGGGGGCCACGCGCGGGCCCCTCACCGCGGAGGCCGACCCGCTCCCGTGGTCGCTGCTCGCCCACGGGATGCGCCTGCTGCCGGGCTTCCTCGGGGTCGCCATGCCCGAGGACGGCGTCGACGTGGTGCTCCGCCTGCGGGGCAACGCGCTCGTCCTCGCCACGGTGACCGGCCACGACGTCCTCGCCGTGCCGGTCGACGACCTCCCCGCCGGCTACCTCGACGCGGTGCAGACCCACGGCGGGGCGCTCGCGTTCCTCGGCCGGGGGATGGGCGTCCACGACGCGGACGACGCCCGCGCCGCCGCCACCGCCCTGCACGCCGCCGCCGGCGCGGGCCGGGTCGTCGGCGGGATCGTCGGCCTCTGCGTCATCTGACGCCCTGAACCAGCCGACACACCGGTCGAGGAGATCGTCCCGCGTCGCGTCCTGCTCGTCGAGGTCGCGCGGGCGGTGGTGGTGCGGGGGCATCCCGCGGGCCTCGTACCCTGCGCCGTCATGCTCACCCTCTCCCGCGTCGCGAAGTCCTACGGGACCCGCCCCCTGTTCACCGACGTGACCCTGCAGCTCTCGCCGGGTCGGCGCGTCGCGCTCATCGGCGGCAACGGCGCCGGCAAGACGACCCTGCTCGAGATCGTCGTCGGCCTCACCGAGCCGGACGCGGGCACGGTCAGCCGCCCCGCCGACTCGACCATCGGCTACCTGCCGCAGGACGTCACCGACGTCACCGACGGGACCGTGCTGGAGCACGTCGTCGCCGGCGCCGGCGAGGTCCGGGCCGTGGGGGAGCGGCTCGCCGAGGTCGAGGACGCGCTCGCGCACGAGGACGCGGACGCCGACCCCGAGGTGCACGAGCGGCTCGTCGCCGAGCACGGGCACCTCAGCGACCGCTTCGCCGCGCTCGGCGGCTGGGGCCTCGAGGCCGAGGCGCACCGCGTGCTCGCGGGCCTGGGCTTCGCGCCGGCGGACGCCGAGCGTCCCGTCGCGGAGCTCTCGGGTGGGTGGCGCGTCCGCACGGCGCTGGCGCGGCTGCTGCTCGCGAAGCCCGACGTGCTCGTGCTCGACGAGCCCACCAACCACCTCGACCTGGCCTCGATGGCGTGGCTCGAGGACCTGCTCGCCGCCTACGAGGGCGCGATCCTGTTCGTCAGCCACGACCGCGGCTTCATCGACGGCGTCGCGGAGCGCATCGTCGAGCTCGCCGCGGGCACGGCCACCGAGTACGTGACCCCGCCGGGCCGGGAGCTCGGGCCCTTCGACCAGTTCCGCTCCCAGCGCGAGGAGCGGCTCGCCCACCTCGTCGCCGCGCAGAAGCAGCAGCAGCGCGAGCTCGCCGACGTCGAGGACTTCATCGAGCGGTTCCGTTACAAGGCCACGAAGGCCAAGCAGGTCCAGTCCCGCCTGAAGCAGCTCGAGAAGGTGGAGCGGATCGAGCTCCCCGAGGACCGCCGCATCGTCCCGCGTTTCGGGTTCCCCGAGCCGCCGCGCTCGTCGCGCGTCGTGGTCGAGTTCGACGGGGTGTCGTTCGGCTTCGGGGACCGGCCCGTGCTCGAGGACGTGTCCTTCGTGGTCGAGCGTGGCTGGACCGTCGCGGTGGTCGGGCCCAACGGGCACGGCAAGTCGACCCTGCTCAAGCTCCTGACCGGCGACATCACGCCCGACGGCGGCACCGTCACCATCGGGCACGGCGTCCTGCACGCGATGTTCGCGCAGCACCAGGTGGGCGACGGGGCCGAGGAGTACGGCCTCGACCCGCAGCGCACGGTCTCGCAGGAGTTCGCGACCGCGCTCACGGACGCCCACCGGAGGGTGAACCACCGCACCATGCTCGGGGGCTTCGGGTTCCCCGGCGACATGGCCGAGCGCGAGGTCCGGGTGTGCTCCGGGGGCGAGCAGACCCGGCTGGCGCTCGCGAAGCTGCTGGTCAGCCCGATCAACCTGCTGCTGCTCGACGAGCCGACCAACCACCTCGACGTGCAGTCACGCGACGTGCTCGAGGACGCCATCGAGCAGTGGGGCGGCACCACCCTGCTGGTCAGCCACGACCGCCACCTCATCGACGCGGTCGCGACGCACGTCGTCGAGGTCGTGGACGGACGGGCCGTGCTGCACGAGGGCGGGCTCGACAGCCGGCCGATGGGCTGGATCACGGCGCGCCGCAGCGACCCGCGCTCCGCGATCGGCACCGGCATCGCCGCCGGCGCCACGCCCGCGCCGGCGGCCGCGTCCGCCGGAGGGCGCGGCCCGTCGAAGGCGGAGGCCCGCCGGCAGCGCGCCGCCGACCGGCAGTCGCAGGAGCGCCGGGCGACGCTGCAGCGCACCGTCAAGGACCTCGAGAAGGCGCTGCCCCAGGTCGAGAAGGCGCTGATGGCGGCGGAGGAGCAGGTCGCGGAGCTCACCCGGCAGCTCGGCGAGCCCGACGCCTACGCGGACCCCGCCGCCGCGCGCGACCTGGCGGCACGGCACGCGTCCGCGAAGGACCGGGCCGAGGAGCTCTCGGCCCGGTGGGAGAAGCTCGTCGAGGCGCTCGAGCGCAGCCGCGAGGTCCTCGCCACCGAGCCCTGAGCTCTCGCGTCAGTCGACGGCGAAGGAGCGGCGGGTGAGGCCCATCCAGAACCCGTCGATCGTCGGCGAGACGGGGGCCTCGGGGTCGCGTGCGGCACCGAGCGTCACGAACAGCGGCGACAGGTGCTCGACGGTGGGGTGGGCGTAGGGCATGCCGGGCGCCCGGTCGGCGTACGCGGCGAGCTCGTCGACGTCGCCACGCGCGAGCGATTCGGCCGCCCACGCGTCGAACTCCACCGACCAGCCCGGCGGGGTCGCCTGCGGGTCGAGCCAGTGCCGTCGCTCGAGGAACGGCAGGCCGTGGGTGAGGAACCCGGACCCGATCACCAGCACGCCCTGTTCGCGCAGCGGACGCAGCCGCGCCCCGAGGGCGAGGAGCCGGGCCGGGTCGTGGGTGGGCAGGCTCATCTGCAGCACCGGGACGTCGGCGAGCGGGTACATGACCGTGAGGGGCACCCAGGCGCCGTGGTCGAGGCCGCGGGAGCTGTGCTGGTGGACCGGCTCCCCGTCGGGGAGCAACGCCGCGACCTCGGCGGCGAGCGCGCCGGCGTCCGGCGTCGGGTAGGTCATCTCGAAGAAGCGCCGCTCGAACCCGGCGAAGTCGTACACGAGGGGCGTCGCGGCGTCGGTGGCCGAGAGCGCCAGGGGAGCGGACTCCCAGTGGGCGCTGACCACCAGCACCGCGCGCGGCTTCGGCATCCCGACCGCCCAGTCGGTCAGCTCGCGCATCCACCCGGCCTCGTCGAGCAGTGGGGGTGCCCCGTGGGCGAGGTACAGCGCGGGCAGCGGTCCGTCGGCCTCGGTCCACCCGGGCTGGGCGGCGCTGCGTGGTCGGGCCCAGTCGAGGTGGCGGTCGAGCACGTGAGCGGGCACGGGGGTCCTGTCGGTGCGGGACCGGCCACGGTACTTCGGATTCCAACTACCGTCAACGGTGGGGCGTCCTCCGCCCCGCCGCTAGCGTCGGCGCGGACCCGGCCGACCGAGGGAGCACCGTGGAGCGGCTGACCGAGGGCGAGGTCGTCCCCGCCACCGCGTACCCCGCCACCGACGACGACGTCGCGCCGTTCGTCCGCGCGACGGGGGCGCCGGGGATCCTCGACGTGCACGTCCACGCGATGCCCGACCGGCTCCAGCAGGCCGTGTGGCGGTACTTCGACGGGCTCGAGGACCCGCCGTGGCCCGTCACCTACCGCGGTGACCTCGACGAGCGGGCCCGGGTGCTCGCGGGGCTCGGCGTCCGCGCCCACACCGCACTGGCCTACGCGCACCGCCCCGGCATGCTCGACTGGCTCAACGGCTTCACCCTCGGGCTCGCCGACGAGCGGCCCGAGGTGGTGCCCACGTTCACGCTGTACCCGGAGGACGGCGTCACCGACGCGGTCGCCTCGGCGCTGGAGCGAGGCGGCGTGGTGTGCAAGGTCCACGCCCAGCTCTCCCGCTACCACCTGACCGACCCGCGCCTCGACGACGCGTGGCGGCTGCTCGCCGAGGCCCGGACCGTCGTCGTGGCGCACGTCAGCGCCGTCTACGGGGTCGATGGCGGCGCGGACTTCTGTGGCGGCGACGCGCTCGCCGCCTTCCGTCGGCGGCACCCGGACGTCGTCGTCGTGGTCGCGCACCTGGGCCTGCCCGACCCGGACGGGTCGATGCTCGACGTGCTCGCGCACGACGAGGGTGTCCACGCCGACGTCTCGATGGCGCTCACCGACCCGCCGTTCGGCGCCGCCGGTGGGGTCTCGAACGAGGTCGTGACGGCCCTTCGTGGGTCGGTCGCCGACCGGCTGCTGTTCGGGTCGGACTTCCCCACCATCCCGCACGCCTACGCGGCGCAGGTCCGCGGGCTCGCCGCCCTCCGGCTCGACCCAGCGGGGCTCCGCGCCGTGCTGCACGACCGCGCCATCGCCCTGCTGGCCACCGCGGGCTGGACCCCCTGACGGCTCGACGTCAGCCCGCGTCGCCGCTGCTTCGGAGCGGCGTGACGGGGGCGATCCGGCGCCGACGGACGACGCCGGGGACGTCGTCGGCCTCCAGGGCCCGCGACACGAGGTAGCCCTGGGCCCGGTCGCAGCCGAGGCGACGCAGCTGGGCCAGCTGGGCCTCCGTCTCCACGCCCTCGGCCACCGTCTCGAGCCCGAGGTGGCGGGCGAGGCCCGTGATCGCGGCCGAGACCATCGCGTCGTCAGTGCCGCTCCCGACGTCGCGCACGAACTCGCCGTCGATCTTCAGCGCGTCGATGGGGAAGCGCTTCAGGTAGCTGATCGACGAGTAGCCGGTGCCGAAGTCGTCGATGACGATCCGCACGCCCATCCCCTTCAGCAGGCGCAGGGTGACGTGGGCGGCTTCGATGTCCTGCACCAGCGTGTGCTCGGTGATCTCGAGCTCGAGCAGCTCCGCGGGGAGCCCGGAGGCCTCGAGCGCGCTGCCGACCTGCGCCGCGATGTCGGCCTGCCGGAACTGCCGCTCCGACAGGTTCACCGCGACGCGCAGCGACAGGCCCTCGCGCTGCCACGCCGCACCCTGTCGGCACGCCTCGGCGAGCACCCACTCGCCCATGGGACCCATCATGTCGGTGTCCTCGGCGAGCCCGATCCAGTCGGCGGCCTGGACCTCGGAACCGTCCTGGCGCATCCAGCGGACCAGCGCCTCGACGGCGACGACCTCGTCGGTCTCGAGCGACACCTGGGGCTGGAAGCGCAGGCGCAGGCCCTCCGTGTCCACGGCGCGGCGCAGCTCGGAGATGGTGCGAAGGCGGGTGAGGTTGCGCTCGCGCAGCTCGGGGGTCGAGAACTGGAACGTGTTCTTCCCGCTGGCCTTCGCCTCGTACATCGCGGTGTCGGCGTGGCGCAGCAGCTCGTCGACGGTGCGGGCGTCATCGGGGTACATCGCGATGCCGATGGAGCCGCTGACGACCACCTGGCGCCCGCCGAGGTCGACGGGGACCGACAGCGCGTCGAGGATCTTCTGCGCGGCGGTCGCGGCACCGTCGGGGGAGTCGAGGTGCTCGAGCAGGACGGTGAACTCGTCGCCGCCGATGCGGGCCACGGTGTCGGTGCGGCGCGCCACGTCCTGCAGGCGGCGGCCGATCTCGACGAGCAGGCGGTCGCCGGCGTCGTGTCCGAGCTGGTCGTTGACGTCCTTGAACCTGTCGAGGTCGACGAACATCAGCGCGACGTGCTCCTCGGATCGGCCGGCCGACGCCACGGCGTGGTCGAGCCGGTCACGGAACATCGTGCGGTTCGCCAGCCCGGTGAGGTGGTCGAAGCGGGCGAGGTGCTCGAGCTGCAGGCGGCTGCGCTCGCGCTCGATCACGGCCTCCTCCTCGCGCTGGGCGAGGGTCGCGCGGATGCGCCGGGTGGCCGGGCGGAAGACGAGCAGCGCCTCGATCAGCAGCAACGCGAGGGTGGCGACGAGCATCGATCGCTGGACCGACGCCGTCTCGAGCGCCCGCTCGCGGGCACTGGCGGCGGCGGCCCTCCGGGTCTCGGCGAGGGCGGCCCGGTAGGTCGAGGCGTCCTCGGCGAGCCCGGAGGCGCGTGACGAGAGCACCGCGTCGCTCAGCGGCTCGCCATCGACCGGCCAGTCGCGGACGAGCTGCTCCACCCCGGTGGTGAGCTCGCCGTAGGTGCGGGCGGTCGCGTCGATGACCTCCGTCGCGGAGCGACCGGCCTCGTCCTCCAGGATGGTGCGCTCGAGCCGGCTGCGGTCCGCCCGCAGGGCGTCGAGCGACGAGGCGACGTCCGGGCGGAGGTCCGTGGGCATCGCGGTCGAGGCGGTCCGGGCGAGCAGGTCACCGAGCTCGACGGCGCGCTCCTCCTGCTGGACGAGCAGGTCGGCCAGCGCGGCGGTGCGCACCTGGGTGTCGAGCGTCGTGCCGACGAGGAGCCACGACCCGGTCGCGAGGGCCCCGATGGCGAGCAGCGCGACGACCCAGGCGGCGGTGAACCGCTGGGTCGCCGTGGTGCTGCTGGTCGGGGTGGGCACTCGTCGTCCCGTACGTCGTGCCGGCGGGGTCGGCCGGGGTCGACGGCGACGGTCGTCACCGTTGCCGGTCCTCATCGGCAGGCTCGCACGGCGACCTGACGGCGTCGAGACCCCTCGGGCGCAGATGGTCCCCGCGGTCTAGTCATCCGATGACACCTCGCTCGTCGCCTCACGCTGCGTCACCAGCCGCCCGGACGCTCGTTGGGACCACGAGCCGGGACGACCCCGGCCGGGACCGCACCGAGGGAGCACACCGTGGGACGCCGCCGCCTCATCTCCATCCTCGCCGCCACCGTCGTGTCCGTCGGGCTCACCGTCGGCCCCGCGGCCGCCGCCGAGCTCGCGCCGGTCGGGGTGGCCGTGACCGACGTCGCCGACCAGGTGGTCGGACCCGGATCGGCCTCCGTGGAGGCCGGCGAGGACGACCTGTCGGTCACCGTCGATCCGCAGGTGGTCGCCGACGCCGCCGGCGCCGAGTCGCCGCTGCCGGCGATGGAGGCCGGTGCCTCGCCGCAGGGCCCGCGCGTCGGCGAGGCCGCCGCGCCCGCCCCGGCGCCCGCGCCGACCGCTCCCGCGACGCGGGGTGGCAGCACCTCCGAGGGGCAGAACGGGGTCGTGGGTGCCTCTGGCGGCTCGATCCGCTCCTTCCCGACCGCCACGACGAGCCTCGCGGGCGCCCCGCTGGCCGCGTCCCTGCAGCAGGTCCCGGCGGCCTCGGCACCCGCGCCGGCGGCGAACGTGATGAGCCCGATGGTGGCCGAGACCACGATCGACGCGCCGATGATCGCGCCGCCGGCCGCCGTGGCCGCGCCGGCCTCGCCCGCGGTCGCCACCGCGCCGGTGCCGGTGCTGCCGGACCTCCCCGAGGTGCCGCTGGCCCTGCGCGTCGCCACCGCCGCGCTGGTCGCCGCCACCGCCGTGTCGTGGACCCTGGTCCGCCGCGAGGTCTGACCCGACCCTCGGCCGCCGGCGCCGCTCCCGCCGCCGGCGGCCGACCCCACCACCGACGCGCGTGCCTGCGGCCCGCGCGCCCGACCCCGACGCCCGGCCCTCGCGGCCGGGCGTCTTGGTGTGCGCTCGTCGCACCCTGGCGCGCGGGCGGGCTGGCCCGCGAGGGCTGACCACGGTCCGTTACGTGCGCGCCTGACGCACATGACCCGCGCCCTGCGTGGCGGCGGGGGCCCGCCGGGCACCCAGCATCCTGCCGCACCCGCCGGCCGCGCCCCCGACGTCAGCGTCAGGTTGGTCCGCGAGCGACCTCGGTGCCACCCTGTCCCCGCGCGGCGCCGCACGCGCCCGGTGGACCCCGACCCGGTCCGCCCGCCCCCCAGCCCCGACCGAACAGGACGTGGACGTGCCCGAGCTCAAGGACGCCTGCTACATCGACGGGGTGCGCATCCCCATCGGCCGCGCGAAGGACAGCGGCTACTACGCCCGCACGCGCGCGGACGACATGTCGGTCCGCACCGTCCGGGCACTGATGGAGCGCAACCCGTCCGTCCCGGCCGACCGCATCGACGACGTCGCCTGGGCCGCCACCGCGCAGACCGGCGACCAGGGCCTCACGCTCGGGCGCTCCATCGCGATGCTCGCGGGCCTCGGCAAGGAGGTCCCGGGGTACGCGATCGACCGCATGTGCGCCGGCGCCCTGACCGCGATCGTCAACGGCGCCAACGCCATCCGGGTCGGCGCGCAGGACCTCGTCATCGCCGGCGGCGTGGAGCACATGGGTGGGCACCCGATGGGCGCCGAGGTCGACCCGAACCCGCGCTTCCTCGCCGACAAGCTCGTCGACCCGAGCGCGCTGGTCATGGGCAACACGGCGGAGAACCTCCACGACGACCACCCGGAGATCACCCGCGACCGCACCGACGAGTTCGCGCTGCTGAGTCAGGAGCGCACCGCCAAGGCCATCGCCGACGGCGTCTTCGCCGACCACGTCGTCCCGATGACCGTCTGGTCGGAGGACGGCTGGAAGGTCGTCGACACCGACGAGCACCCGCGCCCCGGCACCACGCTCGAGTCGCTGCAGGAGCTGTCGTCGCCGTTCCGTCCGGGCGGGTTCGTCACCGCCGGCAACGCGGCGGGGCTCAACGACGGCGCCGGCGGCGTGCTGCTCGCCAGCCGGGCGACCGCCGACGAGCTCGGGCTCGTCCCGCGCATGCGCGTCGTCGACTACGCGTTCGTCGGTGTCGAGCCGGAGACGATGGGCTGGGGCCCCGTGCCGGCCACGGAGAAGCTGCTGGCCAAGACCGGGCTCACCATCGACGACGTCGACGTGGTGGAGATGAACGAGGCGTTCGCCGTCCAGTGCGTCGCGTTCCTCGACCACTTCGGGCTGCCGCTCGACAGCGACAAGGTGAACCCCTACGGCGGCGCGATCGCGCTCGGCCACCCGCTCGCCTTCTCGGGCGCCCGGCTCGCCATGCAGCTCGCGAGCTACTTCGACCGCCACGACGAGGCGACCCGCGGCATCACCACGATGTGCATCGGCCTCGGCATGGGCGCCGCCGTGCTGTGGGAGCGCTGCTGAGCCCGGCCCCGCGCGACGCCCGCTGACGAGACCTCACCAGGAGACCCCGACGTGTCCGACGACATCCAGACCAAGTTCAAGGTCCAGTACTTCGACTCGCCGACGGCCGGCCGGCTCGCCATCGTCACGATGGACAACGGCCACGACCACACCAAGCCGAACGTGTTCGGCGAGGGGGCGCTGCGCTCGCTCGACGCCGCGCTGACGGAGCTCGAGGCCGCCGACGACCTGAAGGGCCTGCTGCTCACCGGCAAGCAGTTCATCTTCGCCGTGGGCGCCGACACCTCCCAGTTCGTGGGCATCTCGCCCGAGCTGACCCGCGAGGGCGTCGCGACCGGGCACGAGCTCTTCGCCCGCATCTCCGCGCTGCCGTTCCCGACCGTCGCCGCGATCAACGGCGCCTGCATGGGCGGCGGGATGGAGATCGCCCTGCACTGCGACGCCCGGACGCTGTCGACCGGTGCCGCCGCGCTCGCGTTCCCCGAGGTGTTCCTGTCGATCGTCCCGGGCTGGGGCGGCACGCAGCTCACGCCACGCCTCATCGGCGGGCCGAAGGCCCTCGAGCTCGTCGTCACCAACGCGCTGAACAACAACAAGGTCCTCACGCCGAAGCAGGCCTTCGAGCTCGGGCTGGCCGACCGGCTGTTCGACTCCGCCGGCTTCCTCGAGGACTCGGTCGCCTTCCTGGAGCAGCTCGTGCTCGGCGAGGTCGAGCTGGTCCGCGACGTCGACCCGACCGAGGGCCTCGACGAGGCGTTGGCCAACACCCGCGCGTTCGTCGAGAACAAGGTCCACGGCGGCACGCGCGCGCCGTACGAGGCGATCGACCTGATCGAGTTCGCCGCCCGCGGCGGGGACCTCGCCGAGGGCCGCCAGAAGGAGGTCGACGCGATGGTCGAGCTCCTGCCGGCCAACCAGGCCCAGGCCTCGATCTACGCGTTCGACCTGGTCCAGCGCCGCATCAAGAAGCAGCCGTGGAAGCCCGACGCGCAGGGCCGCCGCATCCGCAGCATGGCGGTCGTGGGCTCCGGGCTGATGGGCGCCCAGATCGGCGCGCTGTTCCTGCAGCGCTACGAGGTCCCGCTCGTCATGAAGGACATCGACGAGGGCGTGCTGGAGAAGGCGAAGGCCCACATCGACGGCGAGCTCGACAAGCGCGTCCAGAAGGGGCGGATGAAGGCCGGCAAGGCCGAGTTCCTCAAGGGCCTCGTCACCTACACGACCTCCTACGAGCCGCTCGCCGGCGCGGACTTCGTCATCGAGGCCGTGCTCGAGCGGATGGACCTCAAGCAGGCCATCTTCGCCGACCTCGAGGCGGTGCTCGACGAGGGCGCGGTGCTCGCGACCAACACCTCGTCGCTGTCGGTCGGGGAGATGGCGTCCAAGCTCGCGCACCCCGAGCGGGTCGTCGGCTTCCACTTCTTCAACCCGATCTCGGTCATGCCGTTCCTCGAGATCGTGCGGCCGGAGTCGGCCTCCGACGAGGCGGTCGCGACCGCGTTCGACGTCGCGAAGAAGATCCGCAAGTCGGCGGTGCAGTGCGCCGACACCCCGGCGTTCATCGTCAACCGGATGCTGACCCGCTTCAACGGGGCCGGCATCGCCGCGCTGCGGACCGGCACGTCCTTCCGCGACATCGACACGGCCTACAAGGGCCTCGGGCTGCCGATGGGGCCGTTCGAGCTGTTCGGGTTCGTCGGCATCAAGGTCGCGTACCACACGGCGGAGACCCTCGAGCAGGCGTTCCCGGAGCGCTTCGCGATCGACGACAACTTCCGTCGCATCGCGGACCTCGACGTCGCCGGCATCTACGACTGGGGCAACGGCGGCGAGGTCTTCCCCGAGATCCTCGAGCTGCTCGAGGTCGACGCCGACGCCACGCCGATGACGGCCGAGCAGGTCCAGCAGGCCGCCCTCGAGGCCGCCGCCGACGAGGCGCGGGCCATGCTCGACACGGGCGCCGTCGCCGACGCCCGCGACATCGACACCGGCATGCTGCTCGGCGCCGGGTTCCCGTTCTTCCTCGGTGGCATCTGCAAGCACCTCGACCAGGTCGGCGTGTCGCAGAAGGTCACCGGCGGCGAGCTGGTCACGGGGACCGACGGCGCCGTCGGCTGAGCGCCGACCGCACGCAGCGCCCCGACGGGCCGCGACCACACGGTCGCGGCCCGTCGTGGTCCGTTCGGGGCGGCCGGGGCCGTGGGGACGGGGCAGCGGCCGAGGACCGGTGGTCGACCGGCGGGGGCACCCCGGTCGCGCGGCCCCCGCCGGCCCCCGCCGTCGGGGAGGCAATGGATCGGTCGACGGACGGTCGGGGGCCGTCCGAGCGGGGCGGGGCGTCCGTCCGCCGGGGGGTGTGGAGGAGGTCAACCGGCGAAGACTCCGCACCTGCAGGCTCCGCACCCGCGGTGCCGTCGACCAGACGGAGGACCCCCGATGCCGCTGCACCCCGACGCCCCCCGCCCGACCCGTGCCGAGCTCGAGGCGGAGGGCGGCAGCCTCCTGCCCGCGAAGGAGGTCATCTCCCTGCTCGACCTCAACCTCGACGCCGACATCGCCCTGGCTCTCGCCGCCCCGATCGACCTCGCGGTCGGCGCCAACCTCCAGGCCGCCGTGCCGATCGACGCCGCCGTGTCCGCCAACGTCCTCACCCTCGGCTCGTCGGCCACGGCCGCCGGCATCCAGGACGCCTCCCTGCTGCAGTCCATGGACGACGTGTCCGCCATCGCCGACGCCGTGCAGGACGCGGGCATCACGCAGGGCGACGAGGGCGACCTCGCCGGCGGCGGCACGACCGACGGTGGCACCAGCGGCGGCACCACGGGTGGCACGACCGACGGTGGCACCAGCGGCGGCACCACGGGCGACACGTCCGGTGGCGACCTCGCCGGCACCGACCTGGGCGGCGCCGTCGGCGCCGTCACCGACCAGCTCGGCGCCACGACCGGCGACGTGGCTGGCGCCCTGTCGAGCGCCCTCGGTGACGGCCTGGTCCGCATCGACGCGAACGTCGACCTCGACGCCGATCTGGCTGCGCCGATCGCCGGCGCCGTCGCGGCGAACGCGCAGGTCGCCGCCCCGATCAACGCGGCGGTCGCCGCGAACGTCGTCGCCCTCGACTCCGAGGCGGTCGCCCTGTCGCAGCAGACCGCGAGCATCCAGCAGACGATGACCGGGGTGGTCGCCGGCGCGACCGCCGACCAGGTCGCCGACGTCGACCAGACCGCCCGCCTCGCCGACGGTGGCACGGGCGGCTCGACGGACGGCACCACCGCCACCGGCTGACCTGTCCTCGACCGTCGGCCCGGTCCGGTCCCCCCCGACCGGGCCGGGCCGACGGGGTGGCGGTCGGCTGCGGAGGCCGGCCGCCACCCCACCCTCGCACGTGTCCTGCGGAGGTCCCCCGTGCAGCACACCGACACCGGCGCGCCGGCGGCCGAGCCGGCCGCCGACGCCGTCCCGCTCCCGGCGACCGGGACCGAGCTCCTGGGGCCGCTGCGTGGGTGCGGCCACCGCCGCCCCCCCGGCCTCGCACGACGCGCCGACGGGCAGGTCCTGCAGCTCACCCCGCTGCTGTACGCGGTCCTCGAGGCGGTCGACGGACGGCGGGACGCCGCCGCCGTCGCCGACCACGTCTGGGCCCGCACCGGGACGGCGCTCGAGGCCGACGACGTGGCCTTCCTCGTCGACGCACGGCTGCGTCCCCTCGGGCTGGTTCGCGGGCTCGACGGCAGCGAGCCGGAGGCCCGTCGCGCCTCGCCGCTGCTGGCGCTGCGCTGGAAGTGGGTCGTGACCGACCCGGCGATGACCCGCAGGATCACCGCGCCGTTCACGCGGCTGTTCCACCCCGCGATCGTCGTGCCGGCCGTCGTGGCCTTCCTGGCCGTCACGTGGTGGGTGCTCGTCGAGCGCGGCCTCGCCGCGGCGACGGACGAGGTGTTCACCTCGCCCGGGATGCTGCTGGCCGTCGTCGGCCTCTCCATCCTGTCCACCGCGTGGCATGAGGTCGGGCACGCCGCCGCCTGCCGCTACGGCGGGGCGACACCCGGCGCGATGGGGGCGGGGCTCTACCTCGTCTGGCCCGCGTTCTACACCGAGGTCAGCGACTCCTACCGGCTCGACCGCCTCGGCCGGCTCCGTGTCGACCTCGGCGGCCTGTACTTCAACGCGCTGTTCGCGCTCGGCGTGGTCGGCGTGTGGACCGTCGTCCGCCGGGACGCCCTGCTGCTGCTCGTCGCCCTGCAGGTGCTGCAGATGGCCCGCCAGCTGCTGCCGCTGGTGCGCTTCGACGGCTACCACCTGCTCGCGGACCTCACCGGCGTGCCCGACCTGTTCCGCCACGTGCGCCCGACGCTGCTCGGCCTGCTGCCGTGGCGGGAGACCCCGCCGGAGACCCGGGCGCTGCGACCGGGCATCCGGGCCGTCGTCACGGTCTGGGTCGTCGTGGTCGTCGCCGTGCTCGGTGCCATCGCCGCCACCATCGTGCTGACGCTCCCGCGGATCGTGGCGACCGCCTGGGCGGGTGCCGGGGAGCAGTCCCGCGCCCTCGCCCTCGCCGCCGCCGAGGGCGCCCTCGCCCGGGCCGCCGTCGGTGCGCTGGCGCTGGTCGCCCTGGCGCTGCCCGTCGCCGGCATCGGTCTGCTGCTCGCCCGGACCGGTCGCCGCGTCGCGGTGGCGACCGCACGCGCCACCTCTCGGGACCCCCGGCTCCGCGTCGCCGCGGCCCTCACGACCCTCGTCGCCGTGACGGGCGTCGCCACGGCGTGGTGGCCCCAGGGGCAGTACGCGCCGATCCAGCCCGAGGAGCGCGGCGCGGTGCAGGACCTCGCCGCCGTGGCCGCCGGCCCGGTGCGCGCCGCCGGCGGCGGGCAGGGCCAGACGCCCCGGGGCGGGGGCGAGCCCCCGGCCCCGGAGCCCCTGCTCGTCGGCGCCGCGGACGAGGAGCGCGACACGACCGTGGTCGCCGTGGCCCGGCGGTCCGATCCCGAGCCCGCCCGCGGCGGCCCCACCCGGCACGCGCCCTCGGCCGCGCCCTCACCGTCCCCGACACCCGCCCCGGTCGCCGCGCCGGCGGCGCGTCCGACGCCCCCCGGTCGGCCCGCCTGGCCGTTCTCCTTCCCACGGCCGCCGGCGCCGGGCCCCGACGACGTGCAGGCGCTCGCCGTCGGCACGCGTGACGGGCGGACCGAGGTGGCCGTCGCGACCGGGGCCGCCTGGGTGACCGACGGCGCCGCCGTCCCGCACCGCAACGAGGCCTGGGCCGTCGCGTCCTGCGTCGACTGCCGCACCGTGGCCGTCGCCTTCCAGGCCGTCCTCGTCGTCGGCAGCAGCGACGTGGTCACGCCCGTGAACCTCGCCGTCGCGACCAACGAGCGCTGCACCCGGTGCCGGACCCACGCGGTCGCCACCCAGTACGTCGCGACGCTCGACCGGCTCCCCGACGCGGCCACGCGGGCCCGGGTGGAGGCCGAGGTGCGGGCGTTGCGCGGTCTGGCGGGTCGGGCCCGGACGCTCGGGCCCGTCGAGCTGCGGGACCGGCTGGCCGCGACGCAGGCCCGCATCACGGACCTGCTGGAGCAGGCCGGCGTGCTGGTCGTCCTGACCCCGGGGGAGGGGACGGCGGTCGAGGACGGCGAGGTCGTCCCGACCGTCCCGGCCATCCCGCCGCCCTCGCCGCTGCCCGCGGGCACCGACCTCGACGCCGTCGTGACCGGGTCGACGGGCGAGCCCACGGAGGCACCGAGCGGTGACCGACAGGGCGCGACGACCGGGACGTCCGAGACCACGACGACGGGCGACGCGTCCGACGGGACCGACGGCGAGCGCGCGGACGCCACGACGGCCCCGTCGCCCAGCCCGTCGCCGGACCCGACCCCGACGTCGACCGCGTCGCCGTCGCCCTCCCCGACGGGCGGGACGTCGTCGCCGTCCCCGTCGCCCTCCCCGACGCCGACGGAGGGATCGGGCGCCGGCTGACCGCCCATCGGCGCGCGTGCACGCCGCGACCTAGCGTGGGGCTCCCACCGAGCCGGGAGCCCTCGTGTGAGCCTGCCCAACGCCTCGTACGCCATCACCATGCGGCTGCACCTCGACCTCGACGACCCGCAGGCGCTCGGCCGCGCGACGACCGCGGTGGGGGCCGCCGGCGGGGTGGTCACGGCGGTCGACTTCGTCGACGCGACGCGGGGCCACCAGGTCGTCGACGTGACCGCGAACACCTCCGGGCAGGCCCAGGCCGACGCCGTCGCGGCCGCCGTCGGCGACGCGGAAGGCGTCACCGTGCACCGCACCTCGGACCGGACCTTCCTGCTCCACCTCGGCGGCAAGCTCCAGATCCAGGCGACGGTCCCGCTCAAGACCCGCGACGACCTCTCGATGGCCTACACCCCCGGCGTCGCCCGGGTCTGCACCGCGATCGCCCAGAACCCGCAGGACGCCGCCCGGCTGACCATCGCCGGCAACACGGTCGCCATCGTGACCGACGGCTCCGCGGTCCTCGGGCTCGGCGACATCGGGCCGCGGGCGGCGATGCCGGTCATGGAGGGCAAGGCGGTGCTGTTCAAG
This sequence comes from Actinomycetes bacterium, assembly GCA_046566145.1. Lineage (GTDB taxonomy): Bacteria > Actinomycetota > Nitriliruptoria > Nitriliruptorales > Nitriliruptoraceae > JBKHXF01. Next base: position 39,040 of record JBKHXF010000014.1, read on the forward strand.
CGCTTCGCTGACGTGGACGCCTGGCCGGTCTGCCTCGACGTCGGTCGTCCGACCGACCTGCACGAGCGCGCCGACCGGATCGTGGCCGCCGTCGAGGCCATCGCGCCGGGGTACGGGGGCGTGAACCTCGAGGACATCGCCGCGCCCGTCTGCTTCGAGGTGGAGGAGCGGCTGCGCGAGTCGCTCGACGTGCCCGTCTTCCACGACGACCAGCACGGGACCGCCATCGTCGTGCTCGCCGCGCTGACCAACGCGCTGCGGCTGGTCGGCAAGGAGGTCGGCGACGTGACGGTCGCGCTCTCGGGCGCGGGGGCCGCCGGCGCGGCGGTGGCGCGGCTGCTGCAGGCGGAGGGGGTGGGTCGGCTGCTGGTCGCCGACCACGACGGGCTGCTGCACCCCGACCGGCCCGACATCGCGCCCGGGGATGACGCCTCGAAGTCGTGGCTCGCCGAGCACACCAACCCGGACCGGCGCACCGGCGGCCTGCGCGACGCGCTGCCGGGGGCGGACGTGTTCGTCGGCGTCTCCGCCGGCGGCATCCTCGAGCCGTCCGACCTCGACGCGATGGCCGACGACGCCATCGTGTTCGCCCTCGCCAACCCCGAGCCGGAGGTCGACCCGCAGGGCGCCGCCGCCCGCCCGAACGTGGCCGTCGTCGCGACGGGCCGCTCGGACCAGCCGAACCAGATCAACAACGTGCTCGCGTTCCCCGGGGTGTTCCGCGGGGCCCTCGACGCCCGCGCCTTCGCCATCACCGAGCCGATGAAGGTCGCCGCCGCGCACGCGATCGCCGGCGTCGTCGGCGAGGACGAGCTGCACGCCACCTACGTCATCCCGAGCGTGTTCAACGACGCCGTCGCGCCGGCGGTGGCGGAGGCGGTCCGCCGGGTGGCCGCGAACGACACCGCCCCCTGACCGGTCGGGCCAGGGGGCGGGGACGTGGTGGGCCGGCGGGTCAGCCGCGGTCGGCGACCTCGACGAAGTCACGCTCCGGGGCGCCGACGTACAGCTGGCGCGGGCGGGCGATGGCCTGCTCGTCGTCGAGCAGGTTCTCCTGCCACTGCGCGAGCCAGCCGGGGATGCGGCCGATGGCGAACAGCACCGGGAACAGGTCCTTCGGGAAACCCATGGCCTGGTAGATGATCCCGGAGTAGAAGTCGACGTTCGGGTAGAGCTTGCGCTGGACGAAGTACTCGTCCTCCAGCGCGATCTTCTCGAGCTCGACCGCGATGTCGATCAGCGGGTTCTTGCCGGTCACCTCGAACACGTCGTGCGCGAGCTTGCGGATGACCTTCGCGCGCGGGTCGTAGTTCTTGTAGACGCGGTGGCCGAAGCCCATCAGGCGGAACTTGCCGGACTTCGCGCCCTCGACGGCGTCGCTGACGTTGTCGACCGAGCCGATCTCCTCGAGCATGTTGAGGACGGCCTCGTTGGCCCCACCGTGCTTGGGCCCGTAGAGGGCGGCGACGGCGCCGGCGGCGGCGGAGTACGGGTCGGCGTCGGAGGAGCCGATCGTCCGCATCGTCGTCGCGGAGCAGTTCTGCTCGTGGTCCGCGTGGAGGATGAACAGCTTGTCCATCGCCTCCTCGAGGATCGGGTTGGGCTCGTACTTCAGCTCCGTCGTCTTGTACATCATGTTCAGGAAGTTGCCGGCGAACGACAGGTCGTTGTCGGGGTACGCGTAGCGCATCCCGATCGAGTGCCGATACGCGAACGCGGCGAGCGTCGGGTACTTCGCGATGAGGCGGACGATCTGGCGGTGCCGGATGTCGGGGTCCGCGATGTCCTTCGCCTCGGGGTAGAAGGTCGACAGCGCGCCCACGGTGGAGACCAGGATCCCCATCGGGTGGGCGTCGTGGTGGAACCCGTCGATGAACTTCTTGATGTTCTCGTGGATGAAGGTGTGGTGGGTGACCTCGAACACCCAGTCCTCGTGCTGCTTGGCCGTCGGCAGTTCCCCGTGGATCAGCAGGTAGGCGACCTCGAGGAACGACGCCTTCTCGGCGAGCTGCTCGATCGGGTAGCCGCGGTAGCGCAGGATGCCCTTGTCCCCGTCGATGAAGGTGACCTCGGAGCGGCACGACGCGGTGTTCTTGAAGCCGGGGTCGTACGACAGCAGCCCGAAGTCGTCGTCGTCGACCTTGATGGCGCGCAGGTCCATCGCGCTGATGGCGCCGTCGGCGACCGGGACCTCGTAGGTCCGCCCGGTGCGGTTGTCGGTGATGGTGAGGGTGTCCTTGGCGTCGCTCATCGCGCCGGCGCTCCTGGTGTCTGGGGAGTTCGTCAGGGCAGTTCGTGCGGCAGGTTCGGGGGCTGCATCCGTGCGGTCCGCGCGGACAGGGCCGTCACGGCACCTGTGGGCGGGGGAGGTCGCGCGGGGCTCCGACGGCGCGACCGAGTTCGCCTCCCACGGTAGTCGGCGCCGGCAGGGACCGGGGAGTCGGGGGACCCGTCCGGCCGCTGCCTGCGCACCGGATGTCCGGGCCAGCCGGGTGGCGCAGCGCATCGGTGAGCGGAGGCCGCACGGACGGGTAGTTCGAACTTGAACTCTTCGAGCCGGCGCCCTACCGTTCAAATCGCAACGACTTGCACCGCCCCCATCTCCGTCGCACGCCCCCACCACCCCGAGGAGCACACGTTGAGCGCCACCGAGACCACCACCGCCGCCGGGACGAAGCTGCCCACCGCCGGCACCTGGGCGATCGAGCCCTCCCACTCGAGCGTCGAGGTCGTCGCCAAGCACCTGATGATGACCAAGGTGCGCGGCCTGTTCACCGAGTTCGAGGGCACCGTCACGGTGGCCGAGGACGTCACCGACTCCGCCGTCGACGTCACCATCCAGGCCGCGTCCATCGACACCCGCAACGCCGACCGCGACGGGCACCTGCGCAGCGGTGACTTCCTCGACGTCGAGGCCCACCCGACCATCACCTTCCGGTCCTCGTCGGTCGTGCCGGTCCAGGGCGACGTCTACGACATCCCCGGTGAGCTCACCATCCGCGGCGTCACCAAGCCGGTGACCCTGCGCGCCGAGTACCAGGGCCTGACCCAGGACCCGTGGGGCAACACCCGCGCCCTGCTCTCGGCGTCCACCGAGGTCGACCGCGAGGCGTTCGACATCACCTGGAACCAGGCGCTCGAGACCGGCGGCGTCCTCGTCTCCAAGAAGCTCAAGGTCGAGATCGAGCTGCAGCTCGTCCAGGCCTGAGGCCAGCTCCCGGCGCCCCCCGCCACGCGTCGGACCCACGACGGCCCCCGCTCCCGCCGCGGGGGCCGTCGTCGTCCCACCACCCCCCGGAGGAACCCCGATGCCCGACCGCACCGCCACCTACGCCGAGGTCAACGCCACCCGCCGCTCCTGGCGACACTTCACCGGCGAGGTCGTCGAGCCGGAGCTGGTCCGCACCATCGTCGAGGAGGCGTCGCTGGCTCCGTCGTCGATGAACCTCCAGCCCTGGCGGGTCGTCGCGCTCCAGGGCGACGCCATCGACGCCACCGCCGACGCGCTCGGTGGCAACGTCGAGAAGGCGCGCGAGGCCGGGACCCTGCTCGTCGTGTTCGGCGACCCCAACGCCGTCGAGTCCTCGGACGGGGCCCGCGGCTTCTACGACGGCGGCAAGGCGACGCGGCACGAGTTCGCCGTGCGCAACGCCTCGCTCTTCGCGATGAACCTGCTGCTCGCGGCCTGGTCCCACGGCGTCGCCACGCGCCCGATGATCGGGTTCGAGCCGTTCCTGCTGCGCGAGGCCGTCAAGGCGCCCCGGCACTGGGTGCCCGTCCTGGCGATCGCCGCCGGACGGCCGGACGAGTCCCGGCCCCCGTCGCCGCGGGAGCGCGCCGACGTCGACGAGGTCCTGCGCTTCGTCTGACACGCCCCGCGCTGCGGGTTCAGGGGTCGCGGCGGGCCCGCTCGGCGATGCGGCCGAGGGCGTCGGCGAGCGTCGCGGCCTCCTCGTCGCTCAGCACGGACGTGAAGTGCTCCGCGACGCCACGGACGTGCGTCGGCGCGGTGTCCCTGAGCCGCTGGAGCCCCGCGGCGGTCAGTGCGGCGTAGGTGCCGCGACGGTCGTCCTCGCAGGGGCGGCGGTCGACGAGCCCAGCCTGCTCCATGCGGTCGACGAGCCGGGTCAGCCCCGACTTCGACAGCAGCACGGCCTGCGCGAGGTCCTGCATCCGCAGCTGCCGGTCGGGCGCCTCCGAGAGCTGGACGAGCACGTCGTACCAGGTCAGGGGCAGGTCCTCGTCGGCACGCAGCTCGGCCTCGAGCAGGTCCAGCACGCGGGCGTGGGCCTCGAGGAAGTGGCGCCACGCCGCCAGCCGAACGGGACCGATGTCGGTCACGCGGGCGGGGGATCCATCGGTGCTCGTCATGTCGCTCGCGAGGCTAGCCGCCACCGTCCGGTGGGCCCGGGAGGTCGGGCGGCGGCTCGGGGCACGGGGTGCTCCCGGGCCGGTAGTTGTGATTGCAACGAACGTCGGGTACGCTGGTGCTCCGTCACCCG
>JBKHXF010000015.1:0-147909 GCA_046566145.1 Actinomycetes bacterium
AGGCGTTCACCGAGGCCGTCGACGTCACCGGCATCGCGCTCACCAAGCTCGACGGCTCCTCGAAGGGCGGCATCGTCGTGGCGGTGCAGCGCGAGCTCGGCATCCCCGTGAAGCTCGTCGGGCTCGGTGAGGACGTCGACGACCTGGCTCCGTTCGACCCTGAGCTGTTCGTCGAGGGCCTCTTCGCCGACGTCGGCGCCTGAGGTCAACGCCCGGCAGCACGTCCCGTGGTCGGGAAGCGCAGCACGAAGGCGACGCCGCCATCGGCCGGGTGCTCGACGTCGATCGTGCCGCCCATCGACACGGTGAGCTCCCGGGCGATGGCGAGCCCGAGCCCGGACCCGCGCACGTGGTGCTCGGCCGGGGTGCCCTGCACGAAGCGCTCGAAGAGGCGCTCGACGTGGGCGGGGTCGATCCCGGCGCCCCGGTCGCGCACCCGCAGCGTGATGCGGCCGTCGAGCAGCGTGCGGTCGAGCTCGATGGGCGGCACCCCGTGCTCGCGGGCGTTGCGCACCAGGTTCGTGACGACCTGTCCGAGCCGGTAGGGGTCGGCGAGCACGCGCAGGCCGGGCTGGCCGGCCACCTCGACGTCGTCGCCGCTGAGCGCCTCGAGGGCGTCGTCGAGGACGCGGTCGACCTCGACCACCTCCAGCGAGATGGCGAGCCGACCGCCGTCGAGGTCGCCGACGGTGCGCAGGTCGTCGACGAGCCGGTGCAGGCGCCGGCCCTGGCGGTTCAGGGCCTGGAGCAGCGGGGTCCAGCGGTCGTCGAGGTCGGCGTGTCGCTCCAGCGTCTCCGCGGCGCCGAGGATCGCCGTGAGCGGGGTGCGCAGCTCGTGGGAGGTGATCGCGATGAAGTCGGCCCGGATGCGGTCGAGCTCCTGCAGCCGGTCGGCCGCCTCGACCTCGCGCTCGTACGCCCGCGCGGCCTCGATGACCAGCGCCATCGTGTCGGCGATGCGCTGGAGGTGGACCAGGTCGGTCCGGGAGTAGGCGTCGCCGTCCGGGGACACGGCGACGAGCGCGCCGATGAGCCCCGACCGCCCGCGGACGGGCACGACAGCCTGGCTGCGGGTGCCGGGCAGCGGTTGCCGGAGCGCGGTGACCTCCTCCTCGGACGCCACCAGCGCCGGGTCACCGTGCAGCACCCGGTCGATGGGGCCGCCGGCGTCGATCGGGGGCGGTGCGAGGTCGAACGTGGGGTCGGACGAGACCGCGCGGGCCGGGGTGCCGTCGGCGTCGAGGAGCACGACGGAGATGTTCTCGATGTCGGCCTGCTCGGCGACCTCCGCGAGCATGGCCTCGAGCGCCCCGTTGCTCAGCTCCCCGAGACCCGCGAGGGCGACGCGGTGCAGCGACTGCAGCTCCCGGCGAGCCGCCTGCTGGTCGGCCGCGAGGGCTCGGGCCCGCGCGGCCTCGCGCACCGCGGCCTCGCGTTCGCGCAGGACCGCCCGGACCAGCAGCACGACGAGGACGGCGGCGGCGGTCGCGGCCAGCACGACGGTCGCGGGGTTCGCGAGCGTCGCCCCCGTCCCGGTCGTCCGCGCGACGACGACCGTGCGGGCCACCTCCTCGGCGGCGACGGCGAGCGCGCCGGCGACCAGCCCGGGGACGTCGAACTTGACCGCGCCGACGAGGGGGAAGAGCGCGACAAGCGCGACCGCCCGCGACGAGCCGCCGGCGGCCAGCGCGAGGCTCAGCCCGGTGATCGTCACCACGTCGGCGACGGCCGTGCCGAGTGCGAGCCGGTGCAGCTCCTCGGGGTCGAGGCGCCGCGAGGTCAGCAGCACGGCGATGGCCGAGGTCGCCAGCGGCAGGGCGACGAAGGCGACGAGGGCGAGGACGGTGACCGCGCCGCCGGCGCCCACCCGCTCGAGCACCAGCGGGGCGAACAGCAGCGCCGCACCCGCGCGCACGGTCGCGAGGGCCCGCTCGACGGCGATCCGGACCTCCGCCGAGAGTCGTCGCGACGACGGGGCGGGCGTCGGTGGTGCGTGCACGGTCGCGTCGTTCCCCGGCCGGCGGCAGGGGCGCCGAGCCGCGGCGCAGCCTAGGTCGCGACCCGACCGTCCGCCCGGTCACCCGGACCGCCCTCGCTACGCTCGCTGCGGGCGTCCCCGCGCGACGGAGGCGTCCCACGGAGCACGCCGAACCGCCGACACGCAAGGGATGCCCCCGTGTTCGACTCGCTGGCAGGTCGCCTCGACGCCGCGCTGGACAAGGTCCGCGGCCGGGGCCGACTCGACGAGAAGACCGTCGACGCGACCCTGAAGGAGATCCGTCTCGCCCTCCTCGAGGCGGACGTCAACTTCAAGGTCGTCAAGGACATCGTCGGGCGGCTGCGCGAGACGCTCGTCGGCGAGGACGTCGCGAAGGCGCTGAACCCGTCACAGCAGGTCGTCAAGGCCGTCGACGCCGAGCTGACCCGCGCCATGGGCGGCGAGGCCGTCCCGCTGACGCTCAGCGGCAAGCCCGCCGTCATCATGCTGTGCGGCCTGCAGGGCTCCGGCAAGACGACCGCGGCCGGCAAGCTCGCCAAGGAGCTGAAGAAGCGCGGCCGCAACCCGATGCTCGTCGCCTGCGACCTGCAGCGTCCCGCCGCCGTGCAGCAGCTGCGGGTCAACGCGGAGAAGGTCGGCGTCCACGTCTACGCGCCGGTCGAGTCCGGCGACCCGGTCCCGGTCGCGCGCGACGCCATCGGCAAGGCGAAGGAGACCGGCTGCGACGTCGTCATCGTCGACACCGCCGGCCGCCTCCACGTCGACGAGGAGCTGATGCAGCAGGCCCGCGACATCCGCGAGGCCACCGGCGCCACCGAGACGCTGTTCGTCATCGACGCGATGATCGGTCAGGAGGCCGTCAACGTCGCGAAGTCCTTCCTCGACGTCGTCGGGTTCGACGGGGTCGTCCTCACCAAGCTCGACGGCGACGCCCGCGGTGGTGCGGCGCTGTCGGTCGCCGAGGTGACGGGCAAGCCGATCAAGTTCGCCTCCGTCGGCGAGAAGATGGAGGACTTCGAGGCCTTCCACCCCGACCGCATGGCGTCGCGCATCCTCGGGATGGGCGACGTGATGACGCTCATCGAGAAGGCCGAGGAGACCTACACCGAGGACCAGGCCGCCAAGGCCGAGCAGGCGCTGCTCAGCGGCGAGTTCACCCTCGACGACTTCCTCGACCAGATGCAGATGCTCAAGAAGATGGGCCCGCTGCAGGGCCTGCTCGGGATGCTCCCCGGCATGGGCAAGCAGCTCAAGGACCTCGACATCGACGACCGGCAGGTCGCCCGCGTCGAGGCGATCATCCGGTCGATGACGCCGTCCGAGCGCCGTGACACCCGCCTGCTGACGAAGCAGGGCGCGTCCCGCAAGCGTCGCATCGCTGCCGGGTCCGGCACCTCCGTGCAGGAGGTCAACCGCCTCGTCAAGCAGTTCGAGGAGGCGAAGAAGGTCATGAAGTCGGTGTCGAGGATGGCCGGCCTCGGGAACATGAAGCAGACCGCCGGCGTCCGCGGTGGCCTCAAGCAGGCCAAGGCGATGAAGCAGCTGCAGCAGTCCGGCCAGCTCCCGCCCGGCCTCGGTGGGCCCGGCGCCGGCGGCGGGCTGGGCGGCTTCCCCGGCCTGCAGCCGGCGCCCGGCAAGAAGCAGAAGTAGGCCTGGTCGGTAGGCCGCCGATCGTGGGAGCCACGCCGGTAGCCCCGGACCTCCCAGGCCGAGTGTCGAACTCCGCGCGACGCCACTCGGAGCCCGGAACGCGACCTCGACGACCGCGTTGACAAGTGGTGCGGGGGGGGGACACACTCTGCGCAGAACGTCCGGGAGGGGACGTCCGGGAGGGGGCCGTGATGGGTGGAACTCGCAGAGGCCAGGTCGCCGTCCGAGTGCTGTCGGTCGCGATTGTCGTCGGCTCTGGATTGGCCGCAGCCACGGGACAGGCGTCCGCGAACGAGATCCGCACGATCAACGTTGGCGGGAAGTACGACCGGCAACACGTCAGCGTGGAGTACTCGCCGAACGCGGCCTCGTGGACGGCCCGGCGCATCACCCACGTGAAGTTCAGCGGCTCTCGTGGCGGTTCGCCGACCACACAAGCGTCCTGGGAGAAGCGGGAACTCCACGTCTACTACGGCCATCGAGACCACGGAGTGACGACGGCGACGAAGTTCGGAGCAGGTCCGCACCGGTACAACGTCAACTGCTTCTCCGACGGGTCCGGTTGTGACTGGTCGAACGCGCCCAACGACACGCCCTGGCAGGGACGCTCCATGCCGACGATCTTGAAGAGCTACTTCCGCACCAGGGTCTACTGCTCGAACACCTGCACGAACTTCTCGGAGGATTCGGTGCTCTACTGGGAGGTGGGGCGGTGGTGAACGCGACCAGGCTGCTGATCCTGTTGCCGGTGACCGTGCTCCTCGCCGCCGGGTGCGCGGGTGCGCCGACGGGCGTGGACGTCGGGGAGTCCGCGTTGCCCCCCACCGCGCCGGCTCCGGTCGAGCTGGTCGTCGTTGAGGAGTCGTTCATCGTCCAGCCGGACACGTCGGTCATCAGCTCCCGCACCGTCTGGCACGCCGCGGTGGGCGACCCGGTCGCGGCCTGGGCGCGCGAGGTCGTCGGCAGCGTCACCGTCTCCGACGATCCGACCTTGCGAGCCGCGCTGCCTCCGGGCCATCGCGAGGTCCTGGCGTCGGGGCAACTGCGCATCGATCTCGGCGATGGGTCCGACGTGGTCACCGAGTGGGTGGGCGATGCGTTCGCGATGACCTGGTGGCTGCAGCCACGCTACGAGGGCGAGGTTCGTGAGGGCAACATCGTGCGGGTCGGTGAGGACCTCGTCGCGCTGGACGACACCGGGGCCCCGGTGGTGGCGGCCACGGTCTCGGGTGAGCTCGTCGAGACCCTGTCGTACGTGGCCGGCCATCCCGAGGCGGACCGGCTGCTCGGCGAGCTGCTCGCGCTGCTGCCTGCCTCAGCGGTGACGATGCTCGAGGGCCAGCGCGATGACCTGACGGCGGCCGCCCCGGACCTGCGTGGCCTCTGACGCCACGCGGCCCGGGTGACGCCGGGACCCGCTACCCTCTGCAGCCGCGCCGCTCGGGGCCGTCCCCCTGCGTCGCACACGTCCGGTCGGCTCCCGCCCTCCCACGACGCGCACACCACCTCGCGTGGTCGTCGGTCGGGTACGGGTCGACACCACCCGGTGGCGCGAGACGCGCCCCACGTCCGACGAGGACCTACCCATGGCCGTCAAGCTCCGCCTGCGCCGCGAGGGCACCAAGAAGCGCCCCCACTACCGCGTCGTCGCCGCCGACTCGCGCTCCCCGCGCGACGGTCGGTTCATCGAGATCATCGGCGAGTACCACCCGCTCGACAACCCGTCGACCATCCGCATCGACAACGAGCGTGCCCTGCACTGGCTCCGCGTCGGCGCCCAGCCGACCGACCAGGTGAAGGTCCTGCTGCGCATCTCCGGTGCGTGGGAGGAGTTCAAGCCCGAGGACAAGCCGAGGCGCGACCGCTCGGCCAAGGCCGACGCGCCCAAGCTGTCGAAGAAGGCGAAGGCCAGGGCCGCCGAGGCCGCCGAGGCCGCTGCGGCGCCGGCGCCCGCCGAGGAGCCGGCCGAGGCGGCGGGTGACGACGCGGGCGAGGAGTCGGCCGAGTGAGGGCCGCCGACACGCTCGAGTTCGTCGCGAAGCAGCTCGTCGACCACCCCGAGGACGTCGAGGTCGTGGTCAAGGACGAGGACCGGCAGACGGTCCTGGAGCTGTTCGTGCACGACGATGACCTGGGCAAGGTCATCGGCAAGCGCGGTCGCACCGCCAAGGCCATCCGCACGCTCGTGAAGGCGGCGGCCAGCCTGGACGGCGACAACGTCCACGTCGAGATCGTCGACTGACGCCGTGACCCGCGACACCCACCCGGCCGACGGGGACCTGGTCCTCGTCGGCCGTGTCGTGAAGCCCCACGGCATCCGCGGCGAGGTGGCCGTGGACGTCCTGTCGGACGTCGACGGCCGGTTCGCGCCCGGCGCGGAGCTGACCGGTCGCGGTCGCACCTGGGTCGTGGAGACCTCGCGGCCCCACCAGGGCCGCGCGCTCGTGCGCTTCGAGGGCGTGCCCGACCGGACCGCCGCCGAGGCGCTGCGCGGCCTCACGCTGCACGCACCGCCGGCCGCGGACCTCGACGACGCGCTGTTCTGGGCCCACGAGCTCGTCGGGCTCGAGGTCGTCCACGGCGACGACGGCCGCCTGCTCGGCGTGGTCGCCGACCTCGTCGAGCTGCCGCCGGCGGCCGGGTACGACCTGCTCGAGGTCGTCCACGAGGGCCGCACGTGGCTGCTGCCGGCGGTCGACGAGCTCGTCGAGGTCGAGGAGCTCGACGGGGGCGGGTACCGGCTGGTCGTCGTCGACCCGCCCGAGGGGCTCGTCGACGGCGAGCCCGTCGTGGTGCGTGCCCCCGACGAGCCGGATCCCGGCCCCGAGCCGGACGCCTGAGCCGATGCGCATCGACGTCCTGACCATCTTCCCCGAGTACCTCGCCGGGCCGCTCGACGTGTCGCTGCTCGGCCGCGCCCGCGAGCAGGGCCTGCTCGACGTGCGCCTGCACGACCTGCGCGAGTGGGCCACCGACCGCCACCGCACCGTCGACGACGCCCCCTACGGCGGCGGCGCCGGCATGGTGATGCGGGCCGACGTGTGGACCGCCGCCGCCGAGGCCGTCTGGAACGACGCGCCGACCGGCACCCGGCTGCCCGACCCGCCGGAGGACCCGGCCGCCGACGAGGTGCGCTTCCGCGCCGGCGGCGCGCGGCCCCGGACCGTGCTGCTCACCCCGCGCGGCCGTCCGCTCGACCAGCGGCTCGTCGAGGACCTCGCCACCGAGGACCGCCTCGTGCTGTGCTGCGGCCGGTACGAGGGCATCGACGAGCGCGTCCACGAGACCGTCGCCACCGACGAGGTCTCGATCGGGGACTACGTGCTGTGGGGCGGCGAGGTCGCCGCGCTCGTCGTCGTCGAAGCGGTCAGTCGGCTCGTGCCGGGGATCATGGGCAACGCCGAGAGCCCCCACGACGAGTCGTTCACGTCCGGACTGCTCGAGTACCCGCAGTACACGCGCCCCGCCGAGCTCCGGGGGAGGGGCATCCCGGACGTGCTCACCAGCGGGGACCACGGTCGCGTCGCCGCCTGGCGCCGGGAGCAGGCCGAGGCCCTGACCCGCGCCCGCCGACCCGACCTGCTCCCGCCGGACGAGGGTCCCGACGGCGGCGCCTGAGGGCGCCGGCGGCGCGTCGGGCGCGCACCGCGCCGGCGGTGCGCTTGCCGGATCGGGCCCCGCGCCCGTATCCTGCGGCACCCGCGTGCTGCGTGGCACCGCCGCGTGCGCCGACGACGACCTCCCGGCGCCGCACCCCCCGACCTCAGGGCGACCCTCGGTCGGTGTGCCAGCACCACGCCTGCACCCCGGACGAGCCGCGTCCGCGGACACGACCTCCCCACAGGACCGCGAGATGAACACCGTCGACATCGTCGAGAAGTCGCGCCTGCGCGACGACCTGCCCGAGTTCTGGCCCGGCGACAACGTCAAGGTCAACGTCCGCGTCATCGAGGGCACCCGGTCCCGCATCCAGGTGTTCGAGGGCGTCGTGATCGGCCGCCGTGGCGGCGGTCTGCGCGAGACCTTCACGGTCCGCAAGATCTCGTTCGGCGTCGGCGTCGAGCGCACCTTCCCGCTCCACAGCCCGGTGCTCGAGGGCATCGAGGTCGTGCGTCGCGGCAAGGTCCGTCGCGCCAAGCTCTACTACCTCCGCGACCGGGTCGGCAAGAAGGCCCGCATCAAGGAGAAGCGGGACCTGTCCGCGTCCTGACCCCCGAGGTCGTTACGCTCGTCCGCATCCCGCCCGCCCCGGGCGGGATGCGTGTGTGAGGGGCCGGGACGTGCCGGAGGAGAGTTCCGTGGTGGACGACGCCGCAGCAGCACGCCGTCGCGACGACGACGGGGGGGAGTCGGTCCTCGCGTTCCTGCGCGAGCTTCCCGTGCTGCTGCTGGTCGCGTTCTTCCTCGCCTTCCTGCTGCGCACCTTCGTCGTGCAGGTGTTCTACATCCCGTCGAAGTCGATGGAGCCGACGCTGCAGGTCGACGACCGGATGGTCGTCGAGAAGCTGACCTACCTGGTGCGGGAGCCCGAGCGTGGCGACGTCGTCGTGTTCGAGGGCGACGAGGGGGTCGTGGTGCCCGACACCGGGCCGGTCGCCCGCGGGATCCGGGTCGTCGGGCAGTTCCTCGGGGTCGTGCCGGCCAACGCCCGCGACTTCGTCAAGCGCGTCATCGGCCTGCCCGGTGACGAGGTCGTCATCACCGACGGCACCGTGTTCGTCAACGGCCAGGCCATCGACGAGCCCTACGTGGTGTTCCCCGACGGGCGCTCCTACGGGCCGTTCAACGTCCCCGCCGACAGCTACTTCGTGCTCGGCGACAACCGCCCGAACTCCTCCGACTCCCGGATCAGCCTCGGGTACGTCGAGCGCGAGGACATCGTCGGTCGGGCGCTGGTGATCATCTGGCCGTTCGAGCACGCCGGCGGCATCGGGCACCCGCCCTACGGCGACATCCCGCCGCCGCCCGGGGACACGGGCGCGGTCGAGGACCGCGCCGAGGTCGTCACCCCGACCCCCTGACGTGCCCGGTCGTCGGGCCTCGCGTCACGCCTCGACGTCGTCGAACAGCGTCGGGGTCGTGAGCGCCGCGATGGGCGCCCACGAGTGCCGGTGCAGCTCGCACGGGCCGATCTCGGCCAGCGCCGCCCGGTGCGACGGCGACGGGTAGCCCTTGTTGGAGGCGAAGTCGTAGCCGGGGTGGACGCCCTCGGCGCCGACGAGCTGCCGGTCCCGGGTGACCTTCGCGACGATGCTCGCCGCGGCGATGGAGGCCGAGTGCGCGTCGCCGTGCACCAGCAGCTGGTTGGTGGTGCCGTACCCGGCCAGGAAGTCCCAGTTGCCGTCGAGCAGCAGGACGTCCGGGCGCAGCGGCAGCGCGTCGACGGCGCGGCGCGCGGCGAGCCGGATCGCGGGGGACATCCCGAGCTCGTCGATCTCGGCGTTGGACGCCTGGCCGATGCCGATGCCGAGCGCGAAGCCCTCCAGGCGCGTCGCGAGTTCCTCGCGCCGGGCCGGGTCGAGCACCTTCGAGTCCCGCAGCTTGTACATCCGGCGGTCGCTCGGCAGCACCACCGCCGCGTAGGTGACCGGCCCGGCCCAGGCGCCACGGCCGACCTCGTCGACCCCCGCGACGACCGCGCCGGCGTCCCAGTGGTCCTGCTCGTGGCGGATGCCCGGGACCGCGGGCAGGCGTCGCGTCCGCCCGCTCGCGGAGCGGGTGGTCGTGCGTGCGCGGCTGGCCCGGCGTCCCATCGAGCGCGACGGTAGCGGTCGGGCGGCGGGTACCGTTGACGGCCGCACCGGCGGCACCGCCGGCGCGGGCCGGACACAGGACCCCACGTGCACGACGACGACCTCGACGCCTACGAGAACGACCTCGAGCTCGGCCTCTACACCGAGTACCGGGACGTCGTGCGCATGTTCCGCTACGTCGTCGAGACCGAGCGGCGCTTCTACCTCGCCAACGAGGTCGAGGTGACCCCGCACGGGTCCGGGGGCGACCTGTACTTCGAGCTGCGGCTCAGGGACGCGTGGGTCTGGGACATGTACCGCCCGGCCCGCTTCCTGCAGCAGGTCCGCGTGCTGACCTTCCGCGACGTGAACGTCGAGGAGCTCTCGCACCAGGACGAGACCGGCCTGCCGCCCTTCTGACCCCGAACCACCGGCACCGCCCGCCCGGACCACCTGGAGGCCGACGATGGGGTTCAACGCGACCCGTCGCTACCGCGACGAGAAGAAGGCCGACGTGCGCCTGCTCGTGGCCGGGATCGTGGTCATCGGCGGGCTGCTGGCCTGGGGCTTCGGGCTGATCTGACCCACCCCGGCGGGCTGGCCCGGTCGGTCCGCCCCAGCGGTCCGTCGCGTCGTCCACAGGGCCGGCGGCGCCCACGACCGTGCCCCGCGCCGTGCTGCGTAGCGTCGCCGGCATGGACAGCCCGCCGCCCCGCACCGCCCCAGACCGCCAGCCGGCCCCCGACCGGCGTGCCCGGACCGGCGCGCACGGGGAGGCCATCGCTGCCGCGCACCTGGGCTCGCTCGGGCTCGAGGTGGTCGCGGCGAACTGGCGGCTCGCCGCCGGGGAGCTCCGCGGCGAGCTCGACCTCGTGGCCCTCGACCACGCCGGCGGCGTCGTGGTCGTGGTCGAGGTCAAGACCCGTCGGGGCGACGGCTTCGGGGGGCCGCTGGCGGCCGTGACGCCGCGCAAGCAGGCGAAGGTGCGGGCGCTGGCCGCCGCGTTCCTCGCCGACGCGTCCCTGCCGTACCGGCGGGTCCGTTTCGACGTCGTCGGCGTCGTGCTGCGTCCCGGTCGGCCGCCGGCGCTGACCCACGTGCCCGGGGCGTTCTGATGCACGCGACCGTCGGCGCGATCGCGCTCACCGGCATCGACGCCGCCCCGGTGCACGTCGAGTGCGTCACCACCCCCGGGCTCCCCGTCACGCGTGTCGTCGGGCTGCCGGACGCGGCCGTGCGCGAGGCCGCCGACCGGGTGCGCGCCGCGGTGGCCCGCTCCGGCTGGGCGTGGCCGCAGGTGAAGGTCGTGCTCAACCTGGCGCCGGCGGCGCTGCGGAAGACCGGCGGCGGGTTCGACCTCCCGATGGCGCTGGCCGTGCTCGGCGCCGCCGGCGTGGTGCCGCTGCGGGCGCTCGACGGGCTCGTGTCCCACGGCGAGCTCGGGCTCGACGGCACCCTGCGCGCCGTGCCGGGGACGCTCGCCGTGGCCCGCGCGGCCGCCGGCGCGGGTGCCACCCGGTTGCTGGTCCCCGACCACGCGGCGCCCGAGGCGGCGCTGGTCGACGGGGTGGAGGTCGTGGCCGTCGCCGACCTGCGGGAGGCGGTCGCGGTCCTGCGCGGCGAGGAGCCCGCGCGCTCGCCCGGCGCGCCGCCGGCGCCGGCGGTCGTCGCCGGACCGGACCTGCGCGACGTCCGCGGCCAGCACGTCGGGCGTCGCGCCCTCGAGGTCGCCGCCGCCGGCGGCCACCACCTGCTGCTCTCGGGTCCGCCCGGCTGCGGCAAGTCGCTGCTCGCCGCCCGCCTGCCGGGGCTGCTCCCACCGCTCGACCTCGACGCGGCGCTCGAGGTCGCCACCGTCCACTCGGTGGCGGGCACCCGCGCACCCGACGAGCCGCTCCCGCTCACCCCGCCGCTGCGCCGCCCGCACCACACGACCACGGCCGCGGGGTTGATCGGGGGTGGCAGCGGCGTGCCGAGGCCGGGGGAGCTGTCGCTGGCGCACCGGGGCGTGCTGTTCCTCGACGAGCTCCTCGAGGTGCCCCGGCACGTGCTCGACGCCCTGCGGGAACCGCTCGAGGTCGGCGCCGTCACGCTCACCCGTGCGCACGGCGCCGTCCGGTACCCGGCCGACGTGCTGCTCGTCGCCGCGACCAACCCGTGCCCGTGCGGCCAGTTCGGCTCGCCACGCACCCCGTGCCGGTGCCGGCCGGACCAGGTGGCGCGGTACCGGGCGCGGCTGTCGGGGCCGCTCGCCGACCGCATCGACCTGCAGGTGACGCTGCGGCCGGTGGAGGAGGCGGCGCTGGTCGGCCCGGCCGACGGGGAGGACACCGCGACGGTCGCCGCCCGGGTCGCCCGGGCCCGTGCGGTGGCGGCCGCGCGCTGGGGGCCCGGGGCCACGGTGCGTGCCACCCCGATCGCCCGGGTGCGCGCGACCGCGTCCCGGCCGGCGCTGCGCACGCTCGCCCGAGCCGTCGAGGGGCTCGCGCTCTCGGCGCGGACGTTCGACCGGGCGCTGCGGGTCGCGCGGACGCTCGCCGACCTCGCCGGGGACGAGGGGGTCGGCCCCGACCACGTCGACGAGGCGCTCGCCTACCGCCTGCCCGACCCGGTGGGCGTCGCGTGACCGCGCCCCACCGACCTCGGGCGGG
This sequence comes from Actinomycetes bacterium, assembly GCA_046566145.1. Classification (GTDB taxonomy): domain Bacteria; phylum Actinomycetota; class Nitriliruptoria; order Nitriliruptorales; family Nitriliruptoraceae; genus JBKHXF01. Next base: position 12,033 of record JBKHXF010000015.1, read on the forward strand.
GGCACCGACCGGTGACCTCGTGGCTCGGGTGGGCCGTGTGGCCGCGCCGGGCACGCCGCCGGCACGGCTCGCCGCGGTGCTGCGCGTCCACGCCGCCCACGGGGGCGCGTCCGCCCTGCTGCGGGCCGCCCGCGACGTGGCCGACGCCGGGGAGGCCGCCGCGCCGGCGGCGGTGCTGGACGCCGCTGTCGCCCGCTGCGCACCGCCGGCGCTGCCGGCGACCACCGGCGACCTCGACGCCCGGGTCGCCGGCTGGGTGGACGCGTGGGCGCGGCTGGGCGTGGTCGTGTCGTGCGTGGGGGACCCGGGCCACCCGCCGGCGCTGGCCGCCGGGTGGCCCCACGACGGCGCGCCGACGTGGCTGGCCCGCCGGGGCGACGCCCGGACGCTCGACGCGGACGTCCGCCGGGTCGCGCTGGTCGGGGCCCGCCGCGCCAGCGGCTACGGGCGGGGGGTCGCGGCGTGGCTCGCCGGGGCCGCAGCCGACGCCGGCGTCGCGGTCGTCAGCGGGGGTGCCCTCGGGGTCGACGCCGCCGCGCACGACGCCGCGGCGGACGCCGCGGGTGGCACCGTGGTCGTCCTCGGGTGCGGGCACGACGTGCCCTACCCGCGCCCGCACGCCGAGCCCGGCGGCCTCTTCGACCGCGTCCGCGCCGGCGGTGGCGCGCTGCTGTCCGAGCAGCCGCCGGACGTGCCGGCCCACCCCGGGGTCGTGCGGGCCCGCAACCGGATCGTGGCCGGCCTGGTCGACGCCGTGGTGGTGGTCGAGGGCGGGGGGCGCTCCGGGGCGCTCGTCACCGCCGGGCACGCGGCCGACCTCGGCGTGCCCGTGCTCGCCGTCCCCGGCGACGTCCGTGCTCCCGGGTCCGTCGCACCGCACCGGCTCCTCGGGGAGGGCGCCGCGCCGTGCACCGGCCCGGCCGACCTGCTGGCCGCTGTCGGTGCCGCGACCCCGGCCACCCCCGACGTCCGGCCCGGCGCCCCGCCCGGGGTGCTGCCGCCGGCGCTGTGGCGGGTGCTCGCCGACGCCTGGCCACGCCCCGTCCCGCTCGACGTGCTCGCCGAGCGCGCTGGGCTCGCGGTCGGGCCCCTCCTCGCCGCGGTCACCCGCGGGCGGGTCGCCGGGCTGGTGGCGGAGGGCAGCGACGGGGTCCGTCTCGCCCGCGCCCCGTGACGGGCGTGCTCAGGCGTGCTGGGTGTCCTCGGCGAGCCTGGGGGCCCAGACGTCGGCCAGGAACCGGTCGATGGCCGCGGTGATGCGGGCCGGGAACGTCCGCGCCTCGACGACCGACCAGGCCCGCACGAGCTGCGCGTTCGGGAGCTCCGCGGCCAGCGCCGCGGCGTCGTTCATCGGGTGCAGCAGGTCGCCCCGGTGCCCGATCACGAGCGACGGGTGGGTCAGGGCCCGGCGGTCGCGTGCCGGCGGGCAGCCGGGGCCGGCGAAGAGGCCGTGCAGCACCGCCGCGAGGGCGCGCGGGTCGGTGGAGGCCAGCCCGAGGAACGAGTCCACCGGGGTGCCCGTCCGGGGGATCCTCGCCGCGAGCCGGGTCGCGGGGCGCAGGACCGGCCAGCCGTAGCGCAGGGCCAGCAGCAGTGGGGTGAACTGCGCGGCGGCGGCGACGGCGCCGCGCTCGAGGACGGGCATCTCGAGCACCATCGCCCGGACCCGCTCCGGGGACTGGACCGCGACCTGCAGGGCCACGTTCGCGCCGAGCGACGTGCCACCCACCACGGCCTGCTCGAGCCCGAGGTGGTCGAGGAGCGCCACGACGTGCGCGGCGTGGAACTCGAGCCGGTGCTCGGTCGCGTGGCGCACCTTGTCGGAGCGGCCGTGCCCGAGCAGCTCGAGGAGCAGCACCCGGTGCCCCTCGCGGGCGAGCCGCCGGGCGATGGTGCGGTTCATCGCCGCGTCGAGCAGCAGGCCGTGCAGGAACACGAAGACCCGGGGGCCGTCGCCGTGCACCTCGTACACGAGCCGGTGCCCGTCGACCTCGAGCTCGGCGATCGCCTCGGTGGGGGCCGGCGAGCGGCCGTCGGGATCGGTCGGGACGGAGCGCACGTGGAGGACCTGACGCTGGGGCACGGGGGCTCGCGCAGCCTACGACGGGGTCCGCCGGGCGCCGGGGAGGTGGGGTGACCGACGGCGCACCGCCGCGGTCACGCTGCTGCGCATCCGACACCAACTCTTGACAACGACAACACCAGCAACGATGGTTCCCGTCGTGGACACCGCGCGGGAGGACCCCCAGGCGGCCGCGCCCGCGTGGGTGACGGTCCTCGACGCGTACGCCGAGCACCTCGCGCTGGAGCGCGATCGCAGCCCCAACACGGTGGCCGCCTACGTCGGGGACGTCACCGCGCTCGCACGGTTCTGCACCGATCTCGGGGTCGAGCGGCCCGACGAGGTCACCCCGTTGACGCTGCGCCGGTTCCTGGCGGAGCGCGCCGACCTCGGCGACGCCCGCACCACGCTGGCGCGCCGTGCCTCCTCGATCCGTGGGCTCTACCGCTGGCTGCACCGGCGCGGCGAGGTCGACGTCGACCCGACCGGGCGGCTCGTGACCCCGCGCCGAGGCCGACCGCTGCCCAGGGTCCTGCGTCCCGACCAGGTCGACGCCCTGCTCGAGGCGCCCCCCGCCGACAGCCCCGTCGGGCTGCGCGACCGTGCCGTGCTCGAGCTGCTCTACTCGACCGGCGCCCGCGTCTCGGAGCTCGCCGGTCTCGACCTGCCCCGGCTCGACCTGCCCGGGCGCCTGGTCCGGCTCCTCGGCAAGGGACGCAAGGAGCGCATCGTCCCGCTGGGCGAGCCCGCGGTCGACCGCCTCACCGTCTGGCTCGAGCGCGGCCGCCCCGCGCTGCTCACGTCGGGCGGCCCGGCCATCGACGCCGTGTTCACCAACACCCGCGGCGAGCGGATCGGCACCCGGCAGGTCCGCACCGTGGTCGAGCGGGCCGCCGGCGCGGCCGGCCTCGGTGAGGTGACCCCGCACACGCTGCGCCACAGCTACGCGACGCACCTGCTGGAGGGTGGGGCCGACCTGCGCAGCGTCCAGGAGCTGCTGGGGCACGCGTCGCTCGCGACCACGCAGCGGTACACGCACCTGTCACGGGGGCACCTGCACGAGGTCTACGCCGCGGCGCACCCACGGGCCCGGGCGACCTCGGAACCGACCTCGCGACCGGCAGGCCGGGGGGGCGAGGATGGGTAGCATGCCCACGCCGACGTGGCGGATGCCACGAGCACGCACGACGGGGAAGGAGGTGGGCGGGTGGACCCGGACGTGAAGCGTCTCTGGGAGCGCTACCGCGACACCCAGGACCCCGGGCTGCGCGAGCAGCTGATCCTCCAGTACGCGCCGCTGGTGAAGTACGTCGCCGGCCGCGTGGGCGTCGGGATGCCCTCGAACGTCGAGCACGCCGACCTCGTCAGCTACGGCATGTTCGGGCTGATGGACGCGATCGACAAGTTCGACGTGGACAAGGGCTTCAAGTTCGAGACGTACGCGATCACGCGGGTCAAGGGCGCGATCATCGACGAGCTGCGCTCGATCGACTGGGTCCCCCGTTCCGTGCGGTCCAAGGCCCGGCGCATCGAGCAGGCCATCGCCCGGCTCGAGGCCCGCCTGCACCGCACGCCGACCGACGAGGAGCTCGCGGCGGAGCTCGACGTCACGATGGGCGAGCTCGAGACGATGCTCGAGAAGGTCTCGCTCACCAACATGGTCGCCCTCGACGCGGCGCTCGACGTGGGCGACGGCGACCGCATCGCCATCGTCGACACGCTGCAGGACACCAACGTGGCGATGCCCGAGGAGTCCTTCGACGACGTCGAGACCAAGCAGCTGCTGCGCGACACCATCACCCGGCTCTCGGAGCGCGAGCAGACCGTGCTGGCCCTCTACTACTTCGAGGGCATGACGCTGGCGCAGATCGGCGACGTCCTCGGGGTCACCGAGTCGCGCATCTGCCAGATCCACACCAAGGCCGTGCTGAGCCTGCGCACCAAGCTGTCGGAGCGCATCGCCGGCTGAGGTCCGGCACGTGCGTGCCGAGGCGGCCGCAGGAGAGACGTGCCCGTCCACAGGCCTGCCCGGCCTCGCGGCCGCACCGGGGCCGCACCCCCGTAGCGTCCCCGGCTCCACATCGGGGAGGCGGGCGCGCGTGCTCGACGGGCGACGGGAGCGAGCGACGGGCCGGGCGCAGCGGGTGCGCCGTCCGGCCGTGCTGCTCGCCGTGGCCCTGGCGCTGCTGGGGGTGTCCGCCGGCCCGGCCGACGGTCGTCCGGCGCCGGCGGTCGCGACCGCCGGCGCCGGGTTCGTCCCTCCCGTCGGGCCGGCGGCCGCCGACCCGCGCACCCTCGTCTTCACCCCCTTCGACCCGCCTGCGACGGCCTACGGGGCCGGGCACCGGGGGGTCGACCTGCGGGTCGCACCGGGCGGGCCGGTGCGCACCGCCGGCGCGGGCACGGTCGCCTTCGCCGGGTCCGTCGGGGGCGAGCGCTGGGTGGCCGTCGACCACGCCGGCGGCCTGCGCACCACCTACGGGGCGCTCGCCACCCTCGCGGTCCGACGCGGCGACCGCCTCGCCCCGGGTGACGAGGTCGGGACCGCGGGTGGGGCGCACGGCCGGGCCGGGGTGCTGCACTGGGGCGCGCGCCAGGACGGCACGTACGTCGACCCGATGGGGCTGCTGCGACCGCCGGCGCGGTGGGTCCCGAGCCTCGTCGGTGGCCCGGACGCCGGGCCGGTCCCGCGCGACGACCTGCCCTCGTACGCGCCCTGGGACGACCGCCGCACGCTCGGGGTCGTGCGTGGCTCGCCGGTCGCGACCGGGCCGGGCTGGTCGCTGCCACCCAACCCCAACCACGTGGTCACGATCGCCGGGCTCGGCTCGGCGACGGGCGAGCCGGCGCTGGACGCCACCCACCTCGGCTACCCGTCCGACGCCGTGACCGAGCTGTCCTACGCCGGCCGTGACCCGGTGACCGGCGTACAGCGGCCCCACGCGCCACCCGACACGTGGCGGGGCGTCGCGGCCGCCTCCGCCCGGCTCGAGGCGACGCTGCGCGCCCACGCGCGCACCCGACCCGGGGAGGCGGTCGACCTCGTCGGTCACTCCATGGGCGGGGTGGTGGCGCTGCACTACCTGCTCACCCGGCACGACCCCACCGACCCGGGCCTCCCGCCCGTCGCGCACGTCGTGACGGTCGCGTCGCCGTTGGAGGGCGCCGACCTGGCCCGCCTGCTCCTCGACGCGCAGCGCGACCCGGCGGGGCGCGCCGTCGTCGCGGCGATCGGCGCCCTCGTCGCCGAGCACGACCCGACCGCGCCGGCGGTGCGCGACCTGGCCGTCGGCTCCGCCGTGCTCGACGACCTCCACGCGGCGTGGCGCGACGCGCGGGCCGACCTGTGGGCCGGCCCGCTCGCGACCGGGACCCGGCTGCTGACCCTCGGCGGCCAGACGGATCTCGTCGTCCCGGACCACCGGAGCGACCTGCCGGGGGCCGACCACGTGCTGTTGCCGGGCGGCCACGACCGCGTCCGCCACACCGAGGCGGTCCGCCAGGTCGTGCGGGCCTTCCTCGCCGACGAACCGGTCCCCGGCGCCGGCGGCGGGCTCGCGCACTGGCTGTCGCACCCCGTGTCGTGGGTCCAGCAGGGCATCGGCCGGGCGGTGGGTGGTCCCCGTTGACCCTGCCCCCCCGGGGTCGGGTACGCTACGGGCACGACCCGGTGCCGTACGCACCGGGTCTCTCGCGCGCACCCCGGCAACACCCCCCCACTTCACACGCCCGCCGACGGGCGACCCCGGTGCCCCGAGCAGTCCCCAGCGCGCAGGGGAAGCACGGGGTGGGTCGAGCGTCCCCGCGAGGGACGCACCCGGACGACGCGGGCGGAGGCCCAACCGAACCGATCACACAAGGACCACATCGTGGCTGTCGTCACCATGCGCCAGCTGCTGGAGGCGGGTGTCCACTTCGGACACCAGACCCGGCGCTGGAACCCCAAGATGCGTCGCTTCATCTACGGCGAGCGCAACGGGATCTACGTCATCGACATCCGACAGACCGTCGGCTACATCGAGAAGGCGTACACCCACACCCGTGACCTCGTCGCCAAGGGCGGCACGGTCATGTTCGTCGGCACGAAGAAGCAGGCGCAGGAGGTCATCGAGTACCAGGCCACCCGCGTCGGCATGCCCTACGTGACCGAGCGCTGGATGGGCGGGATGCTCACCAACTTCCAGACCATCAAGGGCCGCATCGCGCGGCTCAAGGAGCTGGAGGCGATGGAGCAGGCCGGCACCTTCGAGCTGCTCACCAAGAAGGAGGTCCTCGGCCTCCGTCGCGAGCACGAGAAGCTGCAGACCACCCTGGGCGGCATCCGTGAGATGACCAGGCTCCCCGACGCCGTCTGGGTCGTGGACACCGTCATCGAGGAGCTGGCCGTCAAGGAGGCGAACCGCCTCAAGATCCCGGTCCTCGGCATCCTCGACACCAACTGCGACCCGGACCTCGTCCAGTTCCCGATCCCGGGCAACGACGACGCGATCCGCTCGGCGGCCCTGCTGACCCGCATCATCGCGGACGCGGTCGCCGACGGGCTGCTGCTGCGTGCGTCGCGGAGCCCCGACGACGAGCTGCGCGTCCAGGCCCTGCAGGCCGCGACCGCCGCCGGCGGTGGGCTGGGCGTCGCGTCCGAGCCGAAGGCCGAGTGGGAGATCGAGCTCGAGCGCCAGCAGGCCGCCGCGCAGGCGACCAAGGCGGCCGAGCCGGCGGCGTCCGCCGCCGAGGCCCCCGTCGAGGAGACCCCGGTCGAGGAGGCCCCCGTCGAGGAGGCCCCGGCCGAGCAGGCGCCGGCCGACGAGCCCGTCGCCGCCGAGGGCGACCCGGCCGAGGCCGACGAGCCGTCCGAGTCCTGACCCCACCGTAGACCCACGCACGCGCCGGACCGCCACCCGCGGTCCGGCGCGGCACGAGCGCACAGGGAGACCCCCGTGGCCGAGATCACCGCTGCCCTCGTCAAGCAGCTCCGCGAGCTGACCGACGCCCCGATGATGGCCTGCAAGAAGGCCCTGGAGGACGCCGGCGGCGACCTGCAGAAGGCCGCCGACCTGGTCCGCGAACGGACCGGTGCCAAGATGGACGCCCGCGCCGGTGAGCGCACCGCGTCCGAGGGCATCGTCTACAGCTACCTGCACACCCCCAACCCGGGGATGCCGGCCAAGGTCGGCGTCATGCTGCAGCTGCACTGCGAGACCGACTTCGTCGCCAAGACCGAGAAGTTCGAGCAGCTCGCTCGCGACATCTCGATGCACATCGCCGCGATGAAGCCGCTGGTCGTCTCGGAGGCCGACGTGGACGCCGAGCTCCTCGAGAAGGAGAAGGAGTTCGCCCGCAAGGAGGCCGCCGAGTCCGGCAAGCCGGCCGACATCGTCGAGCGGATCATCGACGGCAAGGTCAAGAAGTTCTTCGAGGAGTCCGTGCTGCTGAACCAGCGGTACGTCAAGGACGACTCGAAGACCATCGCGCAGCTCATCTCCGACGTGCAGGCCGTGACCGGCGAGAAGATCGAGGTCGCCCGCTTCGCGCGCTACGAGATCTGACGCCGCGATCCGACCCACGCCCACGCGGGGCGGCCCCACCGGGGCCGCCCCGCGCGCGTGTGCGGGGCGCGGTGGCGGCGGCGGGGGAGGGACCGACTACCATCCGGCGCCGGCCACACCGCACCCGGTGCCGCGCATCGGCGCGCACCGCCTCGACCCAGGAGCACCCCGTGGGATCCCGCAAGCCACTCGGACGGATCCTGCTCAAGCTCTCCGGTGAGGCGTTCGCCGACGCCGACGTCAAGGGCGGCATCGACCCGAGGATCGTCGCGCAGGTCGCGAACGAGATCGCCGCGCTGAAGGCGTCCGACGGCACCGAGATCGCGATCGTGGTCGGCGGCGGCAACATCTTCCGCGGCAACTCGCCGTCCGCCGCCGGCATGGACCGGTCCTCCGCGGACCACATGGGGATGCTCGCCACGGTCATCAACGCGCTGGCGCTGCAGGACGCCATCGAGAAGGCCGGCGTCGAGACGCGGGTGCAGACGGCCATCTCCATGCAGGAGGTCGCCGAGCCCTACATCCGCCGGCGCGCGATGCGACACCTCGAGAAGGGCCGCGTCGTCATCTTCGCCGCGGGTCTCGGCGCCCCGTACTTCACGACCGACACCACGGCGGCGCAGCGTGCGCTCGAGGTCGACGCCGACGCGATCCTCAAGGGCACCAAGGTCGACGGCGTCTACGACGCCGATCCGAAGACCGACCCCTCCGCCACCCGCTTCGACGAGATCGACTTCCTCGCGGTCCTCAACCGGGGCCTCAAGGTGATGGACGCGACGGCCATCTCGCTCTGCATGGACAACCACCTGCCGATCGTGGTGTTCGACCTGCTCACCGAGGGCAACATCTCGCGCGTCGTGCGCGGCGAGCCCGTCGGGACCCTCGTCACGGCCGGCTGACGCCACACCACGCCGCCCGCACCACCCCGAACGCACCACCCCGAACGCACCACGGGAGCCCAGGATGGACACGCTCGAGGAGTACATCGCCGACGCGCAGACGCGCATGGACGCGGCGGTCGCCAAGGTCGGGGAGGACTTCGGCACGATCCGGACCGGCCGCGCCAACGCCGCCATCCTCAACCGCGTGACGGTCGACTACTACGGCACGCAGACGCCGCTGCAGCAGCTCGCCAACTTCTCGGTCCCCGAGCCCCGCATGCTCGTCGTGGCGCCGTACGACAAGTCGGCCCTCAACGACATCGAGAAGGCGATCCGCGACGCCGACCTCGGGCTGAACCCGGCGAACGACGGCGCGGTCATCCGCTGCGTCTTCCCGGAGCTGACCGAGGAGCGGCGCAAGGAGCTCATCAAGGTCGCCCGCCAGTACGCCGAGGACGGCCGCATCGCGGTGCGCAACGTCCGCCGCTCGGCCCGCGACGGGATGCAGAGGCTCGAGGACGACGGTGAGGTGGGCGCCGACGAGCACGAGCGCTTCGCCAGGCAGCTCGAGGACGTGACCTCGAAGCACGTCGCCCGGATCGACGAGGCGCTGGCGCACAAGGAAGCCGAGCTGCTCGAGGTCTGAGCGCGCGTCCGGCGGCGGGAGGGCCGCCGGGACGAGCGCCGGTCGCTGACCCGTCCGGCGCGGAGCGGGAGCCGACCATGTCCGAACCGACCTCGCCCGACGGTGGCGCCACGGCGTCGTCGTCGGGACGCAACCTCCCCGTCGCCATCGGCGTCGGGGTGGTCCTCGCCGCGGTGTTCCTCGGGTCGCTGTTCACCGACGCCCGCGCCTTCGTGGGCGTGATCGCCCTGCTGTCCGTCGTCGGGGTCATCGAGACCGGCCAGACGTTCCGGGAGATCGGGCGGCCCCTCGCCGTGCCGGTGCTGCTCGTCGCCATCCCCGTGATGCTCGTCGGGGCCTACCGGGCCGGCACGGCCGGGCTGATGGTCGGGGTCGTCGTGCTGCTCGCCGGTGCGGTGGCCTGGGAGCTCGCCGCCCACGCCCGCGACCGGGTCCTCGACACCCTCGGCACGACCGTGTTCCTCGGGCTGTGGATCGGGTTCCTCGCCTCGTTCGCCGTCCTGCTGCTGACCCGTCCCGTCGACGGGCAGGTCGCCGTCCTCGCGGTCTGCGGTGGGGCCATCTTCGGCGACATCGGCGGCTTCGTCTTCGGGTCGTGGCTCGGGAAGCACAGGATCGCCCCGACCGTCAGCCCGAACAAGACGTGGGAGGGCCTGGTCGGCAGCGTCGTCACGTCGGCGGTGCTCGGCGCGATCGTGCTGCCGCAGGTCGGGACGCTGTTCTCGTCGCCGTGGGTCGCCGCCGGCGTGGCCGGCATCGCCGCGGTCGGCGGGTTCCTCGGCGACCTCACCGAGTCGATGCTCAAGCGCGACCTCGGGGTGAAGGACCTCGGCCGCGTCCTCCCCGGGCACGGCGGCGTCCTCGACCGGGTCGACGGCATCCTCGTCGCCCTGCCGCTCGGGTACTACCTGCTGGCGCTCACGGCCTGACCGGCCGTCGGCCGCAGCGCCACGGCGAGGGTGCACGCCACGCCGAGGCAGACGGTCGCGACGGCCGGCCACACGGTCGCGCGGATCGCGGTCGCCTCCCCGAGGGGCGCGAGCGTGGCGCGCCCCAGCCTCGGCAGCACCTGGGTCGCGACGAGCACGGTCGCGAGCGCGAGACGGTGGGAGCGCTCGGCGAGCCGTGCCAGCGCGACCACGAGCGCGACCGTCACGACCACCGAGGCGACCGCGGCGGCGACCGTCCCCGGACCCGCGGTGAACGGGGAGAAGGGGCCCGTGAGCGCGAGCCGGCCGAGCGGACCGGGTGCCGTCGTGGCGGCGGGCAGCAGCAGGGCGACGGCGGCGAGGAGCCCGGTCACGAGCACCGCCCGACGCACGCCGACCGCGGGCCGCAGCGTCGGGGCCCCACGGTCCTGCCACGCCGAGGCGACCAGCGCGCCGGCGGTGAGCAGCAGCCCCGCGCGCGCGACCTCCGAGAGCAGCCCGAGCGACGAGACGGTGGCACGTCCGCCGCCGGCGAGGTCGACGAGCAGCAGCCCGGTGCCCACCAGCGAGGCGGCGGCCTGCAGCCCGACGGTGGCAGCGGCCACCCGGCTGGCCGCCCGGGTGCGGGGCAGCAGGAGGCCGACGGCCACACCGACGGGGAGCAGCAGCGCGGAGAGCACGAAGGTGGAGGCGATGAGCCGGGCGCCGGCGGGCTGCTCGGCGAGCGCGACCGCGGCGGCCGCGGCGGTCGCGCCGGCGCCGAGGCACAGCAGCGTCGCGGCGAGCAGGTCGCGGGCCGGCGCGCGGACGGTGGGGGGCTCCATGCGGGGGAGTGTGCCCGCTTCGGTGCCCTACGCTCGTCGGCGGTCACCGCCTCGCCACCGACCCGATCGGGACCGTCCGTGCCCGCCGCCCTCCCCGACGACGCCGTCGACCCCTACGCGCTCAGCCGCGAGGGGCTCTCGACGCTGCTCACCGGGGAGCTCGGCCAGCCGCGGTTCCGTGCCCAGCAGGTCATCGACTGGCTCGCCAAGGGCGTCGACGACCCCGAGGAGATGACCAACCTCCCGAAGGACCTGCGCGCCCTGCTGTCGGAGCGCTTCGCGCCGGCCCGGCCCGAGCTGGTCGCGCACTCGGTCGCCGACGACGGGCACACCCACAAGCTGCTGCTGCGGTTCCCCGACGGGGAGGCCATCGAGACGGTCCTGATGCTCTACCCGGCGACGGGGGCGTCGTCGGCGCGGGCGACGGTGTGCATCTCGACCCAGGCCGGGTGCGCCATGGGATGCCCGTTCTGCGCCACCGGCCAGGCGGGCTTCCGTCGGCAGCTCACCGCCGGCGAGGTCGTGCGGCAGGTCGTCGTCGCGGACGCCGCGCTGCGCTCGGGGCGCATCGGCGAGGAGCACCTCCCCGCCGGCGGGGTCGTCCCGGACCACGTCACCAACGTCGTGTTCATGGGGATGGGCGAGCCGCTGGCCAACCTGCCCGCGACCCTCGGCGCCGTGCGCTGGCTCAACGACCCGGAGGGCTTCGCGCTCGGCGCCCGCCACATCACCGTGTCCACCGTCGGGCTGACCCCGGGAATCGCGAAGCTCGCCGAGGAGGGTCTGCAGCTCACCCTCGCCGTGAGCCTGCACGCCGCCAACGACGCCCTGCGCGACGACCTCGTCCCGATCAACCGCAGCCACCCGATCTCGGAGGTCGTGGACGCGATGCGCGCGTACCGCGAGGCCACGAACCGCCGCGTCAGCATCGAGTGGTGCCTCATCGGCGACGTCAACGACTCGCGCCGCGACGCCGAGGAGCTCGCCCGCATCGCGCGGGCCGTCCGGGCGCACGTCAACGTCATCCCGATGAACCCGACGCCGGGGGTGCGCTGGAAGGAGCCGACCGACGCCCGCACCCGAGCGTTCGTGGCGGCGCTCGCGGACGCCGACGTGTCGGTGACCCTGCGCGACACGCGCGGCAGGGACGCCGACGCCGCCTGCGGGCAGCTGCTGGCGAGCTACACGCTCGGCGCCGGGACGCGGCTGCCCGCGGCCGTCGGCGCCGCCGAGCGGGTGGACGCCCGGGAGGCCGGCCAGTGAGCCGCCGGCGCGTCGTCCTGCTCGGCTCCACCGGCTCGATCGGGACCCAGGCGCTCGACGTCGTCGCTGCCCACCCGGACCGCTTCGAGGTCGTCGGGCTCGCCGCCGGCTCCGACGACACCACCCTGGTGGCGCAGGCCCGCGAGCACGGCGTCGCCGACCTGGCGCTCGCCGACGCCGACGCGGCCCGCCGCGCCCGCGAGGCGCTGCCCGACGCACGGGTGCGTGACGGCGCCGCCGGTGTCGCCGAGCTCGCCGCCCACGCGGACGCCGACCTCGTCGTCAACGGCATCACCGGCGCGCGCGGCCTCGAGCCGACGCTCGCGGCGCTCGCCGAGGGCACCCCGGTGGCCCTCGCGAACAAGGAGTCGCTGATCGTCGGCGGCGACCTGGTCGTCGCCGCCGCGGAGCGCGCCGGCGGCCGCGCGTCGCACCTGGTGCCCGTCGACTCCGAGCACTCCGCGCTCGCCCAGTGCCTGCGCGCCGGCGCCGAGCGCGAGGTCGGCCGGCTGGTGCTGACCGCGTCGGGCGGGCCGTTCCGCGGCCGCAGCCGCGAGGAGCTCGCCGCGGTCACCGTCGCGGAGGCGCTGGCCCACCCGACCTGGTCGATGGGGCCGGTCATCACCGTGAACTCGGCGACCCTGATGAACAAGGGGCTCGAGCTGATCGAGGCCCACCTGCTGTTCGACGTGCCCTGGGACCGCCTCGACGTGGTGGTCCACCCCCAGTCCGTGGTGCACTCGATGGTCGAGTTCGTCGACGGCTCGACCATCGCGCAGCTCTCGCCGCCCGACATGCGGCTGCCGATCCAGCTCGCCATGGCCTGGCCGGAGCGGCTCGAGCACGCCTTCGTCGCGTGCGACTGGACGCGGGCCGCCGAGCTGACGTTCGAGCCGGTCGACCGGGACACCTTCGTGGCGCTCGACCTCGCCGAGGAGGTGGGCCGCCGGCGCGGCACCGCACCGGCGGTGCTCAACGCCGCCAACGAGCAGGCCGTCACGGCGTTCCTCGACGGGCGCCTCGGGTTCCTCCAGGTGGCCGAGGTGGTGGCCGACGTGGTCGAGGAGCACGCGTCCACGGGCGCGGGAACGCCGAACGACCTGCAGGACGTTCTCGACGCGGACGCCTGGGCGCGCCGCGCCGCCGACGCCCGCATCCGGGCCCGCACCCCCGTCCCCACCCACGCCCCTCCAGGGGGCACCACAGCAGGAGCACCATGAGCGGCGGACTCGCCATCGTCGTCTTCGTGGTCGGCGTCATCGCGTCGATCATGGTCCACGAGTGGGGGCACTTCGCCACCGCGCGTCGCTTCGGCATGCGGGCCGACCGGTTCTTCCTGGGCTTCGGGCCGACCGTGTGGTCGACCCACCGCGGCGAGACCGAGTACGGCGTCAAGCTGCTGCCGCTGGGCGGGTTCGTGCGCATCAAGGGCATGACCCCCCTCGACGAGCGCCTCGCCCCGCTGGTCGACACCGTGCTCGACCCGGAGCGGCTCGCCGAGCAGCGGCGCGCCGAGGCGGAGCGCACCGGCACCGACGTGCTGGAGGCGCCGGCGGTCCCCACCACCGTCGTCGACCACCTCGAGGCCGTGCTGCGGGAGCGCGGCGCGCCGCGCGACGTCCGTGGCCGGATCGTGGAGCGCTACCGCGCGAACCTCGCGGGCGACGCCACGCCGGCCGAGGCCCGCACCCTGCTGACGCAGCTCGTGGCCTCCGAGGTCCCCGACACGGGCCGTGTCGGCGACCTGCACCACCGCCTCACGAGGGGCGACGAGGGACGCTTCTTCGCCGATCGGCCGGCGTGGCAGCGCGCCATCGTGCTCGCCTCCGGCTCCGCCCTGCACTGGGTGCAGGCCATCGTGCTGCTGTTCGTCGGGTTCCTGCTGTTCGGCACGACCGTGACCGTCCCGATCGTCGACGGGTTCGTCGACGGCCAGGTGACGCCCGCGCAGGAGGCGGGGCTCGAGGTCGGCGACCGCATCATCTCCGTCGCCGGGGTCGCCACCGACGACTTCGAGGAGCAGCGCGACCTGATCCGCGAGCGGCCCGGCGACGCCGTCCCGCTGGTCGTAGACCGCGAGGGCGAGCTCGTCAACCTGACGGTGGTGCCCGAGCCGACCGAGGACCCCGAGACGGGCGAGACCGTCGGGGTCGTCGGGTTCTTCCCCCGCCTGGAGGACCGGCCGCTGCCCGCCGACGAGGCGCTCTACCAGACGTTCGTCGGACCGGGCTCGTTCACCTCGATGTCGATCGAGACCGTCAAGGCCCTCGGCCGGGTGTTCGGGCCGGAGGGCATCGGGGCGCTCGTCGGGCAGCTCTCCGGCGAGCAGGAGCGCGCGGTCGACGGCGGCATCTCGATGGTCGGCGCGGCCAGCGCCGCCGGGCAGGGGACCGACGCGTTCGGGCCGCTGTTCCTGTTCGTGCTGCTCGCCTCGGTGAACGTCTTCGTCGGGATCTTCAACATCCTGCCGCTGCCACCGCTCGACGGCGGGCATCTCGCCGTCCTCGGCGTGGAGCGCGGCGTCAACGCGGTGCGCGGGCGGCTCGGCCGTCCGGCCGACTTCACCATCGACCCGCGCGCGGTCGCGGCCGTCGCCATCCCGGTGATCGCGCTGGTCGCCACGGTCTCCGTCGGCCTGCTCTGGCTCGACATCACCAACCCGATCCGCATCGAGTGACGGCGCCGTGGTGGCCCCGGCCGTGCCCGTCCGGACGGACCGCCGGCGGTACCGTCGCCTCCGAACCACCGGTGCACCCCGGCGCCGCTCCGAGCGCCGCCGTGCCCCCGGCGCGCCACCACGGGCGTGCCACGTGAGGAGAGCCCCGCCGTGACCACCGAGCTGCCCATCGTCGGCCAGCAGGCCGACCCCGCCGCCAGCCCCACGACGGCCGGTCCGGTGCGCCGCCGCACCCGGCAGATCACCCTCGGGCCGGTGGGCGTCGGCTCCGAGCACCCCGTCACCGTCCAGACGATGACGGTGACGCCGACCCACGAGATCGACGCCACGCTGCAGGCCATCGCCATGGTGCAGGCCGCCGGCGCCGACATCGTCCGCGTCGCGGTCCCGCGCCGCGAGGACGCCGACGCCCTGCGGCACATCGCGGAGCACAGCCAGATCCCGGTCATCGCCGACATCCACTTCCAGTGGAAGTACGCGGTCGCGGCGATCGAGGCGGGCTGCGCGGGTGTGCGCATCAACCCGGGCAACATCAAGAAGCACGAGAAGGTCCGGCTCATCGGCGACATGGCCGGGGAGCGCGGCACGGCCATCCGGATCGGCGTGAACGGTGGCTCGCTCGAGGACGAGGTCCTCGAGGAGTTCGGCGGCCCGACCCCCGAGGCGATGGTCGAGTCGGCGCTGCGCGAGGTCCGCCTGCTCGAGGACGTCGACTTCTACAACACCAAGATCTCGGTGAAGCACTCCGACCCGTGGGTCATGATCCAGACCTACCGGCTGCTCGCCGAGCGCTGCGACTACCCGCTCCACCTCGGCGTCACCGAGGCGGGCCCGAAGTACTCGGGCAGCGTGAAGTCCGCCATCGGCATCGGGACGCTGCTCGCCGAGGGCATCGGCGACACGATCCGTGTGTCCCTGTCGGCCGACCCCATCGAGGAGGTCAAGGCCGGGCTGCTGCTGCTCGAGAACCTGCACCTGCGCGAGCGCGGCCTCGACGTGGTGTCGTGCCCGTCGTGCGGCCGGGCGCAGGTCGACGTCTGGAAGCTCGCCGAGGACGTGCAGAAGGGCCTCGAGGGCAAGATCGACGTCCCGATGCGCGTCGCGGTCATGGGCTGCGTCGTCAACGGCCCGGGCGAGGCGCGCGAGGCCGACCTCGGCGTGGCGGCAGGCAACGGCAAGGGCGAGATCATCCGCAAGGGCGAGCGCATCGCGACCGTCCAGGAGGAGGACATCGTCGAGGCGATGATCCACTTCGCCGAGGAGCTCGCCGACGAGATCCGCGCCGAGCGCGGGGAGGGCACCCCCGTCGTCGTGCGGTGAGGTCGTCGACCAGCCGGCGTCAGCGGCGCAGCAGCGCGGCGAAGCGGCGGCCCGCCACCCAGGTCCCCGCGACGCCGAGGACGAGCAGCAGGGCCGCGTTGCCGAGCATCGACCAGCTCGGCGCGCCCAGCATCAGCCCCCGCACCAGCACGGTCCCGTGGTACAGCGGCGACAGCAGCGTCAGCCGCTGCACCAGCGGCGGGACCGCCTCCAACGGGTAGAACGTCGCGGAGAACAGGAACAGCGGCAGCGTCGCGAGCGTGACGAGGTCGAGGTCCTGCCAGCTGCGCATGAACGTGGACGCGGCCATCCCGAGCGCCGCGAACGCGAACCCGATGAGCAGGGCCGCCGGCAGCGCCAGCACGGTCCACCACGACCGGGCGAGGCCCAGGACCGTCGCGACCACGAGGAAGCCCACCGCGTAGAGCGCGCCCCGCAGCAGCGCCGTCGCCGCCTCGCCCACGGCGATGTCGCGCGGCTCCATCGGGGTGGCGAGGACCGCGTCGTAGGTGCGGGCGAAGCGCAGCTTGAAGAACACGTTGAAGGTCGACTCGAACGCCGCCCCGTTCATCGCCGACGCGGCGAGCAGCGCGGGGGCCACGAAGGCCGCGTAGGCGACGGGACGCCCGTCGGGGCCGGCGACCTCGCCCACGAGCGCACCGATCCCGATGCCGACCGCGAACAGGTAGAACACCGGCTCGACGAACCCGCTCACGACCACGCCGAAGGTCCGGCGCTGGGCCAGCAGGTTGCGGTGCAGCAGGTGCCCGGCCCTCACGGCGTCACCCGCCGGGCGATGGCGCGGCGGGCGGCGAGCCCACCGAGAGTCAGGACGGCGACCTGCACGGCCACGTGGGCCGCCGGGTGCCACGCCGGCGGTGCGCCGGTCACCACCGAGCGCACCAGCTCGACCCCGTGCCACAGCGGCGTGAGGACCGCGAGCGGTTCGACGGCGTCGGGCAGCTGCGACACCGGGAAGAACGTCCCGGAGAACAGGAACAGCGGCACGACCCCGTAGCGGAACACGAACGTGAGCCGCTGGTGGTCGGGTGAGGAGGCCGCCACGGCCGTCATCGGCGCGCAGAAGGCGAGGCCGACCAGCACGGCCGCCGGCGCGGCCGCGAGGCCGCGCACGAGCGGGGCGACGTCGAAGGCCACGAGCACCACGGCGAACCAGAGTGCCACCAGCAGCAGCCGCGCCGCGACCCAGAGCAGGTGACCGCCGACGAGCTGGGCCGGCGTGACCGGCGTCGCGAGCACCGCCCGGTAGGTCCTGCGCCACTCGACCCCGGCCAGCACGGGCCAGGCGCCGTCGCCGGCGCCGACCTGCATCGCGGTGGCGGCCAGCAGCCCGGGCCCGAGGAACTGCAGGTAGGGGACGTCGAGCGCCGTGTCGCCCGCGCCGCGGTCGACGAGCCCACCGAGCCCGAGCCCCATCGCGGCGAGGTAGAGCACGGGGGTGAGGAAGCTCGACACCGCCGAGCCGCGCCACGAGCGCCGGTAGGCCCGGGCGGCACCCTCGGCGACGTGCAGGGCGCCACGGAGCTCCACCAGCACGCCGGCGGCCACGTCAGGCCTCGACCAGGGTGCGGCCGGTCAGCGCGAGGAACACGTCCTCGAGGCTGGAGCGCCGCACCAGCGTCTGCGCGACCGCGACGTCGCGCCGCTCGACGGCGGCCACGGTCGCGTCGGCGTCGTCGGTGTAGAGCAGCACCCGGTCCCGGAGCAGCTCCACGCGCTCGGCCGTGCCCTCGAGCTGGCCGTCGAGCTGCTGCGGGTCGAGCCCGGGTGCGAGCCGCAGCTCCACGACCTCGCGGGAGACGTGCTCGGCGATGAGCTCGCGCGGTGAGCCCTCGGTCACGATGCGGCCGCGGTCCATGACGACGAGCCGGTCGCAGAGCTGCTCGGCCTCGTCCATGTAGTGGGTGGTGAGGATGAGCGTCGTCCCCTGCTGCTTGAGCCGGTAGAGCCGGTCCCACAGCAGCTGCCGGGCCTGCGGGTCGAGCCCGGTCGTGGGCTCGTCGAGCAGCAGCAGGTCGGGCTCGTTCACGAGCCCCCGCGCGATGGTGAGGCGCCGCTTCATGCCGCCCGAGAGCGGCTCCACGGGCGAGTCGGCCCGGTCGGCGAGCTGGGCGAACTCCAGCAGCTCGTCGGCCCGCCGGCGGGCGTCGGCCCGGGGGATGCCGAAGTAGCGGGCGTAGACCAGCAGGTTCTCGCGGACGGTCAGCTCGAGGTCGAGGTTGTCCTCCTGCGGGACCACCCCGAGACGGGCGCGGATCGCGGGCCCGTCGGTCGCCGGGTCCATGCCGAGCACCCGCAGCGTCCCACTGGTCGGCGGTGACGTCGCGGCGATCATCCGCATGGCGGACGACTTGCCGGCACCGTTGGGGCCGAGGAAGCCGAAGGCCTCGCCGGCGCGCACGACGACGTCGATGCCGTCGACGGCGACGAGGTCGCCGAAGCGCTTGGTCAGGCCCGAGGCCTCGACGAGGAGGGGTGTGGTCACCCGCCGGACCCTACCGTCCGTGGCACCCCCTGACGGCCTCTGGTACGGTCGCGCGTCGACCGACGGGTGGCACGCCTCCCGTCACCTGCCACACGCACACCAACCGAGATCGCGCGTACGGCCGGCCCTCGCGGGGCCGGCCGTCGACGTTCCGGGCGCAGCACCGACCAGACCGCACGCACCGACCGAGACGGAAGACACCCCGTGGCCGCAGCCGACCGTGACCTGCCGGGTCGCATCAGCGCGCTCGCGTCACCCCACGCCGACGAGCTCGGCGTGGAGCTCGTCGACGTCGAGGTGAAGGGCCAGCGCGGCAGCCGGGTCGTGCGGCTCGTCGCCGACGCGGACGACGGCCTCGACCTCGACCTCATCGCCGAGCTGTCGCGGCGCGTCGGGGACCTGCTCGACGCCGACGACGTGATCCCGGGCCAGTACACGCTCGAGGTCAGCTCGCCCGGCGTGGACCGACCGCTGCGCTCCCCGCGCCAGTTCCGGCGCAACGTCGGTCGAGACGTCCGCGTCGTGCGCACCCGTGACGCGATCGACCGCGGGGAGAAGGGCGAGGTCACCGGCCGGCTCTCCGACGCCGACGACGAGCAGCTCGTGCTCGCGGTCGACAAGGGCCGCCGGCTGGTCGTCCCGCTCGCCGACGTCGACCACGGACGGATCGTCCTGCCCTGGTGACGCCGACCCGGACCGCCTGCCGCACCACCACCCGCCGCACCACCACAGCCACCCACCCGCCGACCCCACGTGAGGAGCGAACGCCGTGAAGATCGACATCGACGCGCTGCGGCAGATCGAGCGCGAGAAGTCCATCGACTTCCACACGGTCGTGGAGGCCCTCGAGGCCGCGCTCGCGTCCGCCTACAAGCGCTCCAAGGAGTCCACGGCCGACGAGGCCCGCGTGGTGGTCGACCGCATCACCGGCGAGGTGACCCTGTTCGCGCAGGAGCTCGACGACGAGGGCAACGTCGTCAGCGAGTGGCAGGAGGAGCCCAACGACTTCGGCCGCATCGTCGCCCAGACCGCGAAGCAGGTCCTCCTCCAGCGCCTGCGCGAGGCCGAGCGCGAGGCCACCTACGGCGAGTTCGTCGGCCGCGAGGGCGACATCGTCTCCGGCACCGTGAGCCAGCAGGGCAACGTGACGCTGATCGAGCTCGGGCGCACCGAGGCGCTGCTGCCGTTCGCGGAGCAGGTCCCCAACGAGCGCCTCGACCACGGCGGCCACACCCGGGCGCTGGTCATCGAGGTCCGTCGCCAGCAGCGTGGGGCCCAGATCGTCTGCTCCCGCACCCACCCGGGTCTCGTCGCCGCCATGTTCGCCCTCGAGGTGCCCGAGATCGAGGACGGCACCGTCGAGATCAAGGCCATCGCCCGCGAGGCGGGGCACCGCTCGAAGGTCGCCGTCGTCAGCCACGACGAGAACGTCGACGCGGTCGGCGCGTGCGTCGGCCCCGGCGGCCAGCGTGCCAAGGGCGTCCAGCGCGAGCTGCACAACGAGGAGCTCGAGCGCATCGACATCGTGCGCTGGTCCGACGACCCCCAGGAGCTCGTCGCGAACGCGCTGTCGCCCGCGAAGGTGACCGCCGTCTACCTCTACCCGGACGACGCGACCGCCATGGTCGTGGTGCCGGACTACCAGCTCTCGCTGGCCATCGGCCGCGAGGGGCAGAACGCCCGCCTCGCGGCCCGCCTCACGGGCTGGCGCATCGACATCAAGTCGGAGAGCCAGTTCGACGAGGAGCAGCGCGCCTTCCAGGAGGCGTTCGAGAAGGGCCTCATCGACGAGTTCGGCAACCCGCTCTCGGACGAGGGCGTGGCCGCCATCGAGGCCGCCTACGAGTCGGCACAGCAGGTCCGCGAGGACGTGCTGGACGAGGAGGACGACGTGGAGGCGGACGCCTGAGCCACGGTCGCGGACCGGTACCACCGCACTCGGTGGGTCCGGCTCGCGCCACCCGGGGGACGGCCGTCCGGCCGCACACCGGTTCGAAGTCCCAGCAACGACAGGAGTACGCTGGTGCGCGCAGCGCCCCGACGCACCTGCGTCGGCTGCCGCGAGAAGCGTGAGAAGGATCACCTGCTCCGCCTGACCCGGACCCCCCACGGGGTGCGGTTCGACCCGGAGCAACGCTTCGAAGGCAGAGGCGCCTACGTCTGCCCCCACCCCGAGTGCGCCGCCCTGGCGGCGGCTCGCGACGGGTGGGCCGTACGTCGGGCGCTCCGCGGCGCGCCAGCAGCAGAGGTGCGAGCGGCTCTCGAACAGCTCACCACCGCCATCGGTGGTGCGCCGAGCCCCGAGCCCGACAGCACCGTGAGGAGCGAGAACGCGTGAGCAGCAAGGTTCGCGTCTACGAGTTGGCGAAGGAGACGGGCCTCGAGAACAAGGAGGTCGTCCGTCGCCTCGTCGAGCTCGGCATCGACGCCAAGACCCATTCCTCCTCGATCTCGTTGGGGGACGCCCAGAAGTTCCGGGAGTCCCTCGGCAAGTCCGAGGACGAGAAGCGCCGTGAGGCCGAGGAGGCCAAGCGCCGAGAGGCCGAGGAGCTCGAGCGCTACCGACGGATGACGTCGGCGGCACCGCCCGAGCAGAAGAAGGCCGCGAAGGTCCTCCCGCCCCACCTGCGCAAGCAGCAGGAGGAGCAGGAGGCCGCGGCCGCGTCCGCGGCTGCCCAGGCTCCCGCCGAGGCACCGGCGGCGCCCTCGGAGCCCGACACCCCCGCGGCCCCGGCCGAGGTGCCGGCGCCGGCGGCCGAGACCTCCACGCCCGCCGCCGAGAAGCCCGCCGCACCGGCGGCCCCCGCGGCCCCCGGCGGCGAGACCGGTGGCGACGGCGACGGCACGCCGCGCAAGCGGATGCCCGGCGCCCCGCCCCCGCGGCTGGTCAAGGGCGAGGTGCCCCTGCGCCCCAACCTGCCCAAGCCGCCCCCGACGGTCACCGGCGAGGCCCCCGAGGCCCGTCGCCGTCCCGACGCCGCCCTGCCCCTCGAGGGCTCCGGCAAGCGGCACATCCCGCCGCCGGTGAAGTCGGCCCCGGCCCGTCCGCAGCGCCCCGAGGCGCCGGCGGCGCGGGGTGGCCCCGGCGGTGCCCCGGGAGGTCCCGGCGGTCGTGCCGGTGCGCCCGCACGTGGTGGTCCCGGTGGCGGCGGTCGCCCCGGCTCGCCGTACCGCCAGGGCGCTGGTGCGCCCGGCGGTGGTGCGCCCAACCGCGGCGGCCCCGGTGGCGGTGGCGCGCCCGGTGGTGGTGGCCCCGGCGGTGGTGGTGGCGGTGGTCCGCGTTCGACCGGCAAGACGCGCCGCAAGGACAAGCGCTCGCCCCAGGAGCAGGAGCTCGACCGCGCGCCGCGCCTGCGTGACCTGCCCATCGAGGAGCAGATCAAGGTCGACCGTGTCGAGGTCCTGTCGGGCATCACCGTCGGCGAGCTCGCCGACAAGCTCGACGTGGCCGGTGCCGCGCTCGTCAAGAAGCTGTTCCAGATGGGCGAGATGGTGACGGTGCAGCAGACGCTGCCCGACGACACCATCGAGATCCTGGGTGAGGAGCTCGGCTTCTCCGTCTACTTCCTCTCCGACGAGGAGGTCGAGTTCGGCATCGAGGAGCCGGACGACCCGGAGGCCCTCGAGCCGCGCCCGCCGGTCGTGACCGTCATGGGTCACGTCGACCACGGCAAGACCCTGCTGCTCGACGCCATCCGCTCGACCGACGTCGTGTCGGGCGAGGCCGGCGGCATCACGCAGCACATCGGCGCCTACCAGGTCAGCCACGAGGGCGAGAAGATCACCTTCATCGACACCCCGGGACACGAGGCGTTCACCGCCATGCGTGCCCGCGGTGCGCAGGTGACCGACATCGTCATCCTCGTGGTGGCCGCCGACGACGGCGTCATGCCGCAGACCATCGAGGCGATCAACCACGCGAAGGCCGCCGAGGTCCCGATCGTGGTCGCGATCAACAAGATGGACAAGGAGGAGGCCCAGCCCGACAAGGTCAAGGGCCAGCTCACCGAGTTCGGCCTCGTGGCCGAGGAGTACGGCGGCGAGACCCCGATGGTCCCGGTGTCGGCGAAGAGCCGGCTCGGACTGTCGGACCTGCTCGAGATCCTCACCATCCAGGCCGAGCTCCTCGAGCTCAAGGCGAACCCGCGGAAGGCCGCGCGTGGCCGCGTCGTCGAGGCACACCTCGACCGGGGTCGCGGTCCGGTCGCCACCGTCCTGGTCCAGGCCGGCACGCTCAAGCGCGGCGAGATCCTCGTCGCGGGCGAGGCCGACGGCCGCATCCGTGCGATGTTCGACGAGCACGGCACCCAGCTCCAGGAGGCCGGTCCCGGCACCCCGGTGCAGGTGCTCGGCATGAACGAGGTGCCGGAGGCCGGCGACGAGTTCCGCGTCGTCACCACCGAGCGCGAGGCCCGCGACATCGCGGAGCGTCGCCAGGAGCGCCACCGCCGCGCCGAGCTGGCCGAGCAGTCGCGTCCGAAGACCCTCGAGGACCTCACCGCGGAGGTGCAGGCCGGCGAGAAGGCGACGCTCAACGTCATGATCAAGGCCGACGTCTCCGGTTCCGCCGAGGCGCTCGAGAGCTCGCTCACCAAGCTCGAGCTCGACGAGGTCCAGGTCCGGGTCATCTCCAAGGGCGTCGGCGCGGTCAACAAGTCCGACGTGATGCTCGCCGAGACCTCCGACGCGATCCTCGTGGCGTTCAACGTCCGTCCGGACGCCAACGCCCGCGAGGAGCTCGACCGCTCGGGCGTCGACCTGCGCACCTACAAGATCATCTACGAGGCCATCGAGGACATCGAGCGCGCCGTCAAGGGCCTGCTCGCTCCGGAGTTCCGGGAGCAGGTCATCGGTGAGGCCGAGGTCCGCGAGATCTTCAAGGTCCCGAGGATCGGCTTCGTGTTCGGCTGCATGGTCTCGTCGGGCGTCGCCCGTCGCGAGGCGGGCGTGCGGGTCATCCGCGAGGGCGTCGTGGTCGCCGAGGACGAGCTGAGCTCGCTCCGACGCTTCCAGGACGACGTCAAGGAGGTCTCCGCCGGCTACGAGTGCGGCATCGGCCTGCAGAAGTTCCAGGACGTCAAGGAGGGCGACGTCCTCGAGTTCTTCGAGACCGTCGAGGTGGAGCGGGACTGACCGCTCGCCCGTCCGACCAGCGCCGAGGAGGTGCGGCCGTGCGCGACGACCCCGGCACCGTCCACGTCGGGGTGGCGCGCATCGAGCTGCACCTCCCCGGCGTGGACAGCCTCAAGGGCAAGCGCGCGCTGCTGAACCGGGCGCGCGCCGCCCTCCGCAACGACCTCGACGTCTCCGTGGCGGAGGTCGGCCGACAGGACACCTGGCAGCGCGCCACCCTCGGGGTCGGCGTGGTCGCCTCCAGCGCCGGCGGCGTCGACCGGGTCCTCGACCGCCTGGTCGCCGTGGTGGAGCGCGACCCCCGCGTCGAGGTGACGCGGACGGTCGTGCAGGTGGACGTGCTGGACCCCGACGAGGGCGAGGAGCTCCGATGAAGAAGCGCAACCCCCGGCTCGACGGCACGGTCCGTGAGGCCCTCGCCGACCTGATCGAGACCGAGCTCGCCGACCCGCGCCTGACCCTGGTGACGCTCACCGAGGTCCAGGTCAGCCAGGACGCGAAGGAGGCGGTGGTCTTCTACACCACCCTCGACCCCGACCTCGTGTCGGAGCCGCCGGCGCGGACCGGTGGTGACCGCCTCCCCGAGGCGCACGAGGTGGCGGCCGCCCTCGAGTCGGCCCGTCCGCGCCTGCAGTCGCTGCTCGCGAGGCGGGTCCGGCTGCGCAACACCCCGGTGCTGCGCTTCGAGGCCGACCCGGTCGCCGACCAGGCGTCCCGCGTCGAGGCGCTGCTGCGGGAGGTCCGTCGCGAGGAGCGCGGGTGAGCCCGCGCCGCGACGGCCCCGACCTCGACGGCGTCCTCGTCGTCGACAAGCCGGCCGGCATGACCTCGCACGACGTCGTCGCGGTCGTGCGCCGCGCCGCCGGACAGCGCAGGGTCGGTCACACCGGGACGCTCGACCCCGACGCGACGGGGGTGCTGGTCGTGTGCCTCGGGCGCGCCACCCGGCTCGTGCGCTTCCTGCAGGCCGGTCGGAAGACCTACCACGCCGAGATGGTCCTCGGCCGCACGACCTCGACGCAGGACGCCGCCGGCGAGGTGCTCGCCGAGGTGGACGCCAGCGAGGTCACCGAGGCGCGGCTCTGCTCGGCGCTCATGCGGTTCGTCGGTGACATCGAGCAGGTCCCCCCGATGGTCAGCGCCCTGAAGGTCGGCGGGGAGCGCCTGCACGAGAAGGCGAGGCGCGGCGAGGTCGTGGAGCGCGCGCCCCGGCCCGTGACGGTCCACGAGTTGGTCCTGGAGGACTTCACGCCCGGCACCCTGCCGAGCGCGTCGTTCCTGGTGACCTGCTCGGCCGGGACCTACGTTCGCACCCTCGCGCACGACGTCGGGGACGTGCTCGGGGTCGGCGGGTCACTGACGGGCCTGCGCCGGCTCGCCAACGGCGCGTTCACCTCCGACGAGGCCGTGCCGCTGGACGAGGTCCGGGCGCTGGGGGAGCGCGACGCCCTCACCGAGGCGCTGCTCACCGGTCCCGCGATGCTGCGGGGCCTGCCCCGCGTCGAGGTGCCGGCCGACGAGCTGCCGGCGCTCGCGACCGGTGGGCGCCTCCCCGCCCAGGGCCTCGACGGCCCGTACGCGGTGGTGTCGGACGACGTCCTGGTGGGCGTCTACGCCGACCAGCGTGGCGCCGGCCGCCCCGAGGTCGTCCTGCTGCGCCCCCAGGACCTCGACCGGGAGGACCTCGGCCGGGAGGACCTCGACGGTGACGAGGGTGGGACGTGACGGACGCGCCGCTCGGGCACGCCCCCGAGGACGTCCCGCCGGCGCCGTCGGTCGTCGCGATCGGCGTCTTCGACGGGGTCCACGCGGGGCACCGCGCCGTCCTCGCGCACGCCGCCGGCGTCGCGGCCGACCGCGGCGTGCGCACCGTCGCCGTGACCTTCGACCGGCACCCGATGGCGGTCGTGCGACCGGAGGCGGCCCCCGCCCTGCTCCAGCCGCTGCGGGCCCGCGTGGCCGCGCTGCGCGCCGCCGGCGCGGACGAGGTCGTCGTGCTCACCTTCGACGAGTCGTTCAGCCGGCTGACGCCCGAGGCGTTCGTCGACCGGGTGCTGGTGGGCCCGCTGAGGGCGGTCCACGTCGTCGTCGGCGCGAACTTCCGCTTCGGGCACCGGGCGGCCGGTGACGTCGACGCGCTGGCGACGCTGGGGGAGGCGCGCGGCTTCACGGTCGACGGCCTGGACCTGCTCGCCGACGCGGCGGACGTGGTGTCCTCGACCCGGATCCGCGACGCGGTGGCCCGCGGCGACGTCGTGGCCGCCTCGGAGGCGCTCGGTCGACCGTTCGAGCTCGAGGGCGAGGTCGTCCACGGCGAGGGACGGGGCCGGACCATCGGCGTCCCGACGGCGAACGTGGCGCCGGCGGCCGGACTGCTCGTCCCCGCCGGCGGGGTCTACGCCGCCTGGGCCCGCGTCGTGGTCGACGCCGACGGCGCCCCGCTCGACGAGCCGCCGGCGCCGGCGGTGGTCAACATCGGCACGCGGCCCACGTTCGACGGGGTCGGGGTGTCGGTCGAGGCGCACCTGCTCGACACCGACCGTGACCTGTACGGCTCGACGTTGGCGCTCGCGTTCGTGGCGCGGCTGCGCGACGAACGACGCTTCGACGGGGTGGAGGACCTGGTGGCGCAGATCCACGCCGACGTCGACGCCGCGCGCGGGGTCCTCGACCCCGGCTCGGCGACGCAGCGTCACGACGGGTGACGCAGCGGGGCCGGCCGCGGTAGCCTGTCCCCGCACGGGCAACGGGCTCGGGCACACCTCGTCCTCACCTGGAGGGCCGGGGTGCGGTCGGAGGCGAGCGTGAGCGACATCCTGATCGTCGAGGACGACCCCGGCGTCGCCAACATGCTCACGATGACGTTCGCCGTCGAGGGCTACGACACCGAGCTCATCGGTGACGGCCGGACGGCGATGGACCGGCTCGCTGGCGAGCCGACCCGGGTCGTCGTGCTCGACGTGATGATGCCCCACATGTCCGGGTTCGACGTGCTGCAGGCGCTGCGCGCGGACGAGCGGTGGGACGGGACCAAGGTCGTCGTCGCCACCGCCCTGCGGGACGACGAGGACGTGTGGCGCGGCTGGTCGTCGGGTGCCGACTACTACCTCGTCAAGCCGTTCGACCTCGACCACCTGCGCGACGTCGTCCAGCGGCTGCTCACCGGCGCGCCGGTCGTCTGACGCGCCGGCCGCGGGACCAGCCGGCTCAGGACCAGCCGGCTCAGAACCAGCCGAACGACCGGGCCGACTCGAGCACGCGGAACAGCCCGAACACGATCGCCACCGCGACGACCGAGCGTCCGACCCAGGCGGGGGTCCGCGCCCGCGGCAGCGCCTCGTGGCCGCCGGGCTCCTCGAGGGCGTGCGTGCCGGCGTCGAGCTCGGCGAGCAGCTCACGGGCCTCCTCGACCTGGTGGGGGCCGACCAGCAGCCGGTGGGCGTGGACGTACATCGACCCCATCTCGGGGTGGAGGCCACCGGCGTCGTCGGAGCCCACGACGGCGTCGATGCCGGCGACCTCGAGCGCTGCCCGCTTCAGGTCGGCCTCCACGCGGCTCCCGGCCGTCCCGGCGACGACGCGCGAGACGGCGTCGTCGAGGTGGGTGTCGCGTGGGTGGTCGATGGGTGGTCCCCGTGGCGCCGGCGTGCGGGGAGGGTACGCGGCCACCGCACGGGACGGGTTGGCGGCCCGTCCACGTGCCCGTACGCTGCCCGGTGGCGTCCCACCGTGGGGCGCCCTCGCCGTGCCCGCTCGGGCGTGGGGCTCGTGGCTCCGACCTGGCAGTCCAGTCCTCGGAGCTCCCCCGATGCCGGCGGTCCGCGCACCCGCGCGTGCCCGCCCACCCGACGTGCAGGACGACACAGGAGAACTCGCATGGCCGTGGCCCTGCCGGACGACAAGCAGCAGATCATCGAGCGGTTCGCCCGCTCCGAGGGCGACACCGGGTCGCCCGAGGTGCAGGTCGCGCTGCTCACGCAGCGCATCTCGCACCTGACCGAGCACCTGAAGGTCCACAAGGGCGACCACCACTCGCGCCGTGGCCTGCTGATGCTGGTCGGTCAGCGTCGCCGCCTGCTGAACTACCTCAAGAAGAAGGACATCGAGCGCTACCGCAGCCTCATCGCGGAGCTCGAGCTCCGTCGCTGACGACGTTGGTCCATCGGGCCGGGGAGAACCTCCCCGGCCCGACGACTATCCTCGTCGGCACGGGGCACCGAGCGTGACCGTCGCCCACCACCCCGGCTCGAGACCGCCCACCGCGGGATCGGTCGTCAGTGGAGACCCGTCGAACCGCACCACCGTTCGACGCGCCCTCACTGATGCACCGGCCACCGCCCGGGCGGGACGAGCCGGACGACGTGGGTGACGTCACGCGAACCCCCCGACGCACCAGCGCACCTCGACCCGACCGGGTCGTCGCTGGGCGCGTCGACGCGTACGAGACACACACAGAGAACAGGAGCCCACGTGGGCAAGCTCGGGAAGTTCGAGCACACCGTCGAGATCGACGGCAAGGAGATCACCTTCGAGGCCGGGACCCTCGCCCCGCAGGCGGGCGGCTCGGTCGTCACCACCGTCGGGGACACCACCGTCCTGACGACGACCACCGCGTCGTCGCAGACCAAGGAGTTCCTCGGCTTCTTCCCCCTCACCATCGAGGTCGAGGAGCGGATGTACGCCAACGGGCGCATCCCGGGGTCGTTCTTCAAGCGTGAGGGTCGCCCCTCCGAGAACGCCATCCTGGCCTGCCGCCTGACCGACCGGCCGCTGCGCCCCACCTTCGCGGACGGGCTGCGCAACGAGATCCAGGTCGTCAACACCATCCTGCAGACCGCGCAGATCGACCCGTACGACGTCATCGCGATGAACGGCTCGTCCGTGTCGACGATGCTGGCGGGCGTGCCGTTCGACGGCCCCGTCGCCGCGCTGCGCTACGCGCTGATGCGTGACGGCAGCTGGGTCGCCTTCCCGTCCTTCGAGGAGCTCGAGGACGAGGCCGTCTTCAACATGGTCGTCGCCGGCCGTGTCGAGTCGGACGGCGAGGTCGCCATCCTCATGATCGAGGCCGAGGCCACCCCGGACGCGGTCGTCAAGATCGACATGGGTGCCCCGGCGCCCACCGAGGAGGTCATCGGCGAGGCCATCGAGGCCGTCAAGCCGATCATCAAGGAGCTGTGCGAGGCGCAGCAGGCCTTCGTCGACCGCGTCGGCGTCCGTGAGACCGCCGAGTTCCCGCGTTTCCTCGACTACACCGACGAGGTGTTCGACGCGCTGTTCGGTCTCGCCGAGGGTGGGATCTCCGAGATCTACCACCGCGCCGACGCCGGCAAGGCCGAGAAGGACGAGGCCCTGCAGGAGCTGAAGGGCCAGGTCGTCGCCAAGCTCGTCGAGCAGGGCGTGGGCGACCTCGAGGCCGACGAGCTCGAGAAGCAGGCCAAGGCCGCCTTCCGCTCCGCGGAGAAGAAGGTCGTGCGCCGCATGATCGTGGACGAGGGTGTCCGCGTCGACGGCCGCGGCGTGCGTGACCTTCGCGCGATCTCCTCCGAGGTCGACGTGCTGCCCGGCACGCACGGCTCGGGCCTGTTCCAGCGCGGCGAGACCCAGGTCCTCTCGGTCCTGGCGCTCGGCACCACGCGCGAGAACCAGCGCCTCGACACCCTCGACCCGGTCGAGGAGAAGTACTACCTCCACCACTACAACATGCCGCCCTACTCGACCGGTGAGGCCGGTCGCGTCGGGTCGCCGAAGCGCCGCGAGATCGGCCACGGCCTGCTCGCCGAGCGCGCCCTGGTCCCGGTCCTGCCGCCGCTCGACGAGTGGCCGTACACGATGCGCGTCGTCTCCGACGTGCTGTCGTCCAACGGCTCCACCTCGATGGGCTCGGTCTGCGGGTCGACGCTCGCGCTGATGGACGGCGGTGTGCCGATCCACGCGCCCGTCGCCGGCATCGCGATGGGCCTGATCTACGAGAACGGGAAGTACACGACGCTCACCGACATCCAGGGCGTCGAGGACTTCTACGGCGACATGGACTTCAAGGCGGCCGGCACGCGGGACTTCATCACCGCGCTCCAGCTCGACACGAAGCTCGCCGGCATCCCGGCCCAGGTCCTCGCGGACGCGCTGCTGCAGGCCAAGGAGGCCCGGCTCGCGATCCTCGACATCATGACCGAGGCCATCGCCGAGCCGCGCGACGAGGTGGCGGCCAACGCGCCGCGCGTCGAGATCGTGCGCATCCCCGGCGACAAGATCGGTGACGTGATCGGCCCGCGCGGCAAGATCATCAAGGAGATCACCGAGGAGACCGGCGCCGAGATCGACATCGAGGAGGAGGGCTCCTCCGGCATCGTGCGCATCTACGGCACGACGAAGGAGATCGCCCGGGCCGCCGTCGAGCGCGTCAACGCCATCGCCAACCCGGTCCTGCCGGAGAAGGGCGAGCGCTACCACGCCACGGTCGTCAAGACCGTCGACTTCGGCGCCTTCGTGTCGCTGACCCCCGGCACCGACGGCCTGCTCCACATCTCGGAGCTGTCGCGGATGGCGGGCAAGCGCCTCAACCACGGCGAGGAGGCCGTGGACGTCGGTGAGCGCGTCTGGGTCGAGGTCAAGGACGTCCTCGACGGCGGGCGCAAGTTCAAGCTCGAGTACGTCGGTGACGAGTCGGACGACGCACCCAGGGGCGGCGGCGACGACGCCCCCGAGAGCGGTTCGGACGCCGGCCCGGACGACGACGGTGACGACGCGCCCCGCGCCGAGCGTCGCGACGACGACCGCGGCGGCCGTGACCGCGACGGCGGGCGCCAGCGCGCCCGTGCCCGCGGCGGCCGTGACAGCGGTGGTCGTGAGGGCGGCGGCGACCGTGAAGGTGGCCGCGACCGGGACAGCGACGGGGGCGAGCCCCGCACCCGGACCCGCACCCGGTCGCGCTCGCGCGACTGAACACCCGCACCACCCGTAGCACCGCGCCGGGCGGGCCCCTCCACGGGGTCCGCCCGGTCGCCGTCCACGACCGGAGCCCCACGGTGAGCACGGACCCCTCCAGCGTCGCCCGCACCCGCCTCGACCACGGCCTCGAGGTCGTCACCGAGCACGTCCCCGGCGTCCGCTCGGCCGCCCTCGGGATGTGGGTCGGGGTCGGCAGCCGCGACGAGGCCGAGCACGAGCACGGGTGCTCGCACTTCCTCGAGCACCTGCTGTTCAAGGGCACCGGGCGCCGCTCGGCCCGGCGCATCGCCGAGGAGCTCGACGCGGTCGGCGGCGAGATGAACGCGTTCACCTCGCGGGAGGTCACCTGCTTCTACGCACGCGTGCTCGACCGGGACCTGCCGCTGGCCGTCGACGTCCTCGGTGACATGATGGTCGGCGCCCGCAACACCGAGGCCGACGTCGAGGCCGAGCGCCAGGTCGTGCTCAGCGAGATCGACATCCACCTCGACTCGCCCGACGACCTCGCCCACGCCGACGCGATGACGCTCGCGCTGGGCGACCACCCGCTCGCGCTCGAGACGCTCGGCACCGAGGACGAGATCGCGGCGATGGACCGCGACACGATCCACGGGTACTACCTGCGCCAGTACCGGCCCGAGAACCTGACGGTCGTCGCGGCCGGGAACGTCGACCACGACGCGGTCGTGGCGCTGGTCGAGGAGCACCTCGGCGACCTCGGGCGACCCGGCGGCACCCGGCCCCAGCGCAGCGCGCCGGCGGCGATGGCCGCCGGCACCGTGCACGTCCGGCACCGTCCCACCGAGCAGGTGCACGTCGTGCTCGGGGGTCGCGGGGTGTCGGCCTCCGACCCGCGCCGGCACGCGCTGCGGGTCGCCACGACCGTCCTCGGCGGCGGCATGTCGTCCCGGCTGTTCCAGGAGGTCCGGGAGGAGCGCGGGCTCGCGTACACCACCTACGCCTACCTGTCGGGCTACGTGGACGCCGGCGTGCTCTTCGCGTACGCCGGCACCACCCCCGGCAAGGTCGACGAGGTGCTCGACGTGCTCGGGCGCGAGCTCGACACGCTCGCCGAGACGATCACGGAGGAGGAGGTCGAGCGGGCCAAGGGGGCGATGACCGGCGGGATGGTCCTCGGGCTCGAGGACCCCGGGTCGCGCATGAGCCGGCTCGGTCGCGTCATCACGAGCGGCAACGAGCTGGTCGACATCGACACCGCGCTGGCCCGCATCGAGGCGGTGACCCTCGACGAGGTGCGTGAGGCCACCGCCGAGGTGCTGGCCGGGCCGCGTAGCCTCGCCATCGTGGGCCCGTTCTCGCCCGACGAGGCCACGCGCTTCGAGCGCCACGTCCGCTGAGCCAGCAGGAGGAGCCGTCGTGATCCGCGTCGCCGTCAGCGGTGCCACCGGTCGCATGGGCAGCGAGGTCTGCCGGGCCGTCGCCGCTGCCGACGACCTCGAGCTCGTCGCGGCCGTCTCGCCGTCCCACGCCGGCCGGCGCCTCGGCGACGTCGTGACCGGGCTCGACGGCGACGCGGCCGGCCTCGAGCTCGCGGGTGACCTCGGTGCGGTCACGGCCGCCGGCGCGGACGTCTGCGTCGAGTTCTCCCGCCCGCCGCACGGCGGGCCGAACACCCTCGCCCTGCTCGAGGCGGGCGTCCACGCCGTGGTCGGTACGACCGGCATCACCGCCGAGGAGCTCGACCGGATCGGCGACGCGGCGACCGCCGGCGCGGCCCGGGCGCTCGTCGCCCCGAACTTCGCCATCGGCGCCGTCCTGCTGATGCAGCTCTCCGCCCAGGTGGCGCGGCACCTGCCCCACGTCGAGATCGTGGAGCTGCACCACGACGGGAAGGCCGACGCGCCGAGCGGCACGGCGCTGCGCACCGCCGAGCTGGTGGCCGCGGCCCGACGCGAGGCGCCCGACGCCCCGGCGGGCGACGACGCCCACCCCGGCGCGCGCGGTGCCGACGTGGCCGGTGTGCGGGTCCACAGCGTGCGGCTGCCCGGGCTCGTCGCCCACCAGGAGGTCCTGTTCGGCGGGGACGGGGAGACCCTGTCGATCCGCCACGACTCGATCGACCGACGCGGCTTCATGCCGGGTGTCCTGCTCGGCGTGCGTCGCGTCGCCGGCCTCGACGGGCTCGTCGTCGGGCTGGAGCACCTGCTCGACTGAGACACGCCGGCCGTGTCGCGCGTGGGGCCCTGACGGTCCGTGCGCGGCGCCACGCGCTACGGTCCGGCCGACCAGACGACGAACACGCGTCACCGGTGCGGGGCCGGGAGCCCCGGACCGGGTCGCCCGTGGCAGGGGAGCCACCCGTGGCCTCGACCGACCAGACCGCTCCGGAGCAGCCCGCCGCGGCGGAGGCGGAGGACAAGTACACCCAGGCCCTGCGCCGCTTCGCCGAGGCCGGCGACCTGCGCATGGCCACGAGCGTGCTCACGTCGATGCGCGAGCGCGGTGTCCCCGTCGAGGGGCACCACCTCGGCCTGCTGCTGCGCGCCCACCTCGCGCGCAAGGACCTCGCCGGCGCACGCGCCGTCCTCGCCGACATGGAGGCGCTCGGCGTCACCCCGCCGCCCGGTGTGCGGGTCGACCTCGCCGTCGCCGCGTGGCACGCCCACCGACGCGACGAGGCGCTCGCCACGCTCGACGCGCTGCACGCCGAGGGCATCGACCCCGACGTCGACCAGGCGCCGGCGGTGCTCGCCGTGCACCTCGAGGCCGGTCGCTTCCCCGCGGCCCGGGCCATGGTCCGCACGCTCGCCCAGGCCGGCCGCGCCGCGACACCGGCGCAGTACGACCGGCTCCTGGCCGACTGCGTGGCGCGTCGCGCCGTCAACGACACCGAGCACCTGCTGGAGCTGATGCTCCGGGTCGGACAGCTCCCCAGCCCGGCCCGCGCGGCCGAGCTCGTGGCGGTCGTGGCGCGCAGCGGACACCTCGAGCGAGCAGGCGCCATGCTCGCGCGCCTCGAGGAGGCCGGCTGTCCCGTCCCGGTCGAGGCGCGTGGCGAGCTGCTCGTCGCCCACGCCCGCGCCGGCGACGTCGACGCGGCCGACGCGGTCGTCGCCGAGATGGTGGCGCGCGGGGGCGAGCCCGACTCGCACCACCGCAACCTGCTGCTGGCGGCCAGGATCGCCGCCGGCGACGTGGAGGCGGCGTGGGACTCGGCCGAGGCCATCCGCGAGGCCGGGCGCATCCCGTCGGGCGAGAACCTCGAGGCCCTGCTCGACCTGACCCTCGCGAAGGGCTCGGTCACGCGCGCCTCCGGGGTGCTGGACTGGCTGCTCATCCTCGGCGCCCCGGTCGCACCGGCCCGCGTCGGGGAGCTGCTCGGCGCCCACGTCAAGGCCGGCGAGCTCGACCTCGCCCGAAGGCTGCTCGACGAGACCACGGCGGCCGGTGTCCCGCGGGACCGCAAGGCGTCCCGCGCCATCCTCGAGGCGCTCGTGCGTGCCGGCCGGGTGGACGAGGCCCGGGCGATGATCGACGAGCTCGCCTCGACGCGGACCCTCACCGAGGGCAAGCACTGGTCCTCGGTCCTCGGCGCCCTGCTCAAGGCGAGGCGCGTCGACGACGCGGTCACGGCGCTGCAGCGACAGGTCGAGCTCGGCGTGTCCCCGGTCGCCACCGACGCGGCCCGGGTGGTCCAGGCGCTCGTCACGGCGAAGCGCACGGCCGACGCGCTCGCGCTGGTGGACGCGCTGGCCACCGCCGGCGCGACCCTGGACGAGACGACCTACCGCGAGCTGATGTGGACCTTCGCCAAGGCCGGCGACGCCGCCTCGACCGAGGCGGTCCACGAGCGCATGGTCGCCGCCGGCATCACCCCCGACGAGCGACACACCAAGGCGCTCGAGTGGGCGCGCGGCGACGTCCAGCGCCGACTCGACGACGATGCCCACCCCGACCCGGCCGAGCTCGGCCCGGTCACCCCCGAGCCCGAGGTCACCCCCGAGCCCGAGGTCACCGCCGAGCCCGAGGTCGCCGCCGAGCCCGACGCGTGAACACCTCGCCGCCCGCCCAGAGCGCCGGTGTGGCCCGCCGGCTGCGGACCGTCGCCGCCGCGACGGTCGTCGCGTTCCTGCTGGTGGTCTCCGGCGCCCTGTGGGTCGCCGCCGGCGGGGCGGACGACCTGGCGGTCAGCGTGCTCGTGATCGTGGCGTTCGCGGTGGCGGTCGCCGGCGGGGCGCTGGGCGTCGCGATCGCGCTCGCGGCGCGGGACCTCGACCGGTGGCACGCCGCCGTCGCGGCGCTGGTCGCCGACCCCGACGCCGACCGGGGGCTCGGCTCCCTGCCGTCCGACCTGGCGGCCGGGCTCGGCACCGTCCGTGCGCTCGCCCGCCGGGCTGCCGAGCTCGAGCGGACCCTCGACGAGACGGTCACCACGGACCCGGTGACCAACACGCCGGGGGAGCGGGAGCTGCGGTCCCGGGTCGCGAGCGAACTCGACCGGGCACGCCGTCACGGGTCCCGCTGCGCCGTGCTCGCGATCGAGGTCGTCGACCTCGCCGAGACCGTGGCGCGCGTCGGTGCGGTCGCGGGCGACGACCTGCTGGCGGCGGTCGCCCGCCTCCTCGTGGGTGAGGCACGCCCGAGCGACGTCGTCGGTCGGCTCGGCGACGGCTTCGCGGTGCTGCTGCCCCACGCGGACGAGGCCGGTGCGCAGGCCGCCGCTGCCCGCTTCCTCGGCGCCGTGCGCTCGACCCCCGTGTCCAGCCCGGAGACGGGCCCGCTCACGATGTCGTTGCGGGTCGGTGTGGCGGTGTTCCCCGGTGACGCGCTCGAGGACCACGACCTGCTGCTGGCCGCCCGCGAGGGGATGCTGGCGGCCGACGCCGACCGCCCGGTGGTCCGGGCGCGGGCCTGACCGGAGGGCTCAGGCGCCGCTCAGCTGGGTCCGGGCCAGCTCCGCGTAGAGCCCGTCCGCGGCGAGCAGCTCCGCGTGGGTGCCGCGCTCGACCACGCGGCCGCCGTCGAGGACCACGATCAGGTCCGCGTCCACCACGGTGGACAGCCGGTGCGCGATGACGAACGAGGTCCGCCGGCGGAGCACGTCGGACAGGGCCGCCTGCACGAGTCGCTCGGACTCCGAGTCGAGGTGGGCGGTGGCCTCGTCGAGGACCACCACGGCGGGGTCCTTGAGCAGCACCCGGGCGATGGCCAGGCGCTGCTTCTCGCCCCCCGACAGCCGGTAGCCGCGCTCCCCGACGACCGTGTCGTAGCCGTCGGGGAGGCGGTCCACGACGTGGTGGATGCGGGCCGCCTCGCAGGCCGCGACGAGCTCTTCGACGGGCGCGTCGGGCCGGGCGTAGCGGAGGTTCGCCGCGATGGAGTCGTGGAACAGGTGCGGGTCCTGGGTCACCACCCCGACGGCCCGCGCCAGCGACGCGAGCGTGACGTCGCGGACGTCGAGCCCGTCGATGGTGACCCGCCCCTCGGTGACGTCGTACAGCCGGGGCACGAGGTTGGCCAGGGTCGTCTTGCCGGCGCCGGAGCGTCCGACCAGCGCCACCATCGTGCCGGGCGGCGCGTCGAGGTCCACCCCGTGCAGCACCCAGTCGGACGCGTCGTCGCCGTGCTCGCTGCGGGGCCCCTCGAGCGACTCCAGCGTGGAGCCCTCGGCGGCCGGGTAGCGGAACCGGACGCCCTCGAGGCGCACGTGCCCCCGCGGCGCGGTGAGCTCCACCGCGCCCGGCGCGTCCGCGATCGCGTGGGGGAGGTCGACGACCTCGAACACGCGCTCGAAGCTGACCAGCGCCGTCATCAGGTCGACCCGCGCGTTGGAGAGCTGGGCGAGCGGTCCGTAGAGCTGGGTCACGTACAGCGCGAGCGCCACGACGGTGCCCGTCTCGATGTCGCCCGCGATCGCGAACCGGCCACCGACGAGGTAGACGAGCGCCGACGCCAGCGCGCCGATCAGGCCCAGCGCCGCGAACAGGACCCGGCCGTTCATGGCGGTGCGGATCCCGATGTCGGCGACCCGGGCGGCCCGGTCGTGGAAGTGCGCCTGCTCCTCGCCCGCCCGACCGAACAGCTTCACGAGCTGCGCGCCGGAGACGTTGAACCGCTCCGTCATCGTCGAGTTCATGTCCGCGTTGAGCGCCATGCCCTCCCGGGAGAGCTGCTGCAGCCGACGGCCCACGACCCGGGCCGGCACGATGAACAGCGGCAGCAGCGCCGTCGCGAGCAGCGTCACCCGCCACTCCAGCGCGAGCATGGCGACGAGCGTGACCGTGACACCGATGGCGTTGTCCACCACCCCGCCGAGCGTCCCGGTCAGCGCCCGCTGCGCCCCGACGACGTCGTTGTTCAGCCTCGTGATGAGGGCACCCGTCTGGGTCCGGGTGAAGAACGCGAGCGGCATGGCCTGCACGTGCCCGAACAGCAGGGTGCGCAGGCGCAGGATGAAGCGCTCGCCGATCGACGCGGACAGCCACCGCTGCCACAGGCTCATCCCGGCCGCGGCGACCGCCACGGCGAGCATCGCGGCGACCAGCAGCGAGAGCTGGCGGGCGTCACCGTCGGCGATGGCCCCGTCGATGACGAGCCGGACGAGCTGCGGGGGGACAGCGCCGAGCACGGCCCCGACGACGATGAGCCCGACGAACAGCGCGAGCCGGCCCCGGAACGGCCGGGCGAGGCCCCAGGCCCGGCGTACGACCACCCGGTCGAGCCCGCGGGCGGCGACCTCGCGCGGATCACCGAGCGGACGCAGGCGCATCGGGCCGGGCTGCACGGGGACCTCGAGGGGGACGGGCGCGAGGAGCGTGAGGCTAGGGTGCCGCGCGTGACGACCACGACGCGCAGCGCAGACGGTTCGGGCGCGCCGCGCGGGCCGGAGCGGGCCCGGCCACCCGCCGTCCTCGTGCTGCTCCTGCTCGCCGCGGTCGGCGTGGTCGTCCGGGCGGCGCTGCGGGTGCGACGCCTCGCCCGCGAGGCCCCGTCGCACCGGGTCCCGCTCGACCACGCCCGGCGGGTCGTGGCCGCCGGCGCCGACCCCGACGCCGCACCGCTGCGGCTGCTCGTCGTCGGGGACTCTGCCGCGGACGGCTACGGCCTCACCGACCTCGACGACGCCTTCCCCGGCCAGGCCGCAGTCCGCCTGTCGGCGCTGCGGGGTCGCCCCGTCGAGGTCGCCTCGGTGGCCGTCGACGGGGCACGGACCCGTGACGTGCTCGTCCGTCAGGTGCCGGCCGTCGCGGCCAGCCGACCGGATCTCGTCGTCGTGGGGGTCGGGGTGAACGAGGCCCTGCGCGGTGCCCGCGCCGGCGGCGTGCGCGCCGACACGGCGGCACTGCTCGACGCCCTGGCCGACCTCGGTCCACAGGTGGCGCTGGTCCCGTGCCCCGACCTGGCCGCGGCGCCGGGGCTGCCGTGGCCCGTCTCCAGCCTCGCCGGCTGGCGCTGCCGCGCGGTCCGGCGCGCGCAGACGGCCGCCGGCGCCGCCGCCGGCGTCGCCGTGGTGCGCTACCCCGGCCGACCGCCCGCGGCGATGTTCGGCCCCGACGGGCTCCACCCCGGACCCCTCGGCGCCGCCGCCTCCGCCGCCCTGCTCGTCGCCGCCCTCGAGGACAAGGACCCGCCGTGGACCTCGGACTGACCGACCGCCACCTCGTCGTCACGGGTGGCACCGCCGGCCTCGGCCTCGCCGTGGCCCGCGTGCTCGTCGAGGAGGGTGCCCGCGTCACCGTGGCGTCGCGGGACCCGGCGCGCGTCGAGGCCGCGGCCGCCGAGCTCGGCGCCGCCGGCGTCGTGGTCGACCTGACCGCACCGGACGCCTCCACGCGCCTGCTCGACGCGGCCGAGGCGGCCAACGGCCCGCTCCACGGCGGCTTCGTCAGCCACGGCGGCCCGCCGCCGGGGCCCGCCACCGAGCTCGACGACGCCCGGCTCGACGCGGCCCTCGCCGGCAGCGTCCTCGCGCCGGTCCGCGTCGTGCGTGACCTGGTCGCCCGGCTCGACGACGGTGGGGCCGTGGCGGTGCTGACGTCGATGACGTCCGTGCAGCCGATCGCCGGCCTCGCCTCCTCGAACGTCGCCCGCCCGGCCGTGTGGGGCTACGTCAAGGCGCTCGCCGACGAGGTCGCGCCCCGCGGCGTGCGCGTCAACGTGGTGCTACCGGGACGCTTCGCGACCGAGCGACTCGCCGAGCTCGAGGCCGACGTCGCCGAGCGCGAGGGGACCACGCCGGCGGCCGTGCGGGCCGAGGCCGTGGCGCGCGTGCCGCTGCGTCGGCTCGGCGACCCGGCCGAGCTCGGCCGCGTCGCCGCGTTCCTGCTGTCCCCTGCGGCCTCGTACGTCACCGGGTCCGCGTGGGCCGTCGACGGCGGTGCCGTGAGGGGCCTGTGAGCACCCGGTTAGGCTCCAGCGCCGAGACCCCCCTGCCCGACGCGACGACCGGGACGACCGCGTGAGCGACGCCGACCGCACCCCCGAGACCCCCGCGCCGGGGCCCGAGCTGACCGAGCGGGAGCGCGTCCTCGTGGCGCCGTACTTCACCGACGTCGACGGCCAGGTCTTCGCGCTGACGAACCTGCCCGAGGTGGTCAAGGGCGCCCTGTTCGCGCGGTACTCCCGCTCGGCCGCGCCACTGCGCCGGCTGTTCGTCGACGAGTTCGTCGGGGAGCTCGCCGAGCTCGACCCCGACGTCGGTGCCACGGGCCCCGGGGAGGGCGAGGGTGCCGGCGAGCCCGGCGCCGACCGGGCCGAGGCGCTGTACCAG
This sequence comes from Actinomycetes bacterium, assembly GCA_046566145.1. GTDB lineage: Bacteria > Actinomycetota > Nitriliruptoria > Nitriliruptorales > Nitriliruptoraceae > JBKHXF01. The sequence goes on from JBKHXF010000015.1 coordinate 51,499, forward strand.
AAGGTCTTCGACCAGTACGGCGACGACTCGGTCGCCCAGCTCGGCGGGGCCCACGTGGCGCTCGAGCACGTCTCGAACCTGCTGACCAAGCGCATCGAGTGGGGGCGGCTCGCGGCCTACCTCGAGCAGTCGACCCGCTACATCGCCTACGACGACCGGGTGCGCCGGCCCGACGGCAGCGTCGGGTACCGCTACCACCGCGACGCCGACGTGCTGGCCGGACCCCACGCGGACGCCTACGTCACGACCATGGACGCGATCTTCGACACCTACGCGTCGCTCGTCCCGGACGTGCTGGCGTGGGTGCGTGACCGCTTCCCGCAGGACGACGCGACGCCCGCGGTCGCGTGGCGCAACGCCACGAAGGCCAAGGCGCTCGACCTGCTGCGCGGGCTGCTCCCCGCGGCGACGACCTCCAACGTCGGGATGTTCGCGAGCGGGCAGTCCTACGAGGGGCTGCTGCTGCGGCTGCGGGCCTCCGGCCTCGCCGAGTCCCGCGCCGTCGGCGACGCGTTGCTGCGCGAGCTGCGTGAGGTCATCCCCGCGTTCCTCACCCGCGTCGACGTCGAGGACCGCGGCGTGGCGTGGTCGCGCTACCTCGCCGACACCGCCGAGGCGACCCGCGCCGTCGCGGTCGAGCTCGTCGGCGACGCCCGAGCCCCCGGACGGGAGCCCGCGCCGGCGGCCGACCTCGTGACCCTCACGGGGGTCTGGCCGGCCGACCCGGTCGAGGCCGAGGTCGAGCTCGCCACGGCCGCGCTGTACTCGGTCACCGACCTGCCGGAGGTCGAGCTCCGCTCCCGCGTCGCCGCCATGGACGCGGCCGACCGCCGGCGCGTGGTGCTCACCTACGTGGGGGAGCGGCGCAACCGCCGGCACAAGCCGGGTCGCGGCTTCGAGCGGGTGCAGTACCGCTTCGACGTGCTGGGCGACTACGGCGGGTTCCGCGACCTGCAGCGCCACCGGATGCTCACGGTCGAGTGGCAGGAGCTCACGACCCGCCACGGGTACGAGACCCCGCCGGAGCTCGAGGAGGCCGGCGTGGCGGACCGCTGGCACGAGGCGCTCGCTCGCTCCGCGGAGCTGTACGAGCGGCTGCTGCCGGACCACCCAGAGCAGGCCCAGTACGCGGTCTGCTTCGCCTACCGGGTCCGGTACGTCATGCAGCTGAACGCCCGCGCCGCGATGCAGATGCTGGAGCTCCGCTCCACCCCGCAGGGCCACCCGCAGTACCGACGGGTCGTGCAGGAGATGCACCGGCTCATCCGCGACGAGGCCGGGCACACGCTCGTCGCCGACGCGATGTCGTTCGTCGACCACGGCGAGGCCGAGCTCGAGCGGCTCGAGAGCGAGAAGGCGATCGCCGCCCGCCGCGCCGCCCGCGAGGCCTAGCTCGAGGCCTAGCCCATGGGCATCCGCATCATGGGGTTCGTCGTGGGCGGGCGGTACAGCGAGTCGTGGATCGGCGGGCCGGCCAGCAGCGTGGCGACCACGGCGACGGCCACGACCGCGAGCGTGACGGGGCTCGCCAGCGACCGCTCGCGGTCGGTGACGGCGACCACCACGAGCCCGATGGCGAGCACGGCCCCGGCGACCATCGCGTAGCCGACGATGTCGGCGAGCCCCGACGCCGCGTTCGGCGCGAGGCTCGACACGATGGCGACGACCGCGAGCGGCAGGATCAGGTCGCCGGGCGACTCGACCCGGATCCGGGTCGTCACGGCGAGCACGAACACGAGCCCGACCCCCAGCGCGAGGGCGGTCACCAGCGACTCCCAGGCGGCCTCGCCGCCCGGGCCGTGCGCCAGCACGACGGCCACGCCGGTCACGCGGCGGGCCCCAGCGTGCTCGGCAGCTCGATGTCGATCCGGGTCGTGACGACGCCGGCGGCACGCAGGCCGTCGACCACCGGGACGTGCTCGGGGTGGACGCGGTAGGCCTCGAGGTCCGCGTGGGTGGCGAACGCCGTGACGAGCCCGGTCACCGAGGGCTGCTCGAGGTCGCGGGCGACGTGGCACACGGCGACGACGTCGATCGTGTCGAGCCCGGCCAGGGCGGCCTCGAGGTCGGCGCGCACGGCGTCGTCGACGCCGTCGAAGTCGAAGCGGACGATGTGCCAGATCACGCCGGGGCCTCGCGGGAGGGGACGTCGGTAGGATACGGCGGCCCGCCCGTCCCCCCGTCCCACCCGTCCGGGAGCTCCCCGTGCCCGTCTTCGGCCGCGTCGTCACCGCGATGGCCACCCCGTTCGACGCGGATGGCGCGCTCGACGCCGCCGGCGCGGCCCGGCTCGCGCGGCACCTGGTCGAGCACGGCACCGACACGGTGCTGCTGCACGGCACGACGGGGGAGTCGCCGACGCTGCGGGGCGACGAGATCTGGCGTCTGCTCGACGCCGTGCGCGCCGAGGTCGGCGACGACGCCCGCGTGATGCTCGGCACCGGGTCGAACGACACGGCCCACGCGATCGACCTGACCGCACGTGCCGCCGCCGCCGGCGCCGACTCGGTCCTCGTCGTGACCCCGTACTACAACCGGCCGACGCAGCGGGCGCTCGTCTCCCACTTCCGTGCGGTCGCGGAGGCCACCGAGCTCCCCGTGCTGCTCTACGACGTCCCGGCCCGCACGGCGACCGAGATCTCGCTCGAGACCCTCGTCGCCCTGTCGTCGGTCCAGAACGTCGTCGGCGTCAAGGACGCCGCCGGCGACCTGGCGAAGACCGCCGAGGTCGTCGCTGCCACCGCCGGCGCGCCGGGCGGCTTCGAGGTGTACTGCGGCGCCGACGAGCTCAACCTGCCGATGCTCGCCGTCGGCGCGGTCGGCTTCGTCTCCGTCGCGAGCCACCTCGCCGGGCCGGAGCTCGCCGAGCTCGCCCGACTGTTCGAGTCCGACCCGGTCAAGGCCCGCGAGCTGCACCTTCGCCTGCTTCCCCTGTGCCGGGCGCTCTTCCTCGAGTCCTCGCCGGCGCCCCTCAAGGCGGCCCTCGCCGCGCAGGGCCTGCCGGCCGGGCCGGTGCGCGCCCCACTCGCCGACGCGCTCGACACCACCCGCGACGCGGTGCTGGCCGCGCTCGACCACCTCCGCGGCGCCGCCTGACCCGTCCCCACCTGACCCCAGGAACCGATGTGCCGAAGCAGCCCGACCACCCGCCCGTCAGCGTCACCTTCCTCGGGGGGCTCGGGGAGATCGGTCGCAACATGGCCGCCATCGAGGTCGACGGCCGCATCGCCGTCGTCGACGTCGGCGTGTTCTTCCCCAACCCCGAGCACCTCGGTGTCGACCTGATCCTGCCGGACTGGACCGTGCTGAAGGAGCGCGCCGCCGACGTGGACGCGGTGTTCCTCACGCACGGGCACATGGACCACATCGGGGCGCTGGGCTACTTCCTCACCGACTTCCCCGGCGTCACCGTCTACGGGACCAAGCTGACGCTCGCGTTCGTCGAGGCGGTGCTCGAGGAGTGGGAGGACCTCGACGAGCCGGAGATGGTCGAGGTCGAGCCGGGCGGGCGGTTCTCCCACGGCCCGTTCGACGTCGAGGCCGTCGGCGTGACCCACTCCATCCCGGACGGCGTCGCCTACGCGTTCCGGACCCCACACGGGATCATCGTCCACACCGGCGACTTCAAGCTCGACCAGACGCCCATCGACGACCACCCCACCGACATGGCGCACTTCGCGCGGCTCGGTGACGAGGGCGTCGACCTCCTGCTCGCCGACTCGACCAACGCCGACGTGCCGGGTCACGTGCCCACCGAGCGCATCGTGGGGCGCTCGGTCCGGGAGGAGATCGAGAAGGCGGGCGACGGGCTCGTCGTCGTCACCTCGTTCGCGTCCCACGTGCACCGCATCCAGCAGGTCCTCGACGCCGCGAAGGCGGTGGGGCGGCGCCCGGTGTTCGTCGGGCGCTCGATGGTGCGCAACATGGGCATCGCCGAGGAGCTCGGCTACCTCGACTTCGACCCCGACACCGAGGTCGAGATCAAGGACGTGCCGGACCACGACCCGGCGTCGCTCATCATCATCTGCACCGGCAGCCAGGGCGAGCCGTACTCGGCGCTGAGCCTGATGGCCGCCGGCGACCACCGGTACATCTCGGTGGGCGAGGGCGACCTCATCATCCTCGCGTCGAGCCTGATCCCGGGCAACGAGCACGCCGTGTTCCGCTCCATCAACGGGCTCGCCAAGCGTGGCTGCCGGGTGGTGCACAAGGGCGTCGCGAACGTCCACGTCTCCGGGCACGCCAACCGCGACGACCTCATCCTGTTCCACAACCTCGTCGAGCCGGAGTACGTCGTCCCGGTGCACGGCGAGTACCGCCACCTGATCGCGCACCGCGACATCGCCGTGGCGACCGGCTGCCTGCCCGAGCACGTGCTCGTGTGCGAGGACGGCGACGTCGTCCACCTCGAGGACGGTCGTGCGTGGAAGGGCGACCCGGTCCGCGCCGGGCAGGTCTTCATCGACGGCCTGCTCACCGACGTCGGCCCGGCGGTGCTGCGCGACCGCAACCGCCTCGCCAACGACGGGGTGTGCATCTGCGTGGTCACCATCGACCCGCACGAGGGCTCGCCGGTCGGGGAGCCGCTTCTGATCCAGAAGGGTGTGGTGTTCGACGACGACGCCGACCACATCTACGAGGCGGCGCTCAAGGCGGTCAAGGTCGAGCTCGAGGGGCTCGGCAAGGGCAAGTTCTCCGACGCGGCGGCCATCCAGCGCCACGTCACCCAGGCGCTCGGTCGGTTCTGGCGCCACGAGGTCGGCCGCCGCCCCGTGCTGCTGCCGATCGTGCTCGAGGTCTGAGGACGGTGCGCGCGGTCGTGGCCGTCGCGGCCCTGCTCCTCGGGGGCTGCGCCGGCGGCGACCTGCCCGCCATCCCGGTCGAGCCCGCCGCGCCGGCGGCAGGGCCGGGCGCGGTCCTCGAGACCGCGACGCCCGGCCAGCTCACCGTCGAGGTGTCGATGGTCGACCGCGCCTACGACCCGGTCCGGGTCCGCGTCGCCGCCGGGTCCGTGCTCCGCTTCGCCAACCGCGGCGGCCAGCCGCACACGGCCACCTTCGCCGGCGGCGCGCTCGACACCGGCGCGATCCCGGCCGGCCGGCGGGTCGACGTGGTCCTCACCGAACCCGGCACCTTCGACTTCACCTGCCGGTTCCACCCGGACATGGAGGGCCAGGTGACCGTCACGCCCTGACCACGGTGTCCGATCCCCACGACCGGGGGACCACACCGCCCGGGGATGGCCTCCGAACGCGGCGCACTGCCCACCTGACCCCAAGGATGGAGCGCGCCCGTGCGCCGCCGACCGTTGTTGACCCTGCTCGCCACGACCACGCTCGCCCTGACGGCCTGCGCCGGAGGTGACCCGGGTGACGGGGGGACGGCGGCAGCGGCGTCGCCGACGGCCTCCGCGACGCCCAGCCCGACCGCGACCGCGTCGGCCGCCCCGTCCCCGACGCCGACCGCCGAGGAGACCAGCGAGCCGCCCTGCCCCGACGGGCAGATCCGCGTGGCCCCGGGCACGGCGTGCTTCACGCCGTCGACCGCCGAGCCGGAGCCCGAGCCCGAGCCCGAGCCGGAGCCGGAGCCCGAGCCCACGCAGGCGGCGCCCGCGCCGAGGCCCTCCCCGACCACCGCACCGAGCCCGGCCCCGCCGCCCCCGCCGCCGGCGCGTGACCCGCGGACCTTCGACCTCGCGATCGAGGACAACAGCTTCCCCGGCGGGTCGCTCACGGCCCGGGTCGGTGACACCGTGCGGTGGACCCACCGGGGCAGCACCGTGCACACGGTGACCGCGACGTCGAACACCGGCGCCACGTTCGATTCCGGCGACCTGCGGGGCGGCGACACGTTCGCCTTCCGCATCCCGGCCGGGCAGGGGACGTTCAGCTACTTCTGCAAGTACCACAACATGCGGGGAACGATCACGGTCGAGGGCTGAGCGCCCTCGTCACGCGGCGGCGACGAGCTCGGTGTAGACGACGTAGTTGTCGGTGTAGTGGCCGCTCGAGCGGTCGAAGTTGCCGCCGCAGGTGATGAGGCGCAGCTCGGGCGTCGGCTCGCCGAACCCGAAGACCTCGGGCGGCAGCTCGTGCTTGTCGTACTGGCCGGTGCCGGTCACCGCGAACGTCAGCACGGTGCCGTCCTCGCCGTGGACCAGGACCTCGTCGCCCACCTCGAGGTCGACGAGGTCGAAGAACACGGCCGGGCCGCGCCGAGAGTCCACGTGGCCCGCGATGACGGCCGGGCCCACCTCGCCCGGGCGGCGGGTCTCGGTGTACCAGCCGGTGTCGTCGAAGTCGGTCGGCACCTCCGGCTCCGGGCCGCTCAGCCGCAGGTCGATGGTCGGGGCGTCGACGCCGATGGCCGGTATCACGACGCGGACCGGGACGACGCCGTCCGGGTACTCGACCGGCGCGGCGACGACCCCGTGGTGCGGGTCCGGGACCGGGACCGGGCTCGCGGTCCGGCGGGACGGCGCGTTCGAGCTCGACCCCCCGGCGACGGAGGGTGAGGGTCCGTCCGAGGGCGCCGGGGCCACGGCCACGTCGCTGGGGGCCCGGCCGGCGCTCACGGCGCCGACGAGCGCGAGCAGGAGCCCGCTGACGACCAGGCCGATCGCGATGCGTGTGCGCACGAGGGGTCTCCTCAGGGGTGACGGGGGTGGGGAAGGCACGGTGCCCCGCGCGTCGAGGACGCGCGGGGCACCGCAGCCGGGGTGTCGCGGGTGGTCAGGCGACCTCACCGCGGCGACGCAGGCCGAGGCCGAGCCCAGCCAGCGCCAGGGCGCCACCGGCGAGCATCAGACCGGAGTCCGAGCTCGAGGTCGCGGCGCCACCGGCACCGGTCTGGACCGCGCCGGAGGCCTGGACGGTCAGCGTGCCGCACAGCAGCGGCAGCGTGCCCTCCTCGGGGAAGTCCTCGTTCAGCGTCGACTTCGGCTCGGGGTCGAGCTCGCCGTCACCGTCGAAGTCAGCGCCGTGCACCACGAAGTGGACCTTGCCGAGGTTCGGCTTGAGGTCGTCCGGGATCGGGATGCCCGAGCGCTCGTAGCTGATGGTGGTGCCGGCAGGGAACCGGTCGAGCGCGAGGCCCGAGTCGGGGGAGGTGTCGCCCGTCTCGGTCAACGACACCTGGATGCCGCCGTAGGCGGGCGCACCCTCGATGACGGTGATCTTGCCGTCGTCGTTCGTGTCGGCGGACGTCGTCGGGCACGACGCGGCGGCGAAGGAGCCGTCACCCGCCGGGTCACCGTGGATGTGCATCGCGTGCGGGAAGTCGGGCAGGCCGGACGCGTCGAGCTTCACGGTCATCGTCTCGCCGTCCTGGGAGACGGTGATCGAGCCGGAACCGGTCGGGTCGTTGGCGGTGTCGTTGTCGCCGACCTCGGAGAGCTGTGCGGTGTAGACCGCGCCCTCGTGGGCGGCGGAGGCCGGCCCGGCGACGAGCAGGAGGCCTGCGCTGGAGAGCGCGAGGCTGGACATGAGCTTCTTCACTGGTGGTGCTCCCTCATCTAGGCGGGTTGCGGGCGCCGTTCGCGCTCGCTCCCCCCGCGGGTTGGTCTTCAGCTGCTCTTCAGCAAGGTCGTTGGGTCGAGATGGCCGGATGGCCCCTGTCCGCCCGGACGGGGCGCCGGTCCGCGACGCACGCGCTCCGTCACCGATGTAGTTCCCTCGGTGTCGTCCGCCGTTACCATCGGCCCCCGACCGAGGTGTGGAGACGACGTGGCCAGCAGCACCACGACCCGTGGGGGCTCGCGCAGCGCGTCCAGCGGCAAGGCACCGGGCAAGGCACCGGGCAAGACACCGGGCAAGGGCGGCAAGGGCGGCAAGGGCGGCCCGCCGCGCGGCTCGCTGCTCGGCCGCGCCCTGCGTGCCTTCACGACCCACGTCGGCGACCGGTCGGAGGACGTCGTCGGCCTCGGCCTGCTCCTGCTCGCCGTGCTCACGGCCCTGGGGATGTACGCCGACGCCGCCGGCCCCGTGGGGGCGTTCCTGGGCGCGATCTGGCGCGGGCTGTTCGGGGTGTTCGGCTTCGGCGTGCCCCCGCTGCTCGCCGTGTTCGGGGTGCTGGTCGTCATCGACCGGCCGAACGCCGAGGTGGGCCGCGTCGCGGTGGGGACCACGCTGGTGCTCACCGGGCTGCTCGGCGCATGGCACCTGCTCGCCGGTGCGCCGGCGCCGGCGGACCCCGAGGGCATCCGCGGCCTCTGGCCCGCGGGCGGGCTCGCCGGCTTCGCGGTGTCGCGTCCGCTCGTGCTCGGCCTCTCCGTGTGGGGCGCCTCGGCCGTGCTGCTCGTCGTCACGTTCCTCGGCGGCCTCATCGTCACCCGCACGCCGTTCGCGGCCGTCGTCCGCGCCGTCTCGACCCTGCTGACCTCGGCCCGTCCCGTGGACACGGGCAGCCCGAGGCGGACCGACGACACGCTGACCCTCGAGGACGCGACGCCCGAGCCGCCCCCGCCGGTGCCGGCCGCCCCCGACCCCACCGAGGAGCTCGAACCGTCCTCACGCCCCCGCGTCCGTGCGACCCTCGCGGGCGCGAGCTTCGACCAGCCGGCCCTCGACGGCGAGGACGACGAGGGCGGGCTGAACGCGGCCGACCGGGAGGCCGGCAAGACCCCCGCGCCACCGAAGCCGGATCTCGGCGCCGGCCTCACGGCGGACGGCAGGCGCAAGGCCCGCAAGGTCGCCCCCATCGAGTCGTGGGCCGACTACCAGCTCCCGCCCATGGACATGCTCGCCTCGGGCCGGTCGATGCAGAAGGAGTCCCGCGGGCACATCGAGGCCCAGGTCGCCGCCCTGCAGGAGACCTTCGACCAGTTCAGCATCGACGCGCACGTTGCCCGCTGGTCCCGGGGGCCGACGGTCACCCGCTTCGAGATCGAGCTCGGCCCCGGCGTGCAGGTCAAGAAGGTCTCGAACCTGGGCGACGACATCGCCTACGCGCTCGCCGCGCCGGACGTCCGCATCGTCGCCCCGATCCCGGGCAAGTCCGCCATCGGTGTCGAGGTCCCCAACCGTCAGCGCGACCTCATCACCCTCGGCGACATCCTGCGCTCTGACGACGCCGCGTCGAACCCGCACCCGCTCTACGTGGCGCTCGGCGTCGACATCGCCGGCAACGCGGCCCTGGTCAACCTCGCGACGATGCCGCACCTGCTCGTGTCGGGCGCGACCGGCTCCGGCAAGTCGGTGACGCTGAACGCGATGATCACGTCGATCGTGATGCGCGCCCGCCCCGACCAGGTGAAGATGATCCTGATCGACCCCAAGCGGGTCGAGCTCAACTCCTACGACGGTGCCCCCCACCTCCTCACGCCGGTCGTCACCGACCCGCGGCGTGCCACGGACGCGGTCCAGTGGTGCGTCAAGGAGATGGAGATGCGCTACGAGAAGCTGGCGCGCCTCGGGTACCGCAACATCGACGGGTACAACGACGCGGTCGCCGCTGGCGAGATCGACGACGCGGTGCGCTCCAAGCACGTCGACCCGGAGGCCGCCGACGAGGAGATCGCGTCGTACGGGCCGATGCCCTACATCCTGCTCGTCATCGACGAGCTCGCCGACCTGATGCTGGTCGCCCCGCGCGACGTCGAGGACGCCATCTGCCGGCTGGCCCAGATGGCCCGGGCCGTCGGCATCCACATGGTCATCGCGACGCAGCGGCCGTCCGTCGACGTCATCACCGGCCTCATCAAGGCCAACATCCCCTCCCGGCTCGCGCTCGCCGTCGCCTCGCAGACGGACTCGCGCACCATCCTCGACATGGGCGGCGCCGAGAAGCTCGTCGGCCACGGCGACATGCTGTTCCTGCCCGCGTCGCAGGGCAAGCCGTCGCGGCTGCAGGGCTGCTTCGTCTCGGAGCGCGAGATCGAGCCGGTCATCACCTTCTGCCGCCAGCAGCGCGAGGTCGCCTACCTCGAGGGGGTCGTGAAGGAGGGCACCGACGCCGCCCAGGTCGACGCGTCCCGCGGCACCGAGGACGACTCCGACGAGGCGCTGCTGCGCCGCGCCGCCGAGCAGGTGGTGAACTCCGGGCTCGGGTCGACCTCGATGCTCCAGCGCAAGCTCCGCATCGGCTTCGCCCGCGCCGGCCGCCTGATGGACGAGCTCGAGCAGCTCGGCGTGGTCGGCGAGAACGAGGGGTCGAAGGCCCGCGAGGTGCTGTGGACCCCGGAGATGCTCGACGAGGGCGTCGCCAACGGGCTGCTCTGAACCGAGCGGCCCGCGCGTGGCGTCAGCGCCAGCGCCACTTCCCGTCCGCCTGGCCTCGCTCGCCCTTCAGCTGCCGGCGGGCGTTGTCCAGCATGAGCAGGACGGCGAGGCCCATGGCACCGAGGATGCCGAGACCGATCCACTCGCGGACGGTCTCCGCGATGACGATCTTCTCGCCCGAGGTCTCGGCGGCGAGGGCGGGGAGGGCCGTCAGCACCAGCACGGAGGCGGTGAGGGCCAGGACCTTGAGGTGGGTGATCGCGTTCATGGCCGGGGAGCGTAGCCGGCGCCCCGCACGAGCCGGACATCCGTCCCCGCCGGCGTCCGGTGGGCGGTCATCGGGGCCGCGGGCCGGGCCGGGCGGCGTGGCCGTGGTCGCACCCGGGGCCGCGTGCTCCTAACCTGCGCGGGGGTGGCCGTCCCCGGTGGGGCGGCCCCGCACGACAACGCCCCCACCACCCCACCACCCCATGAGTCGTGTCGAGGGGACATGAGCGATCTCGGCATCGGCGCCGCGCTGCGCGCCGCCCGCGAGGAGCAGGGCCGCACCATCGAGGAGGCGGCTCGGGACACCCGTGTCCGCTCCGACTACCTGCGCGCCCTGGAGGCCGAGGAGTTCGGGGTGCTCGGCGGTGACGTGTACGCCAAGGGCTTCCTGTCGACCTACGCCCGCTTCCTGGGGCTCGACCCCGCGCCGCTGGTGGACCTCTACCGCCGCCACGTCGCCGTCGAGGACGAGCTGACGACCCAGCTCGCGTCCGCCCCGACCGCGCGCCAGCCCAAGGGCCCGCCGCCCACGTGGATCGCGTGGGTCGCCGCCGCCGTCGTCGTCCTCATCGGAGGGGTCGCCCTCGCGCAGGCCGTCGGCAACCGGGCCCCGGCGACCGCCTCGGCCCCGGAGGACGTCAACACCGCGCCGCCGGCGCCCGCCGAGCCGTCCCCCACGCCCACCGAGGGCGAGCAGCCCCCGGCGGAGCCCTCGCCGTCGCCCAGCCCGACCTTCGACGGCGCCAACGTGCTGCTCGCCTTCGAGCAGCGCTCCTGGGTCCGCGTCACGGTCGACGGCCAGCAGGTGCAGGAGGGCATCGTCGAGGCGGGCGAGGCCCTGAACTTCACCGGCGAGGAGGCGGTGCAGGTCCGCTTCGGCAACGCCGGCGGCGTGCGCGTGCGCCTCAACGGCGAGGACCTCGGCGTCGCCGGTCCCCGTGGGCAGGTCCGCACCGTGGTCTACACGCCCGACGGGGCCGAGGAGGCCTGAGCGTGGCGTCCGACCCCGCGGCCAGCTCGACGAGCGTGGCCATCGTCACCCTCGGCTGCGGTCGCAACGAGGTCGACACCGACCAGCTCGCCGGGATGTTCGTCCGGGACGGGATGATGGTCGTCGACGACCCGGCCGACGCCGAGGTCGTGCTCGTCAACACCTGCACCTTCATCGCCCCGGCCAAGCAGGAGTCGATCGACACCGTGCTCGCCGCGTGCGACCTCAAGGAGGACGCCGGCGAGGGCGGCCGGGCCCGGCACGTCGTCGTCGTCGGCTGCATGGCGGAGCGCTACCCGCAGGAGCTCGCCGACGCCATCCCCGAGGCGGACGCCATCGTCGGCTTCGACGGCTACCCGCGCCTGACCTCGATGGTCGGGGACCTGCTGGCCGGCCGGCCGGTCGAGCGGGTCGTGACCACCGGCGAGGCCCCCGCGACCGAGACGCTGGTCCGGCCGTCGCTGCCGCTGCTCGTGATGCCGACCGCCCCGGAGGAGGCGCCGCCCGAGCGCGCCCCGCTGCCGGTGCGCCCCACCACCAGCCAGGACGAGCTCGACCGGATGCCCGCCTCCGGTCCGCGGTTCCCGGTCCGTCGCTTCGACGGCAGCCCGTGGGCGTACCTCAAGATCGCGTCCGGCTGCGACCGGGTCTGCACGTTCTGCGCCATCCCGTCGTTCCGCGGTCGCTTCCGCTCCCGCCCCGTCGACGAGGTGCTGGCCGAGGCGGCCTGGCTGGTCGACAACGGCGCGCGGGAGCTGGTGCTCGTCAGCGAGAACACCACCTCCTACGGCAAGGACCTGCCGGCGTGGGGCGACGCGGAGGGCGGGCGGATGCTGCAGCCGGCCCTGCTGCGCGAGCTCACCGCGATCGACGGGCTCGAGCGGGTCCGGCTGATGTACCTGCAGCCGGCCGAGCTGCAGCTGCCGCTGCTCGAGGAGATGGCCGGCAACCCGAAGGTCGCCTCCTACTTCGACCTCTCCCTGCAGCACGTCTCCCACGACGTGCTCACCCGCATGGCCCGCTCCGGTTCGCCCGAGCGGTTCCTCGAGCTGGTCACGCGCATCCGGGCGCTCGACCCCGACGCGGTGTTCCGCTCCAACTTCATCCTCGGGTTCCCCGGGGAGACCGAGGACGACGTCGCCGCGCTCGTCGACTTCCTCCACGACGCCCGCCTCGACTGGGTCGGGCTGTTCCCGTTCTCCGTCGAGGACGGCACCGCCAGCGCCGAGATGGACGACCAGGTCGACGAGGACGAGGCGCACGCCCGGGTCGAGCACGTCGCCAGCGTCCAGGAGCGGCTCGCCGACGACGCCGCCCGTCGCTTCGTCGGCCGTCGGCTCGACGTGACGGTCGAGGAGGTCGTGGAGACAGGGGCCGGCGTGGAGCTGACCGCCGGCCGCTCGTACCGCGAGGCCCCCGAGACGGACGGCGAGGTCCGGCTCGTCGACGCCGCCGGCGTGCCCGTGGCCCTGCCGCTCGGCCGCACGGTGACCGCCGAGGTCGTCGCCGCCGACGGCGTGGACCTCGTGGCCGAGGTGACCGCGGCCGGTGCCTGACCCGACCGGCACCGAGCCTCCGTCCCGCGGGACGGACGGTCGCGGTGACCCGCGGGAGGCGCGTCCGGTCCCGCCGTCGCCGCCGGCGCTGGTCGCCTCCGAGCTGCTCGAGGACGAGCCGCACTGGATCAACTTCCCGAACTTCCTGACCTTCCTGCGGGCGCTGCTGGTCCCGGTCATCCTGTGGCTGCTCGCGGTCGAGGGCGACACGGCGCGGTGGTGGGCCTTCGGCACGTTCGTGTTCGCCGCGGCGACCGACTCCATCGACGGCTGGGTGGCACGCCGGTGGCACGGCGTCACCCGGTGGGGGCAGCTCGCCGACCCGATCGCCGACAAGCTGCTCATCATCGGGTCGCTCGGGGCCCTCGCCCTGGTCGGGGACCTGCCGTGGTGGGCCGTGTGGGTCATCCTCGCGCGCGAGGTGTCCGTCACGATGCTGCGGGTCCGGCTCGTGACCCGGCTCGACCTGGTCATGCCGGCCAGTGCCTGGGGCAAGGCCAAGACCGTCTCGCAGGTGGTGGCCGTGGCCGCGTTCCTGTGGCCGGACGTGGGCACCGCGCCGGCGACGGCCCTGCTGTACGTGGCCATCGCGCTGACGCTGTGGTCCGGTACGGAGTACGCGTTCCGGGCGGGGCGCCTCGCCCGCGCCGCCCGCGCAGCCCGCCCCTGACGGGGAGGAACCCTCGTGCCACCAGCCTCCCACCCAGACCCTCGCGCCGCGGCGATCGTCGCCGTCGGCTCGGAGCTCACCGCCGGCGCGCACGTCGACACCAACTCGGCCTGGCTGTCGCAGCGCCTGGCCGAACGCGGCGCCGAGGTGCGCTGGCACCTCACCGTCGGCGACGACCTCGACGAGCTCGTCGAGGCCCTGCGCTTCTGCGCCGAGCGGTGCGGCACGGTCGTGGTCGGGGGCGGGCTCGGCCCCACGGTCGACGACCTGACCCGCGAGGCCGTGGCCCGCGCCGCCGGCGTCGAGCTCGAGCACCGGGAGGAGCTCGCCGAGGAGATCCGCCGGCGCTTCGCCGCCGTCGGGTACCGCATGCCGGAGGCGAACCTGCGCCAGGCCCTCGTGCCCGCCGGCGCGGTCGCGTACGACCCGGTCGGCACCGCCCCCGCGTTCCGGTGCGAGCTCGGCGGCGCCGTCCTCTACGCGCTGCCGGGGGTCCCGTGGGAGCTGCAGCAGCTCGCCGAGCGCGACGTGCTGCCCGACGTCGCCGACCGGCTCGGCGCCGGCGCGGTCGTGACCCGGCTGGTGCGGGTGGCCGGGATGGGGGAGTCCTCGGTCGCGGAGGCGGTCGACCCGGTGCTCGCCGACCTCGTCGCCTCCGGCACGGTGGCGCTGGGGTACCTCGCGACCAACGGCGAGATCCAGGTGGAGCTGACGGGCCGGGGCGCAGACGTCGCCGCCGCCCGGGCCGCGACCGAGCCCGCCGTCGCCGCCGTGCGCGCCGCCCTCGGCGCGAAGGTCGTCGGCGTCGACGACGAGACGCTGGAGCAGGTGGTGCTGCGGCTGCTCGAGGCGCGGGGCCAGACGGTCGCGTTCGCCGAGTCGGCGACCGCCGGCGCCGCGTCGGCACGGCTCGCCCGGGTGCCGGGCGCGGCGACCGCGCTGCGCGGCGGCCTGGTCGTCTACGCCACCGAGTGCAAGACGCTGCTCGCGGGCGTCGACCCCGACCTCGTCGCCGCCGAGGCGCCCGTGAGCCTCCCGGTCACGGCCGCCCTCGCCGCCGCGGTGCGCGAGCGGGCCGCCGCCGACTGGGGCGTCGGCATCACCGGCGTCGCCGGACCCGACCCGCAGGACGGCGTCGAGGTCGGCACGTGCGTGTGGGCCGTGCACGGCCCGGACGGGCTCGTCGAGGTGAAGCAGCGCCACGTCCCCGGCGACCGGGCGACCGTCCAGGCGCGCCTCGTCGTCTCCGCGCTCGACGCGCTGCGCCGGGCGCTGCTCGCGACGTGACGGCCGGGGACGCGCCGACGCGCCGGCGGCTGTTCGTCGCCCTCCCGGTCGCCACGTCGGTGCGTCGCGGGCTCGCCGCCGCCCTCGCCGGGCGACGCGCCGGCACCGACTGGCGCTGGACCGCGCCCGAGACCTGGCACGTCACCCTCGCGTTCCTCGGCGACGTCTGGGAGGACCCGGCCGACGTCGCCGCGCTGGTCGCCGAGGGCGTCGAGGCCGTCGGCACGCGGGTGGTCGGGCTGCGGCTCGGCGGGCCGATCGCGCTGGGCGACCGGGTGGTCGCCTACGCCGTGGACGACGACCCCGCCGGCGCCGTCGCCCGGCTCGGCGAGCAGGTCCAGGGCGCGCTCGACGCGGCCAACGTGCCCGTGCAGCGCCGCGCGGTCGTGCCGCACCTGACCGTGGCGCGGGCCCGGGGGCGCGCCGCCGGCGCGTGCGACCTCGCGGCCGTCCCGCCGGTGGACGCCGCGTGGGAGGTCGACCGGGCGGTCGTGTTCGCCTCGACGCTCGGCGCCGAGGGGGCGCGCTACGACGCGCTCGCCGAGGTCCCGTTCAGCTGACCGGCTCGTCCACCGGCTCGTCCGTCGGCGTGGTGGTGGCGTCGTCCCCGGCGTCCTCGGCCCGCCGGGGTACGGGAGGGGGGAGCGGGGCGTCCGTGGCCCGCAGGTCGGCCAGCACCTCCCACACCCGGTCGAACACCGCCTTCGCCTGCCGCGCGTCGTACAGCGCGCCGTGGGCCTGGTCCTTGTCGTGCTCGACGCCGAGCGCCGCGCAGGTCTTGGCCAGCGAGCGCGGCGCCTCCGGGCCGGCGGCGATGAGCGGCAGCGCGAGGGTCTCGACGTCGAGGAGGTGGTGGTCCCAGGTCGGCTCGAGGCCGAGCATCCGGCAGCAGCGGGTGAGGTGCTGGACGTCGAAGTCCGGCACGGCACCGACGATGACCGCGCCCCGGGCGTCCTCGAGGAACTGTGGGAGCCACTCGGCCATGGCCGTCTTGGGCTGCGGCGCGATGCGCTGCTCGTAGTGGGTGAGCAGCAGCGCGTCGGCGTCCGCGGTGTCGGCCGTGTGGCGGGGGAAGTACTGGCGCTCGGCCTCCGACCCGTCCTCGAAGCGGACGATCCACGCGACCTCGGTGAGCTCGTGGCGCTCGTGGTCGAGGCCGGTGGCCTCGGTGTCGATGAACACGAACCGGGTGGCGGCGGGCACGCGTGGATCCTCGCGTCGGCGTGGCGCGCGACGGTACCGAAGCCGTGTGACCGGCCGGACGTCCCGGATGCTCGCGCACCGAACAGGCGTTCGGTAGCGTTCGGGTCGTCCACAAGCGCGGCACCTGCCCGCCGCCACCGTGTCGCACCCCACGCGTACGGTCCCCGACAGCCGTGAAGCACCCGTCAGAACACCCGGGGCTACCCCCCGACGTCCCCCAGGAGGCACGCGTGGACCGCGACAAGGCACTCGACATGGCGCTCGCCAACATCGAGAAGCAGTTCGGCAAGGGCTCGGTGATGAAGATGGGCGACGACGTCGCCCAGCGGGTCGCCGCCATCCCGACGGGCGCCCTGTCGCTCGACCTCGCGCTCGGCATCGGCGGCCTGCCGCGCGGCCGTGTCGTCGAGATCTACGGCCCGGAGTCCTCCGGCAAGACGACCGTCGCCCTGCACGCGGTGGCGGAGGCGCAGAAGGCCGGCGGCATCGCCGCCTTCATCGACGCCGAGCACGCCCTCGACCCGACCTACGCCCGGGCGCTCGGGGTCGACATCAACGAGCTGCTGGTCTCGCAGCCCGACACGGGGGAGCAGGCGCTCGAGATCGCCGACATGCTCATCCGCTCGGGTGCGGTCGACATCATCGTCGTCGACTCGGTCGCCGCGCTGACGCCGCGTGCCGAGATCGAGGGCGAGATGGGCGACACCCACGTCGGCCTCCAGGCCCGGCTGATGTCCCAGGCGCTGCGCAAGATCGCCGGCTCGCTGAACAAGTCGAAGACCACCGCCGTCTTCATCAACCAGCTGCGCGAGAAGATCGGCGTGATGTTCGGCTCGCCGGAGACCACCCCCGGTGGTCGCGCGCTGAAGTTCTACTCCTCGGTCCGCCTCGACGTCCGCCGCATCGAGTCCCTCAAGGACGGCACCGAGGCGGTCGGCAACCGGGTGCGCGTCAAGGTCGTGAAGAACAAGGTCGCGCCCCCGTTCAAGCAGGCCGAGTTCGACATCATGTACGGCGAGGGCATCTCGCGCGAGGGATCGCTGCTCGACGTCGGCGTCGAGGAGGGCCTGATCCGCAAGGCCGGTGCCTGGTACACGTACGACGACGAGCAGCTCGGCCAGGGTCGTGAGAACGCCCGCGCCTTCCTCAAGGAGCACGCGGACGTCGCGGCCGAGATCGAGAAGAAGGTCAAGGAGAAGCTCGGCATCTCGCCGCTCGCCGCCGAGGCCGCCCCCGCGGACGACGAGGGCGACGACACGGACGAGGCGTGAGCGTGCCGGACGACGCCACCCCGTTCCGGGACGCCGAGTCCTGGCTCGCCGAGCAGGGCGTGCGGCGGGAGACCATCGAGGTCCCCGCCGCCGCCCCGGACGAGCACCGCGGGCCACCTCCCTCCGCCCGGGAGGCGGCCCGCATCGCCGCCGAGCAGCCCACGCCGGCCGACGCCCCGGCGGCGGACGCCCCGGCCGACCTCTCCGACCAGGTCGCGAAGGCCGTCGCCTACGTGCGACGGGCGACGGCGAACACCCCGATGTCGGAGTCGCGGGTCGCCGAGAAGCTCACGGCCCGGGAGCTGCCCGAGGTCGTGGTCCGGCAGGCGCTGCAGCGCTGCCGCGCGGAGGGCCTGGTCGACGACGCGGCCTACGCCGCCGCGTTCGCCGACGAGCGCCTCCGGAAGGGGCACGCGCCGTTCCGGGTCCGGGTCGACCTGTCGAAGCGCGGCATCCCGGATGCGCTGATCGACGCGGTGCTGGCCCGGGCCGAGGCCGGCGACCAGGAGGCGGCCGCGTTCGACGTGGCCCGACGCAGGGCCGCCGGGCTCGGCGACGTCGACGCCGAGACGGCCTTCCGGCGCACCGTCGCGTACGTCGCCCGGCGGGGCTACCCCGAGGGCCTGGCCCGCAAGGTCGCCCGCGAGGCCGTGTTCACCGCCCGCGACGCCGAGCGGACCGCGGGGCACTGAGCCGACCGCCGGCGCGGGTAGCCTGTGGGGCGCAGCTTCACGACCGTCCCCGTGAGGCAAGGACCCGCCGTGACGACCCTGCAGACCTGGCTCATCGTCGGCATCCCCGCGCTGCTGACCGTCCTGTGCCTCTTCGTCGGTCGGTCCCAGGTGCGCGCCTGGATCGGCTACGCCGTCATCGCCGCGACCGTCGTCACGTTCGTGACCGTCCCGGGTGACGGCCTCTCCGCCGGCGCGTTCGGCCTCGTCGCCGCCCTGCTGGTCGCCAACGGGCGCGGCACCCACACCGACGCGGAGCACCCGGAGCACCACCAGCACCGCGAACGCTTCACCGTCGCGCGACGCTGACGCGATGCCGCGCACCTACTGGCTGCGCACCTACGGGTGCCAGATGAACGAGCACGACTCCGGCCGCGCCGCGGGTCTGCTCGAGACGATGGGCTACCGGCCCGCCGTCTCGGCCGAGGACGCCGACCTCGTGCTGCTCAACACGTGCGCGGTGCGGGAGAACGCCGACAACAAGCTCTACGGCCAGCTCGGCCACCTCAAGTCGCTCAAGGACCGCCGGCGCGCCGCCGGCGCCGACCTGACCATCGCGGTCGGCGGCTGCCTCGCCCAGAAGGACGGCGCGACCATCACCGAGCGCGCCCCGTGGGTCGACGTCGTCTACGGCACCCACAACCTCGCGTCGCTGCCGTCGCTGCTGCTGCAGGCCGACTCCACCGAGCTCCCCGTCGTCGAGCTCGTCGAGACGCTCGAGTCGTTCCCGTCGGCCCTGCCCGCGAAGCGCGACGTCCGCCACCACGCCTGGGTGTCGATCAGCGTCGGCTGTGACAACACCTGCACCTTCTGCATCGTCCCCTCGCTGCGCGGCCCCGAGGTGTCCCGCCGCATCGGCGACGTCGTGACCGAGGTCGAGGCGCTCGTCGCCGACGGCGTCCTCGAGATCACCCTGCTCGGCCAGAACGTCAACTCCTACGGCCGCGACCTCGGCGGTCGCGCCCTGTTCGCCGACCTGCTGCGCGAGCTCGGCCACGTCGACGGGCTGCACCGCGTGCGGTTCACCTCGCCCCACCCTCGGGACTTCACCGAGGACGTCCTGCACGCGATGGCCGAGGTCGACAACGTCTGCGAGCACCTGCACCTGCCGCTGCAGTCCGGCTCCGACCGGATCCTGAAGGACATGCGCCGCAGCTACCGGGCCCGCCGCTACCTCGACCTGGTCGAGCGGACCCGCGAGCTGCTCCCCGACGCCGCGCTCACCACCGACATCATCGTCGGCTTCCCGGGTGAGACTGAGCAGGACTTCCTCGACACCCTCGCCGTCGTCGAGCAGGTCGGCTTCGACCAGGCGTTCACCTTCATCTACTCGCCCCGCCCCGGCACGCCGGCGGCCGAGCTGACCGACCGGTTCTGCGACCCCGACGAGGTCCGCGACCGCTACGCCCGGCTCGAGGCGCTCACCCGCCGGCAGTCCGCCGAGCGGCACGCCGGCCTCGTCGGTCGCGACTTCGAGCTGCTGGTCGAGTCGCCCTCGAAGACCGATCCGACCCGGGTCTCGGCGCGCACCCGCGGCAACCACCTGGTCCACCTCCCCGCGCACGACGCGACCGCCGGCGGCGACGCCTACGCCCCCGGCGACCTCGTCACCGCCCGGATCGTGGAGGCCACCGCCAACTACTGCATCGCCGAGGCCCCGAGCGCCGTCACCCGCACCGCCGCCGGGCGCGCCACCGAGGGGGCCCTCGCCCGCGGTGAGGGCTGGACCCTGGTCGACCACGCGCCCGTCAGCCCCGCGCCGTCCGTCGCGCCGGCGGGGGCCACGCGGCTGCCGGTGCTGTGAGCGCCGGGGTGGGGCTCGACGTCGCCCTCGTCACGGCGGCCCCGCTCGTCCTGACCGACGTCAGCCCGACCGTCCCCGCCGAGCACGCCGCCGACGTGGCGGCGCTGCGTGCCGGCTGCGCCGACGCGCTCGCGACGGCCCTGGCGCGAGGCGCACCGCCGGCGCGGGCCGTCGCCCTCGGTGTCGACGAGCGCACCACCGTGTGGTCGCGGCCGACGGGCGACCTGCGGGGACTCGGCCACCCGCAGGCCCGCGTCGACGCGCCGGCGGTCGAGCCGGAGCTGGCCGTGCGGCTCGGCGAGGCGCTCGGCGTGTCCGTGCACGACGCCCCGCTCCCACCCGACCTCGTCGTCGTGGTCGGCCTGCTCCACGCGGCCGCCCCCGGCCTGCCCGTGGTCGGGGTGAGCGTCCCCGCCGCTGCGCCGGCGGCCCGGCTGGCCGAGGTCGGCGCGACGCTGCGCCGCTGGGCCGACGACGCCGGCGGTCGCACCCTCGTCGCGGCCCCCGGCGACCTCAGCGCCGCCCGGGACACGACCAGCCCCGGCTACCTCGTCGACGGCGCACTCGACGCCGACGAGCGCGCCGTCGCCGCGCTGCGCGCGGGGGACGCCGTCGCGCTCGCCGGGCTCGGCCCGACCGAGGCGGCCCGGGTGGCTGCCCGGGGCTGGGCCCCGCTCGTCGTCGCGCTCGCCGCCGGCGCGGACCCCCTCGACGTCACGCACGTGGTCACCCGGGGCGTCGGGCACGCCGTCGGCGCGTGACCGACACGCCGGTCCTGGCGCTCGTCGGCCCGACCGCGTCGGGCAAGTCGGCGGTCGCGCTCGACGTCGCGGAGACCGCCCGCGCCGCGGGCGTCGACGTCGAGCTGGTCGCGGTGGACGCCTTCACCATCTACGAGGGGATGGTCGTCGGGACCGCGGCGCCGGACGCACAGGAGCGGGCGCGCGTGCCGCACCACCTCGTCGGGGTCCTGGCCCCGGACGAGGAGGTCACCGTCGCGTGGTTCCAGGCCGAGGCCCGCGCCGTGGTGGCGCGGCTCCGCGCCGCCGGGACGGTGCCGCTGCTCGTGGGCGGCTCCGGGCTGTACTTCCGCGCGGTGGTCGACGACCTCCGCTTCCCGCCGACCGACGAGGCCGTCCGCGCGGCGCTCGAGGCCCGCTACGCCGACGACCCCGAGCGGGCCCACGCGCACCTCACGGCCGTGGACCCCGAGGCGGCGGCGAAGATCGAGCCGGGCAACCTCCGACGCTCCGTGCGGGCGCTCGAGGTCCTCGAGCTCACGGGGGAGCGGTTCTCCTCCTTCGCCGACGCGTGGGACCGCCACACGTCGGTCGTCGGGCCGCTGACCGTCGCGATGCTCGACCTGCCGACCCCGCTGCTGCGGGAGCGGATCGACCGGCGGGCCGAGGCCATGGTCGCCGGCGGGCTGCTCGAGGAGGCCGCGGCCCTGCGGGCTCGGCCGGGCGGGCTGTCCCGCACGGCGCGGCAGGCCATCGGCTACGCCGAGGCGTTCGCCGTGCTCGACGGCGACGCCCCCGTCCACGGCCTCGCGGCCAGCGTCGCCGACCGCACCTGGCGCTACGCGCGGCGCCAACGGGCGTGGTTCCGCCGCGACCCGCGCTGCGACGGCGCCGAGCCCGACCGCGTCCGCCGGACGCTGCTCGACGCCCTCGGGCTGCACCCCTGAGCAGTACGCTCGACCGCCTGACAGCCACCCCCGACCGCGACCCCCAGGGAGCCCCCCCACACGTGCGGTTCACCAAGGCACACGGCACCGGCAACGACTTCGTCGTGCTGGCCGACCTCGACGGGACGATCGACCTGACGCCGGCGCTGGTCCGTGCCCTCTGCGACCGCCGCACCGGCGTCGGCGCGGACGGGGTGCTGCGCATCACCGGCACCGACGCCGGCGGCGCGGTCTTCATGGACTACCGCAACGCCGACGGGTCCGTGGTCGAGATGTGCGGCAACGGGGTCCGGGTGGTCGCCAAGCACGTCGTCGACCACGACCTCGCGGCCCCCGACGCCGACGGTCGGCTCGTCGTGGACACCCGCGCCGGCGCCCGGCCGGTGGCCGTGCACCGCGGCGCCGGCGGCGCCGTGGAGCGGGTGACCGTGTGGATGGGCGCGCCGGCGGTGTCGGCCACCGCCGTCGCGCTCGACGTGTCGGACCCCGCCGGTGGGCGCCACACCCTCGAGGTCGAGCACGACGGGCGTCGTCACGCCCTCGACGTCGTGACCGTCTCGATGGGCAACCCGCACGTCGTCACGCTCGTCGACGACGTGGCGGTCGCGCCCGTGACGACGCTCGGACCGGTCGTGGAGACCGACCCGCGGTTCGGTGAGGGCACCAACGTCGAGTTCCTCGAGGTCACCGCCCCCGACCACGCGCGCCTGCGCGTGTGGGAGCGGGGGGTCGGCGAGACCATGTCGTGCGGCACGGGGGCGTGCGCGGCGCTGGTCGCCGCCCAGCGCCTCGGCCGCCTCGGCACGGCCGCGTCGATCGACGTGCCGGGCGGCCGACTGGAGCTCGTCCACGACCCCGACGCCGACCCACAGGTCCGGATGACGGGACCCGCCGTCGAGGTGGCCCACGGCGAGCTCGACCGTGCGTGGCTCGCGGCGGTCCGCGCGTGAGCGACCCCACGACGCCCGACCCCACGACGCCCGAGCCCGACCTGCAGTCCGACCTGCCGCGGCACCGGGTCATCCGCTTCGGTGCCGACGACGCCGACCGGGGCTGGACCGACGACCTCGCCGACCCTGCCGCCCTCGCCGAGCTGCGCCGCGACCCCGGCATCGACCTCGACGACCCGGACGAGGGCGGCGCCGCCGACGCGGACGGGGAGGGCGAGCTCCGGCTCACCCGCTCGGCCCGCCGGCGGCTCGAGCGCGACGTCATCGACGACGAGGCGCCGCGCGAGGGCGTCGACATCATCCGCCAGGTCGAGGTCGCCATCGTCGTCGGCGTCCAGCTGCCGGGCCGCACCGACGCCGACATCTCCGCCTCCCTCGACGAGCTCGAGGCCCTGCTGGAGACCGCCGGCGGCGAGGTCGTCGCCCGCGTCGTGCAGAAGCGCGACGCCCCCCACGCCGCCACGTACATCGGGGAGGGCAAGGTCACCGAGCTCCGCGACCTGGCCCGCGACCTCGGGGCCGACGCGGTCGTGTTCGACGACGAGCTCGCGCCGGCGCAGCAGCGCAACCTCGAGGAGCGGATCAAGCAGAAGGTCCTCGACCGGACCATCGTGATCCTCGACATCTTCGCGCAGCACGCGACGAGCCGGGAGGGCAAGGCCCAGGTCGAGCTCGCGCAGATGACCTACATGCTGCCCCGCCTGCGCGGCTGGGGCACCGCGCTGTCGCGGCAGGCGGGTGGCCGGGTCGCCGGTGGCGCCGGCATCGGTGGCCGCGGCCCGGGCGAGACCCAGCTCGAGGTCGACCGCCGGCGCATCATGCGCCGCATCCGCAAGCTCAAGGCCGACCTCGAGGACTACGAGCGCATCCGGCGCACCAAGTCGGCCCGCCGCGAGCGGGCGTCGGTCCCGACCGTCGCGCTGGTCGGCTACACCAACGCCGGCAAGTCGTCGCTGCTGAACCGGCTCACCGAGTCGGAGGTGCTGGTCGAGGACCAGCTCTTCGCGACGCTCGACCCGACCGCCCGGCAGCTCGAGCTGCCCGACGGTCGCCAGGTCGTGCTGACCGACACGGTCGGGTTCATCCGCAAGCTCCCGACCGGCCTCATCGAGGCCTTCATGTCGACGCTGGAGGAGTCGGCGCGCGCCGACCTGCTCCTCCACGTCGTCGACGCCTCCCACCCGGAGGCCGAGGCGCACATCGTCGCCGTCCGGGAGGTGCTGGAGGAGATCGGCGCCGACGAGCTGCCGCAGCAGCTCGTGCTCAACAAGGCCGACGCCGCCGACCGCGCGCTCGTCGGCTCGCTCGCCCGCCGGATCGAGTCGGAGCTCGGCGTCACCCCGGTCGTCGTGTCCGCCCACACCGGGCAGGGCGTCGAGGACCTGCTGTCCCGGCTCGCCACCGCCCTGCCCGGCGGGCGGGTCGCCGTGTCGGGGACGATCCCCTACGACCGGCACGACCTGGTCGCGGCCGCGCACGAGCACGGCGAGGTCCACGCCGAGGAGCACGGCCCCGAGGGCACCCACCTCAAGGCGACCGTGGACGTGGAGGTCGCGACGGCCATGCGGCCCTTCCTCGACGTCGACCCGTTCGCGGTCGAGCTCGAGGACTGGGAGCGCTGAGGGTGCAGCCGCTCGACCGTGGGATCGTGACCGTGTGGACCGTCGCCGGCCTGCTCGGCACCGCGCCGCTCCTGCTCGCTGCCCTGGCGCTGGCGGAGGTGGTCGGACCGGCGTTCGGCGGTGCCGTCCTCTCGGTCTGGTTGGTCGCCGCGGTCCTCGCGGGCGTCGTGGTGCCGCGCTGGCGGTTCCGCCACACCGGCTGGTCGCTCGAGGACGGCGTCCTGCAGGTGCGACGCGGTGCGGTGCTGCGCTCGCACACGGCCGTGCCCGTCTTCCGGGTCCAGCACGTCGACCTCGCGCAGGGCCCGCTCGACCGCGCCGCCGGCGTGCAGTCCCTGACCGTGCACACGGCGGCCCCGGCGGCCGACGTCGTCCTGCCGGGGCTGCGTGCCGAGGACGCCGAGGCGCTGCGGGCCCGCCTGCTCGACCTCGCCCGGGAGGCGGTCGACCGCCACGACGACCGGTCCGGGACCCGCGACGGTGTCTGAGCCGACCGCAGCGACCGGGACGGGGCCGGTCCGGCTGCACCCGTGGAGCATCGTGCGGGGCATCGACCCGCGGGCGCTGGCCCAGCTGGTCCCCGCCGTCGTCGTCGCGGCCGTCAGCCTGGGCACCGGCGTGGTCGTCCCGCTGCTGCTCGTCGCCCTGCCCGTCGTCGCGGCCGTGCGCGTCGTCGCCTGGCAGCGCCACACCGTCGAGGTCACCGCGACCGCGGTCGTCGAGCGTCGCGGGGTCCTGCAGCGGCGGGAGCGGACCGTCGAGCTCGCGCGCCTGCAGCAGGTCGAGGTCGAGCAGGGCCTCCTCGACCGGCTCCTCGGCACCGCCGTGGTCCGACTCGAGACCGCGTCGGACGCGTCGGACGTGGAGCTCGAGCTCCAGGTCGTGACGCTCGAGCAGGCCCACCGGCTGCGCGCGTCGCTGGCGCCGGCGGCTGCGGACGCCGACGGGGCCGGGCCCGATGCGGTCGAGCTCGTGCGGGTCCCCATGGCCCACGTCGCGCTGGCCTCCCTGACGGGGCGCCGGCTGCTGGCCGTGCCGGCCCTGGTCGGGGCCGCCGTGGGGCTGCTGCAGGACGTGGCGCCCGGCGAGGAGCTGGGGGAGCGCGCCACCGACGTCGCGGGCACCGTCGCCGCCCGGCTCGGCCTGGGCGCGGTCCTGCTGCTCGTCGCCGGGGTCGTCGTGCTCACCGCCGGCGCGGCCCTGGTCACCGGGATGCTGCGCGACGGCGACTTCCGGATCCACGAGGTCGGTGACGACCTGCACGTCCGGCGGGGCCTGCTCGCGGTCCGTGAGGCGGTGGTGCCCCGTGCCCGGTTGCAGCTCGTCACCGTCCACCACGGGTGGCTGCGCCGGCAGCTCGGCTTCGCGAGCCTCACGCTGCACTCCGCCGGCGGCGCGGGGGGTGACGCGGTCGAGCGCTCGCTGACGGTGCCACTGGTCCCGACCGCCGCCGCCAAGCCCCTCGCGCTGGCCCTGCTGCCCGACGCCGGCCCGCTGCCACCGCTGGCGCCGCACCCGCCGGCGGGGCGTCGTCGTGCGCGGGTCCGGGCCGGCCTCCGGCTGGCGTGGGTCCCGCTCGCGCTGCTCGGCCCCACGTGGGCCTTCACCGGTTCGGCCGGCGCCGCGGCCGTGGCGGCCGGCGCCGCGCTGGTGGCGGTGGTCGCCCTCGCGTGGGTGGTCGGGACGGCCGACCACCGCCGGCGCGCCTCGGCGCTCGCCGGCGGTTGGCTCGTGACCCGTCAGGGTGCCTTCGTGGTCGTCGAGGCCTACGCCCCGAGCGGCAAGGCCCAGGGGGTCACCGTCCGCTCGAGCCCGTTCCAGCGTCGGCTCGGCCTGGCCACGCTGCTGGTCCCCGTGGCCGGCCACGGGGGCGGCGTGGAGGTGCTCGACGTGGACGAGGCCCGGGCGGACGCCTGGGCCTCGTCGCTGCTCAGCGCAGGGAGCGCAGCACCGTGACGACCTTGCCCATGACGCGTGCGTCCGCGTCGGGCGTGACCGGGATCGGCTCGTAGCGCTCGTTGGCCGGGTCGAGGAACACCTCGCCGGCCTTCGTGCGACGGAAGAACTTCACGGTGGCCTCGCCGTCGACGAGCGCGGCGCACATCTCGCCCTGCTCGACCGTCGGCTGCTCGCGCACGACGACGAGGTCGCCGTCGAACACGCCGGCCTCGATCATCGACTCGCCCCGCACGCGCAGCATGAAGAGGTTGCCGTCCCCGGTGAGCTCCTCCGGCAGCGGGTACACCGACTCGACCCGCTCCTCCGCGAGGATCGGCGCGCCGGCGGCGATCTCGCCGACGAGCGGCACGTTGCGGGAGCGGCCGGGTCGCACGTCGAGCCCCGTGTCGAGGTCGCGGGCCACCTCGACCGCACGCGGCTTGGTGGCGTCACGACGGAGGTAGCCCTTGTCCGTCAGGGTCTCGAGCTGCGCGTGGACCGACGACGTCGAGCGCAGCCCGACCGCCTCGCCGATCTCGCGCACCGACGGCGGGTACCCGTGGGCCTCGACGTGTCCGTGGATCACCTCCAGGATGGCGCGCTGCCGCTCGGTCAGGTCCTCGGCCTCGTTCGGTGGCACCACGGTCCGCTCCTGTCGCGCTCGGTCGCCGATGGTCGGTCGCCCTGGTCCGCCCCGCGGGTGGGGCGAACGCACGTTCGGTGACGGGGCCACGCTAGCGAGCTCGCGGCGCGTGGGCAAACACCTGTTCGGGGTGCGCGGCCGGGCCCGGTCGGCGTGCGGTGATCGAACACGTGTGCGGTCGACGGTTGACGACCGAACGCGCGTTCGGTTCCGTGGTGGTCGAACAGGCGTTCGGCATCCGCCGGATCCGTGTCACACCCCCCGGGTTGGCTCCCACCAGAGCCGCACGCCCCGCCCGGAACGCCAGGAGCACCCCATGAGCGCCATCCCCGTCGCCGTCCGTCCCGCCCGTCGTCCCGCCCGTCGCCCAGAGCTCCGGCTCGTCGAGGCCGGCGGTCCCCGGGTCCCCCCGTCCGCCGCCACGTTCCGCCGCCGGCGCCTCGGCGTGCTGGGCGGCCTCCTGGCGATCGTGACCGGCCTGGTGCTCGCGATCGGCGGCATCGCGGACGCCGAGCCGACGGACCGGGTCGGCGGGCACGCGGTGATCGCACCCGGCACCACCCTCTGGGACGTGGCGGTCGAGCACGCGCCGGCGGGGACCGACACCCAGGCCTACCTCGTCGAGCTGCGCGACCTCAACGGCTTCGACGGTGGCTCGCTCGCCCCGTGGACCGTGGTCCTGCTGCCCGCCGAGTGAGGCGACGAGGTCAGTCGAGCTCCTTGGGCGGGTCCTCCTTGCGGAGCTCGACGAGCTCCTTCTCGAAGTCCTCCGGACCCTCGAAGTTCTTGTAGACCGACGCGAACCGGACGTAGGCGACCGGGTCGAGCTCCCGCAGCTGCGCGAGGACCTGCAGCCCGACCTGCTCCGAGCTGACCTCCCGAACCCCCTCCGCCCGCAGGGCTCGCTCCACCGCAGCCGCGGCGCGGTCGAGCTCGGCGGTCGCCACCCGCCCCTTCGCCGCGTTGAACATCCCGTCCCACACCTTCGTGCGGGAGAACGGGCTCGCAGCCCCGGACCGCTTGCGGACCAGCAGCTCGGGCTGCTCGAGGCGCTCGAACGTGGTGAACCGCTCCCCGCAGGCGCGGCACTCGCGCCGACGGCGGATCGCCTCGCCGTCGGGGCTGGGCCGGGAGTCGACGACGCGGTCCTCGTCGGTCCCGCAGGCCGGGCAGCGCAACCGGGCACCTCGTTGGCGTGGGGGACGGCAGGTGCGGGGACGGTAGCGGGAGCGTCCGGGTCGACGGACCCGCACGGCTACGGTGCTCGCATGACCCACCACCTCCGCCCCGACGGCGTCACGGCCGACCAGGACGCGCTGCGTGCCCGGCTCGCCCCGCCGGCGCCGACCGTCGAGGCGCCGGTGCTCGTGCTCGACCCGGCCGCCGTCGACGACCCGGGGCACCCCCACACCGGGGTGCTGCTCGGGGCGCTGCTGCGCGCCGCCCTCGGCGTGCTGGAGCAGGACGCCCCGGTCACGTCCGTCTCCGCGACGCTGCACCGGATCCCCGCGCTCGCCGACGTGACCGCCGGCGCCGCCGAGCCGGTGGTGGTCGTGGCCGCGGCGATGGACCGCACGACCGCCGAGGCACGCTCGACGCAGCCGGCGCGGGGGCACGGCGCCCCGGTCGCCGAGCTCACCGTCGAGGCGGCCGGGCACGCGGAGGTGATGCGCGCCGGCGACCTGCTCGACCTGGCCCGCCGGGTCGACCCCGACACCCCGGAGCTCGACGTCGCCGGTCTGCACGGTCCGTGCGTGGTGTGTGGCTGGCAGGCCGACGTCGGGCTCGGGCTGGCCCCGCGCGACGCGGGACCGGACGCGGCGGCGCTGCTGTGGATCCCGCCGGATGCCACGTCGGGCGGCGACCGGGACGCGCGACGCCGACGCATCCCTGGGTCGCGACGCTCCGAGCCCGAGACGCTCGTCGGGGTGTGGGCGCTGCTCGCGGTGCTGCCCTGCGCGGCGCGCTGGGCGGCCCGGGGCGCGCTCGGGACGAGCACGATCTCCTCGTGCACCGGCGTCCACGCGCAGGTGCTGTCCCGGCCGGAGGCCTACACGCCCCTGCGTGTCGTCGCCGCCCTCGACGAGGACGCGGCCGCCGGGCCGGGCGCCGACGTGCGGACCCGTGTCGCGGTCGTCGACGACGAGGACGTCGTCCACGTCGTCGCCACGGTGACCCACGCCCACGGGAGCCGCTGACCGGCGCCGCGGTCGGCGCCGGGGGTCAGCGCTCGACGAGGAACGTCCGGCCGTGCCGACCGGTCTCGTCCGACCACTCGTTGACGACCTCGAGCCGACCGTCCTGGCGGCGCTGCACCCGGGCGCGGCCCCCGCCGGTGACGAGCTCGCCCTCGGCGCGGTCGAGCTCGTGGACGAAGCGGTAGACGAGCAGGTCGCCGGTGAGGATGCCGGCGAGCTCGCCCTCGGTGACGGGGCCGCCGCGGTAGCGGGCCAGGGCCCGGCGACCCTCCTGCAGGAACGAGAAGGTCATCCCGGCCATGCGGTCGGTGCCGTCGAGCACGTCCTCGACCACGAACGAGGTGCCGTGCAGGTCGTAGCCGTGGTCGTCGGCGCGGTGGCGTCCGGCCTCCCAGTCGGTCCGGGTGAGCGCGTAGCCCCACTCCGACGCCCAGCGGCCGTCGGGCAGCGGGTACGTGTCGCGGTACCGCGCCTCCATGCGGAACCCGGCGGCGTTGAACGCCCGCTGCATCGGGACGTTCGCCTCGTGGGTGCGGCCGGTGAGCCGGCGGATGTCGTGCGACGCGAAGTGGTGGTCGGCGAGCTGGCGCAGGACCTCGCGTCCGATGCCGCGGCCGCGCGCACTGGCGGCCACCCGGACCTCCATCTCGGCGTCCTCGCCGTCGAGGCCGGTGACGAGCGCGAACCCGGCGGGGGCACCGTCGGACACGATGGCCCACCCGAACGCCTCGTCGCTCGCCCAGACGCCCTCGGCGAGGTCCTCGTGCAGGGCCGGTTCGTCCCAGCCCTGGCGGCGCGCGAGCTCACCGCCCTGCGCGTCGACCTCGACCAGCCACGTCGCGTCCTCGGCCGTGAGCACGCGGAGGTGGACCTCCGCCATCCCTGGGCCTCCCGTCCTCGTGCTCGCGCGCGCCCCGCTCCACGGACGCCTCCGGCTCGAGCCTACCCACGCCGGCGGTCGCTCCGGTGGGCCCGGAGGGCCACGAGGTCTGCCGAGGTGTCGACGTCCGCTGGTGCCGCGCCGGCGGCCGGCACGTCCACCACCCCGGAGCCCGTCACGAGGTCGCGACCGCCGCGGTCGCCGGCCCCGGTCAGCCCCTCGGCCAGCTCCTCGATGGACGTCCCGGCGAAGGCGACCGGGTGGCTCCACCGGTCGGTGTGGGCCGTCCGGGCGATCCCGCGACCGTCCCGTTCCGCCGCGGCGGCTGCGGCCTCCAGCACACCGTCGACCTCCGCGGCCGTGATCCCCGGCTGGTCGGCGAGCACGACGGCGACGACGT
This sequence comes from Actinomycetes bacterium, assembly GCA_046566145.1. Taxonomy (GTDB): domain Bacteria; phylum Actinomycetota; class Nitriliruptoria; order Nitriliruptorales; family Nitriliruptoraceae; genus JBKHXF01. The sequence continues at coordinate 81,814 of JBKHXF010000015.1, forward strand.
GCGCGCCGGCCGCTGCGGCCAGCCCCGAGGCGAGCGACCCCGACTGCGGCCCGCCGGCGGGGACCTCGACCAGGGACAGGCGGCGGCCGTCGAGCCGCCCGCTGCGTGTGGCCGTGCGCAGCGCGGCCTCCACCGCCGGCGCGTCGTGGCCGAGCACGACCACCACCAGGTCCGCGACGCTCTCGCAGGCGGCCGTCACGGCGTGGACGACGAGCGGGTCGCCGTCGAGTTCGGCGAGCTGCTTGGTGCTCCCGAACCGGCTCGAACGACCAGCCGCGAGCACCACCACGGCGCGCCGGACCGCCGTGGAGGTCACGGAGCTGCTGCCTCCGGCGCTGGCCGTCGTGCCGCCGGAGCTCACCGTGATCCGCTCCGGCGACGCCACCACAGGATGACGAGGACCACCGCGGCCAGGGCGGCGAGTGGCGCGAGCCGCTTCACCGCCGCCGGCCCGGCGACGTCGAGCAGGTCGAGCGCGTCGTCTCCGCGTCCGTCCGGCTGCGCGACCTGTCGCGGGCCACCCGCCGGCGCCGGCGCGGGGGAGGGGGGCTGCACGGCCTCGTCCTCCTCGAGGAGTTCTTCGAGGCGCTCGGCGAAGGTGTCGATGATGCGGGCCCCGACGTCCGCCATCACCCCTCGGCCGAACTGGGCCGGTTTGCCGGTGATCCGGATGTCGGTGGTCACGCTGACGGCTGTCCGGTCGTCGCCGTCGGGTCGCATGCGCGCGACCACGTCGGCGGTGGCCGTGCCCGCTCCGCGGGCCTCGATGCCGCGCGCGTCGATGCGGGCCGTCCACGTCTCCCGGTCGGCCTCGACCATCTCGGCGGTGCCGCGGTAGGTCACCGCGATCGGGCCGACCTTGACCTTGACCTTGCCGGTGTAGACGGTCCCGTCCACCTCCTCGAGGGTCGCGCCCGGCAGGCACGGCGCGACCGCCTCGAGGTCGGTGAGGACCTCGAAGGCGCGCTCGATGCCCACGGGGACGGTGAACTCGTTGGTGAACTCCATGCGTGCTCTCCTGCGGTCGTGGCTGCCTCAGGGCGTGACGGGTCTGCCGGCGGCGGCCTGGCGGTGGATCGGACCGGACGTCTCGACGAGCGGGGCGCCGGAGCCGCCCTCGCGGGCCTGGATGATCTCGGCCGCGATGGACACGGCCGTCTCCTGGGGTGTCCGGCCCCCGAGGTCGAGGCCGATGGGGGACCGGAGCCGTGCGATGTCGTCGTCGGTGAGCCCGGCCTCGCGCAGCCGCGAGACCCGGTCGGCGTGGGTCCGCCGGCTGCCCATCACGCCGATGTACGCGGCCGGGGTGCGCGCCGCGACCTCGAGCACGGGCACGTCGAACTTGGGGTCGTGGGTCAGCACGCACACCACGGTCCGGTCGTCGATCCGACCGGCCTCGTGCTCCGCCGCGAGGTAGCGGTGCGGCCACTCGACGACGACCTCGTCCGCATCGGGGAACCGGGCCGCGGTGGCGAACCGTGCGCGGGCGTCGACGACCGTGACGTGGTGGCCGAGGAACCGTCCGATGGAGGCGCACGCGGCCGCGAAGTCGATGGCTCCGAAGACGAGCATCCGGGGGCGGGGCGCGAAGGCGTGGACGAACACGGTGACGTCGTCGAGGCGTCGCTCGCCGTCGGGGCCGACGTGGAGCAGCCCGGTGGCGCCCTGCGTCAGCATCCCGCGCGCCGCCTCGGTGACGGCGTGGTCGAGCCGGTCGGAGCCCGTGGACCCCTCGACCCGGTCCGGCGCGACCACCAGGGTGGTCCCGGCGAGCCGCACGTCGGGGTGTTCGACGACGGTCGCGACGGCGACGGGATCGCCGGCCTCGACCCGGGCGCGCAGGGCCGTGAGGTCGAGCGCCGCGGGGGTGACGGGACGGACGAACACCTCGATGGTCCCGCCGCAGGTGAGGCCGACGGAGAACGCCACCTCGTCGGAGATGCCGTAGTGGACGCGCTGTGGCACGTCCGTGGCGAGCACCTCGGTCGCGACCTCGACGACCGCGCCCTCGACGCAGCCGCCCGAGACCGACCCGACCACCGTCCCGTCGGGGTGCAGCCCCAGCACGGCCCCAGGGGCGCGCGGGGCCGACGCCGACGTGGAGACGACCGAGGCCAGCGCGAACCGAGCACCGTCGCGTTGCCACCGGTCGAGCGTCACGAGCTCCTCACGCATGCGCACCGCTCCTGTCCCCGTGCCCCGCGACGACCGCCGCCAGGTGCTCCAGCGCGGCGAGGCTGTGCCCCTCGACGAGCTCGTCGACGTGGGGGAGCGCCGCGGCCATGCCGCCGGCGGTCGGTGCGAAGCCGGCCCGTCCCGCCCGCGGGTTCGCCCACACGACCCGGTGCGCGAGGCGTCCCAGCCGTGCCATCTGCTCCGCGAGCGCCTCCACGTCGCCGGTCTCCCACCCGTCGCTGAGCACCACGACCACGGCCCCGCGAGCGACCCCCCGCTGCCCCCAGCGGTCGAGGAAGTCCCGCAGCGTCTCCCCGAGCCGGGTGCCGCCGGACCAGTCCGGTACGGCGGCCGAGACCGCCCGCATGGCCGTGTCGGCGTCACGGTGGCCGAGTTCGTCGGTGATCCGCGTCAGGCGGGTGCCGAGCGTGAACACCTCCGTCGGGGCGTCCCGGCCGCGGCGTGCCGCGTGCGCGAAGCGCAGCAGCGCGTCCGCGTAGGCCGACATCGAGCCGGACACGTCCACGAGCAGCACGACCCGGCGGGGCCGCCGGCGCTGGGTGCGGCGGGCCAGCGGGGTCGCCTCGCCGCCGGCTGCCAGCATGCGGCGCACGGTGCGGTGCGGGTCGACCCCGCCGGCGTGGGAACGCCGGTGCCGGCGGGAGCGCCGCCCCTCGCCCGGGAGCGACCACGCGGCCAGCAGCCGCGCGAGTTCGGCCCGCTCCGCGACGGTGAGGTCGGCGACGTCCCGGTGGCGCAGCCGCTCCTGCGCCGACGCCCGACGGGTCACCGCACGCCCGACCACATCGTCACCGGCGTCCTCGGCGGCGCCGCCGACCTGGTCGCCGACGCTGCGCGGCCCGATGCGCACGTCGCGCCGGGCCGCGGTCCGGGCGTGTGCCGCCACCCCAGAGAAGTAGGCGCCGAACACCCGGTCGTAGCGGTCGAGGTCGTCCGGCCCGGCGCAGAGGGTCAGACGTCCGGCCCAGTAGACGTCCCGTGGCCGGGTCGCCGACAGGGTGGCGAGCGCCTCCAGGAACGCGTGGACCCGGTCGGGGCTGGCGTCCACGCCGGCGGCGCGGAGCGTGTGGGCGAAGCCGACCGCCGGCGCGGCCAGGTCCGGGTGCCGGGCGGGGCCAGGGGGCTTGTCGCGGTCAGGCACCGGACGCCACCGCCCTGGCGACGAGCGCGCCGACGTCCATGGCCCTGGCCCGCTCCTGGTCCTCGCGGAACTTCAGCACCGAGCCCAGGGTGCGGGTGGCGAGCACCGGATCGAGGTGCTCCGCGCCCAGCGCCACCAGCGCGCCGGTCCAGTCGAGCGTCTCCGCCACGCCCGGCGGTTTGAGCAGGTCCTCGTCGCGCAGGACCTGCACGGCGCTGACGACCTCGCGTGCGAGCCGTTCGGTGACGCCCGGCATGCGGGTGCGCACGATCGCGACCTCGCGCTCGAAGTCGGGGTGGTCCACCCAGTGGTAGTAGCAGCGCCGCTTCAGCGCGTCGTGGACCTCTCGGGTGCGGTTGGAGGTCAGCACGACCAGCGGCGGGGTGGCGGCCCGCACCGTGCCGAGCTCGGGGACCGACACCGTGAAGTCGGACAGGACCTCGAGCAGCAACGCCTCGAACTCGTCGTCGGCACGGTCCACCTCGTCGACGAGCAGCACCGACGGGTCGGTCTCGAGCGCCTGGAGGATCGGACGCGCCACGAGGAAACGCCGGTCGTAGAGCTCGCCCTCGAGCTCGTCCGCGTCGACGTCCCGGTGGGCTGCCTCGGCGCTGCGCAGGTGCAGGATCTGGCGCGGGAAGTTCCAGTCGTACAGCGCCTGCGATGCCTCGATGCCCTCGTAGCACTGCAGGCGGATCAGGGGCGCCTCGAGCAGCTGGGCGAGCGCGCCCGCGATGGCCGTCTTGCCGACACCGGCGTCGCCCTCGAGGAACAGCGGCCGGCGCAGCGTGACGGCGAGCCACGCGGCCGTCGCCAGGCCCTCGTCGGGCAGGTAGCCGACCGTCTCGAGGGCGGCGGCGAGCGCCTCCGGCGACGGGGCCCGTTCGGCCCCGCCGCCGGCGGAGGGGTGGGGGGCGCTCACCCGGTCGCGGCCTCCAGCGCCCGCCGCGTCAGCACCTTCGCGAGCTGCTGGCGGTAGGCGGGCGACGCGTTGAGGTCGGACGGCGGGGAGGTGCCGTCGGCGGCCAGCGCCGCGGCGTCGGCGATGGCGTCGGGACCGGCGCCGGCGAGCGCCCGCTCCGTCGCGTCCGCCCGCACCGGGACCGTCCCCATGTGGGTGAGCCCCACGCGGGCCTCCTCGATGCTGCCGTTGGACCGCTTCACCAGCGCGGCGCTGCCGACGATCGCCCAGGCCTGCGCGACCCGGTTGAACTTCTGGTAGCTCCAGCGCCAGCTGCCGTCGAGCTTGGGGACCCGCACCTCGACGACGACCTCGTCGGCGGCGAGGTCGGTCGTGAGGTAGTCGACGAACAGGTCGGCGGCCGCGATCTCGCGGCGTCCACCGGGCCCCTGCGCGACGACCGACCCGCCGAGCGCGAGCAGCACCGCCGGCAGGTCGCCGGCGGCGTCGCCGTGTGCGAGTGCCCCGCCGATGGTCCCGCGGTGGCGCACCTGCGCGTCACCGACCATCCCGGTCACCTCGGCGAGCAGCCCGCAGTGCTCGCGCACCAGCGGGTCGTGCATCACCGTGTGGTGGGTCGTCATCGCGCCGATGGCGAGGTGGTCCCCGCCGTCGGAGACGCCCCGCAGCTCCTCGACACGGCCGAGGTCGATGACGACCTCGGGCGCCGCGAGCCGCAGCTTCATCAGCGGCAGGAGGCTGTGCCCACCCGCCAGCAGCTTGGCCTCGTCACCGTGCTCGCCCAGCGCCTCGACGGCGTGGTCGAGCGACTCGGCCCGGACGTACTCGAAGCTCGCGGGGATCATGCCGCACCTCCCTCGGTCGTGCCCGTGGAGCGGGCGGCCTCGATCGCCTCCCACACCTTGCGTGGCGAGGCCGGCATCGAGATGTCGGTGACACCGAGCGGACGCAGGGCGTCCACGACGGCGTTGATCACCGCCGGCGGCGACGCGATCGTCCCCGCCTCGCCGACGCCCTTGACCCCGAGCGGGTTGGACGTCGCGGGGGTCTCGGTGCGCGAGGTGCGGAACGTCGGCAGGTCCGCCGCGGAGGGGACGTGGTAGTCCACCAGCGATCCGGTCACGAGGTTGCCGTCACCGTCGTAGACGGCCTCCTCGTACAGCGCCTGGGCGATGCCCTGGGCCAGCCCGCCGTGGACCTGCCCCTCGACGATCTGCGGGTTGATGACCTTGCCGACGTCGTCCACCGCCACGTAGTCGCGGATGGTGACCTGACCCGTCTCCGTGTCGACCTCCACGGCGCACAGGTGCGTGCCGTGCGGGTAGGAGAAGTTCTCCGGGTCGACGGTCGCGTCGGAGTCGAGGCTCGGCTCCATGTCCTCCGGGTAGTCGTGCGCCGCGAACACGGCGAGCGCGATGTCCTGGATGGTGGTGGAGGCGTCGGGTGAGCCCTTCACCGAGAAGGTCCCGGCCTCGAACTCGATGTCGTCCTCGCTCGCCTCGAGCAGGTGCGCCGCGACCTTGCGGGCCTTGGCGACCACCTTGTCGCAGGCGGACTTGACGGCGTAGCCGCCGACCACGAGCGAGCGGGACCCGTAGGTGTCCATGCCCTTGTGGGCGACGGCGGTGTCGCCGTGGCGCACCTCCACGTCCTCGTAGGCGACCCCGAGCTCCTCCGCCGCGATCTGTGACCACGCCGTGACGTGTCCCTGGCCGTGCGGGCTGGTGCCGGTGATGACCTCGACCTTGCCGGTCGGCAGCATCCGGACGCTGGCGTACTCCCAGCCGCCGGCGCCGTAGGCCAGCGACCCGAGCACCCGCGACGGCGCGAGCCCGCACATCTCGGTGAAGGTCGAGATGCCGATGCCGAGCTGGACCGTGTCGCCACGCTCGCGCCGCTCGGCCTGCTCGGCCCGCAACGCGTCGTAGCCGAACATCTCCTTGGCCCTGGCGGTCGCGGCCTCGTAGTTGCCCGAGTCGTAGGTGATCCCCGCGATGGTCTCGTAGGGGAACTCCTCGTGGGTGATCCAGTTGCGCTCGCGCAGCTCGAACGGCTCCATCCCGAGCTCGACCGCGGCCTCGTCGATGAGGCGCTCGATGGCGAAGGTCGCCTCGGGGCGGCCGGCGCCCCGGTAGGCGTCGGTGGGGGTCTTGTTGGTGAACACGCCGGTGCACTCGAAGCTCAGCGCGTCCATCTTGTAGATCGCGTTGAACATGAAGGCGCCGAGCAGCGGCACCCCGGGGGTGACCAGTTGCAGGTAGGCGCCCATGTCGGCGAGCAGCTTCACCTTCAGCCCGCGGATGCGGCCGTCGGCGTCGAGCGCCAGGGACAGGTCCTGGATCTGGTCACGGCCGTGGATGGTCGCCTGGTAGCCCTCGGAGCGGGTCTCGGTCCACTTCACCGGCTTGCCCAGCGCCCTGGCGAGCACCAGGCACAGCGCCTCCTCGGCGTAGACGTTGAGCTTCGAGCCGAACCCGCCGCCGACGTCGGGTGCGACGACGCGCAGTTCGTGCTCGGGGACCCCACAGGTCAGGGCGAGCATGAGCCGCAGGATGTGGGGCACCTGCGTCGACGACCACAGCGTGAACTCGCGGGCGTCCCGTGGCGGCGAGCACACCACCGAGCGGGGCTCGATCGCGGTCGGGATGAGCCGCTGGTTGGTGAACCGTCGGGTGACGACGTGCGCGGCGCCGTCGAAGGCGGCGTCCACGTCGCCCGAGACCAGCGGCCACGTGAAGCACTCGTTGGTGCCCAGCGTGGTGTCGGCCAGCGGCGCGTCGTCGGCGAGCGCGGCCTCCATGTCGACGACCGCCGGCAGTGGCTCGTAGTCGACGAGCACGTGCTCGAGCGCGTCGACCGCCTCGGCGCGGCTGGTCGCCACCACGCACGCGACGGCGTCGCCGACGTGGCGGACCTCCTCGACCGCGAGCGGGTGGTGCACCGGGGCCTTCATGTCCTCGGTGACGGGCCAGGCGCACGGCAGGCCGCCCTGCCAGTTCCCGACGAGGTCGGCGCCGGTGTAGGCGGCCACGACACCGGGCTGGTCCTTCGCGCCGGACACGTCGATGTTCGCGATGCGTGCGTGCGCCATCGGCGAACGCAGCAGCGCGACGTGGAGCATCCCGGGCAGCTGGATGTTGTCGGTCCAGTTGGTGCGACCGGTCACGAGCCGGGCGTCCTCCTTGCGGAGCTTGGTGACGCCGACGTTCGCGGTCGGGGGCGTGTCGAGCGCGGTCATGACGCCACCTCCTCGCCGCGCATCTCGGCGGCGGCGCGACGCACGGCCCGCACGATGTTGACGTAGCCGGTGCAGCGACAGAGGTTGCCCTCGAGCCCGTGCCGGATTTCGTCGTCGGTCGGGTCGGGGTTCTCGGCCAGCAGGTCCTTCGCGGCCATGATCATCCCGGGCGTGCAGTACCCACACTGCAGCCCGTGCTCGACGTGGAACGCCTTCTGCAGCGGATGCCAGCCGGCGGTGGCGTCGCCGTTCATCGTCGGCTCCGCCAGGCCCGACACGGTGTCGACGCTGCACCCGTCGGCCTGGACGGCGAGGACGGTGCACGACTTCACCGACCGTCCGTCGAGGTGGACGGTGCACGCCCCGCAGTTGGAGGTGTCGCAGCCGACGTTCGTGCCGGTGTTGGCTCGTTGCTCCCGTAGGTACGAGACGAGCAGCGTCCGAGGTTCGACCTCGTCCGACTGCGTCATCCCGTCGACGGTGATCTCGACGCGTGTCACAGGGTTGCCTCCCACTCGTTGCCCGCGCGGTGCGCGGGGCTGGTCGCGGTGGGACCGGTGACGCTGGGACAGGCCCGCGGCGACGCCTCGCTCGTCACCGCCGGGCCGGCCGGTCCCTCCGTGTTGCTCCCGTGGGGAGACCCTACGACCGCGCCTGCGGCCGCGCTGCAGGGACCCGTCCGGGTGGGGTCCCCCGTGCGGAGCGCGGAAGCGGTTGCGCGCGCAACGTGCGGACGGTGCCACCCGGACACCAGGCGCCCCGGCCCCGGCGCCTCAGCCGCCGATGTAGCTCATCTCGACACGCGGGCCGACGAGCCCGCCCTCGGCGCGCAGCTCGGACGCACGGTCGGTCCGTGCGGACCAGATCGCCACGATCGCGGCGCGCAGTTCGTCGTCGTCGGCGCCACCGCGGACGACCGCGCGCAGGTCGTGGCCGCCGGCGGCGAACAGGCAGGTGAACAGCTCGCCGACGGCCGACAGGCGGGCGCGTGTGCAGGTGCGGCAGAACGGCCGCGTGACGCTGGCGATGACCCCGAGCTCCCCGCCCCCGTCGAGGTAGCGGTAGCGCTCGGCGACCTCGCCGGTACGCACCGGCTCCAGCGGCTCCAGCGGCCACAGCGCCGCGACGCGGTCGAGGACCTCGCGCGCCGGCACGACCCGGTCGCGGTCCCACCCGTTGGTGGTGCCCACGTCCATGAACTCGATGAACCGCAGGGTCACGCCGGCGTCGCGGGCCCAGCCCGCCAGGGCCTCGAGCTGGTCGTCGTTGGTGCCGCGTTGCAGCACGGCGTTGACCTTCACGGGGTCCATCCCCGCGTCGCGGGCCGCCTCGATGCCGGCCAGGACCGACGCGACCGGCACGGGCGCGTCCACGATGCGTTGGAACGTCTCGTCGTCGAGGGCATCGAGGCTGACCGTGACCCGGTGCAGCCCCGCCTCCGCGAGCGCCGGCGCGAGCCGGGGGAGCAGCACCCCGTTGGTGGTCAGCGCCAGGTCCTCGACACCGTCGAGCGCCGCCAGCGCCGCCACGAGGTCGGGCAGGTCGCGTCGCAGCAGCGGTTCGCCGCCGGTGAGCCGCAGCTTGGTGACGCCGAGCGACACGAAGGCCGCCAGCATCCGGGTCAGCTCCTCGAAGCTGAGCAGCTCCGAGCGCGGCAGGAAGGCGAAGTCCGGCCCGAACACCTCGCGCGGCATGCAGGTCGTGCAGCGCAGGTTGCAGCGGTCGGTGACCGAGACGCGCAGGTCCTCGACCGGACGACCGAGCTGGTCGGTCAGCGCGGTCGGGGAGCGGGTCGGGGAGGGCGGTGTCGTCACGTGGCGCACGGTAGCCAGCCGGCCGTAGCCTCGCGCCGGCGGACGCGACAGCGGTCGCGGCGAGGAGCGGTGGCGTGCGAGAGGTCGAGGTGCGGCTGTTCGGCGGTCTGGGTGACCGTGTCGGCGCGTCGCGGATCACGGTGCGCGTCGACGACGGCGCCACGGTCGCGGACCTGCTCCGCGCCGTCGGGGAGGCGCACCCGGAGATCGCGCCGCTGCTCGGCCGCACCAACGCGGCCGTGGACCTCGAGGTGGCCCGGCCCGACACCCCGCTGGGCGACGCGACCGAGGTGGCGCTGCTCCCGCCTGTCGCCGGCGGCGCCGGCGGCCGTGACGTGCGCGTCGTGACCCGACTCGCGCCCCCGCCGCTCGACGTCGAGGGCACCGTCGCCGCGGTGGCCACGCCCGGGTCGGGCGGCACGGTCGTGTTCCTCGGCACGGTCCGCGACCACTCCGGCAGCACCGGCGAGGTCGCCCGGCTCGACTACTCCGCCTACGACGAGATGGCCGAGGCCGAGCTGGCCCGCATCGCCGACGAGATCGCCACCGACCATCCGGCGGTCAACGGCCTCGCGCTGGTGCACGCGCTCGGTGAGCTCGCGGTCGGCGACCACACCATCCTCGTGGTCGTGTCGTGCGCCCACCGGGGGGAGGCCTTCGCGGCCTGCGCCGACGCGCTCGAGCGCGTCAAGGCCCGGGTCCCCGTCTTCAAGCACGAGCACGGCGCCGACGGCTCCGACACCTGGGTCGGGCTCGATGACGTCGACGACAGGAGCCACACGTGAGCACCACCCCGTCCGGGTCCGCGCTGACCCGCCTGCCGGCCACCGAGGTCGCTGCCCGCGTCCGCGCCGGCGAGCTCGACCCGGTCGACGTCGTCGAGGCGTCCCTGGCCCGCATCGCCGAGGTCGACCCGAGGGTCGGCGCGTTCGTGCTGGTGCGCGCGGAGGAGGCCCGCGCCGAGGCGGCGGCGGTGCGCGACCGCGCCGACCTCGCCGACCTCCCGCTCGCCGGCGTCCCGGTCGCCATCAAGGACGTCGCGGACGTCGCCGGGCACCCGACCCGGCACGGCTCGCTCGGCACCTCGGCGCGGCCCGCCGTCGCGGACGACACCACGGTGGCCCGGCTCCGCGCCGCCGGCGCCGTCGTCGTCGGCAAGACCCGTGGCCCCGAGCTGAGCCTGTGGGGCACCTCCGACGACGCTGCCGGCGTGGCCCGCAGCCCCTGGGACCTGACGCGCACCGCCGGCGGGTCCTCCGGCGGGTCGGCGGCCGCGGTCGCGTCGCGGATGGTCCCGATCGCGCTCGCCTCCGACGGCCTCGGTTCGATCCGCATCCCCGCGGCGAACTGCGGGCTCGTCGGCATCAAGCCCGGCTCGGGGGTCGTGCCGATGCGGGTCGGCGACCGCGACGAGCACTGGTTCGGGCTCAGCCAGTACGGGCCGCTCGCGACCACGGTCGACGACTGCGCGCTGATGCTCGACGTCCTCGCCGGCGGCACGTCGCTCACCGAGCCGGCCGGGTACCGCGACCCCGAGGCGCCAGCCGGCGGGATGCGCGTGGGGGTGTCCAGCGCACCGCCGGCGCCGGGCATCACCGTGGACCGTGAGGCCGTGCGGGCCGTGCGGGCGGTCGCGGAGCAGCTCGCGGCCGCCGGCCACGTCGTCAGCACCGCCCGGATCCCCTACGGGCCGGCGACGACGCTGGCGCTGGCCCGCCGCTGGTTCCAGGGCGCCGCGCAGGACGTCGACACCCTCGTCGTGGACGAGCCGAGGCTGCAGTCGCGGACTCGCGCGATGGCCTCGTTCGGCCGGCGGGTCGCGTCGAGCTCCCCGGTCACGGACGCGCAGGCCGAGCGCTGGCGCGACCGGGTCGCCCCGCTGTGGCGCGACTTCGACGTGCTGGTGCTGCCGGTGCTGGCCCGCCAGCCGCTCGCCGCGGACGCGTGGCGCGAGCGTGGGGTGGTCGCGAACCTCGTGGCGAACCTGCGCACCTCACCGTTCGCAGCCCCGTGGAACCTCGCCGACGCCCCGGCGATGGCGCTGCCCTCGGGCCTGCACGACGAGGCCGGCCGACCGCTGGTCGTGCAGCTCGTCGCACCCCACGGCCAGGAGCGCCGCCTGCTCGCCGTGGCGTCGCAGCTCGAGCAGCTGCGGCCGTGGGAGCGTCACGCCCCGCTCTGAGCCTCGCCCTCGCCACGCAGCCGCAGCTCGTTGCCGACCGCCGACACGACCGCGGCGGTCGGCACGGCCAGGAACGCCCCGACGATGCCCGCGAGGGTGGCGCCGGCGGTGAGCGACACGAGGACGACGACCGGGTGCAGGGCCACCGCCCGGCGCATGATGATCGGCTGCAGCACGTTGCCCTCGAGCTGCTGCACGCCGATGATCAGGGCGAGCGCGATCAGCGCCTGGATCGGGCCGCCGGCGGCCAGCGCGACCAGCACGGCCACGAGCCCGGCGAGCGCCGCACCGACGACCGGCAGGAACCCGCCGAGGAACACGAGGGTCGCGAGCGGGAGCACCAGCGGCACGCCGATGATGGCGAGGCCGATGCCGATCCCGACGGCGTCGATGAGCGCGATGGTCGCGGTCCCGCGCACGTAGCCGCCCAGCGCCGCCCAGGCGCGTCGGCCGGTCGCACGCAGCGTGTCGCGCTGCGCCGCCGGCGTGCGGGCGATGGCCCAGTCGACGAGCTGCGCGCCGTCCTTCACGAAGAAGAACAGCAGCACCACGAGCAGCGCCAGCCCGGCGACGACCTCCGCGACGGCGGAGAACCCGGTCAGCACGCCGGCGAAGATGCGGCTCGACGACCCGGAGGCCGAGGCCCGCGCCTGGGAGATGAGCTCCTCGATGCGCTGGCGGTCGTAGCCGAGCGGCCCCTCCTCGAGCCACCGGAGGACGTCGCCCACTCCCTCGTCGATCGTGGGACGCAGGTCGAGGATCTGGTCGACGAAGCTCGGGATGAGCAGGGCGATGAGCCCGCCGATGCTGGCCAGCCCACCGAGCACGACGATGCCGGCGGCGGCGGAGCGGGGCAGGCCCCGGGCCTCGAGCGCCCGCGCCGGCGGCACGCAGATGGTCGCGAGGATGAGCGCGACGATGACGGGCAGCGTCACGAGGTAGAGCTTCGTCAGCAGCGACAGGGCCCCGAGGAGGGCCACGGCGGTGATGACGAGGCGCCACGACCACGCGCCGGCGACGTCGAGCCAGCGGGGGACGGTCGCGCCGGCCACGGGCACACCCCGGCCGTCCGACCGCTGTGCGTCGGTCGTGTCGTCGGTCATGCTCGTCGCCCCCGGTGCCGGTGTGGTGGACCGGCGCGAGCCTAGGTCCCACGCCCCCGAGAACCCGCGAGGAGCCCCACGTTGCGTTGGTACTACTGCCTCGAGCACGGCCGACCCGAACCGGAGGGCGACGCCTGCCGCGCCGACGACCGCCTCGGCCCGTACCCGACCCAGGAGGCCGCGCTCGCCTGGCGCGAGCAGGTCGACTCCCGCAACGAGGCGTGGGACGAGCAGGACGAGGCCTGGGACGGCGAGGACGGGGCAGAGGACTAGTCCCGCGTGACCACGCACGGGTACTCTCGTTGCATCCCGCGTCGAGCCCGATCCTCCGCACCTGACCGACGAGGTCCCGCCCCGTGTCGCCGAGCACCCTCCGCCGCGCCGCGGCCGTCGTCGCCTCCCTGCTGCTGGCCGCCTGCGCCGGCGGCGACCCCGAGCCGGCCGCGTCGCCCCGCGACGTCTCCACCATCGGCCAGCCGGCCTCGCCGTCGCCCGAGCCCTCACCGACCCCGACGGAGATCGACGTCACCACGATCCCCGACGAGATCACCCTCGAGTACGCCCAGGCCGTGATCGACGCGATCATGGAGGAGCAGGGCGAGGTCTTCGCCCAGGTCCTCTCCCGCCCCGCCGGTCTCGACAACGAGATCACCGAGGAGGAAGTCGACCGCCTCTTCGCCATCCTCGAGGGCGAGGCGCTGACCTTCCGTCTGGAGGAGTTGGCGAAGGTCGCGAGCGACGAGTCGATCCGGGAGTCGCTCGTACCGCCCGAGGACTTCACCGGGTTCCGCTACCTCGTCGAGCACGCGCCGGAGTTGGACAGGACGTGCCTGGTCCTCGTTGCGAAGGCTGATCTGTCGGGCAGCACGGGGGGAGGCGTCCTCGACACGTTGTTCGTTCTGTCGCTCATCCCTGCTGTCGGCGAGGCAGGTCCGGCAGCGTGGAAACTCGCCCAAGCGGTGAGCAACGCCGATGCGAGCCAGGACGGCGAGTGGCTCACGGCGGACCTCGCGTACTTCTCCGAGCTTCTCACCACGACCTGTGGAGGTAGCGATGCGGACTCGTGAGGTTCTCGCCGCACTGATGCTCGTCGCCGCGCTGCCGGCGCAGGCGGCAGCGGCCGGCGGCCCGAGTGGCGGTTCCGAGCTCAGCATCGACGGGAAGACAACGACGACAGTCACGGTGCCCGGATCGAGCTCGGGCGCTGGTGGCTCGGCCGGCGGTGGCGGGAACGGGGGCACTGCGGCCTCGGACGGCCGCGTGCCCGTCAGCTACCGGATCATGTCGACCTCGGGCGGCGAGTACTGCATCGCGACCCGGACCGTCCGGGTCGACCCGTCCCAGGTGACGAGCACGCTCGAGTTCCAGAACCGGGCCTTCTTCCTCGCCTACGACCGCATCACCGCGGACGGCACCGTGGTCGGCCCGTGCCCGGGCGCCGCGGCGGCAACGATCGACCCGACCCCCGCCCTGGAGTTCGCCGCGTCGATCGTGGACCAGCTCCCGCGCCCCGCACCGATCGTCGAGCCCGGCGAGGCACTGACGGGGCTTCGGATGTACCTGGAGCTCGGTCCCGAGCTGACGCCGGGGGAGCCGCTGACCTTCGAACGCACCCGGACGCTGGCGCTGGGCGAGGTCACGGTGCCGGTGACGGTGTCGGCGGTCGGGACCTACACGGTCGACTGGGGCGACGGCTCACCGGTCGAGACCCACGACCGCGCCGGCCGCGGCTACCGCGAGGGCGCACCGGCGGTGACGCACGTGTGGCAGGACCGTGGCACCTACACGGTCACGGTCCAGGACACGTGGGTGCTGACCGTGCGGGCCGAGGGCGTCGGCACGTTCACGCTGCGCCGCACGCTCACGCCGCGCAGCCGCGACGTGCCGGTCACCGAGGTCCAGGCCGTGATCGTCGGGGACTGACCGGCCCCGGCCCGGCACCCGCGCGCCCGCGAGTACCACCCGAGGCGCCCGTGGGGAAGCACCTCGTGCCGCTCGTGCGGGTCGCGCGCCCCCTGCCGGACCGCTCGTGCGACATCCGCACGTTCGCAACCAGCAAGCACCGTGGACAACCGCCCCACATCTTGTGGACGGGGTGTGGAGCACCCTGTCGAGGACGGGTCTCGGATACCCTCGAACCACAACATGTTGTGCTCGGGTTGTGTAGATGGCCCCCACCGGTGGTGGTCGACGCCTCGGATGGGTGCGTGCAGACTCGTTGACACGAGAGCCGCCGCGGGGTTGTAATCACACGGCTGTCATCACCGCCGCAGACGCGCCGAGCACGCACGAGGAGCACACGCCCATGGCCGAGTCGCCGACCACCGCAGACGCCCCGATCGACCTCACCGACGCCGCGACGGCCACCACCGGCGCGCCGGTGCGGGTCGTGGGGCGCGGCAAGGAGAAGGGGCTGAAGTTCAGCCGCCACTTCACCCGCGAGGGGGTCCACCCCTACGACGAGCTCGAGTGGGAGCTCCGCGACGCGGTGCTCACCAACTGGCGTGACGGCACCACCTCGTTCGAGCAGCGCGGCGTCGAGTTCCCGTCGAGCTGGTCGGTGATCGCGACCCAGATCGTCGCGCAGAAGTACTTCCGCGGGCAGCTCGGCACCGCGGAGCGCGAGCACTCGGTCCGCCAGATGATCGACCGCGTGGCCGACACCATCACCGGCTGGGGCATCGAGTACGGCTACTTCGCCGACGACGAGTCGGCCGAGGTGTTCCGCGCGGAGCTCAAGCACCTCCTGGTCAACCAGAAGGCCGCGTTCAACTCGCCGGTGTGGTTCAACGTCGGCGTCGAGGAGAAGCCGCAGTGCTCGGCGTGCTTCATCCTCTCGGTCGAGGACACGATGTCGTCCATCCTCAACTGGTACGTCGAGGAGGGGACGATCTTCAAGGGCGGCTCCGGCTCCGGCATCAACCTCTCCACCATCCGCTCCTCCAAGGAGGTCCTGAAGGGCGGCGGTGAGGCGTCCGGCCCGGTGTCGTTCATGCGCGGCGCCGACGCCTCCGCGGGGACCATCAAGTCGGGCGGCAAGACCCGCCGCGCCGCGAAGATGGTCATCCTCAACGTCGACCACCCGGACGTCGAGGAGTTCATCGCGACGAAGGCGCGCGAGGAGAAGAAGATCCGCGCCCTGCGCGAGGCCGGCTTCGACATGGACCTCGACGGCGAGGACTACTCGTCGGTGCAGTTCCAGAACGCCAACAACTCGGTCCGCGTGAACGACGAGTTCATGCGCGCCTACGAGGAGGGCACCACCTACGGCCTGCGCGCCGTGACCACGGGCGAGGTCATCGAGGAGAAGGACGCCCGCGACGTCATGCGCCAGATCGCCCAGGCCGCGTGGGAGTGCGCCGACCCGGGCATGCAGTACGACACCACGATCAACGACTGGCACACCTGCCCGGAGTCGGGCCGCATCAACGGCTCGAACCCGTGCTCCGAGTACATGCACCTCGACAACTCGGCCTGCAACCTGGCGTCGCTGAACCTCAAGAAGTTCTACGACTACGAGGCCGGCCGCTTCGACGTCGAGTCGTACATGCGGGCCATCGAGATCATCTTCGCCGCGCAGGAGATCGTCGTCACCCCGTCGTCGTACCCGACGGAGAAGATCGGCGAGAACGCCCGCGCCTTCCGTGAGCTCGGCCTCGGCTACGCGAACCTCGGCGGCCTGCTGATGTCGCTCGGCCTCGCGTACGACTCCGACGAGGGCCGTGCGTGGTGCGGCGCCCTGACCGCCCTGATGACGGGGCACGCCTACAAGGTCTCCGCCGAGATGGCGCGGGTCCAGGGCCCCTACGACGGCTACGCGAAGAACGCCGACGCGCACGTCCGGGTCATCGGCAAGCACCGTGCCGCCGTCGACGACATCGACCCGCGTCCGGTGCCGGGTGACCTGCTCGAGGCCGCCCGCACCTCGTGGGACGAGGCGCTCGAGCTCGGCCGCAAGCACGGCTACCGCAACTCGCAGGCCACCGTGCTGGCGCCGACCGGCACCATCGGCCTGATGATGGACTGCGACACGACCGGCATCGAGCCCGACCTGGGCCTCGTGAAGATGAAGAAGCTGGTCGGCGGCGGCTCGATGATGATCGTCAACCAGACGGTCCCGCAGGCCCTCGAGCACCTCGGCTACCAGGCCGAGCAGGTCGAGGCGATCGTCGCCTACATCGACGAGAACAAGACCATCAAGGGTGCGCCGGCGCTGCGTCCGGAGCACGAGAAGGTCTTCCAGTGCGCGATGGGTGACGACGCCATCCACTACTACGGGCACGTGAAGATGATGGCCGCGGCGCAGCCGTTCATCTCGGGCGCCATCTCCAAGACGGTGAACATGCCGGAGGAGGTGACGGTCGAGGAGGTCGAGCAGCTCTACTACGACTCGTGGAAGCTCGGCCTCAAGGCCGTCGCGATCTACCGCGACAACTGCAAGGTCGCGCAGCCGCTGAGCGTCGACAAGAAGAAGTCCGACGCGCCGGCGACGACCGAGGCGGAGGCCGTGTCGGCCGGGATGGTGCGGCGCAAGCTGCCCAAGCAGCGCCCGAGCCAGACCATCTCCTTCCAGGTCGCCGACGCCAAGGGCTACCTGACCGCCGGCGAGTACCCGGGTGACGGGCTGGGCGAGATCTTCGTCAAGCTCGGCAAGCAGGGCTCGACGCTGTCCGGCCTGCTCGACGCGTTCGCCATCTCGGTGAGCCTGGGCCTGCAGTACGGCGTGCCGCTCGAGGCCTACGTCTCGAAGTTCATGAACATGCGCTTCGAGCCGGCGGGGATGACCGACGACCCGGAGATCCGCTTCGCGACCTCCATCGTCGACTACATCGCCCGCAAGGTCGCCATCGAGTACCTGCCGTTCGAGCAGCGCGAGGCGCTGGGCATCTTCACCCTCGAGGAGCGCACCGCCGCCCTCGACGCGGCGGAGGAGGCCCCGGCCGTGCCGAAGACCGCGACGGCCGAGTCGGTCGCCGCGTCGGCCGAGCTGCCGACCCTGCAGGGCTCCTCGGTGCCCGTCGATCACGACGCGCCCATGTGCTACGACTGCGGCGTCAAGATGAAGCGCGCCGGCGCCTGCCACGTCTGCGAGTCCTGCGGCACCACGAGCGGCTGTTCGTGAGCTGACCGCTCTCACCGGACGAGGGGACGTCCCGACGGGGCGTCCCCTCCGTCGTGTCGGACGTGATCACAGGCGCCGACTACGTTCCCGCCCTAGGGCGACCCCGGGGGAGCGCACGCCGTGCCTGACGAGTACCGACACAGCGAGGCCGTCGGCCTGATCTGGTCCATCGCGGACCTGCTGCGGGGCACCTACAAGGCCCACGACTACGGCGACGTCATCCTGCCGTTGGTGGTGCTGCGCCGGCTCGACCAGGCGCTCGTCGGAACGAAGCAGGCCGTACTCGACCGCAACGCCCAGCTCGAGACGCAGGGCATCGAGAACCGCGAGCCGGTCCTGCGGGCCACGTCGGCCCGATCCTTCTACAACACGTCGCCGTTGACGTTCGACCGGCTCATCGACGACGAGGACAATGTCGCGGCGAACCTGCGGGCCTACATCGAGGCGTTCTCGCCCAACGCCCGTGACGTGATGGAGAAGTTCGGGTTCGACAGCCAGATCGACAGGCTGAACGCCGCTGGTCTGCTCTACCCGGTGCTGGCCAGGTTCGTCGACGTCGACCTGCATCCCGACCGGGTGTCCAACATGGACATGGGCTACGTCTTCGAGGAACTCATCCGCAAGTTCGCGGAGATGTCCAATGAGACGGCCGGTGAGCACTTCACCCCGCGCGAGGTCATCGCGCTCATGGTGGAGCTGCTGTTCGCCCACGACTGGGACCGGCTCCGACAGCCCGGCGCAATCGTGACGATGTACGACCCCGCGGCCGGGACCGGCGGGATGCTGTCGGTGGCGGAGGAGCACCTGCGGGACCGCAACGGGCAGGCCCGCCTGGTCCCGCACGCCCAGGAGCTCAACGACGAGTCGTACGCGATCTGCAAGGCCGACATGCTCATCAAGGGGCAGGAGGCCGACAACGTCGCGTTCGGCAACAGCTTCACCGACGACGCCTTCGCGACCCGCACGTTCGACTACGTCATCGCGAACCCGCCGTACGGCGTCGACTGGAAGGGCTACGCGAAGCCAATCGAGCGCGAGCACGCCGAGCTCGGCCACGACGGCCGGTTCGGGCCCGGGCTCCCATCGAAGTCCGACGGGCAGCTGCTGTTCCTCCTCCACATGCTGTCGAAGCTGAAGCCCTACGACGAGGCAACCGGTACCGGCGGCGGCCGCATGGCCATCATCATGAACGGCAGCCCGCTGTTCTCCGGTGCACCGGGGGGCGGCGAGTCGGAGATTCGCCGCCACGTCATCGAGCACGACCTGCTCGAGGCCATCGTCGCGATGCCCGACCAGCTGTTCTACAACACCGGCATCTCCACCTACGTGTGGATCCTGACCAACCGCAAGCCCGCCGATCGGGCCGGCACCGTCCAGCTCATCGACGGTCGCGAGCTGTTCCAGAAGATGCGCAAGAGCCTCGGCAACAAGCGCAACGAGCTCGGTGCCGATCACATCGACGAGCTCGTCCGGCTCTACCGCGACAACCCCGACGGCGACGACCGGTCCAAGGTGCTCCGCAACCACGAGTTCGGCTTCCGTCGCGTCACCATCGAACGGCCACGACGCGCCCGCTACGACGGTGGTCCCCGCGCCGTCGAGCGGCTCCGAGAGTCCCCGGACTGGACCGTCGACAACGTCCGCAAGGCCGACGCCGACCGCGCCGGCGAGGTCCTCGCCGCCCTCGAGCAGGCCGTCGGCGACCTGCCCACCGACGGCATCGCCCTCAACGACGCGATGACGAAGCTCAAGAAGCACCCCGACTTCCCGGCGCTGCTGAAGAAGGCCAAGGACGCCGTCCTCGACACCCTCTCCGTCGACGACCCCGACGCCCCCGTCATGGTCGACCGCAAGGGCAACCCGATCGCCGACAGCGACCTCCGCGGCCAGGAGACCGTCCCCCTCCCGGACGGCTACGACCCCGACGACACCCGCACCGACTGGCTCCGCGACGGCGTCGACGAGTACGTCAAGGCCGAGGTCCTCCCGCACGCCCCCGACGCCTGGCCCGACCACACCAAGACCAAGCTCGGCTACGAGATCCCCTTCACCCGCATCTTCTACACCTACACCCCGCCCCGCCCCCTCGAGGAGATCGACGCCGACCTCCGCAAGGTCGAACAGGAGATCCTCGACCTCCTCGGCCAGGTGACGGGATGAGGGTCGCACCGCTCTGGTCTGTAGTGGAGCCTGCAGGGATAAAGGTCTCGCCCTCGGCCATCCCCGGCACGCCAGAGATCGTCGAGCACTACGCCATCGACGAGCTGGGTGTCACCGGACAGCCGCGACGGCAGGTCCCGTCTGAGATCGCCAGCGACAAGTTTCTGGTTCGGATCGACGACCTCCTCGTGTCCCGGCTGAACCCGCGCAAGGGCCACGTGTTCGAGGTGGCCGCACACGACGTGCCGAGCATCGCCTCGACCGAGTTCGCGGTCGTGCGGCCACTCGGTTCTGTCGACCGCCGCTTCATCAAGTACGTCCTGACCAGCGAGCGAACTCGTCGGCTTCTCGACTCGCAAGTCCGATCCGCGACGAAGAGTCACGGTCGCGTCGAGTTCGACGCCATCTGGAGCCTGCCCGTCCCGGTGCCACCGCTGGAGACGCAACGCCGCATCGCGGACTACCTCGACACCGAGACCGCCCGCATCGACACCCTCATCACCAAGAACACCCACGCCGCCGCGCTCGTCGAGGAGCGGTACGCGGCTGGGGTCGAATCTGTTGTGGCCGGCGCCCGCCGGCGACACGGGGACGTTGCCCTGCAGTATGCGACAGAGCGAATCATGACGGGCTTGGACTTCGCGGCTGCTGACCTCTCCATGGATGAGCTCGTCGGACACGTGCGTTACGTCCGTACGACGGACATCAGTGACCCTGACACGCTCAAGCCTGAGGGGGTGTACGCCAACCGAGAGTGGATCGGGCGGGACTCAATGGCGATGGAACACGACCTCCTTCTGACGCGCGCCGGGTCGATAGGAACGGCTTACCGGCATCGCGGGACTCCTGTGGCGTTCGCCGGTTACCTCGTGGGTGTCCGACCCGGTCGTGCGAGCAGCGACTGGCTGCGGGTCTTCGTCGAGAGCCAGAACTACTGGGACCAAGTCGCGGTCGGCGCCGTTCGGAGCACGATCGACAACTTCTCAGGAGGCAAGTACGCGGCGATGCGTGTTCCGGTGCCGCCTGCGGATGAGCAGGCGAGGCTCAGCTCGGAGGTCGCGGATAGCCGCCAAGGGATGCGGCGGGCTGTGGCCGCGCTGCGTCGTCAGCAGGCTCTCTTGCTTGAACGCCGACAAGCGCTCATCACTGCAGCGGTCACCGGCGAGATCGAGGTCTGACGTGCGGGACGATCTTGATGCGATGCCGGTGACGGTGTTGCTGGCCTCCGAGCCGGCGGCGCCCGTGACGGTGCTGGACGGCAACGCGGCGCTCAGGATGGCGATCGTGGACCGGACATCGCTGTCGGCGCTCGGTGAGGAGTGGGATGCGGCGGGCGTGTACCTGCTGCTCGACCCGGTCCAGCTCGACGGGACCTTTGGGGTGTACGTCGGCAAGGCTCCCTCGGGGCTGCGGGCCCGGCTGCGGCAGCACCGGCTGAAGAAGGAGCACTGGGCCCGGGCGCTGCTGGTCGTCCGGGACACGACCTACGGGTGGGACTCGGCGCAGGTCGGGTGGCTCGAAGGTCGTCTGTACGACCTCCTTGACGGGGCGACGCTCGCGAGCCTGTCCAACGGCAACCGTCCGCAGGACGAGACGGTGCGGCCGTACGACCGCGTCGCGCTTGAGGCGGCTGTGGAGCCGATCGCGGCCATGCTGCGGCTGCTCGGATGCTCACCCGATACGTTCGACGACGGAACCGCTTCCGCGGAAGCGCCCGCCCCCTCCGGTGCGGAGGGCCGGCGGAACCCGCGCTCGTACGACGTGTCGCTCGCTGACCTGCTCGCGGCTGGATACCTGTCTGCGGGGGAGCGGCTGACGTCGACGCAACGTTCGGCCCCGGCGGTGTCGACGCTGCAGCCTGATGGCACGTTGGAGTACGACGGGCGGTCGTACCCGTCACCGTCGTCGGCGGGAGCTGCGGTCCGAGGTGGGAAGTCGACCAACGGCTGGACCCTGTGGGCCGTCGAGCGTGACGAGTCCTCCGTGCCCCTCGCCACCATCCGTGCCCGCTACCTCCGCGCCTCCGTGTCCGACTGATGGTGTCGCTGGTCACCTACGCCGCGGACGTCGGGTCGGTCGCGAAGGGTTCGTTCGCGTGGGCGCGGGTCGCGTCCGGTGAGCCGACGTCGGTCGGTGAGGGCCGCGAGGCGCTCGACGGCCTCGTGGCGTCGCTCCAGAGCGACATCACGGCCGGCCGACGGGTGACCCTCGGCTGGGAGGCCCCGCTGTTCCTCGCCGTCCGCTCGGACCCGCAGGCCCTGACCGGTGCACGTGGGCCGTTCGAGCGCACGCGCGCCGTGACCGCGAGCGGCGGAACCGGCTCGCTGGTCACCGGGCTGCTCGAGCTGGCCCACCTGGCGCGTCGCATCCCGGTGCCCATCGTGCTCGGCGACCAGCCGGTGGACGGGGCCCTGGTGGTGTGGGAGGCGTTCGTGTCCGGGCGGATCGAGCCCTGCCCGCCGTGCGAGCCTGCGGTCGTGCACGGTCTCCACGGATGCGACGCGGTCACGGTCGCGACGGCAGCACACCGCTGGATGCTCGGTGCGCCGACGCGCGCCTGGATGGCAGCCGCGACCGCAGCCGAGGTCGACTGGGGTGATGCGCCACTGATGCTGGACCTCGTCGCAGCCGCCGGAGGCCGTGTGGCCTTGCGCGACCCCACCGACGCGCAGGTGCTCGTGATCCAGACGGCGAAACCGAGCCACACGTGACGCTGGCATCGACGAGGTGTCGATGAGCGAGCGACCCGCCCGCTCAGTGTCGGGGACCTCAGTGTTCGACTCTCGACAGGATCGCCAGGACCTCGTCCGCCGCCCACGTGATCCGTCCCCCTCTGCCGGAGGTTCCACGTCTCGTGAGCCATCCGCGTTCGGCCACCCGCCGGATGGCGTTGTTGGCCCCGGCGTTCGTCACGCCAAGGTGGTTCATGACGCGCTGGGTCGTGACGAACGGGTTCGCGAAGAGCAGGTCGACGACCGCGCCGGCGTTGCTCCGGTCGCCGACCAGCGCAGCGCGGTAGCGGCGCTGCAGGTCCGTCAGCGCCTCCACCCGGTCGATGGCTTCCGTCGCCATGACGGCCACGCCCTCGAGGAAGAAGGCCAACCACTCCTGCAACTCCCCTCGTTCGCGAACCCCTTGGAGGCGGGTGTAGTACTCCTCGCGGTTCCGCTCGAACCACGGGCTGAGGTACAGCAGCGGTTCCGGGAGCTCTCCCGTCGCGAGCAGGTAGAGGGGCACCATCAGCCGACCGATGCGCCCGTTGCCGTCGAGGAAGGGGTGGATGGATTCGAACTGGAGGTGCAGGAGGCCCGCGGCGACGAGCGGCGGCAGGTCCGCGTCCTCGTTCAGGAAGCGTTCCCAGTCGCCCAAGGCGTCGAGCATCTCCGGGTCGTGGCGGGGTGGGACGTACGCGGCTTCGGCCAGGGAACCACCGGGCCGGCCGATCCAGTTCTGGGACGTCCGGAACTCGCCTGGTCGCTTCTCCTCCCCGCGGACGTCCGTGAGCAGACGCTCGTGGACCCGTCGGACGAGCCGGAGCGACAAGGGAAGCTCGGCGAGCAACGCACGGCCGAGGTCGAACGCCGCGATGTGGTTCTGCACCTCGCGGACGTCGTGGGCGGCCGCAGGGCCGTCGTCGACGTCGGCCTCCAACACCTCGGAGAGCGATGCCTGCGTTCCCTCGATCCGGGAGCTCGCCAGCGCCTCCGTCACGAGGTACGGCCGAACGAGCAGGTGCGGGTCAGCGAGTAGGCGGCCAGCACCGGCGAGGCGTCCCAGCGCGCGGTCCGCTCGTGAGAGGGCGACGACGGTTCCCGCCGCCAGGTCGAGGCTCCGGGGCAGCGGTGCCGGCACGTAGAAGGCGTACCCGTGCGGTCCCGGTACTCGGACAACGCGTCCGTAGCTCCGGTCAACGTACGTTGTCAGGTCCACGGATTTCCCAACGTTCCACCCTGGGCGTTGAGAGTAGCGCTGGCCTGACAACGGGCGTTGGATGCGGCGCCCGGCTCCCGAGGACGAGGTGACCTGCCCGCGGACCGCGTTCCACAGCTACGGTGCCACGGCCCCGCTCGCGGAACTCGAAGCCGCACGCGAGGTCCTGATCCGATGGGAGTGATCGTGGCAGTCGCTGACGTCCCCGTCACCGAGATGGCGTTCCTCCTCGTCCACGACGGCGAGTCCCGAGTCACCCGGGTCCGGGAGTTCGAAGACATCACGGCCGGCGACGCCGCGTACGTCGAGGCCGAGCGAGCGGACGACCGCGCGAGCCGTCGGGACGTCGTGCTGGTGTTCGCCCCCGACCTGGAGACCGTGAAGGTCACCCACGCCTCGTACTTCCGCGACCAGCAGACCATCGTCGAGCGCTGACCCGCTCGTGCGGCGCGGGTCACAGCGCGTTGGCATCCTCCGCGGCGTCAAGTCCGCGCCCGGAGATCCACGAACGTGCACACGAACGGCAACGCGACCCGCGTCCAGCTGACCGGAACCGACGGGCTCGGGACATCCCGCCTCCAGGGGCCCGGCTTCAGCGTCGACCTCGCGCATCAATCAGGTGAGGTGCAGGGGGACGCAGCACCCGAGCAGGTCCTGCGTCTGCTCGCTCGAGAAGGATGCCTCGCCTCTGACGGGTCACCCGTGCTCTCGGTCCACGTCGAGACGACGTCCGGCCACGACGAGTACCGCTACACGGCGGATCTGCGCCACCGCCTGCTGTTCCGGCGGGCGTGGGACCGGGACGGCCGAGTCGGGGTCTTCTACGGGCTGAACCCGTTCGTCGCGGACACCGACGGTCCGGTCGGCAAGGTTCCGAACCGGGCGTCGCTCCGCAACGTCGTGAACATCCTCTCGGCCGACGGGCCAGTGGCCCGCATCGACGTGATGAACCTGTTCACGTTCCGGTCGGCGAACGCGTCGGGCCTCGCCGCGTCGCCGTCCGACCGGGTGGCGGTGCCGGAGCTCGAGCGCGAGGTCCTCGCCGCCGCGGATGTGGTCCTGCTGGCCTGGGGTTCCAAGGTGACCCACGTCCACCGTGCCCACGTCGAGCAGCTGCTCGACGTCCTCGACGACGTCGGCCTCCGTCCTTCGATGCTGCAGAAGGACGGGGAACTGCTCGTGGTCGGCACCCCGCCGCAGCCCGCGCACCCCGCCCGGCTCGGGTTCACCGGCATCCGCGCCGTGGAGGTCGACCGTGACGACGTCTTGGGTGCCCCGACGAGGCGAGGTCCGACCGTGCCCGCCTCCTTCCCGTCCGCGACCGAGGAGCCATCGACCATGACCGACCCGGGCCCCGCAACCTCCGCGCCTGTCCCCGCCGAGACCGATGAAGCCGCTGAGCTGGTGGCCTGGGCCAGCACCTACCTCGATCGGCTCGGAACCGAGGCGGTGCGCCGCTACCTCGCAGGCACGGTCGTCGCCGGTCCACGCGTTGGCGCAGGGCTGCCGCCACTACCGAGCCCGTTGGAGGTCGCTCGGGAGGCCCGCACCCATGACACCGCTTGGGGCGCGTTGCGTCTCGCCGTCGTGGCGCTGCGGGTCGCCGATGGGGTGGCGTGGTGGAAGGCTGCGGCCCGCTACACGCTCGCCGACACGGGGACGTCGAGGACGAAGGTCTCGGGCACCTGGGGGAACGCCGCCCGGAGCATCCTCGAGGGGCTGTACGGGTTGGAGAAGGGCACCGCGGACGACGCGGCCCACTCCGGGAGCAGCCACGACCTGACCGAGACCGCCCGCCGGTGGGGTGTCTCGGCCTCCGAGGCGGGGACGGTGTTCGGGCCAGGCGCCCCGAAGCAGTTCGGCGCCGACATGGTCGTCCGGGTCGACGACGCCAGCGCACGCCCCTGCTACCGGATGCGCTGAGCCGCCGGCGACTACGGTGGCGGCCGCACCAGGGGGACGATGCCGTGAGCATCCAGGACGAACGCAGCTTCCAGCGCCTCATCGCCGACGAGCTCGTCGGCTCGGGCGGGTGGGTCGAACGCCCGCACGCCGACGTCGACCGGGAGACGCGGCTGATCGTCGACGACCTCGTCGGCTACCTCGAGGACACGCAGCCGGCTGCGGTGGCGAGGTTCGCCGCCGCGACGGGACCCGGGTGGCAGCAGCGGCTGGCCGGCATCGTCGCGAAGGACCTCGACCGTGAGCCGGGCCGGGCGCTGGTGCTCCTGCGGGGCGGGAAGAAGGTCGCCGGAGGTGCGAGGCTCGAGTTCTGCCAGTTCAAGCCCGCCAACGACCTCAACGCCGACCTCGTGGCCCGCTACGAGGCGAACCGACTGACGGTCGTGCTCGAGGCGCCGGTCCGCAAGCCCGACGGGACGTGGGGTGCGGTCGACGTGGCCCTGTTCGTCAACGGCATCCCCGTCGCGGATGCTGAGCTGAAGAACGAGATGACCGGGCAGGCGGTCGCGAAGGCGGTCGCGCAGTACCGCTACGACCGTGACCCGAACGACACGCTGCTGTCGTACCGGTCGCTGGTGCACTTCGCGGTCGACACCCAGCACGTGCAGATGGCGACCCGGCTCGCGGGGGCCGACACCCGGTTCCTGCCGTTCAACCGGGGCTCGGCGCCCGACGGGACCGGCGGGGCCGGCAACTACGACCCGGGGGACGGCTCCCACCCGACCTCGTACCTGTGGCGGCAGGTGTGGCAGCGCGACACGTGGCTCGACCTGCTGCACCGGTTCCTCTACGTCTCCCCGCCCGACCCTGACGACCCGGACCGCGACGTGACGATGCTGTTCCCGCGCTACCACCAGTGGGACGCGGTCACCCGGATGGCGGGCCACGCCCGTGAGCACGGCGCCGGACAGCACTACCTGGTGCAGCACTCGGCCGGGTCGGGGAAGTCGAACACGATCTCGTGGCTCGCGCACCGGCTGACCTCGATGACCGCCGCGGACGGGGTCTCGCGGGTGTTCGACAAGGTCGTGGTCGTCACCGACCGGCGGGTGCTGGACGAGCAGCTCTCCGCCACGGTCGAGCAGTTCGAGCAACAGTCCGCCAAGGGCAGGGTCGTGTCAGTCGACTCGTCCCGCGAGCTCGCCGAGGCGCTGGCCCGCCCTTCCGCCCGCATCATCACCACCACGCTGCAGAAGTTCCCGTTCGCGAACCAGCTCGAGACGCTCGACCAGGTCGACGGACGCTTCGCGATCCTCATCGACGAGGCCCACTCGTCCCAGTCGGGCGACACCGCCGCGCAGATGAAGGACGTGCTGCGCATCGACGACGCCGACGCGGCGCTCGCGGCGGAGGAGTTCGGCAGCTACGACCTCGACGACCCGGTCGAGCAGGCCGTCGCGGCGTCCGCGGCCGCACGAGGGCGGCAGTCGAACCTGTCGCTGTTCGCCTTCACCGCGACCCCGAAGGCCAAGACCCTGGAGCTGTTCGGGACGCCGGGCGACGACGGGATGCTGCGGCCGTTCCACCTGTACTCGATGCGGCAGGCCGTCGAGGAGGGCTTCATCCTTGACGTGCTCCAGCACTACACCCCGTACTCGGTGTACTGGAAGGTCGCGACGGACTCGGACGTGGAGGTCGAGAAGTCCAAGGCCTCCGCGGCGGTCGCGAAGTTCGCGAACCTGCACCCGGCCATGATCGCCGAGAAGTCACAGATCATCGTCGAGCACTACCGCGAGCACGTGTCCGGCCGCATCGGAGGTCGGGCCAAGGCGATGGTGGTGACCCGCAGCCGTCTCGCCGCGGTCCGCTACAAGCTCGCGCTGGATCGCTACGTCGCCGAGCAGGGCTACGACATCGGCGTGGTTGTCGCGTTCTCTGGCAAGGTCGTCGACCCCGAGACCCCCGGTGTCGAGCACACGGAGTCTTCGATGAACGGGTTCGGCGAGGGGCAGACAGTCCGCCGGTTCGCCGGTCCGGACATGCACCTGATGGTGGTCGCCGAGAAGTACCAGACCGGGTTTGACCAGCCGCTGCTGCACACCATGTACGTCGACAAGAAGCTCGCCAACGTCGCGGCGGTGCAGACCCTCGGGAGGCTCAACCGGATCCACCCGAACAAGGAGCACCCGTTCGTCCTCGACTTCGTCAACTCTGCCGACGACATCGCCGAGGCGTTTCAGCCCTACTACGAGGCGACGGTGGGGACCTCCACCGACCCGCAGGTGCTCTACGAGACGTGGCAGCGTGTCGAGGAGTCCCGGGTCGTCGAACGGTCCGACATCGATTCGTTCGCCGAGGTCTGGTTCACGTCCACGGCTGGCGAGGTCAAGGGCCACCCGGTCCTGACCGCCGCCGTGAAGCGTGCAGCCGACCGGTTCGCCGAGCTCGACGACCCGACGAAGGACGCGGTCCGCAAGGCCATCAGCCAGTTCGTCCGGCTCTATGGGTTCCTCATGCAGGTCGTCGAGTTCGACGACACCGAGCTCGAACGGGCCTACCCGTACTGCCGGGTGCTGCTGCGCTGGATCGGCACCGACCGTGGCGCCGCGCTCGACCTGTCGGACGAGCTCGAGCTGTCCCACCTCAAGCTCGCCGGCAACGACGAGGCAGCCATCGGGCTGGTTGATGGCGAGCACGTGCTCGACGGCATCACCGGTGACGGCGGGGGCGCGATGACCGAGGAGGAGAAGGCGCTCCTCCGCGACGTCGTCGACCGCATCAACGAGCGGTTCGGGACCGAGGTCACCGAGGCCGACCGGATCTTCTACCAGGCCGTCGCCGAGCAGATGTCCGCCAACGTCGAGCTCCAGCAGCAGGCCGCCGTCAACGACCGGGACACCTTCAAGTACGCGTTCGACGCGAAATTCATGGAGTCCGTGATCGACGCGATGGAGCACAACGCCGACCTCGGCAAGCGGTTCCTCGACGACCCGGCCTACGCCGACATCGTCAAGGAGTGGATGCTGCGCTACGTCCATCGCCGCGCCGCCGAACGCCACGAGACCCCGGAGCTCGACCTTGACTCCTCGTCGTGATGTGGGCGGGCTCGGCGCCGAAGCCACACCGGTTGGGGTGCAGGGCCCACATGAGGGCGTTTGCCAGCGCGGCGGCACGCGTCTCACCGCCCTGGCAGACTTCAATGGGTCGGGGAGGTGCTGATGGTCGACTTGCGCGTCGATGGTGATCTAGGGCAGTTCGACGCGCATGGCGCGCTCGAGCTCCTCCTCCTGATGGTCGAGATCGTGGAAGCGGCCGTCCCTGAGGATGAAACGATTACCATGGAAGACCTCCGTCCAGGTTCGGCGGTCGTCACAGTCAGCGTCAAGGGCCATGAGCCCGGAGACGTCGCACGCTTGGTGCGGGACGTACTCAACGAGCCGGCACGGCTCACAAGAGACCTCAGGCGATCGCTCAGAGCAAGCTTCGACAATTGGTCTCGCTACGGCGTCAGTGGTGCATCGTTCGTTGGGGACGACCAAGTGACCACGTACGACGAGACCACCGATGCAGCGATCGAGCGCTCCCTCGCGCAGAGGACCGAGTGGGGGGAGCTGATCGGTGAGCTGCGTCGGCTCGGGAAGACGCAGCAGGGCCGGCTCACTGGGGTTGTTCGAGATCGGCTGACGGGCCGCCACATCTACTTTGACGCGCCCGCCGAGTACCAAGACGAGTTGAGATCTTGGCTTTTCCGGGAGGTTGCGCTGTCCGGCAGGATCGATGTCGGGGCGGATGGGCGTCCCGCCCGCATCTCCGCCGAGTTCATCGAGGCGGAACCTGAGCTTGTCCGACTGACGGAGTTCGCAAGCGGCTTGGATCGTTTCGACGCAGAAGCCGCCTCCCATGCCTTGCGCGAGCTACGCCGTGGTTGAGCGCGTCTCGTTCGACACGAACATCATCTGGCACGGCCTCCTGCCGAGCACCAACGCCGCCGCGCCGGTCTGCAGGCGGCTCATGGCAGCGGTTGATGACGGTGAGATCGAGGTGTGGTGCTCGACCCTCGTTCTCGTGGAGTTGCCCAAGGTCCTGGCGCCCCAGATGCCCATCGAACGCATCGTGGCGCTAACGGAGACTCTCCGAGCGTCGCCCATCAACTGGGTGCCCCTGACGCGGCGCGTCGCGTTGCTGGCTCGTGAGATCGGTCTAGAGGACGGACTGGCACCCGCCTACGACGCCACCATCATCGCGACGGCGGTGGAAGTAGGGGTTACCACCCTGATGTCCGAGAACAGCGACGACTTCCCCGTGGGGCGTTCGGTCCGAGGCGTCACGATTTCGGAGCCCTTCCTGCCTGGTCACTTGGCGCAGGGGCGTCTGGATGTCTAGTGACTGACATCTCGTGTCCCGGCCGGGTGACATCTCGTGTCGCCCTACACGTGATGTAGGGCGGCACGAGGTGTCGGCTTGAGGACACCAGATGTCCATGCGACGACGACACGGGATGTCACACCGCGAGAGCGGCGCGGCATCCCGTGTCGCGTTGGGGGCGAGATGAGTCCGAGGCTCCCACCACGGGAGTGGCTGGTCGAGGCGGCGTCGTTCCTCGGCGACGGCGACGTCGAGTGGCGCACGCCGACCACACGGCAGGACGCCCTCGATCTGATGCAGGCGATCTACCAGCGTGAGGCGTGTCTGGTGGCCCTCGAGGGAGTGGCGGCGGCAAGATGACCCGGGGGGCCTCGGGGCGCATCCGGGGTACGAAGAGTCGCAGACGCGGCACCTGCGACGGAAGCTCTCCGGTGGGGGCTCCTCCCGATGGAACTCGTCAGGCTGAAGGGGCCTCGGTGATTGCACGCCGGCGACGTCCGTCATCCGGCTGCGGCGACGGGTCGGGCCTCGACGAGTTGGACCGCTCCGTGTGTCGGGATGACACGCACCAGTTCGAAGCCGGCGCGATCGAACAGCGATGCGTACTCCGCGGGGGTCCGCTCACGTCCGCCGGTCAGGGCGAGCATGATGACGTCGAGCGTCGTCGACGGGTCGCGCCGGCCGCCTTCGTGCAACACGGTCTCGACCACGAGGACGGTCGCGTGGTCCGGAGCGCTGCGGCGGAGGTTGGCCAGGAGCCGCACGGCGTCGGTGTCGTCCCAGTCGTGGATGATCTCCATGAGCACGTAGACGTCGGCGGCGGGTAGGACGTCGGTGAAGAAGTCCGCAGCGACGAGTCGCATCGGTCGCTCGCCGGCGTCCGCCCGCACGCGGTCGATCACCTCCGGCAGGTCGACGAGGATGGCGTCGACCTGGGGGTGGGCCTGGACGAGCGCCTCGAGGAGGTGCCCGCGCCCCCCTCCGAGGTCGGCGACGGTCCGGTGCGCGGCGAAGTCGTAGGCCGTCAGGATGAGCGGGATGTCCGCATGGGACTTCGCCGTCATGGCCTGGTCGAAGACGGCGGCCTGCTCCGGGTGTCCACGGAGGTAGGCGAAGAGCCCGTCGGGGTCCAGCCCGAAGATGCCGGCCTCGCCGGAGACGACGGTGGCGGGGAGCACCGTCAGGGACTCCCAGCTCATGGGCAGGCCCATCATGCGCGCGAACGCCCGCATGGATGCGGGATCGTCGCGGCGCAGCAGCCGGGAGGCCTCGTTGTGGTCGACCCGGGGGAGGTCCACCTCGAACACGCCGTATGTCGCGAGGCATCGCAGCACCCGTCCGAGCGCGTCAGCGTCGAGGCCGAGCTCGTCAGCCAACTCGTGCACCCCGGCGCCGGCGGCGGGGAGTGCATCCGCGACGCCGAGTTCCGCGACGACGTGCAGGCAGCGGGACACGACCGCGGCGGTCGCCAGCTCCCACAGCAGGGCGTGGGGCGGCAGGGAGGTGGACTGGGTCACGGTGCGCTCCTTCGGCGACTGGTCCGTGGCGGACGACGGTCGCCGAGGGTGGCACGTGACCCTTTCAGCCAGCTTTCGAACCGTCGAGGTCGGCGAGGAGGTCCCGGGGTCGCACGCCCAGCTCCGCCATCCGCCGCCGGTAGCGCCCGTTGGCACGAGCGGCGTCGCCTCGGCGGCCCGTGGCCGTGAGCGCCCGGACGAGCTGCTCGTGCGCCCGTTCGTCGTAGGGGTCGAGGTCGATGATCGCCGCCATGTGTGCCACCACGGCCTCCAGGTCGGCCGCCTCCCACGCCTCGGCCGCGAGCCGGCGGTGGGCCCCGACGATGGCGAAGCGCACGCGTTCGCGCGCCTCCGTCGCCCAGTCCTCGTAGGGGTCCTCGGGCAGGAGCGGCCCCGTGTAGGACCCGACGGCGGCCGCGTCGTCGCCCCGGACGAGCGCCTGCTGGACCACGCCCAGGTCGAGCTGCACGCTGGAGAGGTCGAGCGCCACCGCCCCACGGTCGGCCACGAGCCCTCCTCCGAGGACCCGACGGACGTGGGACAGCAGGACCGACAGTCGCGCGGAGAGTCGGCCGGCCCCGACCTCACCCGGCCAGAGCATGTCGACCAGCTCGTCGCGTGGGACCGGCTGCCCCCCTGCGACGGCGAGCCGCTTGCACAACTGCCGTGCCTGGCGAGAGCCCCAGGCCGAGATGGGGACGTCACGGTCACCGATCGTCACGCCGAACCCGCCCAGGACACGGACCTGCGGCCGAGGCGCGACGGCGCGCGGCGCGGGTCCCCCCGAACGCACCGACCCGGTGGTGAAGGCCTCGACGTGGTCCAGCCATGCGTGCACGTCGCCGGCGTGCGCCATGTGGTCGGCCCCGTCGAGCTCGACCAGTCGCGCGTCGGCAACCCCCTTCTCGACCTCCCGCGCCCGTTGGACCGGTACGACGGGGTCGTCACGCCGGTGCAGCAGGAGCACCGGGGCGGTGATCGACGCCAACAACGGTCGGACGTCGATCTCGTCGATCATCTCGAGCAGCTCACGGATCGCCGCGGGACCGGCGGACTGGCGCTCGTACCGCGGCTCCCACGCACGGTAGGTCGGGTCGGCGGCGAGGCTCGGAGCGAACGCGTCCAGGGTGATCGACTCCTCGGTGCCCCAACGTTCGATGAACGCCTCCCGCCACCGCGTGTCGGTCCTCCCGCCGGTCCGGTCCCCCCGGATGCGGGCCCCCGAGCAGACCAGGACGACGCCGTCCACCCGCTGCGGGTAGGTCGCTGCGAACGCCAGGGCGACCGGACCGCCTTCCGACACGCCGAGCACGTACGCCCGCCGGATGTCGGCATGGTCCAGGATCGCTCGGAGGTCCTCGACCCGCTCATCGACCGTGGGCATGTGGGCCGAACGGTCCGATGCCCCGGTGCCGCGCTTGTCGAAGTGGCAGACCCGCGCGAAGGTCCCGAGACGGTCGAGCATCGCCCGGTACTCCGGGCGCTCCCACATCAACTCGATGTTCTGGGCCAGCGGTGGGACCGCCACGATCGATGCCGGCCCGGACCCCCACGTCTGGTACGCCAGGCTGACGCCATCGACGCGGGCGTACCGCACCGGCCGTGTCCCTTCCACCGGCCGGGTCCTCAGAACCGCGGGACCGACGGCGCGCTCGGACGCTCGGGGTCGAGGGCCGGGTCGTCACCCGGCAACGTCCCCTCGAACCAGGGGTCGCGCTTCCAGTCGGGCACCGGCGGGTCCGTCGACTCGGACGGCACGAACGGGGACCGCTCGACCCGTGTGTAGCGGTGCACGTATCGGCGGCAGTTGGCGAACACGTGCCGCGCGCGGACCCGGACGAGGAACAGCGCCCCGGGGGTGTCGGCCACCTCGGGGTCGTCCATGTCGACCGTCGCCTCGCCGTCCATCCTCAGGCGCGTGCCCGACTCGAGGTCGATGAACAGCAGGCCCACCCGCGGGTTCGCGAGGATGTTGCCGGCGGTCAGGAACATCCCGTTGCCGTCGTAGACGGGGAACACGATCGTCCGTTCGTCGACGACCCGGACGAACCCCGGGTCGCCGCCCTTGTAGGAGACCTCCGGCCACCCCTCCTCGTCCGCGGTCGCGATGAAGAACATGTCGCGCGCCTCGATGAACGCCCGGTGCGACTCCGAGATGTGGCCGCTGGGCCCCTCCGCGAGCCGGTCGGCGAGCCGGCGGGTGTCGAACCGGTCCTGGAGGGCGCGCTGTTCGGGTCGGTACCGATCGGACATCGCCGGACCTCCGTTCGCCTGCGGGTCAGGCCCCCTGTCCTACCACCCCCCGGGCCGGGCGGCCAGCGGATGTCCCCTTGGGACGCCGCCCGGGAGCGCCGGCGGACGACGTCCGGCTACCGTCACGGCATCGCCACCGGAGGGGGACACGGGATGGAGTACCTCGGGCTCGCGATCCTGCTGCTGTTCGTGTGGGGCGTCGTCTGGATGGCGCGCGTGGGCAGGTCGGGACCACCGGTCCTGAACGCGCTCGCGGAGACGGCGGTGCTGCTCGCCTTCCCGGTCGGTCTGGCCGTCTGGTGGGTGCTGCGGCGGCGTGACCGCATGGCGCGGTGACGTCCGCCGGCGGCGCGCTTCCGCGGAAGCGGAGCGCCGGCGGTCGGTGTCACACCCCCGTGGTGTGCTGGTCGCACCGTCGCCGCCCCCGGAGGAGCCCTGATGTCCGAGCCGACGTCCGTCCCCGCGTCCGTGACCGACCTCGACGATGCCCTGTTGGAGCGGCTCGTGCGACGGGGGGCAGCCGACCTGGCCGCGGCGACGTGTCGGTGGCTCGAGCTCGTCGCGGAGCTGGTCCGGCGCGGCATCTGGGCGGACCAGGGGGCGTCGTCGCCGGCGGCGTGGCTGGCGTGGGCGGTGTCGATGGGGGCGTCGACGGCCAGGGAGCACGTGCGGGTCGCGTCGTCCCTGGCGGACTGGCCGGAGCTGACCGAGCGCTTCCGCGCGGGTCGCATCTCCTTCAGCAAGGTGCGTGCGATCACGCGGCACGGCGACCCGGCGCTCGAGGGGCTGCTGCTGCGGTACGCGGAGCACGCCGACGGGGCGCAGCTCGAGCGGATCCTGCGCGGCTTCACCGCCGCCCGGCCGGACCCCGACCGGGAGCGGACCCCGCACGAGCGCCGGGAGGTCGCGCTCGTGCCGCGTGCGGACGGGATGGCGGAGCTTCGGGTGGTCGCGCCGGCGGACGTCGTCGAGCGCCTGTGGCACGTGCTGAGTGAGCATGCGTGGGCGCTGCGGGACGAGCTGCGGGGCCAGGCGCGCGCGGCGGGGGAGGACGACGGGACCGTGCCGGTCGAGGTGGAGGAGGTCGGGGCGCTGCGGGTCGACGTGCTGGTCGGCGCGGTGGAGCAGGCCGCCGGCGCGCTGCCCGAGGACACCTCGGGGGCGGACCGGCACACGGTGGTGGTGCACGTCCACGCCACCTCCGGGGAGGTGCACGGTGACGAGGTGCCCGTGGAGGTCCGTACGGCCGCCGGCGGCCGGGCTCGGTCGATGTCGCTCGCGGCGCTCGAGCGGCTGGCGTGCCAGGCCGGGGCGGTGGCGGCTCGGCACGACGGGGACGGGGAGCTGGTCGCGATGAGCGGACGGACCCGCAGGGTCCCCCCGAGGTTGCGGCGCGCGCTGCTCGCGAGGGACCGTCGCTGCCGGTTCCCGGGGTGTGGCGCGACCAGGTTCGTGGACGCCCACCACATCCGATACGTCGCCGACGGCGGTCCGACCCGGCTCGACAACCTCGTGCTGCTGTGCGTCCGGCACCACCACGTCGTGCACGACCGTGGGGTCACGATCCGCCACGACGGCCGCGGGCGGATGCGCTTCCACCTCGCGGACGGTCGTGAACTCGCGCCGTCACCTGCGCTCGCCGCCACCGCCGGCGCCCTCGCACCCGGCGCTTCCGCGGAAGCGCCCGCCGAGGTGGCGGCCGACCGGCTCCAGCCGACCCACCACGACCGCCGCATCGACCTCGCTGCATGCGTCGAGGTCCTCCTCGCCGAACTCGCCCTGCTCGCTCCGCCCGGCCTGCCGGCGCTGGCCGCCTGACGGTCACCTCGCCGGCGACGAGGAGCGTGACGAACCTCTCGCTGCGGGTCGACGACGTCGATGCTGGCGACGGCGTCATCGCAGCGTCGTCACGCACGGATGGCGTGCTCTGGAACGGTCACCGCGTGGCACGTCGCAGCCGCTGAACCCGGCGACGGACCGACCGGTCGAGGCTCCGCAAGCGGACGAGGCCTCACGCGCTGGTCGGCTCACCGGACCCGCACGACGACCTTGCCGGTGACCTCGCCGGCGGCCAGGGCACGCAGCCCGTCGGCGACGCCGTCGAGGGCGACCACCCGGTCGACCACCGGCGTGAGGGTCCCCTCGACCAGCATCGCGCCGAGGCGCTCCACGACCTCACGGGTGTCGCGGGCGAACAGCATCAGCAGCCGCTGGCGCACCAGTGGCGACAGCGCCGCGGCCCGCAGCTGACGGCCGAACCCGCCGGTGACGCGCCCACCACCCTCGCCGCCGACGACGACGAGCGTCCCGTCGGGGGTCAGGGCGCGGCGCAGCCGGCGCAGCGGGTTCCGGCCGCCCGTGTCGATGATGCAGTCGTACGCGCGGGGCTGGGCGAGCGGGTCGGTGGTGGTGTGGTCCACGACCGTCGGCACACCGAGGGTCCGCACCTGCGCGACCTTCGCGGTGCTCGCGGTGCCGGTGACGATGGCGCCCCGGGCGGCCGCGACCTGCACGGCGAAGCTCCCCACCCCGCCGGAGGCACCGAGCACCAGCACCCGCTGGCCGGGGGCGACCCGACCCTGGTCGACCACCGCCTGGATCGCGGTCCCGCCGGAGACCGGGACGGCCGCCGCGACGAGCGGGTCGACGCCGGCGGGGAGGACCGCGAGCCGGTGCGCGTCGGCGACCGCGTGCGTCGCGAACGAACCGTCCGCCACGCCGAACACCCGGTCGCCGACCCGCAGGTCGGACACGCCGCGGCCGAGCGCGACCACGGTGCCGACGACGTCGAGGCCCGGGACCGGCTGGCGCGGCCCGCGGAACCCGAACCCGAGCCGCACCACCAGCGGCAGGCCCGTCATCAGGTGCCACGTCCCGCGGTCGATCGCGGCAGCCTCGACCTCGAGCAGAACCTGGCCGTCGCC
This sequence comes from Actinomycetes bacterium, assembly GCA_046566145.1. Classification (GTDB taxonomy): domain Bacteria; phylum Actinomycetota; class Nitriliruptoria; order Nitriliruptorales; family Nitriliruptoraceae; genus JBKHXF01. Next base: position 118,583 of record JBKHXF010000015.1, read on the forward strand.
GGGCGCCGGCGTCGGCATCTCGGCGAGCTCGAGCTGCTCGGGTCCGCCGTAGCGGCGCTGGACGACCGCACGAGTGGTGGCCGGCACGGTGGCGTGTGCGGGGGTGGGGTTCGCGGGGGTGGGGTTCGCGGGGGTGTGGTTCGCGGGGGTGGGGTTCGCGGGGGGCATGCGGGCTCCAGGAGGGATGGACGGCGACGGCTCGTACTAAGTACGATGCCCGGCAGCGTAACCGTACTTAGTACAGTCGTCCACCCCGGAGGAGGAACAGCTCGTGGCACGCTCGCGGACCACGCTCACGCGCGACGCCGTCGTCGCGGCCGCCGTCGAGGTCGCGGACCGTGACGGGGCCGACGCGGTGACCGTCCGGCGGGTCGCGGAGGCGCTTGGTTCGAGCCCGATGGCGCTCTACCACCACGTCGACGGCAAGGACGCCCTGCTCGACGCGATGGTCGACGCCGTCCACGCGGAGCTCGCCACACCCCGCGTCGACCTGCCGTGGATCGACGCGCTCGCCGAGCGGTGTCGGGACCTGCACCGGGTGCTGCTCCGCCACCCGTGGGCCGTGCCGCTCCTCGACAACCGCACCTCGCCCGGTCCGGCGACCCTCGGACACCTCGACGCGCTCCTCGGCGTCCTCTACGCCGCGGGCCTGTCGGCGCCCGTGATCGCGCACGCGGTCGCCCTCCTGGACGCGTTCGTGTTCGGGTTCGTCGTGCAGGAGACCTCGCTGCCCGGCACCGACGCCGAGGGCCTCGAGGACGTCGTCGCGTCCGCGCTCGGCCCGACCGCCGACACCCACCCCCACCCCCACCCCCACCCCCACATGGTGCGCTTCGCGGCCGAGCACGTGCTGCGACCCGACTACCGGTTCGACGCGTCGTTCGAGGTCGGGCTCGCGCTGCTGCTCGACGGGCTGCGGGAGCTCGCCGCCGGCGCGGGGTAGGCGGCCACCGAGACGAGCCTGGCGGGAAGCGCGCGAGTCAGTCGGTGGGGCCGACCCGGTGTACGCGGAGCCAGGCCGTCGAGCCGTCCGACCGGCGCGGGTCGTCCGTCAGCCCAGTGCCGTCGTGCACCGTCCGGGCGTCGAGCGAGGCGACGAGCCGGTCGGCGACGGCCTCCAGCGCCGAGCCGAGCGTGTCTCGGTCGGCCGCCGGCGCGAACAGCGAGCGGCGCACGAACGGGTCGGCACGCAGCTCGACCCAGCCGTCCCGCCAGTCGACCTGCAGGTCGACGCAGGCGTCTCCGTCGGCGAGGTCGTCGCCGGCGTCGAGGTCGGCGAGCCAAGGGTGCTTCGCGAGCACCTCGGCCGGGTCGCCGCAGAAGACCGCGTGGGTCGCGCCGAGCTGCACCTCGCCGTACCCGCAGCGCTCCGCCACCGGACCGATCCAGCGGCCGAGCTCGTACGCGAACCGGTCGTGGTCGGCGTCCTGTGAGGTGCGCCGCTCGCGCCGGGCGCGCAGCCCCGAGGCACGGTCGATCCGGTGCACGACGGCGTCGACCGCCCGCAGCAGCCGTCCCGGTCCGCGTCCCCCGCCGATGTCGATCACGTCGGGGAGTGTCGCACGCCGGGCCTCGGCCGGCACACGGCTCCGACTACCGTCGGGTCCATGCACACGTTCACCGCGCCGCTGTGGTTGTGGGAGGCCACCGAGTCGGCCTGGCACTTCGTCACGCTCCCGCCCGCGGTCTCCGACGAGATCGACGCGATGACCGCCGGGACCCAGCGCGGGTTCGGGTCCGTCCGCGTCCGGGTCACCGTCGAGGGGCTGACGTGGTCGACGTCGGTGTTCCCCGACAAGCAGCGGGAGGCGTTCGTCCTCCCGGTCAAGAAGCAGGTCCGCGTCCACGCCGGCGTCGAGGCCGGCGACGAGCTGACCGTGTCGCTCGAGGTCCTGGACTGATCCGTTCCGCGCGGGGGCAGGAGACGGAGCCGCCAGCGTGGAACCACCCGCACAGGTGTGCGGACCGAGGCGGGTCGGTGCACGCGCCGTCCAGGGAGCCCCCACATGTCCGTCCGCCGGCGTGTCGTCGCGATGCTGCTCGCGGCGGTCACCGTCCTTCCGACGACCGCGCTGTCGCCCGTTCCGATGGCCGCCGGCGCCGGCGGCGGGGACGGTCCGTCGGCGTACGCGGACCCGTTCATCGGGTCGACGCCGCCCGGCTTCACCAATCCGGGTCCCTCTCGACCGCACGGCATGGCGTCGCCCGGCCCCGACACCGAGGGCCCCCTGGCCTACGGCGGGTACTACCTGCACAACCGGGTCATCACGGGCTTCTCGCAGACGCACATGAGCGCCGGCGTCTACCAGGGCGGGCTCTTCCCCGTGCTGCCGCTCACCGGACCGGTCGAGACGCTGGACCCGGCGCGCAACGGGTACCCCCAGCCCGTGCCCGCCTACAGCCAACCGTTCGACCCGGCCTCGCAGGTGGCCTCCCCCGGGTACTACGCGGTCACCCTGTCGCGCGGTGCCATCCGCGCAGAGCTCACGGTCACCGACCGGGTCGCACTCCACCGGTACCGGTTCGCGCCGGGCCTCGAGGACGCGAGGGTGGTGGTCGACCCCGCCCGCTCTCTCAAGGGGTACCGGCCATCCTCGGCCACGCGACTCGATGCACGGACGCTGCTGCTCCGGACCGACCAGAACGGGCCCGACCACACCGTCTGGGGAGCGCTGCGGTTCTCGGAGGATCCGATCGCGTTGACGACGGCGTCGGGCGAGCCCGTGCCGGTGGGCGCGACCGTGGACCGACCCACGCTGGTGGCGGACTTCCCGCCCGGCTCGGTGCTCGAGGTCCGCGTCGGGCTCTCGTTCACCGACGGACCGGGGGCGTTGGCCAACCTCGAGACCGAGGCCCCCCAGGACCTCGCGTTCGATCGTGTGGTGGACGAGAGCCGGCAGGTGTGGGACGCCGTCCTGCGGCAGGTCGAGGTCACGTCGTCGCTGGACGCCAGTGGGCTCACCCCACCCACGCCGAGGGGCGATGTGGACAAGGTGCGCCTCTACACGGCGCTGTACCACGCCCGGCTGTTCCCGAGCCTCCACTCCGACGTGGACGGGCGGTACCGCGGGCTCGACGACCTCGTCCGGCGCGACCCGCGTCGGCCGCGGTACTCCCAGTTCTCCCTCTGGGACAGCTACCGCGGGCAGAACGAGCTGCTGGCCGTGCTCGACCCTGAGCGCTACGAGGACATGATGCGCTCGCTGCTGGAGGCCTCCGAGCAGCAGGGAACCCTCCCGCGCTGGCAGCTCGGTCCGCGGGACCCGGGCTACATGTCCGGGGACCCGGCGTTCCAGTTCCTCGTCACCGGAGCCTGCCGGGGTGTCGGCACCACGGAGGTCTCCGAGGACGCGCTCGAGGCGATCCTCACGACGCGCGCGCGACGGCCCGCCTCACTCGACACGCTCGGCTGGCTCCCGACACCCCAGCCCGCGAACCCCAGCGAGCTGGTCGACGGTGGGGGACGCGACGCCGGCACCACGCTGGAGTTCGGCGTCGCGGACGCCGCGGCCGCGATGCTCGCGCACCGCCTCGGGCACACCCAGCTCGCTGACGAGCTGGTCGCGGCCTCGCTGCGGTTCCGGAACCTGCAGGACCCCGACAGCGGGTGGATCCGGCCACGGGACGCGACCGGACGGTTCGCCGGCAACGGCTGGGCGCCGGAGTTCGGGTACGGGTTCCAGGAGGGCACGAGCTGGCAGTACTCGTGGTTGGCCATGCACGACCTCGCCGGCCTCGTGGAGGGCATGGGGGGCGACGAGGTCGTGCAGGAGCGGCTGGACAGCTTCTTCGCCCTGCCCGCCACCGCCGTGAACGGGGCAGCGTGGGCCAACGTCCAGAACAAGCAGACGCTGTTCGGCATCTTCTACGCCGGGAACCAGTTCGCCCCGGGCAACGAGCACGACCTGCACGCCCCGTACACGTACAACGCCGTCGGCGCGCCCTGGAAGACGCAGGCTGCCGTCCGAACCGCGACCAGCGTCTACTCCGCCACCGCGGACGGGCTGCCCGGCAACGACGACCTCGGGGCGCTCTCCGGCTGGCTGGTCTGGAGCCTCCTGGGCCTCCACCCGGCGATCCCCGGCGCGCCCGTGTACGTCGTCGGTTCGCCCACGTTCCCGTCCGCCGTGCTGCACACGCCCACGGGTGACCTGGTCATCGAGGCGCCGGGGGCGAGCGAGGCCGCGAAGTACGTCACCGCGCCACGGCTCGGCGAGGCACCGCTGACGCAGACGTGGTTGACCGAGACGGCGTGGCGCGACGCGGGGACCTTCCACGTGTCGATGTCCGCCGCCCCCGACACCGCGTGGGGCGTCGCCCCCGACGCGCGACCGCCCACCGTGTCGGACGGCCTCGAGCCGTTCGGCTGCCATCTCCGAGAAGCCAGAGGAACGTGACATGCGCCAGCGGTACCACCTGACCGGGCTGCTCGCCCTCGTCGTGTCGACCACGCTGGCCTCCGCGCCGGTGCCGACCACCGGGGCGGCGGGGCCGGTCGAGGACCTCGTCTCGCCCGGCGCGTGCGACCCGGTGGACCCCTCCCACTGCCTGTTCCCGTTCCCGTCCGACTTCCACACCGTCGCCGACGCCGCGATGCGCACGGGCCTGCGGGTCGACATCGACCTGCTCGCAATGCCCCGCAACAACGCGGGCAAGCCGGCCGACCCGGCCGAGTGGAACCGCAACGACGGCTGGAGCCCGGGAACCCCGATCCTGACGCTCGTCCCGGGGCTCGACCTCGACCGCAGCTGGGGCGTGCATGACCTGCCGGCGGACCAGCGACCCCACCTGGTCGACCCGGCCCGGTACCTCGCGCCCGACGCGCCGATCGTGCTGCTCGACACCGAGACGGGCGAGCGGCACCCGTTCGTCAGCGAACTCGACATGCACCGGGACGCGACCGCGGGCCAGCGCGTGCTGCAGGTCCGTCCGCTCGTGAACCTCGCCGAGGGACGCCGCTACGTCGTCGCGCTGCGGAACCTGCTCGACGCCACCGGTGCCCCCATCGCGCCGGCGGCCGCCTTCGTGGCACAGCGCGACGGGGACGCGGACGAACGGTACGAGCGCATCTTCTCCGACCTCGAGGCCGCCGGCGTCGACCGTTCCGAGCTGTACCTGGCGTGGGACTTCACCGTCGCGTCCGAGCTCGGCATCGCCGGACGTGCCCTCTCGATCCGGGACCGGGCCTTCGCCGGGCTCGGTGACCTCGACCTGGCCGATCGGATCATCCAGGGCGACGTCCCTGTCTGGCAGGTCCGTTCCGTGGAGGAGCGGCCCCAGGCGGACACCCTCCGGCGGGTGCACCTGACCGTCGACGTCCCGAACTTCCTGTTCGGCAACGTGACCGTGACGCGCCCGGACCACGGTGGCGACGACGTGCCGCAGGTCCGAGGCCCCGTCGGTGGCCGGTTCCGCTACGCGCCGGAGGACCGTCGCTCCGAGCACCCGCTGCGCAACGCCGACGAGCCGACCGTGTCGGTCCCCTTCACCTGTGACGTCCCGGCGACCGCGACCGCCGAGGACCCGGCCGTCGTGAGCTACTACGGCCACGGCCTGGTCGGCTCGCGGACCCAGTACCAGGGCAGCTCGGGGACCGTGCTGCGCGGTATGAACGTGCTGTACTGCTCGATGGAGTGGGTCGGGCTGTCCGTCGGCGACCTGCCGTCGATCGCGATGACGCTGACCGACATCGGGAACTTCCCGGTCCAGGCGGACCGCGGCGTGCAGGGCATGCTCAACCAGCTGTTCATGGGCCGCGTGCTCGCCCACCCGGACGGCCCGGTCACCCACCCCGCCTTCCGTGACGGCGCCGGCGCTGCGCTGTTCGACCCCGACACGCTCGTGTACGACGGCAACTCGCAGGGCGGCATCATGGGCGGGGCACTCACGGCGCTGTCCCCGGACTTCGAGCTCGCTGTCCTCGGGGCGACCGGCATGAACTACTCGACGCTGCTGCAGCGGTCGGTCGACTGGGAGGGGCTGTACGGCGAGCCGTTCTACGCCGCCTACGCGGACACGCTCGACCGTCAGGTCTCCATCGGGCTGATCCAGCAGCTGTGGGACCGGTTCGAGGCGAACGGCTACGCCCACCACACGACCGACGACCCGTACCCGAACACCCCGACCCACCGCGTGCTGCTCCACAGCGCCTGGTCGGACCACCAGGTCACGACGCTCGCGGCCGAAGTGCAGGCCCGCACCTACGGGGCGGCCGCGCTGACGACCGCCCTCCGCCCCGGACGGCACTACGCCGCCGACCCGTTCTTCGGCCTCGCGACGTGGGGACCGGACGGCGACGGCGTGGTGCCGCCCCTGGCCGGCTCGGCCCTCGTCTTCTTCGATTCCGGCAACCCCAACCCGCCGCTGTCGAACACCCCGTCGGAGGAGGGGTCCGATCCCCACAGCCATCCGCGGACGGACCTGCTCTCCGGTAGGCAGCGGCTCCACTTCCTCACCACGGGCGAGGTCATCGACGTGCACGAGGGCCGGCCCTACTACACGGCCCGGTGCGCGTTCCCGGACCCGGAGCACCCCGCCTGCGGCTGACGCGGCGACGGGTCGGGCGACGGGTCAGGCGCCGGCGGCGCGACGGTCCCGGACCGCGGTGCCGAGACGCCAGCCGGTCCAGCCGGCGAGTGCGGCCACGGCGAGGAGTGCCACGACCAGGGCCACGGACAGGCCCGGTCGTGCGCCGCTGACGGCGCCACGCGCCGGCACGGCGGCTCGTGCCCGCAGGCCGGGGTCACGGGCCTGCTCGAGCAGGGTGTCGAGCAGGTCGTCCGGCGGCGCCACCTCCCGCAACGGCTCGACCGCGGCCCGGCCGATCCGTCCCAGCTCGTCGGAGACGTGGCGCTGGTGCTCCTCGGCCGCGGCGCACCGCTCGCAGCGGTGCAGGTGTCGGGCGACCCGCCGGCGTGCGCGCCGGCCCAGTTCGCCTGCGACGTGCAGGGGCAGCAACACCTCGACGTCCTCGCAGCGTGCTCGCCTCACGATGCCACCGCCTCTCGGAGCCGTGCGTGCGCCCGGTGCAGCCGGACCTTCGCCGCGGACTCGCTGATGCCGAGCGCCTTCGCCGTCTGCCTGGTCGACAGTCCCTTCACGTCCCGGAGCATGATGACCTCGCGGTCGTCCGCGGACAACGTCGCCATCGCGGCCGCGACCGCCGCCGTCCGCTGCTGCACCTCGACCTCGCGCGCCACGGTGCGCTCGACGTCCTCCTCGGCGGTCACGTCCCGCCGCGCGCCCGGCACGGCGAACGGTTCCGCGCCGGCGGCCGTACCACGCGCCCGTGCGTCCGCCCGCCGGCGCAGCGCGGTCAGGCAGACGTTGACGGTGACCCGGTGCAGCCACGTCCCGAACGCGGCCTCGCCGCGGAACCCGAGCACGGAGCGGGTCACCCGCAGGAACACCTCCTGCGTCGCGTCGGCCGCGTCGACGGGGTCGCCGAGCAGCGACAGGCAGTGGCGATGCACCCCGGCGTAGGTGGCCTCGATGAGCGCCTCCATCGCGCCGGGCGTGCCGCGCTGGACCGCGCGGACCAGCTCCGGGTCGACGTCCATGCCCACAGTGTGGCGTGCGGGGGGCGCTCGATGGCGGTAACCCCGACGGGCTGGCCCGGTCCAACACCACGGACGGCGCGGCACCCCGCCGCAGCCCGAGCCCCGTGAGGAGGCCCTCCATGTACGCCTTCACCATCTTCATCGCGCTGACCCTGGCCCTGGCGGTCGTGCACCAGACCCTCGACGAGGTGCTCCCCGTCCGGACCCCGGCCGCGCTGACCCGCACCGTCACGGTCGCCATCGCCGCCCTGTTCGCCTGGGGCATCGACTACTCGGTGTTCGCCGCCTTCGGGCAGCCGCTGCGCACCGACTGGCTGCACCCGGTCATGACGGGCGTCGCCCTGGTCGGCACCGGCGAGTTCGTCCGCTCGATCGTCGCGGCGCTGGCGCACCGCGCCGGCGAGCCCTCGGTCGAGGTCGCCCCGCGCCCCTCGGTCCGAGCCGCCTGACCGTCCCGCAACCGCAGCACCGCACCGGCCCCGTCGCACCCGCGGCGGGGCCGGTGGCGTGCACCCGTCACGCGGCGTCGGGGCCGCGCCGGTCCTTGGCCGGAAGGTCGGCGAACTCGACGTGGAAGACCGCGCCGCCCCCCTCCCGCTCCTCGCACCACGCGCTGCCGCCGTGGAGCAACGCGAGCCCCGAGACGAGCGCGAGCCCGCTGCCGAGGCCGGGCTGGTGCGGGCGCCGGAGCACCCCGTGGTGGAACGGCTCGAAGATGCGCTCGCGCAGCTCGGGGGGGACGCCGGGGCCGTCGTCGGCGACCGAGATGCGCAGACCGACCTCGGTGCTCCGCGCGCTGATCCACACCTGCCGGTCCTCGGACGTGTGCACCCCGGCGTTGTCGAGCAGGTGCTCGAGCGTTCGACCCACGACCTGGGGGTCGACCACGATCCGCTCGTCGAGGTCGACGTCGAGGTGGACGCGGCGCGGGCCGAGCGCCGTCACGCCCGCGACACACGAGCGGATGAGCGCACCCACGTCCACCGGGGCCCGACGGATCTCCTCGGACTGGTCGCGGAGCCGTTGGAGGTCGAGCAGGTGTTCCAGCATCCGGGAGAGACGCTGGGCGCTCTGGTGCAACGAGGCGAGGATGTGGTCCTGCTGCTCCTCGGGCAGCTCGCGACGGCGTTCGAAGAGGGTCGCGCTGAGCCCGAGCACCACCGTCATGGGGGTACGCAACTCGTGGGAGACGGCGTCGAGGAACGACGCCTTCAGCCGGTCCAGGTCGCGGAGGCGTTCGGTGACCTCGCGCTCGCGGCGCACCGCCTCGGCGAGCTGTCGTTGCTGGTCCCGCAGCGAGTCGAGCACCTGCCGGCGGGCGATCGCGGCCCCCAGCATCCGCGCGGCGGTGCGCAGCATCGAGACCTCGGCCTCGTCGAACGGCCGATCGGGACCGACGAGGTCGAACCCGACGAAGCCCCACCAGCGCCCCTCGACGTGGATCGGCACGACCGCGAGGGCGGTGATGTCCTGGTCGAGCAGGATCTGCTGCTCGCTCTCCGGGAACGTCAGCACGGAGCCGTCGATGGTGCCGCCGGCGGAGAGGACCCGCTCCCAGCGCTCCATCCCGGCGTCGGCGAGCGGGAGGTCCTGCAGGTCGTCGTTGTCGATCTGGGGCGGGACCCCGGGCCGGGACCACTCGTTGGTCTGGCTCGCCAGGACCTGCTCGTCGACGTCCCGCACGGCGAACACGTAGCAGCGGTCGACGCCGGCCGCATCGCCCAGGGTGGCGAGGACGGCGTCGAGCCGCTGCGACCACGGGTCGGCGCCGAGGAGGACCTCGCCGGCGTGGGCCACGGCGGCCAGGACGGCCTCGCCCCGGTCACGTGACACCGCCGCCCCTTCCGCGTCCGCCGAGCCAGGTCTCCCTCGGATGGCACCACCATACGGGTCCGAGCACTGGGCCGGTGCCCGTACGATCCCGGACCGTCCGGGTGCGGCCCCCCGGTGTGCCGATCGAGGAGGATGGTGTGGCAGCGGACGGGACGGCGGAGCAGGAGATCGACGCCATCATCGCGTCGGTCGACGACTGGCGCGGGCCGATGATGGCGCGGGTGCGGGCGCTGATCCACGTGGCTGACCCGGACGTGGTCGAGACCGTGAAGTGGCGCAAGCCGACCAACCCCGCCGGCGTCGCCACCTTCGAGCACGCCGGCATCATCTGCACGCTGCAGGCCTTCTCGGGGAAGGTGAAGGTGACGTTCGGCGACGGCGCCGGACTGCCCGACCCACACGGCGTCTTCAACGCGAGCCTCGGCGGGAGGGCGATGCGAGCGATCGACCTGCCCGAGGGCGCCGAGCTCGACGAGGACGCCTTCGTCGAGCTGTTCCGCGCCGCCGTGGCCCGCACCACGGCCTGAGCCGGTCCCCGGCCCGCAGGCTCAGCTCGCGGCGAAGGTGAGGCCGGCGTGGTCGACGAGGCGGCGGACGAGCTGGTCGCCGAGGAGGCTCGCCGGGGTCCAGAAGCCGCCGGCGGCCGGCTCGTCGCGGGCCGGGACGTCCAGCGCGAGGCAGGCGGCCGCCTCGCCGAGCATCCGCGCCGTCGAGCCGTAGCCCGGGTCGCGGTCGCCGGTCACCTTCGCCGTGACCCGCTCGCCGGCGTCGGTGGTGCCCCAGAACCGCACGTCGAAGAAGCCGCGCTCCTGCGCCTCGGGGGAGGGGCCCTCGCCGGGCTCCGGCAGCGCCTTCGCCACCAGGCTGCGCACGCCGGGGGTGACGGCGGCGACGACGAACGCGCCGAGGCCGGCGGTCACGCCGGTCGCGGCGAGCGCGCCGGCGGGGCCGCGGCCGGTCATCATCGCCTCGTCGTAGCGGAACCCCTCACCGTAGGCGTGGTCGAGCAGCGCGTTGGTGCGGTGCACCACCCGGGTGTTGATGGCCGCCATGACGAACGGCGCCAGCCACCGGCCGAACACCTCGTCGTGGACCGGCCGGTTCACGTCGGGCTGGCGTGGGCCGCCGCGGGACTCCGGCGGGCACAGCGCGTACGGGTCGCCGAGCTGCCGGCGCAGGTCCGGGTCGGAGCGCACCTCGTCGAGGAGGTTCAGCATGCTCGCGATGGTCCCGCCCGAGGCCCCGCCGCGCATCGCCTTCACGGCCATGCGGACCCGCGTCGCCGGGGACCCGTGGCGCTCGCGCGCCGCCGCCTGCAGCACGTGCACGCCGAGGTCCGACGGGATCGAGTCGAAGCCGGCGCACGGGACCAGGCGGGCGCCGGTCTCCTCGGCCGTCGCCTGGTGCGCGTCGACCATGCGCCGCACCCAGTGGGTCTCGCCGGTGAGGTCGACGTAGTCGGTCCCGGCGGCCGCGCAGGCCGCGACGAGCTCGGAGCCGTACCGCGCGTACGGGCCGACGGTGGACACCACGACCCGGGCCGAGGTGGCGAGGCGAGCGACGTCGTCCGGGTCGGTCGCGTCGGCGACGAGGACCTCGAGCTCGCCGGCGTCCCCGCCGAGCTCGCTGACCAGCGCGTCGAGCTTGGCCCGCGACCGGCCGGCGATCGCCCAGGTCAGGCCCTCTGGGCCGTCACCCGTGCACCCGTGGCGCTCGACGAGGTACCGGCACAGCAGCTGGCCCACGAAGCTCGTGGCGCCGAAGACGACGAGGTCGGTCGTGGTGGGTTGCTCGGGCACGGGGGCTCCTCAGGCTCCGGTCCAGCGGGCGAGCTGACGTGACTGCACGACGAGCGCGCCGGTGGCGTCGTGGACGACGGCGTCCTCGTCGAGGAACCCATCGGTGACGTGGGCGGTGGTGGCGACGACGGTCAGCGGACCCGGTGCGGGACGGGCCCGCACGTGGGCGGTGAGCTCGATCGTCGGGACCCAGCCCTCGCGGCCGAGCGCGTTCCAGACCGCCGGCGGGGTGACGTCGCAGGCGACGAGCGCGGCGAGCTGGTCCGGCGCGTCGAGCTCGAGGCGGGCCCGCACGGTGGCGTCGCCCGACGGGCCGTCGAAGGCGAAGCCGAACGAGGTGAGGTCCGGGCGCATGGCGACGCGCTCGGCGACCGCCGGCGCCGGCAGCGCGTCGGGCGACGAGCCGGCCGCCGGCGCGAGCGAGGCCTCGTCGGGCTGCCACGGTGCGGTGGCGTGCCACGTCGGCCCGCCCATCCCGGTGCGGTCACCGACGGAGGCGAGGACCGCGAGCACGACCTCGCCGTCCTGCCGTGCCCGGGCGTGCACCGTGGTGAACCGTCGGCTGCCGCCGGCCACCTCGACGTCGAACTCGAGCGGACCGACGACGGCCTTGCGCAGGTAGTGGACGGTGACGGTGAACAGGTCCGGCTGGCCGGTCGCGCCGAGCACGGCGGCGCCGGCGAGCGCCGCCAGGTAGCCGCCATGGGGGATCGTGAACACGTCGAAGCCGTCGTGCACGGTCGAGTCGACGACCGTCCGGCCGTCCACGTGACGCACCTGGGTGGCCAGCGCGTCGGCGAGCGCGACCGGGGTGGTCTCGTGCACGTCGTGCTCCTCCGGTCGGGGGTGGGCGCGCGACGGTAGCCGGGGCGCCGCGGGTACGGTCCGAGGCATGGAACCCACCGCCCTGACCCTCGTCAGCGCCCTCATCACCGAGGCGCACACCCGCTTCGGCGTCCACGACGTCGAGGCCGTCCTCGTGCCCGGCGACCTCCTCGACGGTGCCATGGACCACGTGCTGTCGATCGGTGGCGAGGTCGGTCTCGACTCCTGCGTGGTCGACCGCGTCGAGGTGCGCGGGTTGCCCGAGGGCGGGACCGTCCCGGCCGCGGTCGTGCGGGGGCACGACGAGCCGCAGCCGCTGACGGGGTGAGGGGCACGCCGTGACCCTGCGGGTCGGGATGCTGCTGTTCGACGCGCTCGACGGCCCGCTCCACCCGCCGCTCGACGTGGTCACCGCGCCGGGGCATGCTCCGCGATCGCGCTGGCCGGGTTCGACGGCGAGGACCCCGTGGCCCTCGCTGACCGCATCGTTTCGACCGTAGGCTCGCCGGCCCGCCCGCACCGAGCTGGAGTCGCGAGTTGCAGACCGATGACCGCCTGACCGCCGAGACCACCGAGCTGCTCCAGCACCTGATCCGCGCCGGCTGCGTGAACGACGGCCGGCGCGAGTCCGGCCACGAGTCCCGCAACGCCGACCTGCTGACGGGCGTGCTCGAGGGCGCCGGGCTCGACGTCGAACGCTTCGAGCCGGTCGATGGCCGCGCGTCGGTCGTGGCACGGATCGAGGGCTCCGACCCGTCGGCACCCACCGTGTGCCTGATGGGGCACACCGACGTGGTCCCGGCGGTCGGCGACGCGTGGCGGGAGGACCCGTTCGGGGGCGAGCTGATCGACGGCGAGGTCTGGGGCCGTGGCGCGGTGGACATGCTCTGCCTGACGGCCTCGATGGCGGTCGCCACGCGGCACCTCGCGGACACCGGGTTCGCGCCGCGGGGGACGCTCGTGTTCCTCGGGGTCGCCGACGAGGAGGCCGGCGGGGCACACGGCGCCGAGTGGCTCGCCGAGCACGCGTGGGACGCCATCGGGTGCGACGTGGTCCTGACCGAGACCGGCGGGCAGCTGCTGTCCACGCCGTCGGGCCCGAAGGTCGTGCTCGTCGCGGCGGAGAAGGGGATCGGCTGGCGTCGGCTGACCGTCCGCGGCACCCCCGGCCACGGCTCCATGCCGTGGCGCAGCGACAACGCGCTGGTCACGGCCGCCGAGGTCGTGCGCCGCCTGGCCGCGCACCAGGCCCGCCCGGAGATCACGCGCTACTGGCGAGCGCTGGTCGAGTCGATGGGGCTGCCCCAGGAGCAGGTCGCGGCGCTGACCGACCCCGGTCGGATCCGCGACACGCTCGACGTGCTGCCCGAGGCGATCGCGCCCTTCGCCCACGCCTGCACGCACATGACGTTCTCGCCCAACACCGCCCACGGCGGGCAGAAGGCGAACACCATCCCCGACGAGGTCGTGCTCGAGCTCGACGTGCGGACCCTCCCCGGTCAGACCGAGGAGGACGTCCGCGACGAGCTCCGGGCCGCCCTCGGTGACCTGTACGACCGCGTGGAGATGAATCCGATCGCGAACCGGCCGGGCACCGAGTCGCCGGTCGACACCCCGATGTGGGACCTGCTCGAGCGTCGGCTCCTCGACGTGCACCCCGGGGCCGAGGTCATCCCGTCGATGCTGGTCGGCGGCACGGACGCGTCGTTCTTCCGGGAGAAGGGCGTGGTCGCCTACGGCGCCGGCGTGTTCAGCGAGCGCGCCACCTACGAGCAGGTCCGCTCCCGCTACCACGGCATCGACGAGCGCATCGACGTGGGGTCGCTCGCGCTGCAGACCGCCCTGTGGGTCGACCTCGCTCGCGCCGCGCTCGACGGGCGCGGGACGGACTGAGCGACGGGGACCTTCTGCAGGTGGCGGCCCTACCGGTCCGTGTCCCGGGTGTGCTTCGCTCCACCTGGACGGAAGGGCGGGACGTGAAGGGGTTGATCTTCGACCTCGTCGAGTCGGTGGTCGTGGAGGCGCACGGGGAGTCCACGTGGGACGCCCTGCTCGACGACGCCGGGTTGGACGGGGTCTACACCACGGTGGGTGCCTACCCCGACGCGGAGCTCGAGGCGCTCGTGGAGGCCGCCAGCCGACGGCTGGACCTGTCGCGCACCGAGGTGCTGCGCTGGGTGGGCCGCCAGGCGATGCCGTCGATCGTCGAGCGCTACCCCGCGTTCTTCTCCCCGCCCGACACCCGGGCGTTCGTCCTGACGCTCAACGACGTGATCCACCCCGAGGTCCGCAAGCTCCACCCGGTGCCGACGTCCCCGAGTTCGACTTCGAGCAGCCGGGCGACGACCGGCTCGTCATCGGCTACGGGTCCCGCCGGCGGATGTGCGGCTTCGCCGAGGGGCTGGTGCTCGGGGCAGCGGACCACTACGGCGAACGGGCGACGATCCGGCAGCTCGCCTGCATGCTCGAAGGCCACGCCTCCTGCCGGATCGAGTGCACCTTCGGGCCGGGAGGGTGACCCGTGCACGAGGCTGACCGCATCGCGTCGCTCGAGCGCCGGCTCGAGCGGGAACGTGCACGCCGGCGGGCGGCCGAGGCCATCGCCGAGGAGACGACCCGGCGCCTGTACGCGTCCAACGAGGCATCCACCGAGCTCGCCGCGCAGATGGACGAGGTGAACGCCGAGCTCCGAGCCGTCCTCGCGACCGTCTCGCACGACCTCATCGGCCCGCTCACCACCAACTACGGGATCATGGAGCTCTGGCGTGTGCAGGGCTACTTCGCCGAGACGCCGCACGCGGAGCTGCTCGACCGGCTCATCGAACGCAACAGCTACATGCGCGACCTGCTGCGTGACGTGCTCGCGGTGGCCCGGCTCGGCCAGGTCGAGGAGGAACGGGTCGCCGTCGAACTCGGCGAGCTGCTGGACGAGGTCACCGCCGAGGTGTCCCGCGAGCACCCGCAGCTGCGGGTCGAGGCCGGGGAGCTGCCGACCGTCGAGGCCGACCGGACCCACCTCCGGCAGCTGTTCACCAACCTGCTGCGCAACGCCTGCCTCCACGGCGGCCGCCCGGACCCGACGGTCCGCGTCGCCTCGACGCGCGGTGTCGACGGCACCGCCACGCTGACGTTCGTGGACGACGGGCGGGGGATCCCGCCCGAGGACCGCGAGGGCCTCTTCGAGCTGTTCCGACGTGGCAGCGAGACCGAGGGCCACGGCAGCGGGGTGGGGCTCGCCATCTGTCGCAAGGTCGTCGCGCGGCTGGACGGGACCATCGAGATCACCGACCCCGAGCCGGACGGGCCGTCCGGCGCCTGGTTCCGCATCACGCTGCCGTCGGCGCGGATCGTCGCCTGACCGGAACGTCTACAGGGGACCGGGCGCCACGACGGTCTCGCCGGAGAGCGCCCGCAGGAACCGCCGGTAGAGGTCGTCGAGGACGCCAGGGAGCTCGGGCCCGATGACACGCTTCTCGAGGTACGCGAACGCCCCCGCGGCGAGGGCCGGCCTCTCCTCGGCGACGGCGTCGAGCGCGGACAGCATCACGACCATCGAGGTCGGGCTCGCGACGAGGATGCGGGGCAGCGCCTGCCGGCCGTTCATGCCCGGCATCATGATGTCGAGCAGGACGATGTCGGGCTGGAGGTCCTCGAGGAGCGCGATCGCCTCCTCGCCGTCGGCGGCCTCCGCCTCGACCTCGAAGCGCCCGGAGCGGTGGAGGTTCTCCCGCACGAGGAACCGCAGGTCCGGTTCGTCCTCGACGAGCAGCACCGACGGGCGAGCCGCCTCGGCGCGCTGGTCGATGTCCACGTCGGTCCCATCGGTCGCGTCGGTGGTCGGTGGGGGCGGTCTCGGGGCGCAGGAACTCTGCCACACCGTGGGGGAGTCCGACCAACGCCGCGGGCTGTCCGTGCGGACAGCCGTCCGCCTACGCTGCGCCGCATGCGCCGACCTGACGAGATCACCCCCGCCGACGACGTCGAGGCGGCCGTGCTCGCGCGTGCCGCGGCCATCGGGGAGGCCACCGGCACGGTGGTGGGCGTGCTGGAGATCGATCCGGACCTCGCCGACACCGCGGCGTTCTGCGCGGCCTACGACCGTCCGCTCGGCACGTCGGCGAACTGCATCCTCGTGGCGTCGCGCGACGACGAGCCGGTGGTGGCCGCCAACGTGGTGCTCGCCACCACCGACCTCGACGTGAACCGCCGCGTCCGCAAGCTCCTCGGGGTACGCAAGTGCTCCTTCGCGCCGGCGGACCTCGTCACGCGACTGACGGGCATGCAGATCGGCGGGGTGACGCCGTTCGCCCTCCCCGATGGCCTCGCGCTCCACCTCGACACCCGGTTGCGCGACCTCGACGCGGTCATCGTCGGTGGAGGGTCGCGGCGGCTGAAGCTCGAGGTGGCACCGGCGGCGCTGGCCGCCCTGCCCGGCGCCGTGTGGGTCGAGGACCTCGCCCGTCCCGGCCGCGAGGGCTAGCCGAGCAGGCCTTCCTCGCGGGCCCGGCGCACCTCGCCACGGACCACGTCGATGCGGCCGGGGTGGGCGTCGAGCTCCCGCCGGCGGGCCTGCAGGAAACGGCGACCGAGCTCGCCGCGGTCGTCCTCCGGGACGAGCTCCCGCGCCGGGTTGAGGACGTTGCGCTCCTCCTCCGACAGGTGGTGGTGGACGAGCTCGCCGAGGTCCTCGAGCGCCTCGTCGAACGCGTCGCCCTCGAGCGTCCCGGCGTCGGCGAGCTCGAGCAGCTCCAGCAGCGCCTCGTCGATCTCGGCGTGCTCCTCCTCGCCGTGCTCGACCTCGTCCTCGACCTCGTCCTCGCCGACGTCCTGGGCGCGGCGCTCGAGCACCGGGTAGACGACGTCCTCCTCGGCCCGCGCGTGCCCGACCAGCAGGTCGGCCAGCTCGCCCAGCACCGCGGCGCGGTCGGAGGTGTCGTCGCGCAGCTCGCGCAGCAGCCGCTCCATCTCCTCGTGGTCGGCGAGGATGACCGCGACGACGTCCTCGGTGTCGAGGCCGCCGGCGCCGCGGTCGGCGAGGGGCAGGTGGGTGGTGTCGCTGGTCATCGTCGGTCCGGCTCCCGGTGTGGTGGAGGTCGGAGCCTGCCGTGCCGGCGAGCACCGTCCCGCGGCGTGACCACGTCCTCCCGGCCAGAGTCCGCGCCCGGTGACGCCCGCGCCGGCGCGGGGACCGCTAGTCGGAGGTGACCGCGGCGAGCTCCTCGACGCGGCCGTCGGCGTGCCGGGCGAAGCGCCGCAGCTCGTGGCCGTGGTGCGGGTCGTCGGCGGGCCAGGGCCACCCGCCGAAGTGGGTCTCCTGGTAGTCGTGGTACGCCTTCTGGATCTCGGCGCGGGTGTTCATCACGAACGGGCCGTACTGCACGACCGGCTCGGCGATGGGCCGCCCCTGCAGCACGAGGACCTCGGTGCCGGCCGCCACGTCGGTGACCTCGACCGGCACGTCGCTGCGCACGACGGCCCCGCGGCCCGACGGCACCTCGACCCCGCCGATGCGCACCGAGCCGTCGCCGAACACGTACAGGACGCGGCGCGAGTCGGGGTGGCCGGCCACCGGCAGCGTCCACGAGGCGCCCTCGGCGAAGGCGAGGTGCCAGATGTTGACGTCGTTGGCGGGGTCGGACGCCCACGAGTGCGGCGGTGGGGCCGGGGCCCGCTCGCCGCGGACGACCTCGCCGGCCACGACGGTCACGCGGACCGGACGGCCGGCGTCGTCGAGGAAGGTGTGGCGCGGGATCTCGTGCGACCACAGCATCGAGAAGTGCGGCGGGACCATCTTGTCGCGTCCGGGCAGGTTGATCCAGATCTGGAACAGTTCGGTCTCGTTGTGCGCGTCGGAGTTCAGCAGCGGGAACATCTCGGCGTGGACGATGCCCTGCCCGGCCGTCATCCACTGCACGTCGCCGCGCCCGAACCGCGCCGCCGCCCCGAGCGAGTCGGAGTGGTCCATGAACCCCTTGCGCATGAACGAGATGGTCTCGAAGCCGCGGTGTGGGTGCTGGGGGAAGCCCGGCACGAGCGAGCCGTGATACATCGACCAGCCGTCCTTGCCGGAGAAGTCCATGCCGATGTCGCGCCCGGTGAGCGGCGCGCAGGGGCCGAGCTCGTCGTCGCCCTCGGGGTAGTCGTCGTCGTGGTGGACGCAGAAGAGGAACGGGTCGACGGTCTGCCAGACCCGGCCGAGCTCGACGACCTGCAGGACGGCGTCGGGTGGGGTGAGCGGGGTCAACGGGCGGCCTCCGGGTCGGTAGTTGCGAATCGTACTACCTGCGACGCCGTCAGGTCGAGCGGTCACGCTTGGCGTGGACGCGCTTGCCGCGGACGGTCGCCTCGCGCAGGGTGCGGATGACCTCGTCCGCGGCGCGGCTCGGCACCTCCACCAGCGAGAACTTCCCGGTGATCACGATGTTGCCGACGTCCTTGCCCGACAGGCTCGTCTCGTTCGCGATGGCGCCGACGAGGTCGGCGGGCCGCACCCCGGCCTGGCGCCCGATCGAGACCCAGACGTTGGTGGTGTCGCCGTCAGCGTGCTTGTAGCCCTTGCGGCCGGCTGGCGTCGCGGTGGGGGAGCCCTTGCCGCCCGCGAGCGACGCGTCGGGGACCTCGACCTCGTCGGCGTCGGGGGTGCGCTCGTCGTGCAGCGCCGTCAGCGCGGCGAGCGCGATGTCGACGAGGTCGAACTCGTCCGCGAGCGACTCCACGACCGGGCGGACCGCGTCGAGGTCGTCCTGCAGCAGCGACTCGCGCACCGTGGCGCGCAGCAGCTCGAGCCGGCGGGCGTGCAGGTCCGCGACGGTCGGGACCGACTCGACCTCCATCCGGCGTCCGGTGTGCTTCTCGATGGCCTTGAGCGCCCGGTGCTCCCGGGGCTCGACCAGCGAGACCGCGACGCCCTCGCGCCCGGCCCGGCCGACCCGACCCACGCGGTGGACGTAGCTCTCGGGCGAGGTCGGCAGCGCGTAGTTGACGACGTGACTCAGCACGTCGATGTCGAGCCCGCGGGCCGCCACGTCGGTGGCGACGAGCAGCTCGGTGGTGCCGTCACGCAGGCGCCCGAGGACCCGGTCGCGCTGGGGCTGGTCGAGGCCGCCGTGCAGGCCCTCCGCGCGGTAGCCGCGGCCGTTCATCGTGGCGGTGAGCTCGTCGACCTCGGTGCGGGTCCGGCAGAACACGATGGTCGCGGTCGGGGACTCGACGTCGAGGACGCGCCCCAGGGCCGCCGGCTTGTGGTGGCGCGACACCACGTAGACGACCTCGCGGATGCGGGGGGACTCGCCGGCGAACGCCTCCTGCCGGTCGATGGTGACGCGGACCGGCTCGTGCAGGTGCGTGCGGGCGAGGTCGGCGATGCGGCGGGGCATCGTCGCGGAGAACAGCATCGTCTGGTGGTACTCGGGCGTCGCGCCGAGCAGTTCCTCGAGCTCCTCCGCGAAGCCGAGGTCGAGCATCTCGTCGGCCTCGTCGAGCACGACGACCTCGAGGGCGGCCAGGTCGAGCGTCCCGCGCCGCAGGTGGTCCAGGGCGCGTCCGGGCGTCGCCACGACCACGTCCACGCCGGCCTTCAGGGCCTTGAGCTGGCGGACGATGGGCTGGCCGCCGTAGACCGGCAGCACGCGGGCGCCGATGCGGCGGCCGTAGGTGTGCACCGCCTCGGAGACCTGCATGGCGAGCTCGCGCGTCGGCACGAGCACGAGCGCCAGCGGGGCGCGTCCGCGCGCGTCGTCGCGGCCCTCGTCGCGGGACGCCACGAGCCTGGCCAGTGTCGGCAGCGCGAAGGCGGCGGTCTTGCCGGTGCCCGTGGCGGCCTGTCCGAGCACGTCGCGGGACGCCAGCGCCGGCGGGATGGCCTCGCGCTGGATCGGGGTCGGCTCCTCGTAGCCGAGCTCGTCGAGCACGGCGACGAGCGGCGCGGGCAGGCCGAGGTCGGCGAAGGTGGGGTCGTGGGGGGTGGTGCTGGTCACGGGGGCCTCTCGGGTCGAGCGGCCAGTGTGCCGCGGCGCGCGGGTGGGTCGGGCCCGGCAGGGTCGGGGACGGGACCGAGGTCCGTGACGCGGTGGCTAGCGTTGGGGGTGACCGTCCCCGACCTCGTCACCGGAGGAACCCGTGACCGCCCTCGACGACGCGCTCGCCGCCGGCGCCCAGGCGCCCGCTCGCGGGGAGATGACCGCCCCCCCGACCACGCACCTGGCCGTGGTCACCTGCATGGACGCGCGCCTCGACCCGCTGCGCGACCTCGGCCTCGCCATCGGGCAGGCCCACGTGCTGCGCAACGCCGGCGGCCGCGTGACCGACGACACGCTTCGCTCGCTGCTGCTGAGCTGGCACGAGCTCGGCACGCGGGAGGTGCTCGTGGTGCACCACTCGGGCTGCGGGGTCCAGGCGGCCGACGAGGCCGTGGTGAAGGCCCGGCTGGAGGCCAAGACCGGCACCGACCTGTCCGGCGTCGAGCTGCGGACCTTCGATGACGAGGAGCAGTCCGTCCGGGAGGACGTGGCGCGGATCGCCGCCGCCCCGTTCGCGCCGCTCGGCCTCCGGGTCCGTGGGGCGATCCAGGACCTGGCGACCGGGCGGGTGGTGCCGGTCGAGGGCGCCGAGGCCTGACCCGGGGTCAGCCGGTGACCTCGACACCGCTCGACGCCGAGCCGCAGTTGCCCGCGAAGCAGGCCTGCACCGTGACGGTGTAGGTCCCGGCCGCCGGCGCGGTCAGCGACGCGGTCGGGCGCTCCGCTTCGAAGTCCAGCGGTGCGGTCGCGACGACGGTCCCGTCGGCGTCGGTGAGCGTGACGGTCCCGGAGGGCGCCGGGATCGTGTACTCCAGGGACTGGGCCACCGAGTCGCGGGTCAGGGCGTTGTCCGCCGCGGCCTGGATCGACGCCCACGCGCCCTGGGACGGGATGATGCGCGTCCCCGGGCGGATGGGGGCGTTCGCGAGGTCCAGCGGCAGCACCAGCCGGATCTCGTTCGCGGCGAAGTCGAACTCCCCGTCCACCCACGCGACGTGGCCGCAGTTGGACAGCGGGGCGGGGTCCAGGGTGCCGCAGTTGCCGCGGACGCGGAACTGCGGGACGGACTGCGACTGGTAGCTCTGCAGGTTGTTCAGCACCGACTGCGGGGAGCCGTCGCCGAGGTTGCCGGCGGACACCACGTCGGAGGTCTTGGCCTGCACGGAGAAGGCGCTCTGCGACCCGCTGACGCCGAACTCCCAGTAGAAGCGGACGAGCTCCGGCGGGGGCAGGCGGTCGAGCTGCGTGGAGTGCCACGCGAAGGTGAGCTCCGGGACGTCGCCGTCCTCGACCCAGGCGTGGATGCCGGTGAGGTCGAGGCCGAGCGCCGCGGTCTCCGGGGTCACTGCGGCGTCGCCCGCCGGGTCGAAGCCGAGCTCGACGGGGGCCTGGCCCCCGAGGTCGACCTCCGGGGTCACGGTGACGGTGAGGCCGTCGGCGGCCGCCCCGACGGCGCCGACCGTCGTCGGCGCCGGGCCGGGCGCGGTGCCGCCGTTGCTCGGCAGGTCGGCGGCCGGCGCGGCCGCGAGCGCCGCCGCAGCGACGAGCGCCACGGCGAGGGTGGTGGGTCGGGTGGCTCGCATGTCGGGTCTCCGTGGTGGTGCCGGGTCGGGGCGGCGGGGGAAGGGCCCGTCCCGGGGTCCCTTCGCCACGCGAGCCCCGCATCCCTGCTCGCACTAGCGTCCGGACCCGCCCGACCGGAGGCCTCCCCGGATGCCCAGCAGCACCTGCACGTTCCCGAACGCCCGCGGCCACGAGCTCTCGGCACGGCTCGAGCGGCCCGAGGGTCCCGTGCGCGCGACAGCGGTGTTCGCCCACTGCTTCACGTGCTCCAAGGACCTGAAGGCCGCGCGGCGGATCTCGCGCGCGCTCGCCGACCGGGGCATCGCCGTGCTGAGCTTCGACTTCACCGGGATCGGCTCGTCCGACGGGGAGTTCGCCGCCAGCACCTTCACCACCGACGTCGACGACCTGCTGGCCGCAGCGGGGTACCTCGAGGAGGAGATCGCGGCACCGACGCTGCTCGTCGGGCACTCGCTCGGCGGGGCCGCGGTCCTCACCGCGGCGGCGCGCCTCGACGCGGTCACGGCGGTGGCCACGATCGGGGCGCCGGCGGACGTCGAGCACGTGGCCCACGTGCTCGACGGGGACCTGGGACGGGTGCGCGAGGAGGGCCGGGGCGAGGTGACGATCGGCGGGCGCCCGTTCACCGTCTCGGCGGCGTTCCTCGAGGACCTCGCAGCGCAGCGCCTCACCGACACCGTCGCGGGGCTCAGGCGCGCCGTGCTGCTCCTGCACGCCCCGCTCGACGACACGGTCGGGGTCGACAACGCGCGGCTGCTGTTCGAGGCGGCACGCCACCCGAAGTCGTTCGTGTCGCTCGACGACGCCGACCACCTGCTCACCGACGAGGCGGACGCGCGCTACGCCGCGTCGGTCATCGCGGCGTGGGCCGCCCGGTACCTGCCCGACGCCGGCAGCGCGCCGGAGCCCGCCAGCGCGATGCGCGGCGTCGGGGACGCCGGCGCGTACGCCGACAAGCGCGTCGCGGCCCACAACTCGAGCGGGCTGGCCGCCGACGTCCACACGCGCGGCTTCACCCTGCGGGTCGACGAGCCCGCCTCGGTCGGTGGCACCGAGACCGGCCCGACCCCGTACGAGTACCTCGGGGCGGGCCTCGCCTCGTGCACGTCGCTGACGCTGCGCATGTACGCGGAGCGCAAGGGCTGGCCGCTCGACGAGGTCGTCACGACCGTCGACTTCGACCAGGTCCACGCCGAGGACTGCGAGGAGTGCACCCGCGAGGACGGCACGACGCACGAGGGCCGCATCGAGCGGTTCACCCGGACGGTCACGCTCACGGGCGACCTCGACGACGAGCAGCGAGCCGGGTTGCTGCGCATCGCCGACCGCTGCCCCGTGCACCGCACCCTCGAGGGTCACATCCACATCGTGACGACGCTGGAGAGGTAGCGGCTTCAGCCGACGCTCAGGCGACCGAGGCACACTCCCGCGTCGTCCGGACACCTCCCGCGTCCCGACCCCGAGGTCGCACCCCACCCGTGCTCGAGCTCCCGGAGCTGCCGCTCCACGAGCCGGCGGCCGCGTTCGCGGTCCTGCTCACCGTCGTGCTGCTCGCCCCGCAGCTGGCGGAGCGCCTCCGCGTGCCCGGCATCGTCGGGCTCATCCTCGCCGGCACCGTGGTCGGGCCGACGGGGCTCGGCCTGCTCGAACGTGACGGTGCCGTGGCGCTGCTCGGTGGCGCCGGCCTCCTCTACCTGATGTTCCTGGCCGGCCTCGAGCTCGACCTCGACGAGCTCGCCGGGCAGCGCAGGGACAGCCTGCTGTTCGGCGCCGCCACCTTCGTCGTGCCGATGGGCCTCGGCACGCCGGCGATGCTCGCGCTCGGGTTCCCGCTGCTGCCGGCCATCCTGCTCGCGTCCTGCTGGGCGTCGCACACCCTGCTGACCTACCCGCTCTTCCGCCGGTACGGGACGGCGACCAACCGGGCCGTCGCCGCGTCGGTGGGAGCCACCATCCTGACCGACACGGCGGCCCTGCTGGTGCTCGCGATCGTGGCACGCGCCGCCGGCGGCGCGCTCGACGGCTGGTTCTGGGGCAGCGTCGCGCTCGCGCTCGGCGTGGTGCTCGTGACCTGTCTCGTGCTGCTGCCTCGGCTCGCCCGGTGGGTGTTCACCACCATCGGACAGGACCGCACCGCCCGGGTCACCTTCACCCTGCTCGCGGCCTTCGCCGCGGCGGCCGTCGCCGAGCTCGTCGGGCTCGAGGGCATCATCGGCGCCTTCCTCGCCGGGCTCGCGCTGAACCGACTGGTCCCCGCCGACTCGCTGCTGATGGCGCGCGTCGAGGTCATCGGCGCGACCGTGCTCATCCCCCTCTTCCTCGTGTCGGTCGGGATGCTCATCGACCCGCAGCTGCTGCTGCAGCCGCGCACGCTCGGGCTCGCCGCCGGGTTCACCGCCGTGGCGATGCTCGCCAAGTGGCTCGCGGCCGAGGGCACCGGGCGGTTCCTCGGCTACGACCGCCACGAGCGCACGGCGATGTTCGCGCTCTCCAACGCGCAGGCGGCCGCGACCCTCGCGGCCGTGTTCGTCGGGCTCGAGGTCGAGCTCGTCGCCCTCGACACGGTCAACGCCGTGGTCGGGGTCGTGCTGGTGACCTGCCTGGTCGCGTCGTGGGCCGCCGCCCGGTCGGCGCCGCGGCTGCCCGCGGCCGCGCGCACCCGGGCGCTCGGGCAGGTCGTGGTCGTCCCGATCGCCCGCCCCGCCTCCGCCGGGCCGCTCGCCGCCCTCGCCGCGGCGCTCGCCCGGCGCGACGGCGGGCTGGTCGTGCCCGTCACGGTGGTCCGGGACACCGCACACGAGGCCGTGCTGGGCGAGGCCCGCCGGGTCTCGGTGGCCGCTGAGGGCGTCGCCCTCGCCGCCGGCGTGGAGGCCCGCGCCGTCACGCGCGTCGACGCCGACGCCGTGACCGGCATCCTGCGGGCCGCCACCGAGCACGACGGGACGCTGCTGCTGCTGGGCTGGGTCGGGCCCGAGCCGGGTGCCGTCACCGTCGCCGACGCCGTGGTGGAGCGGGCCCGGTGCGCGACCGTGCTGGCCCGGCTGGCCGACGGCGGCGACGGGGTGTGGCCCCGCGTGGTCGTCGCCGTGGACGCCGAGGACCTCGAGCCGGCCGGGCTCGCGGGCCTCCGGCTCGGCGTGGCGGTCGCGGCCGGCCTCGCGCGGGACACCGGCGCCCGGCTGGTCGTGCTCGCCGAGCGCGACGACGACGCGCTGCGGGCGGTGCTGACGGCGGCAGGGGAGAAGGACCCCCGGGTGGTCGTCGACGACCGCCGGCGCGTGGACGCGCTCGCCGCGCTGCTGGAGCCGCGCGACCTGCTGGTCGTGCCGGCCGCGCCCGACGACCGTGCCCTGCACGGCCCCGTCGCCCGGCTCGCCCGGGCCCTGCCGGACGTCGACCTGCTCGTCGCGGTCGACCACGTGACGGCCCGGGTGTCCTGACCGGTCAGCCGACGAGTTCCGCGAGGACGGCCAGGTCGGCCACTCGCTCGTCGTCGTCGCCGGGGGTCTCCAGCAGCGCCGCCGGCGCGCCGGCGGTGGTCACGAAGCCGGCGAGGGTGTCGAGCCCCATGGCGCCCTGCCCGAGCCGGGCGTGGCGGTCGCGGCCCGCGCCGGCGGCGACCCCGGAGTCGTTGACGTGGAGCAGGTCGACCGCCCCGACCGCGTCGCGCAGGGCCCGGGTCCAGCCGGCCGGGTCGGAGGCCGCGTCCGGGTCGCCGGCGAACGCGTGGCAGGTGTCGAGGCACACCCCGATCGGCACGGCCGCGACCTCCCGGACCGCGAGCACGAGCCGGATCCAGTCCGCCAGCGCCCGGCCGGGCGCGGCCTGCCCGGAGGCGGTGTTCTCGATGAGCAGGGGCACGTCGCCGGTGAGCGCGCCGACGCCCTCGACCCAGCGCTCGACGGCCTCGTCGACGGTGCCGGCCGGGCCGGCCTGCCCGGCGTGCACGACCACGCCGGCGGCGCCCACCGTGGCCGCGGCGTCGAGCGTCGCCTGCAGCGCGTGCCAGCTCTTCGCGCGCACGTCGGGGTTCGCGGAGGCGGGGTTGCACAGGTAGGTCGCGTGCGCGGCGGCGACGCGACCCGAGCCGCGCAGCTCGTCGGCGTCGGCCCGGGGGAGCGGGTCGCGCCACTGGCGGGGGGCCGACAGGTGCAGCTGGACCACGTCCATCCCGAGCCGGTCGGCGGTCACGAGCGGGGTCGGGGCGGGGACGTGGCTGCCGAGCTGCACGGGTGGTGCCTCCTCGAGGAGCGGGGTGCGCGGAGGCTACGGCCCGTCCGGTGGCCGCACGAACGGCCCCCGCACCCTGACGGTGGGAAGGATCGGCGGCACCGTGGCATTCGTCTCGATGTCGAGACATCCGCGTCAGGACCCCCGTGCACCGCACCGCCCCCTCCACCGACAGCCCCGCCGTCGAGGCGACGGGTGGGGTCCAGCGTCGTCCCGGCGAGCCGGGGCGCGCGGAGCTGACGGCCATGCTGGCGATGTCGATGGCGCTCGCCGCCCTCGGCATCGACCTGATGCTGCCGGCCTTCGGCGCGATCAGGAGCGAGCTCGGGCTCGCGGCCGACTCCAACGCCGTCGCCGGGCTCGTCACCGCCTACTTCCTCGGGCTCGCGCTCGGCCAGCTCGTCTACGGCCCGATCGCGGACCGGTACGGCCGCCGGCGGACGCTCTACATCGGCTTCGCCATCTACGGGATCGGCGCCGCCCTCGCGACGTTCGCGCCCTCGCTGGGGCTGCTGCTGCTGTCGCGCGCCGTGTGGGGCTTCGGGGCCGCCGGCGCGCGGGTCGTCACCTTCGCGGTGGTGCGCGACCGCACCGAGGGCGACGTGATGGCCCGAACCATGTCGTTCATCATGGCCGTCTTCATCCTCGTGCCGATCGTGGCGCCGACGCTCGGCGCCGCGGTCGTCGCGGTCGCCTCCTGGCGGTGGGTCTTCGGCGTCTGCGTCGTCGCCGTGGGCGGCATGGCCCTGTGGGCGCGGCGCCTGCCCGAGACCCTGGCGGAGCACCACCGGCGCGAGCTGCGGCTGCGACCGGTCGCCCGGGCCGCGCGCGAGGTCGTCTCCCACCGGGCCACGGTCGGCTACACGCTGGCGATGACCTCCCTCTACGCCATCTTCGTGAGCTGGATCGGCTCGTCCGAGATCATCGTCAGCGAGGTGTTCGACGCCCGCGACGCCTTCCCGCTGGTCTTCGGGGGCCTCGCGGCGGCCATCGGGGTGGCGATCCTGCTCAACGCACGCCTCGTCGAGCGGGTCGGCACCCGGCGCCTCGCCCACCTGGTCCTGTTCGGCTACGTCGGGGCGTCGCTGCTGCTCGTCGCGGTCGCCTTCGTCGGGGACGGCACCCCGCCGCTGTGGCTCTTCCTCGGCGTCGCAGCGCTGCTGCTCGGCAGCCACGGCCTGCTCATCCCGAACCTCAACACCATCGCCATGCAGCCCATGGGCGCCGTCGCCGGGACCGCCTCCTCGGTCATCGGCGCGGTCCAGCTCGCCGGCGGCGCGCTCCTCGGCGCGGTGGTCGACCGGGCCTTCGACGGCACGGTCCGGCCGCTCGCGCTCGGGTTCCTCGGCTTCGGCGTCCTCGCCCTGCTGCTCGTCCTGTGGGCCGAGCGCGGCCGCCTCTTCGAGCCACTCCGCGCCCCTGCGTGAACGAGCGACTACGGTTCGCCCCCGAAGGAGGGGGATGGACCGTGATGCAGACGCTGACCGAGATCGTCCGACCACGCGACCCGCACGTCGAGCTGCTCGACACCGTCACCAACGACGTGTGGATGTCGCTCGAACCGGTGAGCCCCGAGCGCAACCGCTCGCTCGTGGCGCCGCTGCCGCTGCTGCGGATCGCGCAGTGGACCGGGGCGATGGACCGCTCGATCTACCACCGCTCGCCCGGCGCCGGCGAGGACGGGCCGCTCGAGGAGCGCGACATCGACGGCATCCGGTTCGTCCTCACGGCCCGACCGGACTTCCCGGCCCCCGAGCCGGCACCCGGCTACCCGCACCGGGTCGACGTCGAGAAGCACCAGACCATCGAGTTCGACGCGGGGAGGGACGTGCTCGTGCTGGCCCTGCCGCACGGCGAGACGTTCCTGCACGTCATCGAGCCGCCCGCCGGGGACGACCGGCAACGCGACCTGCCGCCCGGCTGGGTCGTGTCGAGCCGCCACCTCGACGCGCCGCTGCGGGTTCGCCTGCCCGACGTCACCACCGTGTTCTTCTGGCCCAACGGCGAGTCCTTCCAGGGGCCCGTCTCGCTCTGACTGAGCGGGTGGCCGGGCTTCGCCTGTCCGAACGTCCCGCTCGTCCGCGGGCGCGCCGTGATCGCCTCGGGCGCCCGGGACATCCTCGAGGAGCAGGCCTCCGTACCGTCTCCATGACCATGCGAACCCCCGCCCTCGCACCCGCGCTCCTCGGGGCGCTCCTCGTCGCCGGCTGCACCACCGGCGGCGAGGTCGCCGCGCCGTCCCCGCCGGCGCCGGCGGCGGACGGGCCGTGCGACGACGCCACGTTCGGAGCCATCGAGTCGGTCGTGGCCGCGCAGCTCGACGACATGTCCGCCGGTGACTGGGCGGCCGCGCTGGAGCACGCCACCTCGGGCTTCCGCGAGCAGGTCGGGCCGAACGACCTCGAGCAGATCATCACCGAGAGCTTCCCGGTCGTCGCCGACAACGCCGAGCACCTCGCGGCGCACTGCACCGTGCAGGGCGACGCCGCGCGGCTCGCCGTCCAGGTCACCGACACCGCCGGCGCCGACCAGGCGCTCGTCTACCTGCTCGAGCTCGAGGAGGGCGGCTGGCAGATCGCCGGCGCCGTGCCCGCCGACGGCTCCGGTCCCGGCACCGGGGACCCCGGCCTGCAGGCCTGACGACCCGCCGGCCGACGGCCCACCGTCAGTAGCTGCTGCCCGTCACGTACGACGCCAGCTGGTCCTTCTCGAGCTCGAGCTGGTCCATCCGG
Organism: Actinomycetes bacterium; assembly: GCA_046566145.1. GTDB lineage: Bacteria > Actinomycetota > Nitriliruptoria > Nitriliruptorales > Nitriliruptoraceae > JBKHXF01. The sequence continues at coordinate 147,163 of JBKHXF010000015.1, forward strand.
GACTTGACGGCGTCCCCGATCGACACGATGCCGACGAGCTCGCCGTCGGCGACCACCGGGACGTGGCGGAACCGGCCGCTGGTCATCGTGGCCATGACGGTGTCGATCGTGTCGTCGAGGGCGCAGGTGGTCACCTGGGTGGTCATGACGTCCGCGACCGTCGTGGTGAGGCACTCCGGGCCCCGGTCGGCGAGGATCCGTATTACGTCGCGCTCGGAGAGCATCCCGGCGACGTGCCCCTGCGGGTCGGTGACGACCAGGGCGCCGATGCGGTTGCGTCGCAGCGTCGTGACGGCCTCGTCGAGCGCCGCATCGGGGCCGACCGTGTGGACGGTGTGGCCCTTCGCGTCGAGGATCGTGCGGACGGTCGTGCCCATGGGGTGTGCCTCCCTGGTCCCGGCGTGGCGGCTCGCTCCGACCCGATGTTGCCAGCCCGTGCCCTACCGTGCGGCCGGAAACGCCCCGACCGACCGAGCCCGACCGGAGCCGCCATGCCCCTCGACCCCGCGGTCCGCGCCTTCGCGACCTCGACGAACTTCGCCGCCCTGACCACCCTGTTCGAGGACGGGACCCCGCAGACGCAGGTGATGTGGGTGGACGCCGACGACGACCACCTGCTCATGAACACCGAGGTCCACCGCGCGAAGTACAAGAACGTGCAGCGAGACCCCCGCGTGACGGTGACGATCATCGACCGCGACAACCCGTACAAGTACGCCGAGGTGCGGGGCACGGTCGTGGACGAGG
>JBKHXF010000016.1:0-57021 GCA_046566145.1 Actinomycetes bacterium
TGCTAGGCTAGGGGCGCGCCAGGCTCCTCAGGAGGAAGAGGCCCTTGGGTATCGTCGTCCAGAAGTACGGCGGTAGCTCGGTCGCGACGGCCGAGCACATAAAGGCGGTGGCGGAGCGGATCCGGAGGGCCCGCGAGGCGGGGTCGAGCCTCGTCGTGACCGTCTCCGCGATGGGCAAGCAGACCGACCGCCTCCTCCGGCTCGCGGGCGAGGTCAGCGCGGACCCCTCGCCGCGCGAGATAGACCAGCTCCTCTCCACCGGCGAGCTGCAGTCGGTGGCGCTGCTGGCTATGGCGCTGCACGACCGCGGCGTCCCCGCCACCTCGCTCACCGGACCGCAGGCGGGGATGAAGACCACGGGCCGCTACGGCTCGGGGGTCATCTCCGAGATACGCTCCGAGAGGCTCAGGCAGCTGCTCGGGGAGGGTCAGGTGGCCATCGTCGCCGGCTTCCAGGGAGAGAACGCCCTCGGGGACATCATGACGCTCGGGCGCGGCGGGACGGACACCACGGCGGTCGCGCTCGCCGCGGCCCTGCGGGCCGAACGCTGCGAGATCTACACGGACGTCGACGGCGTCTACACCGCCGACCCGCGCATCGTCCCGGCGGCCCGCAAGCTCGACCAGGTCTCCTTCGAGGAGATGCTCGAGATGTCGGCGCAGGGCGCCGGCGTCCTGCAGGTCCGCTCCGTGGAGTTCGGCCGCAACCACGGCGTGCGCATCCACGTGCGGTCGTCGTTCAGCTACCAGCCGGGGACCTGGGTGGTCCCCGAGGAGGACATCGTGGAGAACGCGATCATCTCGGGCGTCGCCCACGACACGTCCGAGTCGAAGCTCACCGTCCAGCACGTCCCGGACAAGCCCGGCGTCGCGGCCCGCATCTTCACGGCGCTCGCGGACGCGAACGTCAACATCGACATGATCGTCCAGAACGTGTCGGAGTCCGGCGTCACCGACATCTCCTTCACCGCCCCCCGCGGCGACACCCGGCGCGCCACCGAGGTGCTCGAGGCGCTGGCGGCCGAGGTCGGCGCCGGCGGTGTGCTCGTCGACGAGGACGTCGCCAAGGTCAGCCTCGTCGGGGCGGGCATGAAAACCCACCCGGGTGTCGCCGCGAGGATGTTCACCGCCCTGTCCGACGCCGGCGTGAACATCGAGATGATCTCGACCTCCACCATCCGTGTGTCGGTCGTGGTGGCCTCGGAGCAGGTCGAGACGGCGGTGCGTGCCGTGCACGACGCGTTCGACCTCGCGGGCGACGCGACCGGGGCGTGACCGAGCTCGGGCTCGTCGTCGTGCTCCTCGCCGCCGTCCTCGGCGGTGGGGTGCAGGCGACCCTCGGGTTCGGCGCGGCGTTCACGACCGTGCCGGCGCTCGCCGTGTTCGCGCCGTCGCTGGTGCCGGTCGGCGCGCTGGTCGGGCTGCTCCCGCTGACGGTCGCGGTGTGGCTGCGGGAGCGCCACGCGCTGGACCGCCCGGCGTTCGTGCGGGTCTCCCTCGGGCGCGTCCCCGGCATCCTCGCCGGCACCGCGGTCGTCGCCGTCGCCGACCAGCGGACGCTGACGCTCGTGGTGGCCGTCGTGCTCGTCGTCGCCGTGCTCGTGAGCGCCTCGGGGGTACGCATCCCCGTGACCCCGACGAGCGAGTTCACGACCGGCGCGCTCTCCGGGTTCTCCGGCACGGCGGCCGCGCTCGGCGGGCCGCCCCTGGCCGTGCTGTACCGCGACCGCGACGCCCCCGACCGGCGGGCCACGCTCTCGGCGGTGTTCGCCGTGGGCCTCGTGCTCTCGCTCGCGAGCCTGTACCTGGTCGGCGAGGTCCAGGTCGCGGACCTGGCCGCCGGCGCCGGCATCGGCGCGGCCATGCTGCTCGGGTCGGTCGTCGCCGTGCCGCTCACCCGACGGCTCTCCGAGGAGGTCGTTCGACGGGCCGTGCTGGCGTGGGCCGCGATCGGCTCGGTCGCCGCGGTCCTGCGGGTCCTCGTCGCGGGCTGAAGCTGCTCGCCGGGGTCGCGCGTCGGCGGTCGGTGGGGTGCACCCGCCTCGGACGTGGCACCCTCGCACCCCCCGCCACCCACCCCTCCGCAACGAAGGACCCCCGATGCCCCGCGTCGCCGTCGTCGGTGCCACCGGTGCCGTCGGCGAGGAGCTGCGCCGCCTCCTCGTCGCCCGGCACTTCCCCGTGGACGGCGAGCCCGTCCTGCTCGCCTCGGCCCGCTCCGCCGGCACGCGCCTGCCGTGGGGCGACGGCGAGGTCGAGGTCCGCGAGCTGACCGCCGACGCGCTCGACGGCGTCGACGTCGCGCTGTTCAGCGCCGGTGGCGACCGCTCCAAGGAGTTCGGTCCGATCGCCGCCGCCGCCGGCGCGGTCGTGGTCGACAACTCCTCCGCGTTCCGGATGGACCCGGAGGTCCCGCTGGTCGTCAGCGAGGTCAACCCCGAGGACGTCGCCGACCGCCCCAAGGGCATCATCGCCAACCCGAACTGCACCACGATGGTGCTGATGGTCGCCGCCAAGCCGCTGCACGACGCGTTCGGGCTCACGTCGATGGTCGCCACCAGCTACCAGGCCGCGGGCGGCGCCGGGCAGTCTGGCATCACCGAGCTCGTCGACCAGGCCGCGAAGCTCGTCACCGACCCGGACGCCCTGCGCCTGCGCGGCGCGGAGGCCGAGGCGTCGGTCGCGACCGAGAAGTTCTCCAAGGCCATCGCCTTCAACGTGCTCGCCCACTGCGGATCGTTCACCGACGAGCGCTACACCGACGAGGAGTGGAAGCTCGTCAACGAGTCGCGCAAGATCCTCCACCTGCCCGAGCTCGCCGTCAGCCCGACCTGCGTCCGCGTCCCGGTCGTGGTCGGGCACGCCATCGCCGCGCGGCTCACCTTCGCCCAGGAGGTCGACCGCGACGCCGCCGTCGAGGTCCTCGCCGCCGCCCCCGGCCTCGTCGTCGAGGACGGCACCGGGAAGGACGGCGAGGCGCTCGCCTACCCGACGCCGCTCGGCTCGGCCGGTCGGGACGAGGTGCTGGTCGGCCGGGTGCGACGCGACCTCGGCGACCCGCGCAGCCTCAACCTGTTCGTCGTGGGCGACAACCTGCTGAAGGGTGCGGCGCTCAACACGGTGCAGCTCGCGGAGCTCGTCGTCGCGTGACAGGCTGGAGCTGACTCGACGGCCGCCGGCGGAGCGGGGCCGCACGACCGGGGGCCCACCGTGCTGACACCGACCCACTGGCTCGTGCACGCCGCGCTGGCGCGGCTCGACCGCCGGCGCGCGGAGGCGGCCGACGCGCCACCCCGCATCGCCAGCCGGGCGTTCCTGTGGGGCGCCGTCGCGCCGGACGTCCCCCTCACGCTGCTGACCGCCGGCGCCGCCGCCTGGTACCCGGCCACGCAGGGGCTCACGGTCGGCGAGTCGCTGGAGCACGCCTTCTCGACGATGTTCTTCGCCGACCCGGTGTGGAAGGCCGCGAACTCCCTGCTGCACGCGCCGATCGTCGTCGCCGGCGGTGCGCTCGTCAGCGGCCTCACGCGCGGGTGGCGCGACCGCTGGACCTGGTTCCTGCTCGGCTGCACGCTCCACACGGCGATCGACGTCCCCGTCCACCACGACGACGGCCCGCTGGTGCTGTGGCCGTTCGACTGGGACACGCGCGTCGTCAGCCCCGTCAGCTACTGGGACCCGGCCCACGGTGGGCGCTGGTTCCAGCCGCTGGAGCTCACGCTCGCCGGCGGTCTCGCGGTGTGGCTGTGGCGGGGTCGTCGCCCCAGCCGACGCCCGGACGCGCCGACCCCGGGCTGAGGCCGTCGCCCGCGGGGACGTCCGGGGCGAGCTGGACCTCGGCCTCGACCGCGTGGACCACGACCCCCGCGCCGGCGGCCTTGGCGCGGTACATCGAGGCGTCCGCCCGGGCGAGCAGGGTGGCGGCCGACGGTGCGGCCGACGCCTCCGCCGGCGCGTGCACCACGACCCCGACCGAGGCTCCCACCTGCACGGCGGTGCCGTCCGGCAGCGCGACCGGGGCGAGCAGCGACTCGTGGAGCCGCCTGGCGACCATCTCCGCGTCCTCCGACGCCGACAGCTCCTCGACGATGACCGCGAACTCGTCGCCGCCGAGCCGGGCGGCCGTGTCCGCGCCGCGGATGCCGCGACGGAGCCGGCGTGCGACCGCGACGAGCACCGCGTCGCCGGCGGCGTGCCCGCGCGCGTCGTTGACCTGCTTGAACCCGTCGAGGTCGACCAGCAGGACGGCGAACGGCTCCGGGTGACGGCGTGCCCGGGCGAGGACCCGTCCGAGCCGGTCGTCGAAGAGCTCGCGGTTCGCGAGCCCGGTGAGGACGTCGTGGGTCGCGCGGTGCTCCGCCCGCTCCCTGGCCGCCGCGAGGGCCGCCTCCGCCTCCTCGTACCGGACGGTCACGGCGCGGATGCGACCCGCGGCGACGGTGAGGACGATCGCGCCCATCACGGCGATGCCGTGCGAGCCGGCCGGCGTGACCACCGATGGCACCGCGGCCGAGCTGCACCCCGAGCTGTCCCGCGGCGAGCACGACCAGGGCCCAGTCCAGGGCCGGCCGGACGGCGTGGGCCCCGGTGTGGCGGACGTTGTCGGCGATGACCACGACGAACACCAGCGCGAGCGCGGCGCCCCACCCCGTCGCGTAGACGAGGAGCCCCGTCGCGGTCGCCTGCACCGCGAGGCGCGCGTGGAGCCGGGCGGGGGAGACGTCACCGGGCCAGCGCCGGAACGACCAGGCGACGGCGCCGACCGTGGCGACGGTCAGCGCGGTGAACGCGACGACCCCGAGCGGCAGCGCGAGTCCCGCCACCGCGAGCCCGAGCACCCCGAGCGGGTACAGGACCACCTCGGGGTGGTCGCGCACGAGGCGCGACGTCGGGGGCGTGGGGGCGGGGGGCACGTCGCTGGGTGTCACGGCGTCGCGGCTCAGACCTCGGTGGTGGGCAGCCGGTCGTCGAGGCGCTGTCCGGCCGCGCGGTACCCGACCTGCTGCACGAGCAGCTCCTCGATGTCGTCGCCCTTGGCCGGGCGGGCGAAGAGGTAGCCCTGGCCGAGGTGGCACTGCAGCGCGCGGCACTGCGTGAGCTCCTCGTCGTGCTCGATGCCCTCGGCGACGGTCTCGAGCTTCAGCGAGTGGCCGATGTCGACGATCGCGCGGACCAGCGCCGGGTTCTGCGAGCCGTCCACGACGCCCTCGACGAAGGAGCGGTCGATCTTCAGCACGTCGACGGGGAAGCGCTGCAGGTACGACAGCGACGAGTAGCCGGTGCCGAAGTCGTCCACGGCGAGGCGGACGCCGAGCCCCTTGAGCTCGCGCAGGACCTTGACGGTCGCGTCCGGGTCCTGGACGAGGGCCGACTCGGTCAGCTCGAGGGTGAGCCCCGAGGGGTCGATGCCGGAGAGCGCGAGGGCCTCGCGCACGTCGGCGACGACGTCCCCGTGCGAGAGCTGCTTCATCGAGACGTTGACGCTGACGTGGAGCGGCGGCTCGGTCGAGAACAGCTGCTGCCAGGTCGCGATCTGCTGGCAGGCCTCGAGCAGGACCCAGCGGCCGATCGGGATGATGAGGCCGGTCTCCTCGGCCAGCGGGATGAACTCCCCCGGGCTGACCATGCCGCGCTCCGGGTGGATCCAGCGCAGCAGCGCCTCCACGCCGACGATCGAGCGGTCCTTGAGGTTCACGATGGGCTGGTAGTGCAGCGCCAGCTCGTCCCGGTCGAGCGCCTTCTGCAGGTCGGACTCGAGCTTGAGCCGCTCGACGACCGCGAGGTGCATCGCCGGCTCGAAGATCTCGTAGCAGCCCTTGCCGGCGTTCTTCGCCATGTACATGGCGATGTCGCCGTTGCGGAGCAGCTCCTCGGCGGTCTCGCCCCGGTCGTGGATCGCGATGCCGATGGACGCGTCGATGGTGACCTCGGTCACCCCGACGCGGATGGGCTGGCGCAGCGAGTCGAGGATGCGCTGGGCGACGCGGGCGGCGCCGGACTCCTCGTTCATGTCCTCGAGCAGGATGGCGAACTCGTCGCCGCCGAGACGGGCCGCGGTGTCGACCTCGCGGATCGCGGCGCGCAGGCGCTCGGCGACCTCGGCGAGGACGCCGTCCCCGACGGCGTGGCCGAGCGTGTCGTTGATGACCTTGAAGCCGTCGAGGTCGACGTAGAGGACCCCGAAGGTCATGTCGGAGCGGGCCGAGCGGGCGACGACGTGCTCGATGCGGTCGCGGAACAGCGCGCGGTTGGCGAGGCCGGTGAGGGCGTCGTGGAAGGCGCGGTGCTCGAGGGCCTGCTCGAGCTCCTTGCGCTCGGAGACGTCGCGCCCGGTGATGACGAACCCGGCGACGACCGGGTCGTCGAGCAGGTTGCGGCAGGACGACTCGAACGGCACCCAGTGCCCGTCGCGGTGGCGCAGCCGGCACTCGATGAGGCCGCTGCCGCCCTGCTCGCCCATCATCGCGACGACGGCGTCGGCGACGCCCTGCTTGTCGTCGTCGTGGATGAGGTCGACGTAGCGGATGTCGGCCAGCTCCTCCTCGGTGTAGCCGAGGACCCGGCTCACCGAGGGGCTCACGTAGGTCAGGCGCGCGTCCGAGATGACCATCGTGACGTCGGACGCCTCCTGCACGAGGCTGCGGAAGCGCGCCTCGTTGACGGCCAGCTCGCCCTCGACGGACTCCTTCTCGCGGGTCATCCGGCCGATCCGGGAGGCGACGAACGCGATGACGAGCGCGGCGAAGACGGCGATCATGTGGCTCACGCGGGTGTCGAGACCGCTCGGCGCGACGCCGGTCGCGATCGCGACCTGCCCCAGCAGGGTCACGCCGGCGGCCCACGCCACGACCGGGCGCACGGCGCGGGAGCCGGAGTACTTGACGTTGTCGGCGACCGCGAAGAGGTGGACCATCGACAGCACCGGGCCCCAGCCCGTCGCGTAGATGATGGCGCCGAGGACGCCGGTCTGGACCGCGACGCGTCGGTGGAGCTCGCCCCGACCGGCGTCGGCGCCCCAGCGGCTGAACGCCATGCTGATGACGGCGGCCCCGGCGACGAGGAGCAGCGCCAGCACCCACGGGGGGGTGGAGACGAACAGGCCGGCCCGGCCCAGTCCGAAGATGGTGACGATCACGAGCGCGACCTCCGGGAGGTGGCGCCAGAACCGCGCGCCGCTCTCCTTGCCGATCCATGCTCCCATTAGCCGGTCTCCTCCCGGTGTCCTCAGACGTCCATCGGACGACCCGGCTCCCGACTTGAGAACGCTCGGTATCGAAGGAAGTTACGTTGCGTGACTAGTCGTGACGGAACGTGCGTGCAACGCGCCGCCCCGTCCCCGGACGATCCTGTACCGGCTCAGCAGGCGCAGGGCTGCTGAGCGCACTTGGGGCAGCCGTCCGCGTACCGACGGGCCGCCTCGGCCAGGTCGACCCCGCAGAGGTCCGCCAGCGAGGCCAGCCAGGCCAGCACGTCGGAGAACTCGAGCACGCGCTCGTCGTGGTCCTCCCGGAAGATCGCGCGGGACAGCTCGCCGACCTCCTCGACGAACCAGGCGAAGGTCTCCGCCGTGCCCCGCTCGGCGTCGCGGGCGCCGTAGGTGTCCCGGATGGTGGCCTGGAGGTGGGCGAGGTCCACGGTGGCTCCGAGCGTCGCGGTGCAGGTCAGGGGCCGGGCAGCACCCGGGCAACGACGACGCGCGGCCCGGAGGACCGGGCCGCGCGTCGGTGGTCGGGATGGCGGGATTCGAACCCACGACCTCCTCGTCCCGAACGAGGCGCGCTACCAAGCTGCGCTACATCCCGGGGAAGCGGCGCTCCCCGACCGGGAGCGCGGCGGAGCGTACAACAGGCCCGCGAGCGGGTGCCAACGCGGTCCGGGGACGCGTGCGCTCACGCGGTGAGGTGCAGGACCGTGGCCTCCGGGCGGCACCCGAAGCGGTACGGGGCGTAGGGGGAGTGCCCGAGCCCGGGCGACACGTGCAGCCACCGGCCGCGCCAGCGGGAGGGCCCACGGGCCTGGCGCAGCGGGATGTCGCAGTTCGCCGTCAGCGCCCCGACGCCGGGCAACCGGACCTGTCCGCCGTGGGTGTGGCCGGCCAGGAGCAGGCCCGCGCCGGTCGACGCCAGCAGGTCGAGCGCGCGCACGTACGGCGCGTGGACCAGGCCGAGCCGCAGCACCGGGTCGGCGACGTCCGGGGTGACGTCGGCCGCCGGCGGCAGGACGTGGGCCGGGACGTGCGGGTCGTCGAGCCCGCCCACGCCGACCGTGCCGAGCGGGGTGTCGACCGACGTCGTGGCGCCCCGCAGCACCGTGTAGCCGGCGTCCCCGAGGCCGGCGGTGAAGCGGACGACGTCGTGCTCGGTCCCGAAGTGACGCCGTCCGCGGTCGAGGAAGTAGACCGCCGGCGTCTTGGGGCGTGGGGCGAACAGGTCGTTGGAGCCGAGCACCGCGACGCCCGGCGTGCCGTCCGCCGTGAGCGGGGCGAGGGCCGCGACCGTCGCATCCTCCATCCCGGCCGTGCCGATCAGGTCGCCGGCCGCGACCACGAGGTCGACGTCCTCGGCCGCGCACCGTCGCAGGAACGCGAGGCGGTCCGCCTGTCCCGGGAGCAGGTGCAGGTCGGCGACGTGCAGGACCCGCAGGGGCCGCGGCGTCGGCCGGGTCAGCGTCCCCGGCAGGGCGAGGTGGCGCAGGCGGTACCACCGCCGCTCGACGACGACCCCGTACGCCACACAGGCCGCGCCGGCGGCCGCCACGCCACCGGCGGCGCGGACCGCGGTCGACGTCACGTCAGCCGCCGCTGCCGCCACCGCTGCCGCGACCGTTGTTGCCCGTGTCCTCCGTCGGCTGCGGCTCCGGCTCCGCCGTGGGACTGGGCGGCGGGGACTCCTTCGGCGGCGGCTTCGGCTTCTCCTTCGGCGGCGCCGGCGTCGGGCTGGGCTCGACGAGCGCCTCGTCGAAGCGCGCGACGTCGAGCACGACGACCCGCTCGTCGGTCGGTCCGTACGTGGTGCCGGGGGCCGGGCTCTGGCGGACGACCTTGCCGTCGTCCTGCTGGACGGCGCTCGGGGTCTCGTTGACCTCGACCACGTAGCCGAGCCCCTCGAGCAGTTCGACCGCGTCGGCGAGGACGAACCCGGTGACGTCCGGGACGTCGGGCTCCTCGCCCGTCCCGTCGGAGATGAACACGATCACGGCCTGCCCGGCGGGGAGCGTGGTGCCCGGCTCCGGGTCCTGGGCCACGTACGAGCCGGCCGGGCGCCAGTCCGGGACCTCCTCGACGAAGAGGCGCAGCTTGGCCTCCTCGACGATCTCCTCCATCTCGGCGATCGACGCGGCCATCGACAGGTCGGGCACGGTGGCCTGCGGGAGCGGACCCGGGCGCGTGAAGCCCTCCGGGTCGAAGCGCTGGACCACCACGTCCATGTAGTCCTTCCACATGGGCGCGGGGATCGTCCCGCCGAAGACGCGGCGGTGGTACTCGCCGGCGATGGTGGTGTCGGCCAGGAAGCGGGTCTCGACGCAGGCGCGGGTGTTGCGCTCGGTGTCCACCGCGAAGCAGAGGGCGTCGTCGGCGGCGCACCGGTCGGGGTTCACGGCGCAGTCGTAGGTGACCGTGCCGTTCGGGTACCCGACCCACGCGGCCGTCGCCATCTGCTTGATGAAGCCGACGAACCACGCGTCGCGGTAGTCCTGCGTGGTGCCGGTCTTGCCACGGGTCGCCCAGCGGCCGAGGTTGGCCATCGGCGCGGTGCCCCCGGAGGTGACCGGCCCCTCCATGATGTCGACCACGCGGTCGACCACGGTCGGGTCGACGGCCTGCTCGCACTCGGGGGTGTGCTCGTAGACGAGGTTGCCCTGTCGGTCCTCGATGCGGCTCACCGCGTAGGGCTGGCAGTAGGTGCCCCGCGCGGCGAGGGTCGCGTACGCGGCGGCCATCTCGAGCGGGAAGACCTCCTCCGCGCCGAGGGCGAGCGTGCAGACCTCCTCGAGCTCGGAGCGCCACACGCCGAGCCGCTTCGCGGTGTCGACGACCTTGGCGGGCCCGAGCTCGCTGATGAGCTGCGCGTGGAAGACGTTCGAGGAGGCCTTGATGCCGGTGTACATGTCGGCGAACTTCGGCGACGCGCCGGAGTTCGTCGGCATCCACGGCTCCTGCGCCGAGCACTGCGCCGGCCCCTCGATCAGCTGGCCGTCGGTCGTGTCGGCGGACCAGCCGGGCGGGAAGCCGGCCTCCAGGGCCGCGGTGATGAGGATCGGCTTGAAGGACGAGCCGGGCTGCCGGCCGGACCGCGTCGAGCCGACGTCCGAGGGGACCAGGGGGTTGAACTTGGTCTTGTCGCACAGCAAGCGGCCGGCGTCGTCCACGCCGATCGGCTCGTCGCACTCACCGTAGGCCTGGGGGCCCAGCGCCATGGTGGTCACGGCGCCGTCGCCGGGGACCACGCTGACGATGCCACCGAGCGGCTCGCGGGCGAGCTCCTCCGCCGGCTCGCCCTCGTACGACAGGTGCTCGGCGATGGAGGCCTCCGCGGCCGCCTGCAGCTCCGGGTCGAGGGTCGTGGTGATGCGCAGCCCGCCCTGGAAGACGCGGGTGATGCGCTCGTCCTTCGAGTCGCCGAGCGAGTCGAGCAGGTCCTCGGGGATGCCGATGGCCGCCGCGGCACCCTCGTCGTAGAGCATGCGGGTGACCCAGTCGACCCACAGCCCCTCGGACGACTCCTCGGGTGCCGACGGCTCGAGCGCCAGCGGCTCCGACTTCGCCCGGTCGGCCTGCTCGCGGGTCACGAACCCGTTGGCCGCCATCTGGTCGAGGACGATGTCGCGGCGTTGGACCGCGGCGGTCTGGTCGGCCAGCGGGTTGTTCCCCTCCGGCAGCCGGATGAGGCCGGCGAGCATGGCCGCGTCGGACAGCGAGAGCTCGGAGACGTCCTTCGAGAAGTACCGCTCGGCGGCCTTGCCGACGCCGTACACGCCGTTGCCGAAGTAGACGCGGTTGAGGTAGCCCTCGAGGATCTCGTCCTTCGAGAGGCGCTTCTCGAGCTCGATGGCCCAGAGCGCCTCCCGGATCTTGCGGTCGTAGGACTGGTCGCTGCGGACCTCGGCGTCGATGTAGACGTTCTTGACGTACTGCTGGGTGATCGTCGACCCGCCCTGGGTGATGCCGCCGGCGCGGAGGTTGCGCAGCGCCGCCCGGCCGATGGCCGAGATGTTGACCCCGTTGTGCTCGTAGAACGAGGCGTCCTCGGTCGCGATGACCGCGTCGCGCATGACCTGCGGGATCGAGTCGAGCGGGACGGGGATGCGGGACTCGGCGAGGTTGATCTCGGCGATGACGGAGCCGTCGGCCGCGTAGATGAAGGAGTTCTCGATCGGCGGCTCGGCGCTCGGCAGCGGAGGGACGGAGAAGACGTCGCGCTGGACCGAGTCGACGGCGTCGGTCAGCGCCAGCGCGCCGGGCAGGAACAGCGTCCCGACCAGGGCGCCGGTCAGGGCGATGACGGCGCCCATGAGCGCGAGGCGGCCGGCGACGGAGCCGAGCCGGGAGACGAAGGCGCTCACCGACGACCTCCTGCGTGCGATGCGGGGCGGTGGGCGTTGCGATGGCGGCCGCCGAGGTTCGGGGCGGCCGCCGAGGGGTGGCCGTGGAGGGTACCGGTGGCCCCGCCGGCGCACCGCAGCGCACCTGGCCGTCCTGTCGGCGGGGTGCTGGCACGGGGGCACGGCCGGCCGAACGGACGTCCGGACCGCGGACGTGACTAGTCCCCGTCAACGTCCGAAGACGGCCCACGCGGGCCATCGAACGCGGTCGGGCGGCTGCGTACCGTGACGGAGCGTCGAGGGGCGACCCCTCCCCGCTGCGTGACGGGCGCGGCGGCGGGGCACTGACCGGAGGTGGGAACCAGATGTTCGAGACCGACTGGGCCGAGCAGGCGCGCTGCCGAGGCCTCGATCCGGAGCAGTTCTTCGTCCGCGGGGCGGCCAACGCCCGGCAGGCGGTCAAGGTCTGTGCCCGCTGCACGGTGCGGGACGAGTGCCTCCAGTACGCCCTCGACCAGGACATCGACTTCGGGGTCTGGGGCGGCCTGACCGAGCGGCAGCGCCGGGCCCACCAGCGGCGCCTCGTGGCGGAGGCGTCCTAGGAGCCGGATGGAGACCCCTCCCACGCGCGCCCCCGCCCCGGTGGCGGCGCGCGTGTGTGGCCGGCCGGGGCCGCGCGCCGTCAGGACGGTCAAGGTCGTGGCGACGGCGGTCGATGTCAGGGGCCGACGAGACGAGGTCGCGATGGCAGCCGTGGCGGGCCCGCGTGTGGCGCGGACGAGGGCGACCTGGCTCGCCGCGCTGGTCGCGCTGGCGGCCCTGCTCGTGCCCGCGCCGGCGGCCGTCGCGCAGCCGGCCGGCGAGCTGGTGCTGACCTCCGCGTCCCTGCCGGCACTGCTGCCCGGGCAGCGCGCCTGGCTCTCGCCGACGTGGCGCGCCACGACCGACGTCTGCGGCGTACGCGCCACCGCGACCATCGCGGGGACGCCGACCGCCTACCCGACCAACACCGTCGACCACGCGTCGTTCTACCGGTACGACCACCTCGCCGCCGGCGGGTCGGACTTCATCTCCTTCGACACGACGATGCCGGCTGCCGCGACCTCGGCGCAGACGCTGACCGTGACGATCGAGTTCCGCCAGGCGCCGCCGGGGCTGCTGAAGAACGGCAGGGCCGGGGCGCTGGGGGACAAGTGCCGCGGTCCCGCGCGCAGCCAGACGTTCACCGTGCCGGTGGGTGTCGCTGCGCCCCGGGGCGGCGACGTCGTGGTCCACACGACCTCCCTCGCCGCGACGGCCGGGCAGGCGACCTGGCAGGAGGTGGCCGTGACCGCGAACGTGCCGGGCTTCACCGGTGCCGCGCTCACGGTCGAGGCGCCCGCCCTGACCGCCGTCACCTACCCGCGCGACGCCGAGTCGTCGGCGCCGGCCTCGGGGCCAGACCTGCGCGTCGGGACGCGGGAGACCTTCGGGGTGCGCCTCGACGCCACCGCGACCGCTGCCGGCAGCTACCCGGCTCGGGTCGTCGTGTCCGGCGCCGGCGGTCGGCGCGTGACCCTGGACGTGACCGTGGTGGTCCGCTGATGCGACGTTCCACCGCGCGTGCGCTGCGGCGCGTCGCCGTCCACGCTGCCGCGCTCCTGCTCACCACCGCGTGCGGCGGGGGCGGCACGGCCTCCGGCCCGGAGCGCGAGGCCTACGTCGAGCTGATGGCCACGCGGCTGTGCGACGCCCGGACCACCGCGTACGCGTCCGAGGAGGCGCTGGCCGCCGCCTACGCCGAGGCCGCCGAGGCCTCGGGGCTCGACGCCGCGACCCTGAAGCACTTCGACGACGCGATCGCCTCCGACGAGGCCCTCAACGCCGAGGTGACCGCCGCCACCGAGGCCCGCTGCGGCTGACCTCGGTGCGGCTGCCCTACAGGTAGCCGACCGAGTCGGGGTACTGCTGCTGCTCGGCCGGGTCCGGTGGGCGCGTCTGCTTCTGCGTGTCCTCGTCGGCGTCGACGAACGGCCGGCCACCGAAGCGCTGCTCGATGACGTCGTCGAAGTGCGCGGCCGTCGACGCCACCGCCATCAGGGCCGCCTGCAGCTCCGGGCCGTCCAGCGTCGTGCCGAGGAGCGTGTGGCGCAGCCACACGGCCCGGGAGTCGGCGTCGTAGGAGAACGACCCGAACCCGAGCTGGTGGTTGGTGGTGAGCAGGAACCCGGCCAGCGGGGGGGTCAGCTCGACGTCGACGTTGGTGATCGACAGCACGCCGACCTGCGGCCCGATCGGGGTCGCGCCGACCGTGACGAACACCCGGGCGTCCTCGTGGGTGAAGGTGTAGTTGCCGTACGGGTCGACCTCGTACCCGCCGAGCATCGCCCGCAGCAGGTCGCCGACGTGGGTGCGCAGGTCGTCGGGGTCGAGGAACACGCCGGTGCGCTTCGGCGGTCGCGGCGGCTGCGGCCGGCCCTGCCCGTCGAGGGTCGCGAGCGCGACCTGGGCGACGTCCTCGGTGGTCCCGTCCTCCGGCGACCCGGCGGCGCCGGCGGCGTGCTCCGGCTCGGCGGGCTGCTCCCCGGTCGGGTCCGCCGGCTGGTCCTCCGGCTGCTCCCCGGTCTGCTCCCCGGTCTGCTCGGTCGGCTGGTCGCTCACGTGGTGCTCCCGGTCGTGAGGGCGTCGGCGATGGTGGAGAGGCCGTCGAGGTCGTGCACGTCGGAGCGCAGCAGCGGCACCTCGACCAGCGCCGGCGGCGTGCGGCCGAACAGCGCGGCCTGGACGTCGGCGCGCTCCCGCTCCCCGAGGTTCTCGACGTCGGCGAGCAGCCGCAGCGCGCCGGCCGCGGCCCGGTCGTCGTCGTCGCCGTCGGCGAGCTTCTCGGCGGCGTGGTGCAGGTCGGCGGCGGTCGGGGCGGCCGACAGGTCGGGGTGGATCCGGTTGACGACCACGCCGCCGGCGTGCAGCCCCTCCTGCGCGAGCCGGTCGAGGAAGAACCGGGCCTCGCGCAGCGGCGGGGGCTGCGGCGAGGTCACCACCACGAAGCGCGAGTCCGGGTCGGAGAGGAGCGCGAGCACCTGCTCGGCGCGCTCCTTGAACCCGTCGTACATCCCCTCGAAGTTGCGGAAGAAGTCGGCAAGGTCCTCGAGCAGCTCCATGCCGGTGACCTTGCCGGCGATCCTCATGAACGCGGTCGCACCGGCGTTCACGGCGCGCAGGTAGCCCTTGCCGGTCGCCATCGCGGGCTTGAGCAGCAGGTTGAGCAGCTTGCCGTCGAGGAACGACGTCATCCGCTTCGGCGCGTCGAGGAAGTCGAGCGCGCTGCGCGTCGGCGGGGTGTCGACGATGAGCAGGTCCCACTCCCCGGAGGCGTGCAGCTCCTGCAGCTTCTCCATCGCCATGTACTCCTGCGTGCCCGAGAGGGTCGACGACAGGGTCCGGTAGATGCGGTTGTCCTTGATGGCCGCCGCCCGCTCGGGCGACGCCGCGTGCGTGTCGATCAGCGAGTCGAAGGTCGACTGCATGTCGAGCATCATCGCCCAGAGCTCGCCGTCGGCCCCCGGGACCTCGACCTGCTGCGGCTCGGACGCGAGCGCGTCGAGGCCCATCGCCTGCGCGAGGCGCCGGGCCGGGTCGATGGTCATGACCAGCGTGCGGCGGCCGGCGCGGGCACCGGCGAGGCCGAGCGCCGCGGCCGTGGTGGTCTTGCCGACGCCGCCGGCGCCGGTGGTGACCAGCACCTGCGCCTCGGCGACGGCGCGGTCGAGCCGGTGGGTCCGGGCGGTGTCGAGATCGCTCACGCGCGGCCCTCCCCGCGTGCGGCCACGCCGGGCAGGTCGGTGAGGGGCCAGCCGGGGATGCTGCGGGCCCGCGGGCCGGGCTCGCCGACCTGGACGGCGAGCACGTCCGACAGCGTCCGCAGGTCGTCCTCGTCGAAGGTCGCGCCGGTGAGCTGCGGCAGGTCGAGCACGGGCAGGCCGGTGCGTGCCACGAGGTCGCCGCGCAGGTCGGCCTGCAGGGCGAGGCGCTCGCGGTGGGCGGCCACGAGGTCGACGCCGAGAGCCGCGGTGTCGGCGGGCAGCGTCAGCCCGGCGCCGGCGGCGACGTCGACGAGCCCGTCGGTGCCGAGCGACGCGACCCGCTCCGCGCCGTCGGCCCCGACGCGGGGCAGCTCGACCTGGTTGGCGATGACGGGGGCGACGTCGATGCCGGCCCCGTGCAGCATCGCCACGCCCTCGACGGTCTCCTGGACCGGCATCTCCTCGAGGAGCGACACGACGAAGGCGCGGGTGCGTGCCGGGTTCTGCAGCATCTCGCGGATCTGGGCGGCCTGGCGCTTGATCTGGCCGACCCGGACGATCTCGGTGACGCCCTCGGGCGCCTGCAGGAACGGCACGATCCGGCCGGTGGGTGGCGCGTCGACGACGATGAGGTCGTAGAGGCGTCGGCCGTCCTCGCGCCGGCGGGCCTCGATCTCGTAGATCTTCCCGACCAGCAGCAGGTCGCGCAGCCCCGGGGCCGCCGCGGTGACGAAGTCGATCGCGTTCGACCGCTCCATGAACCACTGCACACGCTTCAGCCCGTAGAACAGCTCGAGGTACTCGTACACCGCGTCCGCCGGGTCGATGGCGGCCCCCCAGAGGCCCGGCCGGAACTCGCGCTCGGTGTAGTCCCACGGCTGCGTGCCGAAGGTGCGGCTGAACCCCTGGCGGCCCTCGACCTCCACCAGCAGGGTGGAGCGTCCGGAGGCCGCCCCGGCGAGCGCCAGGGTCGCGGCGACGGTGGTCTTGCCGACCCCGCCCTTGCCGGTGACGATCGCGATGCGCGACGACAAGAGCTCGTCCCACCCGTCCGGGGGAGCGGGTGCGGTGGGGGCGGCGGGGCGGCGTGGGCTCATCGGTGCGGCAGCGTAGGCCGCCGGCGCCGCCGACCGGACCCCGTCGACCACCCGTCCGTCCGGGCTCCGGCGTCGGGCCGGCCGGCGCGTCGGCAACGCCCGCGGGACGTGCGGGGACGCGTGGATGGGTCGCGCGCGTCGCCCGGGCGCGGGCTCGGGGGGCGTGGGGGGCGGGGGTACCCTCCGCGCCCATGTCCAGCCTCCCCGCCCCCACCCCCTCCTCGCGCGTGCCCGCCGGCCGGCACCTCCGGCCCGCGGCCGCCCGCGCGCTGCTGCTGCTCCTCGCCGTGGCCACCATGCTGGGGCTGGTCGCCGGCGGCGCCGCGGCCCAGCAGGACGGGGACGGGGACGAGCCGGGCGTCACCGTGGACGTCCTGCAGGTCGAGGGGTTCCTCGACCCGCCGGTCGCCCGGGCGATCACCGACGTCATCGTCCAGGCCAACGAGCGCGGCTCGTCGCTGGTCGTCATCCAGCTCGACGCCCCCGGGGCCGTCTCGGTCGACATCGACGAGCTCGTCGCGACCGTGCGGGAGAGCGCCGTGCCCGTCGCGGTGTTCGTCGGACCGGTCCTCGCCCTGCCCGAGGCGGGCGGGGGCGCGGCGCTGCTGTTCGGTGCCGCCCACGTCCGCGCGGTGTCGCCCACCGCCCGGCTCGGCCCCGTCGCGCCGCTCGACCTCGCCGACGACCCGGACGCCACCCGCGAGGAGGCCCGCGCCGCCCTCGTCGACGCGTGGCCCGAGCTCGCCGACGCCCCCGACCTCGCCGACGCGCTGCTCGACGGCACCGACCGCCTCGACGCCCTCGAGGACGCCGGCGCGGTCGACCTGCAGGTGTTCGAGCTCGAGCCGCTGCTGGTCGAGCTCGACGGTCGCACCGTCACGACCGCCGCCGGCGAGACCGAGCTGCGGATCCGCCGCGACGAGGTCGACGTCCGGTTCTTCACCCTCGGGCTCGTCCGCCGGCTGCTGCACGCCGCGACGACGCCGGCGTTCATCTACCTGCTCCTCGTCGTCGGCCTCGGGATGCTGCTGTTCGAGGTCTTCCAGCCCGGGTTCGGCGTCGCCGGCCTCGCCGGCCTCATCACCGCCGGCATCGGGGCCTTCGGCCTGACGGTGCTGCCGGTGGCGTGGTGGGCGGTCGCGCTGGTCGTGCTCGGGCTGCTGCTCTACGCCGTCGACACCGCGATCGCCGGGTTCGGGCCCGTGACCCTCGCCGCCACGGTCGCGTTCGTCATCGGTTCGCTCAACTTCTACGACTCCGCCGTCGTCGGCCTCGACGGCTGGCTCGTCGGGCTCACCACGGTGACCGCGCTCGGCTTCTTCGTCGTGGTGATGACGGTCGTGCTGCGCGCCCAGGCCGGGCCGGACGACGCCGCGGTCGAGGACCTCATCGGGCGCCCCGGCATCGTCCGCTCGGTGCTCAACCCCGAGGGCCACGTCTACATCGACGAGGCCCTGTGGCGCGCCCGGTGGACCGGCGAGGGCAAGCGCGCCAAGGTCGGCACGCCCGTGAAGGTCCACGGGGTCGACGGTCCGGTCGTGCTCGTGGACGTCTTCGACCCGGAGGCCGAGAAGGCCGCCCGCGCGACCACCGGCGACACCGACCCCGACGAGGCCGGCGCCTGACCCGCCAGCGGCGCTCACAACGGTGAGCGCGACGACGCGACGGGCAAGCACACGGGGTCTAGTCAGACCCGACCAGCGGCCCTAGTGTCACGCAGCGTCAGACGTCGCGACGACGAGGGGCTGGGGTCAGGTGCTGTTCCCACTCGAGGGCGGGATCGAGGACTGGGAGTCGGACGCGCGCTGCTCCAGCGTCGACCCGACCCTCTTCTTCGGGCCGAACCGGTTCGAACCGAAGCGTGAGCGGCTGGCTCGGGAGGCCGCCGCCAAGGAGATCTGCCAGACCTGCCCGGCGTTGGAGCCCTGTCGGGACCGTGCGCTGCGCGAGGCCGAGCAGTTCGGCGTGTGGGGCGGGCTCGGAGAGTCCGACCGCCGCGCGATCCTCGCGTCCCTCCCGGTCGTCCGAAAGGCCGGCTGAGCCCCTGCGCGCGCATCGTCGGGCGGGGGCGTTGGCGGTCGTGCCCGCGCTCGGGTACGAAGCCTCGCCGACCGCGACCACCGAGACGAGGACGCCCGCCGTGGAGTGGGAGACCACCACCGCCCCCCTGATCAGCCACGCGCTGGCCCCGATGCTGAACGAGAAGGGCGTCGAGGGCTGGGAGCTCACCGGCGTCGAGGACGGCGAGGCGACCTTCCGACGCCCCGTCCCGCCCGACGGGCCGTGGGAGTACGCCACCGTCCCGCTCATCCCGGCCGCCCGGGACGCGATCCTGGCCCAGTGGACCGCCCGCGGCTACGAGCTCAAGCTCGAGGTCGACGGGGTCGCCTACCTCGCCCGACGACCGGAGACCACGTGACCAGCCAGCCCACGCCGGAGGACCGGCTCGCCGAGCTCGGCATCACCCTCCCGGAGGCGCCCGCGCCGGCGGCCGCCTACCAGCCGTGGCGGGCCGCCGGCTCGCTCGTCTACACCGCGGGGCAGCTGCCGACCGCCGGCGGGGAGCTGCAGGCCACCGGCAAGGTCGGTGGCGAGGTCAGCCTCGAGCAGGCCCAGGCGTGTGCCCGCACCTGCGCCGTCAACGTGCTCGCGCAGGTCAAGGCCGCCGTCGGCGACCTGGCCCGTGCCCGGGTCGTGAAGCTGACCGTGTTCGTCGCGTCGACGCCCGACTTCACCTCACAGCACCTGGTCGCCAACGGCGCCTCGGAGCTGCTCGGCGAGGTCCTCGGCGACGCGGGCCTGCACGCCCGCTCCGCGGTCGGCGTGCCGGTGCTGCCGCTCGACGCGCCCGTCGAGGTCGAGGCGATCGTCGAGGTCCGGGGCTGACCCGGGGCTGACCCGGAGCTGACCGGGTCGGATCGCCGGGCCGGTCCCGGGGCGTCGTCCCTCAGCGCAGCGTCCGCAGCTGCCCGTCGAAGCGGGTGACGCCGGTCGCGTCGAGGTGCTCGAGCAGCGGGATGGCGCCCCGCCGCGTCGTGCCCCACACGTCCTTCGCCTGTGCCGCGGTGAACGGGGTGCCGTCCCCGAAGGCGTCGCGCAGCGTCGCGACGGCCCCGTCGACGGCCGCGCGGGTGAACCCGAGACCGCCGGCGCGGACCACCTCGCCGGCCTGCAGCAGCTGCTGGACCTCCTGCGCCGTCAGCCCGGCCTCCCTCGCCGCGTCGGCGAGCTTCGGCGGGGACAGCGGCTCGGCCGCGAGCGCCGCCAGCAGGGCGTCGCGCCGGCGGTCGGCGTGCGCCGCGACGTCGTCGGCGTGGGACGCGAGCGCGTAGGCGGGGCCGCGCCGGCGGACGACCCCGGTCGCGGCGAGGTGGTCGGGCAGGGCGGTGGCGAGCCCGCGCGGTGCGCCGGCGGCGACGAGCACGCCCGCGAGGGTGGCCCGGTCGAGCCCGGGACCGGCCGGGTCGTCGGCGTGGGCCCGCTCGAGCGCCTCGGTCACGGTCGCGGTGTGGCGCCGCCGGGCCGCGTCGGTGACGAGCCACCCGTCGAGGCGCGTGCACCCCGCCGGCGCGGGCACGTCGGGGCGCAGCCCCGCACCGGCGAGCGCCGCCGCGGCCGGTCGGGCCCCGTCGGCCGCCTCCAGCAGCGCGTGCACCAGCACCCCGTCCCGGGTCGCGCCGACCGGGTCCAGGTCCCCGGGGTCCAGGTCCCCGGGGTCCAGGTCCAGGGCGTCGCGGACCGCGTCGAGCCGCAGGGCCCGCTCGAGCCGCGCGTCGGTGCCGCGGACGCGGCCCGGCGGAGCGGGGTCGAGCACCCGGCCGCCACCCACCGTCGCCCGCCGGCCGGCCTCGCGCAGCACCACCCGGTCGCCTGCCTGCAGCGGCAGCGGGTCGCGCAGCAGCACCCGCACGTGGCCCGGTCGCTCGGGCGTGAGCGGGTCGCCGAGGAGCGGGTGCACGGTGCAGACCGTCTCGGCGGAGCCGACGTGGAGGTGCCAGGCGCCGGTGCGGTCGAGCTCCTGGCCCGGCAGGACCCGCACCCACAGGTCCACGGTGTCGGTGACGACCCACGCGTCGGTCGGGTCCGCCGCGCCGGTGACGAGGGCGTCCCCGCGCGCGGCCTCGTCGCGGTCGAGGCCGGCGAGGTTCACGGCCACCCGCGCCGGCGGTCGTGCCCGCTCGACCGTCGCCCCGAGCGTCTGCAGCCCGCGGACCCGGGCTCGCTCCCCCGACGGCAGCAGCGCCACCTCGTCGCCGACGGCGAGCGTCCCGCCGGCGAGCGTCCCGGTGACGACGGTGCCGGCGCCGGCGATGGTGAACGAGCGGTCGACCCACAGCCGGGCGCGCCGGCGGTCCGCGGCCGCCGGCGCGGCGAGCAGCCGTGCGACCAGCGTGGCGGTGAGCTCGTCGAGGCCGCGACCGGCGAGCGCGTCGGTCAGCACGATCGGGGCGCCGGCCAGCGTGGTCCCCGTGAGCCGCGCCTCGACGTCGGCCGCCACCTCGAGGGCCCGGTCCTCGCCGGCGAGGTCGACCTTGGTGACGGCGACGACGGCGCCGTGGACGCCGAGCAGGTCGAGGATGGCGAGGTGCTCGGCGGACTGCGCCGACCAGCCGTCGTCGGCCGCGACCACGAGCAGCGCCACGGGGGCGGGCCCGGCGCCGGCGAGCATGTTGGCGATGAAGCGCTCGTGGCCGGGCACGTCGACGAACGCGACCGTGACGTCGTCGGCCCCCTCCGCGTCGACGCCGGCGCCGGCGGCGGGCAGGTCGCACCACACGAACCCGAGGTCGATGGTGAGCCCGCGCGCCTGTTCCTCCGCGAAGCGGTCGGGTTCCATGCCGGTGAGCGCGCGCAGCAGCGTCGACTTGCCGTGGTCGACGTGCCCGGCCGTGGTGACGACGTGCACCGTCAGCCCCCGCGCAGGACGGCCGCGAGGGCGGCGACGAGGGCGTCCGTGAGGTCGCCGTCGCGGTCCGGCGGGACCGTCCTCAGGTCGAGGACGACCCGGCCGTCCTCCACCCGCCCGACGACGGCGACCGCCGGCGCGCCCGGTCCGTCCGGGCCAGCGCCGCGGAGCCGGGCGGCGAGCCCGTCGGCGTCCCCGTCCGCCGGCACGACGGCGAGCCCGTGCGACGGCAGCGTCGCGCCGGGCAGCGACCCGCCCCCGACGACCGCCTCGCAGCCGACGGCGGTGACGCTCGCGCCGTCCGGCACGCCGCCGGCGCCGTCGAGCCGGTCGAGGACCGCCGCGGCCCGGGTCGCGAGGTCGGCCGGGTCGGCGCGGAGCATCCGCCACACCGGCAGGTCCGGGTCACCCGGGTCGCGCAGGTGGGCGGCGAGCGTCGCCTCGAGCGCGGCGCGCTGGAGCTTGTCGATGCGCAGCGCCCGGGCCAGGGGGTGGCGGGTGCAGGCCGCCACCAGGTCGGCCCGGCCGGCGACGACGCCGGCCTGTGGCCCGCCGAGCAGCTTGTCGCCCGAGAAGAGCACCAGGTCGGCGCCGGCGGCGAGCGCGCCGGACACGGTCGGCTCGTCGGCGAGCAGGCGGGCGAGCGCCGGGTCCGCCGGCGGGCGCAGCAGCCCCGAGCCGACGTCGTGCACGAACGCGAGCCCGCGGTCGCGCGCGAGGGCGGCGAGCTCGGCCGCCGGCGCCTCCTCGGTGAACCCGACCACCCGGTAGTTCGACGGGTGCACCTTCAGCAGCAGCGCCGTGTCGTCGTCGATCGCGGCGGCGTGGTCGGCCGTCCGGGTCCGGTTCGTGGTCCCGACCTCGACGGTGCGGGTCCCGGCCGCGGCCATCACGTCGGGCAGCCGGTAGGAGCCGCCGATCTCGATGAGCTCGCCCCGGCTGACGATCGTGCCACGTCCCGCCGCGAGGGCGGCGAGGACCAGCATCAGGGCGCCGGCGCCGTTGTTGACCACCGTGGCGGCCTCGGCGCCGCAGGCCCGCGCGGCCAGCTCGCCGAGCGACCGGGTCCGCGACCCGCGGGTCCCCGTCGCGACGTCGTACTCCAGGGTCGTCGCGCCGGCGGCGTCCACCGCCGCCGCGACCGCCACCCCGGAGAGCGGCGCCCGCCCGAGGTTCGTGTGCAGCACGACGCCGGTCGCGTTGAGGACCGGGCGCAGCCGCGTGGCGGTCGCGGCGTCGAGGCGCGCGGCGGCGGCGGCCAGCACGGCCGTGGCGTCGGGCACGTCGGTGCGCGCGCCGGCGCGCAGGTCGGTCCGGGCGCCGTCGAGCGCGTCGCGGACCGCCGCTCGCACGACCTCGTGCCCGTGGGCGTCCGCGGCCTCCCGCGCGCCGGGGAGCGCCAGCACGTCGTCGACGCGGGGGAGCGACGACAGGTCGGGCCCGTCCGGGTGCGCCACGTGCGACCTCGTTGGCCGGCCCGGCGCCGGCGGCCGGGACGCCGTGAGGGTAGGCCCGGCGGGTCCGGCGCTCAGGCGCGCGGGTCGACCCCCCGGTCGTGCAGGGCGACGGCGACCCGCGCCAGCACGGCCAGCACCAGCGCGCCGGCGGCGAGCGCCCCGCCGGGGCCGCCGAGCAGCGGCACCATCACCGCCTCGCGCAGGCCCCGCCACGGGGCGGCCCGGTCGAGCCACGGGACGGCGACGGCGGCCCCGACCCCGACGGGCAGGGCCAGCGCGCCGACGGCGACCGGCCACCGCAGCACCCGCCGGCCGAGCGCGTGCTGGCCGGCGACGTGGGTCGCCCCGAGCAGCAGCAGCGCGGCGGCGGTCCCGAGCAGGACGAGGGGTGCGGTCCACAGCGCCGGCACGGCGCGCACGACCTGGGCGAGCACGATGCCGGCCGCGCCGACCCACACGCCGGCGAGCGCGGCGGCGACGCCCGTCGCCGGTCCGGCCGGGCGGCTGCGCCACCAGGCGGCCACCAGCGCCCCGCCGAGCAGTGCGGCGACGGTCGGGGAGAGGGTCCACAGCCCGTCCGGGTCGATCGGGGTGGCCCGGTGCACACCGAGCACCGCGGCGTCGAGCGCGGCGGCGGCCTCGGGGACCCGCGCGCCCGTCCGGTGGACCAGGACCGTGTGCGCGGCGAGCAGGGTGACGAGGGTGACGGCCTGCCCGCGACGTCCGAGCGTGCGGACGAGGACCAGGGCGACGACCCACCCGACGGCCAGCCGGGGCAGCGGACCGGTCCAGGGCCACGCCGCCGGCGCGGGCGGCCAGCCCCCCGGCGTGGCCACCAGCACCACCACCCCGGCCGCGACGAGCACCACGACGCGCCGCAGCGTGCGGGCGACCCACCACCCCCGGCCCGCCCGCGCGTGCGCGGCGACGTGGAGGCCGAGGGAGACCCCGGAGAGCGCGGCAGCCGCCGGCGCGAGCAGGTCGACGCCGCGCCAGCCCGCCCAGTCGACCCCGTCGAGCCAGGCCGGCCCACCCGCCGGGGTGGCCACGACCAGCACGAGCACACCGACGACGAGGCCGCGGGCGGCGTCGAGCGCCACCAGCCGGGTCGCCCGGCCGCGACCGGGCCCCCGGCCGCGGCGGCGGGTGGTCGCCCTGCGGGCCGGCCGCCGGCGTGTCCCTCTGCCGCCCCCACCGGACCCGCCGCTGGACCGGCCGCCGCCGGACCGGCCGCCGCCGGACCGTCCGCGCGCCTGACGTTCGGCGGCGACCTTCCGCTCGGCGGCGCGCAGGGCGCGGGCCTCCTCGCGGGTCAGCGTGTCCTCGGTCACGGGGCGGCCTGGGGCAGGGGACGCGGGTGCGGCACGGCCCGGGCCGCGGGCCCGGTGTGCCTGGCAGCGGTGTACCGGCCGTGCACGGTACGGCGAAGGACCCGCCGCGACGTCCAGGCGCACGACGAAGCGACCCGCTCGGTCGGAACCGGGGGGACGGGTCCGACCGAGCGGGTCGCGTTGGTGATGGGGGAGCGCTCGTCGATCGGGGGGACGATCGGCGTGCGGGTGTCCGGCGGCCGTCGGGGGAACGGTGACGCGTCCGGCGGGGGACCTCGCGCGTCGTGCCGGAGCACCGGGTGCTCCACCGTCAGCACGGTCCGTCAGGGGAAGTCGTCGGACCGGCGTCGGAGGAACGCTACACGACCTCGTTGCGTCTGCACAGACCGGCGGGTACCCGGACGGACCCTGTCCGCTGCGCATGGCGCGCGCGTGGGCTCGGCCGCCGCTCGACCCGTCCGGGTCGAGCGCCGCTCGGGCGGTCCTACGCTGGCGGGCCTGGGTGACGAGGACGGAGGCGGACGGTGGCGGACGGCGACCTGCAGGTCGGTCGGGAGGTGGCCGCGACGCGGCCGGCGGAGCCCTCCGCCTCGACGTTGCTGCTGCGTGACGGACCCGACGGGCTCGAGGTCTGCATGCTCGAGCGGCACGTCGAGACGGACTTCGCCGGCGGCGCGCTGATCTTCCCGGGCGGCAAGCTCGACCCTCGCGACGCGGACCTGCCCGACGGCACCTGGGAGGGGCTCGACCCGGTGTCGCGGGTGCAGGACCTCGGCGTGGACACCTCCGACGAGGCGCTGGCGCTGCACGTCTGCGCGGTCCGGGAGACGTTCGAGGAGGCCGGGGTCCTGCTCGCCCGGACCGGGCAGGGCGCCCCCGTCGACGTGGACCTGCTCGCCGAGCCCTACACGCGCGAGGTGCGCGAGGGGCTCGCGGCCCGGGGGGCCGACCTCGACTGGCGGCCGTGGCTCGTCGAGCGCGGCCTCGTGCTCGACCTCGGCGCGCTCGTGCCGTTCGCCTGGTGGGTGACCCCGGACGGACTGCACCGCCGGTACTCCACGCGGTTCTTCGCGGCAGCGGTCCCCCCGGAGCAGGCCACGGCGCTCCGCCACGACGACGTCGAGACGACGTCCTCGCGGTGGGTGCGCCCGTCCGACGCGCTGGCCGCCGGCGCCCGCGGCGAGGTGACCGTGATCTACCCGACGCGGAAGCTGCTGGAGCTGCTGGCCCGGTACCCGACGGCCGCCGACGTGCTCGCGGCGGCCCGGGAGCGTCGGGTCGACCTGCGCCCGATCCAGCCGCGGCTGGTCCAGCACGAGGGGCGCACGATGGTCCAGCACCCCGACGGGGGCGACCCCGAGCCCGGGTGACCCGGAGCCCGGGTGGCCCTCCGGCCCCGGCCGGTCGCGCGACGAGCGCACCGCGTGTGCGCTCACCTCCACGTGCGCGCACACCGCCCGGGCGCTCCGCTACGTTGCGGACATCTTCTTCTGGGTGACGGAGCGGGAGCCGTCCGAGGGCGGGAGAGGTGAGACACGGCGGCCCACGGGCCGCCGTGTCTCGTCGTGCCGGCGGGCCGTCGTGGGGACGGTTGCGGTGTCGAGCCCGTCGCTAGCCTCGGCCGCATGGCTCCGGACGCGCCGCGTGACCCCCGACTCGACCACGACCTCCCGCCGCTCGGCGGGATGGCGACGGTCGAGCGCCTCGACGAGGTCACCGTCCGCGTCCTGGCGCCGAACCCGTCGCCGATGACGCTCGACGGCACCTGCACCTACGTGCTGGCCTCGCCGGGCGCCGGCGAGGCGATCGTGGTCGACCCCGGACCCGACCACCCCGACCACCTCGCGCGGGTCGAGCACGTCCTCGCCGACGCCGACGCAGCGTGCACCCTCGTCGCGGTCACCCACCGCCACCACGACCACACCGAGGCCGCGGCGGGCTGGGCGACCGCCTGGGGGGCCACCCTCGTGGCGCCCGACCCCACCACCGCCGGAACCGCCGGCCGCGTGGTGACCGACGGCGACGTGCTCGCGGTCGCCGGGATCGGCGTCACCGCCGTGGCGACGCCCGGCCACACCAGCGATCACACGGCCTACCGCCTGCCCACCGGCGCCCTGCTCGTCGGCGACCACGTCCTCGGGCGCGGGACCTCGGTGGTGGCGCATCCCGACGGCGACCTGCTCGCCTACCTCGACAGCCTCCGCACCGTCCTCGACCTCGGGCCCGACGCCCTGTACCCGGGGCACGGGCCGGCGCTGACGGAGGACCCGGGCGCCGTGCTCCGCTTCTACCTGGAGCACCGCGCCCACCGGGAGGCGCAGGTCCTCGGTGCGCTCGCCGCCGGCGCGACGACGCCTCGCGCCGTCGTGGAGGCCGTCTACGCGGACGTGGACCGACGCCTCTGGGACGCGGCCGAGGCATCCACCCGCGCGGCGATCGACAAGCTCGCGGCCGAGGGCCGGGTGGCGGTGCTCGGCGACCGGGTCGAGGTCCGGTCGTGAGTCGCTGCCGCGACCGGCATGGCCGCCCCCGGCGCCGGGCGGCACGCCGGCTCGCCGCGCTGCTCACCGTCGGGCTCCTGGGCTGCGGCGGCAGCGGCGCCGGGCCCGAGGCCGCCCCGCTGGAGCAGCTGACCGCCCGGCCCCGGCCGCCGGCGGAGCGTCCCGCGCCGGCGGCGAGCCGACCGCCGGCGCCGGCGCCGGGCCCGAGCATCTCCGTGTCGATCCCGACCACGCCTGCCGGCCCCTCGGTGGCCGGGCTGGCCCGGTTCCTCGCCGGGTTCGAGCCGGCCGGGGCCCGCGGCCTCGACCACGTGGCGGTCGACCTCGACGGCGACGGGGTGGACGAGGCGGTCGTGACGTGGGTCGCCGAGGGCCGGGTGCACGTCGCGCTGGTCGGCTGGCGCGCCAGCGACGGCTACGCCGCGCGCTCCGAGGACCGGGGCGGGCGCGCCGGCAGGGTCCTGTCGGTCCGGGTCGGTGACCTGACCGGCGACGGCGTCCCGGAGCTGGTCGTCGAGCACGGCGGCGACGGTCGCGGCGGGCTGAGCCTGTGGACCGTGCAGGGCACCACGGGGCTGCGGCGGGCCGAGGCGGTCGGCGGGTGCGCCGACGGTCACGTCTACGGGGTGGTGGGCGCGTCCCTGCGGCAGCGCGCTGGCGAGGTCGAGATCGTCGCGACGTGCGACGACAGTCCCCTCCCCGTCGCCGACTGGTCCTCCGACGTCTACCGCCACGCCGGCGGGGCGTGGCGGGTCGTGCCGTCGCCCTCGCCCTCCCCCGACCCCGGTCCGAGCCCCGGACCATCGCCGACCCCGGGCCCCACCTCGCCCTCCTCCCCGGGCCAGGCCGGCACCGACGGCTGACGGCCCCCGGTCCGACCCCCGGGCCCCACCTCGCCCTCCTCCCCGGGCCAGGCCGGCACCGACGGCTGACGAACCCCGGTCCGACCCCCGACCCCCGGTCCGACCCCCGACCCCTCCGAGCGGGCCATGTGTCCACGTGGACGCATCCCCGCGACGGGCCGGTCCCGCGCTCAAGGCTGGCCCGCAGGTGGCCGATGACCGACGGTGGAGGTGGGCCAGACTGCACGTGACGACCGGGAGGAGACCCGGTGGCCGAGTTCCTCGACGGCTTCGACATCGAACGCGACGCCGTGCTCAACGCGCTCGCGCACTTCGAGACGGTCTGGGACCGGTTCCGGGAGCGCCGCGGCCTCGAGCTCGACGACGCCGCGATGTCCGACTCGTTGATCGCCGGCGAGCTCGCGCTCGTGCGCGCCGACCTCGAGGAGGTCGGGTTCACCATCGGGGTGTTCGGCCTCATCAAGCGCGGCAAGTCGACGCTGCTGAACTCCCTGATCGGGCGCGAGGTGTCGGCGATGCACGTCACCCCCGAGACCGCGGTCCCGGTCTACGTCAGCTACGCCGAGGAGCCGGGTGCGGAGGTGCACCTCGCCGACGGCACGGTGCGCCACGTCGCCGTCGAGGACACCGCGCTCTACACGTCGCAGAAGCACAACGAGAACAACCAGCTCGGCGTCACCCACGTCGAGCAGCGCGTGCCGGTCGGCTTCCTGCGCAACGGGACCCGCCTCATCGACACGCCGGGCCTCGACGACGCCGAGGCCGACGAGGTCTACACCGAGCGGACCCTGCAGGAGCTCGACGTCGTCGACGCCGGCGTGGTGGTCTTCCTGTCGCCCCCGACCGTCGGGGCCACCGAGATGGACTTCCTCGAGCAGGTCGTCTCCCGCGGGCTGAAGAAGTCCTTCCTCGTCTGCAACATGTACCCCCAGCACTTCCACGACCCCGACACCCGCAACGCCGTCCTCGAGTACGTGGGTCGGCGCATCGTCGAGGCGTCGCGTCGTGGCGGCCACCGGGGTGAGGTGCGGATCTACCCGGTGTGCGCGCAGGAGGCCTGGCAGGCCCGGCTCGATGACGACGTCGACGGCTGGAAGCGCTCGGGCGCCGACCGGCTGCTGCGTGACATGGAGCTGTTCCTGGCCGGCGTCACCGGCCGCGGGGCGCTCGAGGAGGCGGTCGAGCGCATCGAGAAGGCCGCGGAGATGGCGTCGACCGAGGTCGACGTCCGCCTCCGCCTGCTCGACGACCCGGCCCAGCTCGCCGCCCACCGCGCGTCCCTCGACGGGCGCGTCCGGGCGCTCGAGTCCGAGGTCGACGGCGTCGTCGCCCGCACCCTCGAGGGGGTCGGCCCCCTGCGCCTGCAGCTGCGTGGACAGCTGCTCGCGCCGTTCGCCGACGCGCGCTCCGCGGTGGCCCGGATCCAGTCCGCCGCCGAGCTCGAGGAGTTCTCGATGCGGTTCCGCCGGCGGGTCGAGGTGGCCGCAGAGCAGGCATCGCGGCAGTTCGCGGCCGGCTTCGAGGACGTGGTGCGTGAGCTCCGCCGCGGGCTCGAGCAGGAGCTGCACGCGGTCGTCCACGACCTCGTGCCGACCGTGCCGCGTCTGCGGCTGTCGACCAGCTCGCTGCTCGCGCAGCGCGACGCGCGTGACGTGCGTGCCGACGCCGCCGGCGGCGTGACGGAGCGGACCGGCGCCATCGCGGGCGGGCTCGCCGGCGGGGCGGCGACCGCCCTGCTCGCCGGGGTCACGCTGCTCAGCCCGCTCGGGCTGCTGGGCGGGGCGCTCGTCGGGTGGAAGCTGTCGTCGGTGCTGTCGTCCTCGGGCAACGTCGAGCGCGCCAAGGCGGCCCTGCTCGAGCAGCTCGACCAGGTGGCACGTCGGCTCGCCCGCGACTTCGACCTGCAGGTCGAGGCGGCGATGGACGCGGTCACCTCGGCCGTCGAGCGCCGGCGACGGGCCTTCGCCTCCGACCTCTACGAGCAGTTCGACCTGGTCCAGGGCCTCGGGACCGATCCCGGGGTGCTGGAGCGGCAGCGCCGCGAGGCCCAGCGCTTCGCCGAGGCGTTCCGCGCCTGCGCGGCGCGGGCCCGGGCGGCCCTGCCGGACTGACCCCCGGCACGCCTCCGCGGGCCGAGCCGCCTCGGGTCAGCCGCGCCGGGTGCGGGGGACGCCGCCCTCGCGCAGCGCCGCGGCCGGGACCCCGAGCTCGCGCCACGCCGAGTAGCTGATGCCCTTGCGCTCGGAGTACTCGGCGACGGCCTCGACGAAGCCGCGCTCCAGCGCCTCCATGTCGACCTCCTCGGCCGCGTCGGCGAGGCGGTCCTCGAGGTCGATCCGCTTCTGGATGAGCTCGACCCGCTTCGCCGGGTCGTCCTCCTGCTCGATCTGCCGGATGGTCTCCTCGAGGCGGCCCTCCAGCTCCTCCTTCGAGACGCGGCGGCCGGGCTTCGACTGCTTCTCGAGCTCCTCGAGGTAGTCGCGCACGGCCTTCGCCTGCGCACGGCCCTTCGCGAGCGCCGCCTTGTGCTCGTCGGACATCTGGGTCGCCACTGCTGCCTCCTGGGGGGTTGGGTCGTGTTCGTCGTGTGACCGGCCCGGTGGATCCCCCCGATCCCGGCAGGTAACGCCGACGACCTTATCGGCTCCCTGCGCGTTAGCGCGCCCATCCATTGTCACCGTTCGGGCTCCACCATTTGGGCCCCCCCGGGACCCGTACCCTCGTACCTCCCGGCCCCCGTACCTCCCGACCCCCGACCCCCGAGGCCCCGATGTCCCTCGACGCCACCCCGCCGACCTCGCCGCCCGTCGGCGTGCCGCTGGTCGGTGTCCCCGCCGTCCGGGTCGTCGAGGTCACGGGGGACGACCGCCTGGGCTACCTCGACGCGGTCCTGAGCCAGCGGCTTCGTGATGCCGAGCCGGGCACGGTCACCTCCGCCCTGGAGCTCGATGCGCACGGATCCCCGACGGCCGTGCTCGACGTCGTGGTGCGAGAGGACTCGCTCTGGCTCCTCGTGCCCGAGGCGGTCGCCGACGACCTCGTCCCGCGGCTCGCCGGTCGGACCTTCCTCTCCGACGCCCGCTTCGCCGAGCGCGACGACCTCGACGTCGTCCGGGTCGTGGCCCCGCTGCCGGCGCCCGGGGACGCCCCCGTGGAGGACCGCGCCGCGGTGGCCTCCCTGCTCGAGGGGATCGTCCCGACGTCGGGGGAGCCCCCCGTCGCGATCGAGGTGCCCGTGTCGGGCTGGCACGTCGTGGTGCCACGCGTCGGCACCGGCGACCTCGTCGGGGCGCTCGTGGCCGCCGGCGCGGTGCAGGTCGACGGGGCCGGGCTCGACGCCGCCGAGGTCGTGCACGGGGTCCCGCGTGCGGGGGTGGAGGTGGCCGCCGGCGTCCTGCCCGAGGAGCTCGGCCTGCTGCCCACCCACGTGCACCTCGACAAGGGGTGCTACCCCGGCCAGGAGGCGGTCGCCCGGATGTGGATGCTCGGCCGTCCGCGCCGGCGGCTGGCCCGCGTCCGCACGGTCGGCGAGGTCGGGGCCGGGTGGGAGGCTGGCCAGGGTCGGGACCGGACGCGCGTGACGCGCGTCGCGCCCGGGGGCGCCGGGCTCGCGCTCGTCCCCGCGACCACCCGGCCGGGTGTGCGGATCGAGGCGGAGGACGGCTCCGCGGTCGAGGTGCTCGACCTCGTCGGCGACGGCCGGCCGCAGCCCGGCCACGACCCGGCGGTGCCGCGCCGCCGGGACCGGAGGGACGCAGCAGCCGGCTAGGGTCCCGCCATGGAGGGAACCGGGACGGACCGCACCGATGGCACGGCGACGGCCGACGCCTACCTCGTCGCGCTCCTGCCCGACGAGCTGCACGGTGCGGCGCGCGAGTCGCTGGTCACGGCGCTCGAGGGCTCCGACGGCAGCGATCCCCTCGAGCCGCTGCGCGCGGCACGCGCCGTGGTGGCCAGCCGCGTGCGCATCGACCCGGTCCTCGACGTCCACCTCCTGCACGACGAGCTCGGGGTGGCGCTCCCCGACATCGCCACGCTCCTGGGCGTCGACCCGTCGGTCGTCGTCGCCCACCTCGCCGACGCCCGGGCGCTCCTGGGGGAGCCCCCGCCGGCCGCGCTCGGGCCGGCACCGGCCGTCGTCATCGACGACCTCGCCCCGGACGACGAGCCGCCGGCGGCCGTCGGTGCCGCCACCCCGATGGTCGCTCGAGCCCGGCCCGCGCCGGACGCGGGACGCGGCGGTCGCACCGCCTGGGTGCTGTCCGCGGCCGTGGTCGCCGTCGTGGTCGTGCTCGCGGCGCTCGCCGGCGGTCAGGTCGCCGGCGACTGTGACGGCGACGTGTGCGTGCGGGAGGCCGTCGTGACCAGCGGGGTCGACGCCAACGG
This sequence comes from Actinomycetes bacterium, assembly GCA_046566145.1. GTDB lineage: Bacteria > Actinomycetota > Nitriliruptoria > Nitriliruptorales > Nitriliruptoraceae > JBKHXF01. The sequence goes on from JBKHXF010000016.1 coordinate 31,864, forward strand.
CGCACCCCTCGACGACCGGGCCGAGCTCGCGCTGGACGAGCAGGTCTCGTTCTGGCTGCGCTACGACGTCGGCGGGCAGGTCGCGCCCGAGCTCACCGTCGTGTGGCGGCGGGAGGGCGAGGAGCTCTACCAGCGTCGTTTCGCGCTGCCGGCCGCGGATCGCGTGGTCGTCCGGCTCGATCCGGCGTTCGCTGCCGAGCCGGGCGCCTACTCGGTGGAGGTCCGCGGCGACGACGGGCCGGTCGCGCAGGCCGACTTCGTCCTCACGGCGCCGACGGGCTGAACCGCGCGGTCAGAGGGCGCCGATGGCCTGCAGCACGGCGTCGGCGTGCGTCTTCGGCACGGCCCGCTTCCACACCCTGGCGACGGTGCCGTCCGGGGCGACGAGGACGGTCGAGCGGATCGTGCCGACGGTCCGCTTGCCGTAGAGCACCTTCTCGCCCCACGCGCCGTACGCCTCCATGACGGTGCGCTCCGGGTCGGCGAGGAGCGTGTGCGGCAGGTCGTGCTTGGCGCGGAATTCGGCGTGCGAGGCGACGTCGTCCGGGGAGATGCCGAGCACGTGCGCGCCGGCGGCCTCGAACTCGCCCCACTGGTCGCGGATCCCGCAGGCCTGCGTCGTGCAGCCGGGGGTGTCGTCGGCGGGGTAGAAGTAGACGACGACCGGCGCGCCGCGCAGCTCCGAGAGCGTGACGTCGCGCCCGTCCTGGTCGGGCAGCGTGAAGTCGGGGGCCGGGGTTCCGGGCTCCGGGAAGGGCACGAGGTCTCCAGGTCGGTCGGGGGCCGGTGCCGCGCGACGCTACCGGGAGCCCCGCCCAGGCCGGTTCCCGACCCGTCGCGACGCGCGGTCCGGTGTCCCGTCCGCGGGCAGTACGGTGCGCGCGTCAGGCACCGGACGGTCAGGTCGAGAAGGAGCACCCGTGGACGACCAGGTGGTCGAGGTCCTCGTCGAGGTCCCGATGGGCTCGCGCAACAAGTACGAGTACGACGACGAGCGCGACTGCTTCGTGCTCGACCGGATGCTCTTCAGCGCGGTCCGCTACCCGGGTGACTACGGCTTCATCCCCGACACCCTGGCGCTCGACGGCGACCACCTCGACGCCATCGTCATCCTCGGCGAGCCGACGTTCCCGGGCTGCCGCATCCAGGCCCGCGTCGTCGGCATGCTCGACATGAGCGACGACAAGGGGCCCGACGAGAAGGTCCTGTGCGTCCCGGACACCGACCCGCGCTGGCGCCACATCCGTGCGCTCGAGGACGTGCCGCGGCACCTGCTTGACGAGATCGCCCACTTCTTCGGGATCTACAAGGACCTCGAGCAGAAGGTCGTCGAGGTCCGCGGCTGGCACGGCGAGACGGTCGCGAGCCGGACCATCGCCGAGTGTGTCGAGCGCTACGTGGGCTGACCCGCCGGCGGCCGGTCGACTGCCGTCACCGGCCCCAACCGAACAGCCCCCGCTTCTTCTGGTCGTCGCCCTGCCCCCCTCGCTCCTGGGCGGGATCGGGGCGGCGTCGGGGGGCCTCCGGCCGGCCGTCGGGGTCGGCCGGCGGTGGCACGTCGCCCCCGTCGTCGAGGGCGAGACGGCTGAGCTCCCGGAGGAACTCCGAGACGTCGCCACCGCGGCGGGGGGCCGGCTCCTCCTCGTGCTCCTCCGCCGGCGCCGGGTCGGGCTCGACCACCGCGGCGGGTGCCCCCTCGGTGAGCTCGTCGATCAGCGCACCGAACTCGTCGTTGGGGATGCCCGTCGGCGCGTCGTCGTCCGCGCCGGTCTCGTCCGGCTCCTCGTCGACCTCCTCGTCGACCTCCAGCGGGGACGGCTCGCCGTCGAACACCCACGGTTCCGGCTCGTCGTCCGCGCCCGACTCCGTGACCGCGGGTCGGTCCTGGTGGATCGGCGCCGGCTGGTCGAACGCCGTGGTCCAGTCATCGTCGTCCACGTCGACCGGCTGGGGCTCGGACGGCTCCGACGCCGTGTCCTCGTCCCAGGGGTAGGCGCCGGGGCCGCTGGAGATGCGCACGGTGGGCCGCGCCGGCGGTGCGTCCGTGCCCGGCGCGGGACGCTCGGTGGGCGCCGCCAGCTCGTCCCAGCCGTCGGCCTCCTGCGTCCGGGCGATCGCCTCCTCGAGGGCCGCGGCCACGTCGATCGGCTCGGCCGCGTGGTCCGCCGGTTCCGGGGCCGTCGGGGCGGCCTCGGCGGGTGCGGACGTCGAGTCGACCGGGGCGTCGTCGGTGTCGGGCTCGTCGGCGTGGTCGGGGGCGGCCGTCGGCGCGGCGGGCCGGACCGCCTGGTCCTGCCCCTCGATGCCGATCACGCCGAGGAGCACCAGCCCGTAGACGATCCGGGCCGCCTCGAACTCGCTGTAGCCGAGGTCCTCCGCCAGCTCGCGGACGGTGCGTGAGCCGTCGACGGACGCCAGCACGGCGAACTCGTCGGGCTCCAGCGAGGCGGTGGCGTTGGAGCCCCCGGTCGCGAACGTCGGGACGGCGTCGAGGTCGGCGATGACCCCTCGGATCTGGTCCCACTCCGAGTGGCGGCGCGACACCTCGACGAGCATCTGGTCGACGGTCAGCTCGACGGGCAGCCGCTCCTCCTCGTCGATCAGCGGGGTGGGGTCGAACCGGTACGTGCCCTCGGTCCACGGGAAGACCTCGAACAGCGCGTCGAGGATCTGCTCCTGGACGAACACCCGGATCGCGTCGCGCGTGACGAGACCCCGCTCGACCAGCAGCGCACCGAGCTTGGGACGCGCCGGGTCGGAGCGCTGGTCGGCGAGCGCCTGCTCGAGCTGCTCGGGGGAGAGCAGCGCCGCGTTCACCAGGCGGTCCCCGAGGCGGGCGCGTGGCGCCGGGGACCCGGCGACGACGATGCGGCCGCTGCGGAAGACGATGGCGCCGTTGCCGTCCGGGTGGTCGATCTCCACGGTCCCGGTCGAGCCCGCGTCGGCGAGCCCCCGACACAGGTCGGCGACGGAGGTCTCGGACAGCGAACCGCGCATGGCGGGCATCGTACTGACCGGGCCCTCCGCTCGATGGCCGCTCGCCCACCACCCTCCGCGACCGGCCGTCACGGTCGGAAGTGGGCCTCAAGGAGGGCCGTCGGTCGTGCCGATGCAGCGGGGTGACGACGCGGGCGACCCGGCCGTGGCGTCGCACACCCAGCAGACCGACCCGGACGACGTGGGACCCACCGTGACTGACGACGGCTCGAACCGCCGGCGCATCGACCGCATCGCCGCCGACGACTACCTCGACGGGCTCGACGATCCCGACCGGCTCCCCGCGGCGCGCCTGCGGGAGCTCCGCAGCGAGTGCGAGCAGGAGGAGAGCGGCCTCTCCTACGCCCGTCGGGTGCTGCAGGGCAAGCTCGACATCGTGCGTGCGGAGGTCCAGCGCCGCTCGGAGGCGGGAGCGGAGGAGGCCGCCGGCGTGCTCGCGGCCCTGCCCCGCATCCTCGCCGATGACGAGCGCACCACCGCCCCGGCGCACGCGCGCGTGACCCGCTACCTGGTCCCCGCCGGGATCGAGCACGACCGTCGCGACGTCGACCACGCCGCCGACGACCTCGCGCTCGGCGACCTCGCCGCGCGCGACGTCGCCCAGCTCGCCGCGATCGTCGAGGAGCTGTGCGCGGAGGAGGCCGAGGTGTCCGCGCGTCGCCGGGTGGTGCTCGACCGGATCGACGCGATCCAGGCCGAGCTCGTGGCCCGCTACAAGGCCGGCGGGACCACCGTCGCCGAGGCGCTCGCCCACGAGCGCTGACGGCCGACGGCCGGGACGCGCGTCCCCGCCCGGGGGCGTACGGTTGGGGTCCGTCGACGCCGTCGACGGCCGGACGAGCAGGAGGCGTGGAGTGGGTCGCACGGTCCTCGTCGTCGACGACGACCCGCTGACGCGGGAGATCCTCGCCACCATCCTCGACCTCGAGGACTACCGCGTCGTGCTGGCCGAGGACGGCGAGACCGCGCTCGACCTCGTCGCGGGGGGCCGCCCCGACGTCATCGTGCTCGACGTGATGATGCCCGGGTTGAACGGTTTCGAGGTGTGCCGGCGGCTCAAGGACGACCCGGAGACGGCCCCGATCCCGGTCATCCTCCTGACCGCGCTCGACCGCTCGGAGGACGCCGCCGAGGGCGCGGCCGCCGGCTGCGACGCCTACCTGACCAAGCCCTTCTCGCCGTTGACGCTCATCGAGCGCATCGTCGAGCTGCAGGCCGTGCGGGAGGGCTGAGGTGGACCCGGTGAAGGTCGACGAGCTCGAGGTCATGCGACGGCAGCTGCTGCTGTTCGCGCAGGACCTGCAGACGGTGTCGCTGGCCGAGAAGGAGCGTCGTCGTGAGGCCGAGTCGGCCTACCGGGAGCTCCACACGGCCTACATCAACATGGTCCGCACCCTCGCCGTCGTGTGCGAGATGAAGGACAACTACACCCGCGACCACCTCGACCGGACCTACCAGTTCGCGATGGCGCTCACGAAGCGGGTCGCGCCCGAGCTCGCCGAGGACGTGTCGATCGGGTACGGCTACCTGCTGCACGACATCGGCAAGGTCGGGGTCCCCGACCACATCCTGAACAAGCCCGGCCCGCTCGACGAGGACGAGTGGCGGCTGATGCGGCTCCACCCGCTCAACGGCTGGCAGCTCGTGCAGGGCATCAAGTTCCTGGGCGACGCCACGATGATCATCCGCTCGCACCACGAGCGGTGGGACGGCAAGGGCTACCCCGAACGCAAGGCGGGGGAGGACATCTACCTGCCGGCCCGGATCTTCTCGATCATCGACACGTTCGACGCGATGACCTCGAACCGGCCCTACCGCAAGGCGCTGCCCATCGCGTACGCGATGGAGGAGATCGAGCGCGCCGGCGGCAGCCAGTTCGACCCCCACCTCTCGGCCGAGTTCGTGAAGATGTGCCAGGAGCTCGGCCTCGACGAGCGCGACTCCACCGAGTCGCTCACGATCGTCCGGTGAGCGGGGCGACCGAGCTCGTCACCTGCACCCGCCGCGACCTCCGGTCCGGGCGCTCCCTCGTCGAGTCCGTGCACGCCGGCCACCTGGTCGTGCTCGCGCCGGACGGCACGCGCCACGCCCTCGGCGACCCCGAGCACCCGACCTTCGTGCGCTCGGCGGCCAAGCCGTTCCAGGCGGCCGCGTGCCTCGCCCTCCTCGCCGAGGTCGAACCCGCGACGGTGGCGGTGCTCACCGACGAGGAGGTCGCCGTCGCCTGGGCCTCGCATCGGGGGGAGGACCGCCACCTCGACGCGGTGCGACGCCTGCTCGCCCGCGCCGGGGTCGACCCCGCGGAGCTCACCACCCCGCCCGCGACCGCCGAGGCCCGGCCGGGCGAGCCGCCGAGCCGCCTGCAGTACAACTGCTCCGGCAAGCACGCGCTGTTCGCGCTCACGGGCCGGGCGCTCGGGCTCGCGGGGCCGGCGCTGCTGGACCCCGACGAGGCCCTCCAGTCGGCCGTGCTCGACCACCTCACCGCCCGGCTCGCGCCCGCGCCGGCGGTGGCGGTCGACGGGTGCGGTGCGCCCGCCGTCGCGGTCCCGCTCGTCGCGCTCGCCCGCGGGTTCGCCGGGCTGTGGGACGACCCCGACGCCGAGCGCGTGGTGGCCGCCGGCCTCGCCCACCCGGGGCTCGTCGGCGGCGAGGGACGCCTCGACTCGGCGCTGCTCGCCGCCGGCGTGCTCGCCAAGGTCGGCGCCGAGGGCGTGTACGGCGCCTCGTGGCGGGACGGCGACGGGGCCGCGTGGGGCGTGGCGCTCAAGGTCGCCGACGGGGCGGTCCGGGCCGCGGACGCCGCGCTGCGCGACCTGCTGGTCGGTGCCGGGGTCGTGCCGGCCGACACCTGGGTCGCCCCGCCCGTCCTGGGGGGCGGGGAGGCGCAGGGCGACGTCGCCGCCGGCGCCGAGCTGGCGGGCCTCGCCGACCGTCTCGCCCGGTTCGTGGGGGTGTGACGGGGGTTGGTACCGTGGACCGGCCGGCGACTCGCCGGCGTCCGCGTGTCACGGCCCCGTCCCGTGCCCGACGCCGCCTCGTGGCCGGCACGCCGGACCCCTCCGACGTGAGGAACGTGCCCGTGGTGGACGAGCCCCGCGACACCGAGGTCGTCGACGACCTCGCGGTCGACGACGTCCCGAGCGGTGACCCGCTCGACGAGCTCGGCAGCTTCATCAAGGAGCGCCGGGAGGGGGCGCGGCTGTCGCTGCGCAAGCTCGCACGCCTCGCCGGGGTCTCCAACCCCTACCTGAGCCAGATCGAGCGGGGCCTGCGCAAGCCGTCCGCGGAGATCCTCCAGGCGATCGCGAAGGCCCTCGAGGTCTCCTCCGAGACGCTGTACGTGAAGGCGGGCATCCTCGAGGAGCGGCCCGAGCACGCCGACGTGCAGACCGCCATCGAGCAGGACCCGCTGCTGTCGGAAGCCCAGCGCCAGACCCTGCTCGAGATGTACCGGACCTTCCGCCGGCTCAGCGAGATCCAGAACCCCGGGCCGGAGGTCCAGCGCCGCGGGGTCGTGGACCGGGTCATCGACGTCGTCACGACCGGCGACGTGGACGACGAGGCCATCGCGGCGGCCTCGTTGCGCGACGAGGACTCCGACGAGGCCTGACCGCCCGGCCCCGCACCCTGCCCCTGACCCGCGACCAGACCGAGTCGACGATGCTCACCCTCCGCTCCATCGACGGGCTGCCGACCGGGACCGACCGTGCCGCCTGGACGCAGCTCGTCGAGGACGACCCGCACGGGACGTTCTTCCACACCCCCGACTACCTCGAGACGTGGATCGCCCAGCTCGGGTCCCGGGTCACCGTCCGCGTCCACCTCGCCGAGCGTGACGGCCGCCTCGTCGGCGTCGTCCCCGTCGGCCGGGTCATGGAGGGCAGCCCGACCGGCCCCATCGAGGTCGTGCGCTTCCTCGGCGGCACCGACGTCACCGACTACCTCGGTCCGGTCGCCCGCCCCGAGGACCGCGAGGACGTCGCCGCCGCGTACATCGCGAAGCTCGCCGCGGACGCCGACTGGGACGAGTTCGTCGCCGGCGGGCTGATGCAGGACGCCGGCTGGGCCGACGCGTTCGTCCGACAGGCCCGCGAGGCCGGGATGCAGGTCCTCGAGGTCGAGGACGAGGAGGTCTGCCCCAGGGTCAGCCTCGCCGGCGGGTACGACGGCTACCTCGACCGCCTCGGCGGCAAGCAGCGGCACGAGCTGCGCCGCAAGGCACGCAAGCTCCAGCGCGACGGCGGCGAGCTCCAGCTCGTCGAGGTCGCCGCCGGGGACCTCGACGCGGCGCTCGGACGGTTCTTCGACATGGCCGCCGAGGTCGGCGACGACAAGTCCCGCTTCTTCGTCTCGGACGAGATGCGCGCGTTCTTCCACGCCCTCGCGGAGCGCTTCGCCCCGTCCGGCGTCCTGCGGGTCCACGAGCTCGAGGTCGGCGGGATGCCGGCCGCCTCCACCATCAGCCTCGTGTGGGGCGGGGAATGGGGGCTGTACAACTCGGCGTTCGACCAGGCGCTCGGGATGCTCGCCCCCGGGATGGTGCTGGTCGGCGAGCTCGTCCGGGTGGCGGCCAGCGAGGGCTGCGACGTGTTCGACCTGCTCCGCGGCGACGAGGCGTACAAGTACCGCTTCGGCGCCACCGACCGGCAGCTGCTGCGGGCCACCATCGTGCGGTCCTGACGCCGGCCGGCACCGGGCGACCGAGCCGGGCAGGGTGTGTGGTCCGTACGACGTTGGGCCGCCCACGTCCGGCCCGACGGGACGGACACCGACGCAGGCGGAGACGGACGGAGGCACGGTGGAGCACCACCACAGGGAGCCGGAGCCTGGCCGCGCCGTGGGCGTGCGCCGCGTCGGGCTGCTGTCGGTGCACACCTCGCCGCTGGACCAGCCCGGCACGGGTGACGGCGGCGGGCTCAACGTCTACGTCGCCCAGGTCGCCCGGCGCCTCGCGGCGCGCGGTGTCGAGGTCGACGTCTTCACCCGCGCGACCGACCCGGCGCAGCCGCCGGTGGAGGAGCTCACCGCCGGCGTGACCGTCCACCGGGTCACGGCGGGCCCCGTCGCCCCGCTGCCCAAGGACGAGCTCTCGTCGCACCTGTGCGGGTTCGTCACCGCGCTGCTGCGCCACCCGCTCGCGGCCAGCCACGACGTCCTCCACGCCCACTACTGGCTGTCGGGCTGGGTCGGACGCCGCCTCACCGAGCGGTGGGGCACCCCGTTCGTGCAGACGTTCCACACGCTCGGCCTGCTGAAGAACGAGACGCTCGCCCCGGGCGACGTCCCCGAGCCGCCGCTGCGGCTCGTCGCCGAGCGCCGCATCGCCCACGCCGCCGACCGGCTCTGCGTGCTGACCTGCGGCGAGGCCCGGCTGCTGCACCGACGGCTCGGCGTGTCGGGCTCGCGGATGACGGTGGTGCCCGCCGGCGTCGACCTCGAGCTGTTCCACCCCGAGCCCGCCGCCGGCGGGGACGTGCTCCCGGCCGAGCTCGCCGGTCGCGCCGGCCCGATGCTGCTGTTCGTCGGGCGGCTGCAGCCCCTGAAGGGCCCCGATGTCGCGGTCGACACGCTCGCCGAGGTCCGCCGGCACCGCCCCGACGCCCACCTGGTCGTGGTCGGTGGCACCTCCGGCTCGGGCGAGGGGCGCACCGGCCCGGCCGAGCTGGAGGCGCGCGCCGCCGCCCTCGGGGTCCGCGACGGCCTGACCGTGCTGCCGGCGCGCCCGCAGCACGACCTCGCCGCGCTGTACCGGGCGGCCGACGTCGTGCTCGCGCCGTCGCGCTCGGAGACGTTCGGGCTCGTCGCCCTGGAGGCCCAGGCGTGCGGCACCCCGGTCGTCGCCGCCGACGTGGCCGGCCTCCAGGCCACCGTGGGCGCCGCGGACGGTGGGGTGCTCGTGCCCGGCCACGACCCGGCCGCCCACGCCGCGGCGGTCCTCGCCTACCTCGACGACCCGGCCCTCGCGGCGCGGGCCGGCGCGGCGGGTCGGGCGCACGCCGTCCGGTCGTCCTGGGACCGGACCGCCGAGCGGCTCCACGCCGTCTACGGTGAGCTCGCCGCCGCCCGGATCGCCGTCCCGGCGGCCAGCTGACGTCGAGCGACGCACCGGAGGGACCCGTGGGGCACGGCACCGGCGACGTGCACGCGACCGCACGCACGCTCCTGTTCGAGACCCTCGAGGCCGCCGGGCTCGAGGTCGAGCAGGTCCGGGAGGACCGCTGGATGACCCAGCTCTCGGGCGAGTGGAAGCGGACGATCCCGGTCCTGCTGCACCTCGACGAGCGGTCCCTGCGGGTCCGGTCGCTGTTCTGCGGCCCGCCGGACGAGCGGCACGACGAGGTCTACGGCCTGCTGCTCCACCGCAACGAGCGGCCGGTCCCGGTCCACTTCGCGCTCGACGACGACGGGGCCGTGCTCCTGCTCGGGCAGGTCCCGCTGGCCGCGCTCGACGCCGCCGCGCTCGACGAGCTCCTCGGGGCGGTGCTCGCCGTGTCGGACGAGACGTTCAACGCCGTCCTGCGGGCGGGCTTCGCCTCCTACCTCGCGCACGAGCAGGCGTGGCGCGAGGCCGCGGGGCTCCCGCCCAACCCCATCGGCGCGCCGGCGCCCGAACAGGACTAGTGCGTCCGGGCCCACGGGATGGCCCGGTGTGGGGATGTCCGGCGCCGACCGGCCCTGCCAAGGTTGGCGGACCACCGACCTCGGGAGGGGGAGGACCTGATGTCCTCGAACCACGCGCTCCGCCGCGTCGCCGCGCTCGCCGCCGCCACGCTCCTCGGCTCCACGCTCGCCGGACCCGCCCTCGCGGCCGACGAGCCACCCACCGGCACGGCCGAGACCTCGTTCACCGCCCTCGACGTCCGCGTGGACGGCGCCTCGCTGCTGACCGTCCTGCAGGGCGGGACGAGCGCGACCACCGTGGGCGCCCCGGCGGCGCTGTCGAGCCTGACCGGACTGGTCACGCCGGTCGGGTCGTTCGGCGGCGTCCGCGCCGAGCACGACGGTGAGACCAGCGCGAGCTCGGCGGTCGTCGACGAGACGGTCGGTGGGGTCGCCGTCAGGGTCGCGCCCCTCTCGGCCGCTGCCGAGGCGACCGCGGCCAGCGCGAGCGCGTCCCTCGTCGGGGCGTCGGCCGACGTGGTCGCCGAGGTGGAGGGACTCCTCGGCCAGCTCGGCCTCTCGGTCGACGCGCTCGGGGCGACCAGCACCGTCGGCAGCGGCGGTGCCGTCGCGATCCAGACCCTCCGGGTGTCCGGGCTCGACCTGACGCTCGGCGACCTCGTGCCCGCCCTCGCGAACCTGCCCCTCGGCAGCGTCCTCGACCTGCTGGACGCGCTCGGCACCGGCAACTCGGACGCGCTGGTGCTGGTCCTCGGTGCCCTCCGGGCCGCGGAGGCCGACGTCGAGCAGGACCTCGCCGAGCTGCAGATCGCGGTGGAGACCCTCGTGACCGCGGCCGGGGACGCGACGGGTCCGCTCGCCGACCTCGCCGCATTCGACGCCACCGTCCAGAGCGTCCTCGGTGCCGTCGTGGTGCTCCCGGCGGACGCGCAGGCGCTGGTCGACGGCCTCGGTGCCCTCGGGCTGACCGTGCCGGCCGCGTGCGTGCCCGACGCGACGCTCGACGTCATCCTCGACCCGTCGGGCTGCGTCGCCGCGATCGCCGACCTCGTCGCGGCACGCGCGGCGGAGCTCGCCCAGCCGGTCGCGTCCGCCCGTGCGGACGTCGAGTCGGCCCTCCTCGCCCTCACGGGTGAGGGGGGGTCCCTGCCCGCCCTCGGGTCCGTCCTCGCGACGCTGACCGACGTGCTCGACGAGGTCCTCGCGGCGCTGCCCGACCTCGCCGGGACCAGCCTGCTCTCCCTCGACCAGGTCTCCGTCGGCCCCGTCGCCGTGGCCGGTCCGGACCTCACCAGCAGCGCGGCGTCGCTCACCTGCAGCGCCCGGCTCGTCGTCCTCGGCACGCCGGTGCTCGACGGGACGTGCGAGGCCACCGCGGCCGCGGTCGCGGAGGTCCAGGCGACCGCCGACGAGGCGCTCGGTGCCGTGCGCGGCGTCCTCGAACTCCTCCCGCTCGACGCGGGTGCGGACCTGGCCGGGCTCGACGTCTCGGTCCTGCGGGACGTCACCGACCCGGCGCGCTGCCCCGGGGGCGCCCCCTACGCGCGCACCTGCACCGTCGACGGCACCCAGCACGCCGTCGCCGGCGTGGAGGTGCTCGCCCTCTCGCTGCCCTCGGTCACGCTCGACCCGCTGGCCGCCACCGGGTCCATCGCGGACCTCGGTCTCGACCTCGGGATCGTGACCGACCTGCTCGGCGCCGCCGACACGGCGGTGGCCGACCTGCTGGCCGCAGGGCAGGACGCCGTCACCGTCGCCGGGCAGTTCGGCGGGAACGAGACGTTCCCCCTGACGGGCGACCCGATCGACACGACGGCCCTGCAGGCGGCGGTCTCGGCCCTCGGCGCCGCCTTCGACGCGCTCGACCTCGGGACGCTCGGCACGCTCGGGAACGAGGGCGTCACGCTCTCGACCCCGGCGGTCGAGCTCGTCGTCGACCCCACCTCCGCGGCGTCCTTCACCGCGGGCTCGACCAGCGGCGGCCCGGACGGTGGTGGTGGCGACGGTGACGGCGACCCGGCGCCCGACCCGACCCTGCCGTCGACCGGCGGCGGGCTGGCCCTGATCGGGCTCTCCGCCATCGGTGCCGCCGGCGTCCTGGCGCGCCGCCGGCGCGACTGACCCACGGCCACACCGGCCACGGCCCGTGCAGCGACCTACGCTGCACGGGCCGTCGCACGTCCGCAGGTCCCGGACCGACCGGAGGGAACCCGAGGTGCTCCGCCGCACGCTCGTCGCCGCATCCCGCAGCCGCGCCCTGCGCCGGTTCGCCGAGGACGCGCCGATCGCCCGGGACGTCGCCGCCCGGTTCGTCGCCGGCGACACCCTCCAGGACGCGTTCGACGCCATCGCCGTGCACAACGGCGCCGGGCGGTCGGTGACGCTCGACCACCTCGGCGAGGACGTCACCGACGCGGCCGCCGCGCGGGAGCACGCCGACGTCGTCCTCGCCGCGCTCGACGGCATCGCCGCCCGCGGGCTCGACGCGTCGGTCTCCGTGAAGCCGACCGCGCTCGGGCTCGACCTCGACCCGGACCTGTGCCGGGAGCTGCTCGACGCGATCTGCACCCGTGCCGCCGCGTGCGGCACCCACGTGACCCTCGACATGGAGGGCTCGGACCACACCGACCGCACCGTCGGCCTGGTGCTCGACCTCCGGGCCGCCGGCCACGACGACGTCGGCTGCGCCGTCCAGTCGTACCTGCACCGCACGCCGGCGGACGTCGCCAAGCTCACCGCGGTCGGCGCGTCCCTGCGCCTGTGCAAGGGCGCCTACGCGGAGCCGGAGGAGATCGCGTTCCAGCGCCGCGAGGACGTGGACCGCGCCTACCTCGAGCTCGCCGAGCAGCTGCTGACCTCGGGCACGTTCGCCCGCTTCGCCACGCACGACCACCGGCTCATCCGGGCCATCCGGGACCTCGCCCGACGCCACGAGGTCGGTGACGACGACTACGAGTTCCAGATGCTCCACGGCGTGCGGGAGCCGCTGCAGCGCGAGCTGACCGAGGCCGGCCTCGGGGTCCGGGTGTACGTGCCGTTCGGCACGGAGTGGTACCCCTACTTCGTGCGTCGCCTCGCGGAGCGTCCGGCCAACCTGCTCTTCTTCCTGCGGGCGCTCGCCGGCGGCCGCTGACCGACCGCGACCCGAGGCACCACCCCCGGCCCCACCGCACGACCCGACGCCTGTGAGGACCACCGTGGACGGCACGCTCGCCATCATCGGCACCGGACGCCTCGGCGAGGCGCTGCTGCGCGGCCTGCTCGCCTCCGCCTGGGTCGAGCCCTCGCAGGTCGTGGTCACCGCGCGGACGCCCGAGCGCGTCGAGGAGCTGGCGCAGGCCCACGGCGTGAAGGCGACGACCGACAACGCCGAGGCGGTCGGCGCGGCCGACGTCGTGCTGCTGGCCGTGAAGCCGCAGAAGATGCGCGAGGTGCTGGAGCCGATGCGCGACGCGTTCCACGCGGGCCAGACCGTCATCTCGCTCGCCGCCGGCACGACCACGGCGTTCATCGAGGGCCACCTGCCCGACGACGTCCCGGTCGTGCGGGTCATGACCAACACCCCGGTGCAGGTCGACGAGGCCATGAGCGTCGTCTGCGCCGGCGCGCACGCGTCCGACGCGGACCTCGCCGTCGCCGAGGAGATCCTCTCGCACGTCGGCCGGGTCGTGCGCATGGGGGAGGAGCACCTCAACTCGGTCACGGCGCTCTCCGGCTCCGGGCCGGCCTACTTCTTCCTCCTCGCCGAGGCCATGATCGACGCCGGCATCCTCCTCGGGCTGCCGCGCGACGTCTCCACCGAGCTGATCGTCCAGACCATGGTCGGCAGCGCCAAGATGCTCCGCGACGCCGGCAAGCACCCGGTCGAGCTGCGGGAGATGGTCACGTCGCCGGGTGGCACGACAATCGCCGCGATCCGGCAGCTCGAGACGTCGCGGGTCCGAGCCGCCTTCCTCGACGCCATCGAGGCGGCGAAGCTGCGGGGCGACGAGCTCAGCGGGGGCTGACGGACGGGTCCGCGGCACGGCCAGACCGCGTCGTCCGCCTCGCGGCGCGCTCGTGCTGGCGGGTTCGTGCGTCGGGCGCACGAGATGGTGGGGTCGTGTTCATCCGTGCGTGGTTGCACGCACTGCGTCGTAGCGCTGCCGTCACGGGACGGCGGGTGACGAAGGAGAACATCGTGCGCACGATCCGATCGTGGGCCCTACCCATCGCGGTGGCAGCAGCAGCCGTGCCCGCGCTCGCGTTGGGGGAGGTGCCGGTGGGGCCGCCCGAGCAGATGGCCGACGTCGCCAGGACCGTTGCGGCCCGCACTGCGACCAACGACCGGACGGACTTCACCTACGAGTGGCGTGTGGACGAGAACGGCGCGGTGTTGACGAACGCAACGGTGTCGCCGAGGGGACCGGTGCACATCACGTCCAGCGAGGTCCCGTCGGTCTCGCCGGTTGCGCTGCTGAACAGGGTCGCGATCACGGTGGAGGAGGACCCGGTCGCGTGTCTCGTCACCGCACGAGGCCGCTTCGCGTCTTCCCGGTCGGTGAGCTCTACGGTGACCGAACACCTCAACGAGGTGGTGTGGCGGTCGCAGTGCGGAACCGTCGACGAGTCAGGCGCCATCGAGTTCGATGCATCTGATGGTCCCGGTTGCGTACCGTCGGACATCCGCTGGGGCGGCGTAATCTCCGATGACGGCCTCTGGGCGCTCGGCCGGGGAAGGTCTCGTGAGGAGGCCACGGCGTTGTCGGGGTGTGCTCCGGAGATCCTCGGGCGAGTCACGCTGCCTGTGAACGTCGTCGAGAATGGCAACGTGCACGGCACGGGTTCGCCGTTGTCGTTCACCAGCGTGGCGACGGTCGTGGTCGACGGGGTGGGCGGGTTCGAGCTGTGTGTGGCAGGTGCGGGGCGGCAGGGTGTCGAACTGGTTGTGGAGCCGGCGTGTTGAGTTGCGCGGTGGGTGCGGTCGGGAAGGGGGCGGGGGTGTCGGTGCGTGGTGTGGTGGCGTTGGTGGTGGCGTGTCTGGGTGCGCTCGGGGCCGCGCCGGGGGTGACGGTGTCTTCGGGGGTGCCGTCGGGGTCGGTGTTGGGGGTGGTGGAGGTGGTCACGCCGCATCGTGAGGTCCCGGACGGGGTGCTGCCGGGGCGGGTGGAGGTGACGGGGGGGTGCCCGTCGGGTGAGCTGGTGCGGGTGGTGTGCACGCTGGAGGGTGCGTCGGGCACGGTCACGGCGGCGCGTCTGGGGTTCTCGGTGGTGCATCGGGTCGGGGTGGTGGGGCCGGACGGGTCGGTTCGTGACGTGGTCGAGGTCGAGCCGTCGGTCGGGGGTGCGTTGCAGGTGGTGCTGGTCGTGCCGGAGGGGTTCGCGTCGTCGGTGGTCAGCGCGCCGGGTGCGGTGGAGGTGTCGCCTCGTCGGGTGGTGTGGCGGACGGCTGCGGCACCTGGTGCGGTGCAGCGGTTCGAGGTGGTCCGGTCGGGTGCCGCGCAGGGTGTGTCGGAGGCGGGCGAGGTGACGGTGGAGCTGGTCCGTGATGCGGCGCCGGTGGTGGTGTCGGCGTTCGGGCCGGTGGATGCGCCGTCGGGTGTGGCGACGTCGCGGCTGCGGGTGGTTGCCGACCGGGACGTGGACGGGGTCGCGCCGAGGTTCACCGATCCGGAGCCGGAGCTGCTGGACGTGGTCCAGGGCCGGTTGGCGGTGTCGCGGTGGGAGGTGCGGGCGGAGTCCAACGGTGCGTACTCGGGGCCGGTGTCGGGCCACGTGGAGAACGTCTACTCGGATTCGCTGGAGAAGTTGGACCGGCTGGCCGGGTTCGGGGTCAACGGCGGGTTGTCGTCGATCGCGTGGACCGACTTCGGACGGGTCGAGTCGCGGTCCGAGCGCTTCCGTCGGCTGTGGGGGACGTCGTCGAACGTGCCGTTCGCGGCCCACGAGGTGATCAGCCAGGCGTCGATGGAGGTCGGCGTGCAGCGGGGTCCCGACCAGATCTCACCCAGCGGTGGGCCGCAGTCGGTCGATGGTGGTGGTGGTGTGGTGGCGCTGTCGCGGGCGTCGGTGCCGGCGTGGGCGACCGGGCTGACGTCGCAGTCGCTGGTCGGGCCGGTGCGCGTGCCAGCCGAGGCGCCGAGCCGTTCGGGTGACGCGGTGGCGCTGCTCGGGCTGGTGCTGGACGTGCAGGCGTCCGGTGGTGACGTCGACAACCGGGACGGGACGGACGGGGCGCCGGGTGTGCCGTTCGTGGTGGACGCGCCGCCGGGCTGGGGAATCGGGTCGCTGGTCTTCTCGACTACGTCGCGGATCGACATCGACGTCGAGTTCGTGACCGATGCGTCCGGCAGCCGGGTGGTCCTCACCCCGGTGCTGGCTGCGGGTGCGGTGTTCCCCACGACGTTCGAGGGTGCCCCGTACCGCAACAGCATCCCGCTGGTCGTCCTGCTGGAACCGGCTGGCGTCCTGTCAGCCGTGCCGCCGGTCCCGACCCCTGTCCCGGTCGTGGTGTCGTCGGGCCTGGGCGGGGACCCGGTGGTGACCGTCCACTCCCCGTGATGTGCGCTGGCTCGCATCCGACGACCCTGGGTGGGCGCTGAGCGCATGCTCTGGGGTGAGGCTGTCACGATCGCGCGACTCATCCCCCCTTCATGGTGTGAGCACCGATCCCGCTGAGCTGTTGGCGCGCCTGCGAGGCGCGTTGGCCTGCGCGGGCGCGTCGCAGGACGAGATCGATGAGTGCTCCCAGGCTGCCGCGGTTGAGTTGCTCGTGCGCCACGCGACGATCCGTGACCACACGCGCGAGGTCTCGTACGCGGTCACGATCGCCCTGCGACTGCTGTGGGTCGAGCGGCGGCGTGCTGGACGGCTCGTCGCGCCCGGCGGGAGCATGGGGGGCGTCATCGGTGCCCCGATGGGCGGCGACCCTGCGGACGAGGTGGCAGGCGCGAGTGATGCCGCGCTCGTCGCCGAGGCGCTGGCCGCGCTCTCGGCCCGGGATCGGTTCCTCGTCCTCGGCAGCGCAGAAGGGCTGTCGGTCGAGGCGCTCGCCGCCGGCGCCGGCCTTGCACGTACGAGCGTGGCTCCGTCACTGCAACGTGCGCGGCGGCGGCTCCGGGCTCACATGAGTTCGATCGGCGGGGAGTGACGCCGTCCGCGCCTCGCGCCGGTGGAGATCTCGCTCCGGTGTGACCGTCTGATACGGCCGACCCGGTGGTCGGGTTGCCGTTGGCTGGCTCCGCATGGGCGTTGGGCGCACGATCCGGCGGGGCGGTGTTCATCTTCGAGGCCCTGCGAGCACTGCGACGGTGACCGGCGGCTGGTCCCGGTCGTGCACCGGAGTCTCGTCATGCTCGTGTGTGGTGGCTGCATCCGCTCGTCGGTGGCGTTCCTGGCCTCCATGTCCATGCTCGTGGGTCTGCTGGTGGTGCAGCACGCTCCCGCGCGTGCGGCCACGGCCGACGGGGTCCTGCGCGAGCTGTCGGGCGGCGGCGGGGTGCCGGCTATCTGGTCCCCGCCGCTGGCGGATGCGGCGACGATGCCGGAGGGGTTGGGCGAGTGGCCGTCGCTGGTCGAGGCGACTCCCCCGCCAGTGGTCGCGGACGCGGAGCTGGTGGACGGCCCGCTCGAGGTGACCGATGCGCTGGCCGGGGTCGACGAGGTCGATGCGCCGGCGTTGCCGCCGTTCGACCATGGCGGCTTCGTCGAGGGCGAGTCGAGTGAGGTGCTGGACGAGCGCACGGCGACGATGAAGGTGTTCGACAACCCTGACGGGACGCAGACCGCACGGCTGTTCTCCGAGATCGTGCACGTCCAGGACGCTGCGGGTGCGTGGGTCGACGTGGACACCACGCTGGCGGAGGGTGCTGCGGGTGTGCTGGCGCCGGGCGCGACGGCGGTGGAGGTGGCCTTCGCCCCTTCGACGGGCGTGGGTCCGGTCGCCACCACGGCAGACGGTTCCCGGTCGATCGCGTTCGGGGCCGCAGAGGCTGCCACGGTGGCGGGCGTGGCCCTCGGGTCGGCCGTGCGCTACCGCGAGGTGTGGCCGGACACCGACCTGGTGCTCACGGCGCTGGCCGATGGCGTGAAGTCGGAGCTGGTGCTGGCGTCACCGGATGCCCCCGTCAGGTACGCGTTCCCTCTGGTGCTGGAGGGCCTGACGCCCTCGCTGGACGAGACGACCAACGTCATCACCTACCTCGATGCCGACGGTGAGGTCGCCGCGCACACCCCGCCCGGGTTCATGTTCGACGCCGACGTCGACGAGGCGTCCGGTGAGCCGGCGATGTCGATGGGCGTCGACTTCGACCTGGTGACGGCTGGTGGGGACGGCTGGACGCTTGTCGTCACCCTGGACGAGGGATGGCTGAGCGCACCCGAGCGGGTGTTCCCGGTGACGGTGGACCCGACTGCCCGGTGGACCCAGAAGACCGGCGCTTCGGACATGTACGTGGACAACAACACCGGCGGCTCGGGCCAGGACCTCGACATGTTGAAGGTCGGCACGTGGAACGGCGGGACCAACAAGCGGCGAACGTTCCTGCAGTGGGACACGTCGTCGCTGGCCGGCAAGCAGATCGTGTCCGGGCACCTGTGGATGGTGAACCACCATTCCTACTCGTGCTCGAACCGGCCCATCGACGTGCACCGGGTGACCCAGTCGTGGGCCTACTCCAGCACCTGGAAGTGGCCCGGTCCCACCGTGACCTCGACGCCGATCACCGGCGGCGGGCGGAACTTCGCCGAGGGCTACAGTTCCAGTTGCCCCGATGCCTGGGTGCCGATCGAGATCACCGAGGCGGTCCAGAAGTGGGCGTCGGGCACGTGGGCCTCCCACGGCGTGATGATCAAGGCAGGCAACGAGAGCGACAGCTACGGCTGGAAGAAGTTCTGGTCGGCGAACCTGCGCGAGGAGGACTACGGCCTGCCGGCCGACGCCTACCGGCCGTACCTGGAGGTGCACTACAACCGGCCACCGGTGATCAACTCCCTGTCGCCCGCCTCGGGCGCGACGTTCCACGCCCTCTCACGCACCCTGTCGGTGTCGGCCTCCGACCCCGACGGAGGCGCGCTCCAGTACCGCTTCACGTTGTCGCCGAGCAGCTCGATGACCGGAACCGGCACCGTGACGGGACCGTGGTCGTCGTCGGCGAGCGGTGCCCTCCAGCTGACGTCGTCGAGCGACTGGAACACGTGGGTGTACTGGCAGGTCGAGGTCAGGGACGGTGGCGGGCTGGTCACCAAGTCCGCGGCGCGGTCCATCCGCCCGTACAACTCTGGCGCTGTCGTGTCGTACTCGTCGCCTGCGTCGGGGGCGTTGCTGCACAGCCTGACACCCACGCTGAAGGTGGCGACGTCCGACAGCGAGGGCGACAAGGTCTACCTGCAGTACCAGGTGCTCAACGGCTCGGGCACGGTGATCGCCAGCAGCGCGGTGACGACGGGCCTGCAGTGGCAGGTTCCGGCGGGGGTGTTGGAGTGGAACCAGGGGTACTCGTGGCGTGTCCGGCGGTTGGAGATCCTGAACGTCTCGGGCTGCTCCTCGGGCGCTGCCTCGACCGACCCATGCGTGCTGTCGAAGTGGAGCCCTGCCGCCCTGCGTGGGTTCCGGACGGTGAACGCGCCGCCGGGGGTACCGGGGCCGATCGCGCCGGGAGTCAACGAAGTGTTGACGCAGCTGCCGGTGCGCTTCGAGGCCTCGACGATCACTGACCCGGATGGCGACGCCGTGCGCTACCAGTTCCAGGTGGCCGCCGGGGACGACGGCCAGACCGGGCGGCTGGCGACGTCGGGGTGGCTGACGGCGAGCGGCGGTACGGTCAGCTGGACGCCGCCGGCGGGAACGCTGGCCGATGGGGGTGCGTACTCGTGGGTCGTGCGGGCGCGTGACTCGGTGGGTGCCGATGGGTCGTGGTCGACACCGAACGGCTTCGAAGTAGACCTGCGACTGGGGCGCCGGGCGACGTTCCCGTTCGACCAGCTCGGACCCGCGTCGGTCAACCTCGTCAACGGCAATCTCGTTGTGGATGCCGGAGGCCCGTCGTATCCGACGGTCGGGCCACCTGTGGGGGTCGGGTTCTCCTACAACAGCCAGACGCCGCTGCTGCACGGCTTGACGGTCCGGTTCCACGAGGACGCCGACACCGATGGGCAGCTCGATGCCGCCGACCCGCTCCAGGTCCGCAGGGTCGACCGGCAGGTGAACTACGACTGGAAGTCGGGCTCACCGAACGCGGCGGCGCTGTCCGGTGACCACTGGATCGGTCGCTGGTCGGGCAGCGTGCGGGTACCACCTGGGCAGGACGGACTGTGGGTCATCGAGGCGGTCTCGTCCGACCCGCTGTGGATCGACGTCGCCGGGACCCGCAGGCTGACGACCAGCGGCGGGACCGGCACGGTGGCGTCGAGCACGATCGCGCTGTCGAGCTCACCGACCCCGATCGAGATCCAGTTCGCCGAGTCGACCGGCACGGCCAACCTGCAGCTGAAGATCCGCAAGTCGACCGATCCGTCGGCTGCGGCGGTGGTCATCCCCGCGGACTGGTTCCTGCCCGAGGCCACGGTGCTGCCGGGCGGCTGGTCGGCGACCGGGTTGGTGGCTGGCGGGGCCGGGTTCACCTCGGTGTCCCAGCCGTCCGACGGCACGGTCGTGGTGATCGACGCGTCCGGCGCGTCGCACCAGTTCACCGCTGCGGCCGGGGGCGGGTGGACCGCTCCCTCGACGCTGGCGGACACGACCGTGACCCGGCTGGAGGACGGCACGGTCAGCGTGACGTCGGCAGCGGGCTGGGTCCACCGGTTCGACGTCACCGGTGATCTGGTCGAGGTGACCTCGCCCGACGACCGGCTCAACCCTTCGGCGCTGGCCTACACGTTCACCGAGCCAGGCGGACTCGGTCTGCCGCGGCTGACCACGATCACCGATGCGACCGGCCGCAGCGCCCAGTTGCACTACGGCCCGGCTGCGGTGTGCCCGAGCGACGGCGCGAACGGTCTGGCCGCCGCACCTGCCGGGATGCTGTGCCGGGTCGAGTACGCCGGGTTCGGGGGAGGGTTCACCGACCTGCTGTACGTCAACGGGCACCTCGCCCGGATCGTCAACCCCGGCGGGGAGATCACCGACCTCGGCTACGACAGCGCGGGCCGACTGGTGTCGGTCCGGGATGTACTGCGCAACGACCTCGCCGCGGCGGGCACCATCACCGACCTGGCGCTGGCGACCGGCGAGGCGAATCCGATCCACCTGACCCAGATCGCCTACGACGCGGCCAACCGGGTGGCCAGCATCACCGCACCGATCGCCGCCCAGGGCACGCCGGCTGCCGACCGGGTGGTCCGCCGCTACGTCTACGGGGAGGGGTCGACCCAGGTCACCGTCGACGGGCTGGCCACGCCCGCCGGGTTCCTCCAGCGGGCCGTCCACGACACGGCCGGGCGCATGACGGCGGTCACCGACGCCGCTGGCCTGACCACCACCTACGAGTGGGACGACGAGGACCGCATGGTCGCCACGACCGATCCCGCGGGGCTGCGGTCGACCACGATCTTCGACGACGCCGGGTTCGCCGTCGCGTCCCACGGGCCAGCACCCGCAAGCTGGTTCGAGGGGCTGGCGCCGTCCGGCTCGGCACCCGGGACGGTCCCGACCTCGGGGACCGTCCACGACGCGGGCCTGACCGGGCTGGCCGCGAGCTGGTTCGACAACGCCGGGCTGCGCGGCTCGCCGGTCGCGCGGACGCTGGTCGACAACGGCGCCGACTGGGGAACCGGCTCGCCGCACGTGGCCGTGCCCGCGGACGGGTTCTCCGGGCGGCTGACCGGCGGGATCGACCTGCCAGCCGCCGGCGTCTACACGCTGACGCTGACCAGTGGTCAGCAGGGCCGCATCTACCTGGACGACGAGCTGGTCTACGACAGCTGGGACGGCACCGTCACGGCGGTCGGCGTCACGGGTGACCTGCAGACGGGCGGCCACAAGCTCACCGTGGAGTACCGGCACGTGGCAGGGAGCGCTGCGCTCCAGTTGCTGTGGAAGGTGCCGGGTACCTCGAGCACGACCGAGGTGCCCGGTCCGGAGTTGGAACCGCGGCTGGGCCTGCCGTACCAGTCGACCGACCCGGACGGCCACGTCGTCGCCACCGGCTACGGCGACCCCATCAGCGGCCGCGCCACGAGCGTGACCACGGATCCGGCCGGGCTCGCGCTGGCAGAGGTGTCGACCTACGAGACGGCCGGCCCGGGCAGCTACGGCCGGCTGAGCTCGCTGACGCTGCCCTCGGGCACTACGACCACCTCCTACGGCTACCACGGCACCACCGTGTCCGGCAGCGCCGACCACCCGTGCGTCGCAGCCCGCGGCGCGCACCAGGGCGCGGGTCTGGCGACTCGTTGGGGGCCGGACCCGGCCCGGGTGGAACGCTACGTCTACGACAGTCGCGGCAACCGGGTCGGGGCCAGGATCGACGTCGGCGGGACGGCCGGCGCGTGGCGCTGCTCGTCGTTCGATTCCCGGGGTCGGCTGGTGTCCACCACGGACCCGTCGGGCAAGACCACCACCATCGACCACTCCGACCCGACCCGGGTCGTGACCGTCTACACCGACTCGGCCGGCGCGACCCGCACCACCACCGAGCAGATCGACTGGGCCGGCCGGCCGGTGTCCTACACCGACGAGCACGGCACCACCCACCGCACCGTCTACGACCGGTTCGGCCGTGCGGTTGCCACCTACCGGCGGTTCGCCGGCCAGGTCGAGTCGCTGCTCGTCGAGCGGGACTTCGACGGTGCCGGCCGTATCGTCGCGATCCGGGACCACCTGTCGGGGGTCGCCCGGCAGACCACGTTCGGCTACGACGCGGCCGGCCGGCTGGAGACGACCCAGCGTCCGAACGACATCGACACGACCGCGTCGTACGACCCGCAGAGCGGCCATCTGACCGGTATCACCCACACCGACACCGCCGCCACCGTGCTGGAGGACTGGACCTACCGGCACACCGCGGCCGGGCGGATCGATGCCCAGTCCGGACGTGGCCAGTCACGGGTCTACACCTACGACGGCGCGGGCCGGCTCGTGCAGGCGCTGGACAAGGCCGGCGACCCCGACCGGCCCCTGGCCGCCGACGAGCAGGCGACCGTGCGCCAGTACGGCTACGACGCCAACTCCAACCGGTGCAGCCACGTCCGTGACGTGTGCGACGGGTCCTACACCTACGGTGTGGACGACCGCATCCTGACCTCGCCGTACGCGACCGGCTACCAGTACGACGAGCGCGGCAACATCGTCGGGTGGGTCCCGAGCGCCGCCGCGCAGCTGGCCGGCGACGGCCTGCTGCGCACCGGGGTGCAGCTCGAGCCCGGCCGGGACGTGCATCGCTTCGACCTACCCGTGCGATCGGCCGGCACGCTCACCGCGAGTCTGGCCGCCGACAGCCTTCCCTCGGCCGTGACCGACGGACGGATCACCGGGACCCTCACCGAGGCCGGCCAGCCGGGCGACACCACCACCATGGTCCTGTCGGAGGTCGACGAGGACACGTCCGTGGACGTGGACCTCACCTGGCAGCAGGACAGCCACCAGACGACCGTCACCGCGAACAACCGCACGGTCTCCCCGGGGTTCCCTTCGACCTACCAGGTCACCCCGACCGCCCCCGGCCCGCTCAGGGCCGAGGTGTCCTGGGGCGGGGTGACGGTCACGACCAACCGCACCGGGACGGTCACGGCCGCCGGTACCAGGACCGTCACCTTCGAGGTGTCAGGGTCCGGCACGGTCGTGGTCGACCTCGGCTGGCAGCAAGGCCTGACGCTGGAGAACCTCGACCTGCAGGTCTACGACCACCTCGGGGTGCTGCGCGGCAGCTCGACATCGCTGACCGGCGACCACGAGCGCGTGATCGTGAGCAACGTCTCGGTGCCCTACCCGCAGTCGCAGACCTGGCAGGCGAAGATCACCGCGATCGGGCAGGGCGCCGACTACCAGCTCGCGATCCAGGCCCCACGGACCCCGGAGATCGACATCTCCGTGACCGACCCCACCGGCCACACGGTCACGCCGACCGTCACGAAGGCCAGGCCCGAGGTGGTCGAGGTCAGCGTGCCCGACGACACCGCCTACCTCGGCAAGCCCTACACGGTCACGGTCCGCTCCGACCTGTCGGCGACCTACAACATCGCCGCCACCTACAACGAGCTCGCCCACGCCCGGCTCGACGCCGACCTGCTGGACGCCACCGGGACGGTGATCGACACGGCGTCCGGTGACAGCGGCAGCCTGTCGCTGTCGGCGACCAACCGGGTGCTCGGTGATGTCGCCGTGCGGCTGACCAACCGTTCCGGTGATCTTGCTGTGCCCGAGGCCGCCGCAGCCTGGAAGGCGACGACGCTGGTCGGGGGGTCTGCCGCCGGGAGCCTCGCCGTGGGTGGCAGCCGGACGGTCACGGTGAGTGCGGACGCGGCCGGCCCGTTGCCGGTCGGGCTGTCCTGGGAGCAGTCGGCCACCCGTCGCCGCTACTCCGCGTCGGGTGTCTCCTACAGCTCCAGCACGTTCCCGTCGCTGGCGGTGGACGGGGTGGGCAGGATCGACGCGACCGTGAACTGGACCACGCGCGACGAGACCCGCAGCCGCTTCGGTCAGACGGTCACCTCCGACAGCCCCGACCTGCACAGCTTCGTGGTGACCGGGTCGGGGACGCTGGTGGCCAACCTGGCCGATGACATCCCCGGCGCGGTCAAGGTCGAGCTGCTCGACCCCTCGGGCACGTCGAAGGCCGAGACGACCACGCTGGCCGGCGGCCAGATCTCCTACCCCGTCTACGGGTCACGCAGCGTGCCGCGCACCTGGACGCTGCGGGTCACCACCGTGCTGTTGACCTCGACCGTCTACGACCTGTCGTGGTCGTGGCCGGCCCAGACCAACATGGACGTCGAGATCCTCGACGCGGGTGGGGCGGTGCTGGCCACCTCGAGCTCGACCTCGGCGATTGGTCCGGACAGCGCGACCTACACCGTCACCGCGCCCGCGACCCACCAGGTGCGGCTGCGCAACCGTGACGGCAGGGCCGCCGACTACACGGTGGCCGTGGACTATCCCGACCGGGCACAGGTCCGTCTCGAGCTGCGCGCCCCGGACGGGACGCTGCTGCAGACTGCAACCGGCACGAGCGGCCGCATCGACGGTGACTGGACCGTCCCGGACGCAGGCGACTACACCCTGACCATCACCAACCTCGACCCGGCTCTGGACGTCCCCGGCTACGCCGTGTCCTGGGAAGCGCCCATCGACCGGTCCCCGATCGTCGAGATGCGGCTGCTCGACGGCACCGGAACCCCGGTCGCCACCGTGCGTGGGGTCGCCCACACCCCCGACGCCGGCCCGCCTCTCGCCCTGACCGCACAGGTCACGGCCGGCGACCACGTCCTGGAGGTCACCCGCATCCGGCGGCAGGGATCGGCCGAGCTGACCGCCGACTACCCCGGCCCACGTCTGGCACCACGGATCGTCTACGACGCCAACGACCACGCCACCGTGATCGACGACGGCATCACCACCATCAC
>JBKHXF010000017.1:0-23591 GCA_046566145.1 Actinomycetes bacterium
CCCGACACGAACGCGCGCGAGGGGGCTCCCGCCAGGGGGGTCGTCACGCGTCCTCGCTCCCGCCGGCCACCGTCGCCCGGCGTCCCCAGCAAAGGACAACCCGTGAGCTTCGAGCTCCCGAAGGCCAAGTCCGTCGCGGTCAACCCGACGCAGGCAGAGATGCGCGAGTGGGTGCTCGAGCTCATGCCGCGTGTCACCGTGACCCAGTACGGCAACATCAACTACCAGGCGGAGACCAAGGCGCGGCTCGCCCCGTCGACGTTCTTCGTCTCGGACGCCCCGAACGCCAAGCCGACCATGTCGCGCGCCGAGGCGGACGAGTGGGCCGCGAAGCAGGACGCGCACATCGCCGAGCAGGACATGATCCTGATCGAGGGCTACATCGGCCCCGACCCGGAGTTCCGCACGTCCTCGCGGGTGTTCATCGAGAAGGCCAACGCGAACATCCCCGCGATGCAGCAGCAGCTGTACTTCGACAAGGACGACAGCTACGGCGAGGCCGAGTTCACGGTCATCTACACGCCGTCGCTGAAGGCACCGGGCAAGCCCAACGACTGCCTGATCACGGTCGACCTCGACAACTACGTCACCCGCGTCTTCGGCTCCGACTACTTCGGCGAGTCGAAGATGGGCGGCCTGCGGATGTGGAACAAGCTGGTCTACGACCGTGGCGGCCTCGCGATGCACTCCGGCGCGAAGACCTTCCCGGCCGAGTCCACCCCGGACGGCACCGAGCACCTCGCGCTGATCATCGGCCTGTCGGGCACCGGCAAGACGACCACGACGTTCCGCAACGTGCTCGGCTCGCTGCCGGTGCAGGACGACTTCATCGCGCTGATGCCGGGCGGCAAGGTCTACACGACCGAGGACGGCTGCTTCGCCAAGACCTTCGGCCTCGACCCCGACGACGAGCCGACCATCTACGGCGGCGCCACCTCCCCGCAGGCGTGGCTCGAGTCGACCCACGTCGACCCGGACGGCACGGTCGACTTCTTCAACGACAGCTACACCGCCAACGGACGCTGCACCTTCGGGCTGGACATGATCCGGCACCGTGACCCGCGCGGCCTCCCGACGGCGAAGTACCTGTTCATCCTCAACCGCAACGAGGACCTCATCCCGGCGGTCGCCAAGCTCAAGCCCGAGCAGGCCGCGTACTACTTCATGCTCGGTGAGACCAAGGGCACCTCGGCCGGCGGCGCCGCCGAGGCCGGCAAGAAGCTCCGGGTCCCCGGCACCAACCCGTTCTGGTTCGAGAACGACGCGTCGCAGGCGAACCGTCTGCTCGAGCTGCTCGAGTCCAACGAGCTCGAGGTCTACCTGCTCAACACCGGCCGCGTCGGCGGCGGTGACGACGTCGAGGGCTCGAAGAAGGTCCGCATCCCCGACTCCGCTGCGGTCCAGGAGGCCATCGTCTCCGGCACCACCGAGTGGGTCGAGGACGAGGACTTCGGGTACTACCTCGCCGCCGAGATCGACGGGGTGGACGTCCACAAGCTGCAGCCGAAGAAGCTGTACGAGGACCAGGGCCGCCTCGACGAGTACACCGCGATCGTCGAGAAGCTCAAGGCCGACCGGGCCGAGTACCTCGCGAAGTTCGAGGGCCTCGACCCGCGGGTGGCCAAGGCCGGCGAGTGACGCCCTGAGCCCGCGCAGCACCACGACGGCCGCCCCACGGGGCGGCCGTCGTCGTACGCGCTCCGTGGCGGCCTCGGTCTAGGGCCGTCCCCGCCCACGGCCGGGTCGGACCTGTCGCACGGCATCGCCGAGCCGCAGGGCCCGGAGCAGCCGTCGAGCATCCCGCGGGTCGAGGTGACGTTCCGCGAACCGCTCGGCCCCCTCGGCGTACCACGCGCGACGATCGTCGTCGGTCGTGCCCGAGGAGGACGTCCCCGCGGCGTGCACGAAGGGGGTGCTCGGGAGGAGCTCGACGTCCCACCCCGCAGCGCGGGCACGCCAACAGAGGTCCGCGTCCTCCCAGTAGAGGAAGAACCCCTCGTCGAAGCCGCCGATCTCGTCGAAGCAGCGCCGGGCCACCACCATCGCCCCACCGAGCACGTGTCCGTCGACGTGGAGCCGGTCGCGGACCATAGACGCGCCCGACGTCCCCGAGCCGGTGGCCCGGATCCGCCCGACCACCTGCCGGAGCCGGACCATGCCCAGGCCGCTCGCGTACCAGAAGGCCCGGGCGGGGGAGGTCGGTCCCCAGGCCGCCGGGGCGGGCTGCCCTCGGGGATCGACCACGGGCCCGGTCGCGATGCCGGTGGCCGGGCCGAAGCCGCGCACGATCTGGTCGAGGGTCGGGCCCTGCAGCCGCACGTCCGGGTTGAGGAACGCGAGGTGCGTCGCATCCGCCACCGACGGGTGCGCCGCGCCGGCGTTGCAGGCGGCGCCGAAGCCCACGTTGCGCGTGAGCGACACCAGCGCGACGCCCGGCGGAACGGCGGGCGGACCCTCGGGTGATGCCGAGTCGACGACGACGACCGGGGACCCGGGCTGGTGGTGGGCCAGCGACTCGAGGAGGGCGGGCAGCGTGTGCCCGGAGCGATGGGTGACGGTGACGACCGCGGGTGGACTCACGACGGCTCGGACCGCATGCGCGCGAGTCCCGTCCCCGACCAGTGCCCGAGCGACGTGGCGTCGATCGCGTCCCACGGTGTCTCGAGCCACGTCCGGGCGAGGGGCATCACCCGGGTGTCGTCGACGACGAACAGGGTGCCCGCCAGCTCCGACCTGGCCTCGACGAGGGAGGCGAACAGGGCCGGCTCGAAGACCCAGTCCTTCGGCCCGTCGATGAAGACGAGGTCGGCCTCGACCAGCGTCGGCAGGAAGCGAGCGAAGGCGCCCGGGTCGGCGAGGTCCACCAGCTGCTGGTCGACGGCGGAGGCCAGGTCGGAGGGGCGCAGGACCGTGTCGGGGAAGTCGCTCCACGGGATCAGGTCCACCGTCGTGACGTGCTCCACGCCTCCCGCGAGCAGCGCGAGGGTCCCCATCCCGGTGAACGTTCCGATCTCGACGGCCCGCACGGCGCCGGTCCCGTGGGCGAGCGCGGTCAGCAGCGCGTAGTGCTCCCCGGGCCAGAGCGACCAGGTCCGGCGCTGCTCCTCGGTGCGCATCCGGTCGCTGAACCGCTCCGCGAGCGCGGGGGCCGTCCCGTCGAGGATCGAGCCCGCTGCCCGTACGAGCTCGCCCACCAGCGCCTCCGTGCCCGGCGTGGGCGGGCTCGGGGGCGAGATCCGGCTGAACTCCAGCGGGCGCCCGCCCACCTCGGGCAGCAGCGTCCACGAGCGGACGACCCGTGCAGCGAGGCGCCGGGCGGCGTCGGATCGAGCCACGTCACGCTCCTGGTGTCGGCGGTGGTGCGCCGCTGGACGGGTCCCCGTCGGCGCGGGAGCGTACTGCGAGGGTCCGAGCCGTCCTCGGGAGCCGGGCGAGCGAGCGGAGCATCTCGCCGGCGGGGGCCCGGAGCTCGGGCACGAACACCGCGACGAGCAGGGCGTCGGCCGTCGTCGCGACGAGCGTGGCGATGGCGGCCCCGGTCGGGCCGAGGGGTGGGATGAGGACCAGGTTCAGGGCGACGTTGAACAGCGCGGCAACGACGGCGGCCACCGCTCCCACCCTGGCCCGCTCCTCGAGGACCAGCAGCTGCCAGCGGGCGATCGTCCAGCTGAATGGCACCAGGGTGAGCGCGTGCAGGCGGAGGACCGGCGCGGCGTCGGCGTACGCCGCCCCGAAGGCCACCCGGATCAGCAGGGGTGCCGCGACGGCCGTGGCGGCTCCGACGGCCACCCCGAGCAGCGTCAGGAGGTCGAACGTGCGGGCGATCCGCGCCGCCCTCTCCTGTCCGTGCCCCCTCGCGGTCGCGCCGATCAGGGACGCGGCGACGATGATGGGCAGGAAGTACGGGACCTCGGAGATCCGGACCGCGGCGGCGTACACGCCCACCTCCGCCACGCCCCGGAGCGACTCGAGCATGAGCTGGTCGATCCGCAGCGTCACCCCACCGGCGATGGCCGCCACCGCGTAGGGGATCGAGCCGAGCAGGAGGGTCCGCCCGCCTCGAGGTCCACGCTCGGGTGCAGGGGCAGCACCGTAGGTGCGCCGGTAGGTGAGCCAGGCTGCCAGCGGGTGCCCCGCGAGGGCTCCGAGCGCGCCGAGGTAGAACCAGAGCAGACCGGCACCGACGACGACGCCCCCGACCTGCCAGGCCCCGACGGCGAGGGTCACGGCGAGGCGCGCCTTCGCGACGGTGCGGGCCCGCAGGTCCACCTCGAACGGGATCGCCGCCGTGAAGAGGGGGTGGACCAGCAGCCCGGTCCCGAGGACCAGCGTGCCGATCCCCGCCCCCGCCGGCGCGGTCCACAACGTCACCCCCACGAGGCCGAGCGCGGCCACCAGGGCCACCCCGGTTCGCAACCGGATGACCCGGACCAGGACGTGGTGCCGGACGGGCGCGGGGCGGGTGGCCCACTCGCGACGCACGTAGTCGTCGAGCCCCAGCCCGACGACCGGGACGAGCAGCCAGACGATCGCGTTGGACCAGCTCAGGAGCCCGAACCGCTCCGGACCCAGGTGTCGGACGACGGCGATCCCCGCCACCAACTGGACCGCGATGGCGGCCACGCGGTCGAACGACAGCCACGCCACGCTCCTCGCGGCGGCCGGGACGACCTCGTCGGGCGCGGGCCCGCTCCGAGGAGCGTCGTCCATCATCCGACCTCCGGCGTGCCGCGTGGGCTCGGGACTGTAGTGCGAGGGGGCGGCGGGGACCCTGCGGGCCCACGGCTGGGCTGCTGCTGGGCGCGCTGCGGTTGGGCCGGCTGTTGCACCGGTAGCGTCCCGCCCATGCGGGTGACCCTCGGCGGCGCGGAGGTGGACCTCGTCCACCACGACGAGGTCCTGTCCGCGGTGCTCGACCGGCTCCGCGGCGGCAGCCCGCGCCCGCTGCACGTGGCGAGCGCGAACCTCGACCACCTCTACCACTTCGGCGTCGACTCCGGCCGTGAGGGTGCGTTCGACCCGGGCCGGGGCGGCGCGGACTGGCTCGTCCTGCTCGACGGGATGCCGCTCGTCTGGGCCGCCCGGCGGCTCACCGGCGCCGAGTGGGAGCTGCTGGCCGGCTCCGACCTGCTGCCGGACCTGCTGCGCACCGCGGCGCGCGCCCGGGCACGGGTCGGGTTCCTCGGCGGGTCGGAGCGGCAGCACGCCGTGCTCCGCACCGCCCTCGCCGAGCGCTTCCCGACCGTCGAGGTGGCAGGCACCTGGGCGCCGCCCCGCGAGGTCGTGGAGGACCCGGACGCCTCCGCGGCGCTGGCGGCGGAGGTCGCCGCCGCCGGCGTGGACCTGCTCGTCGTCGGGCTCGGCAAGCCCCGGCAGGAGGCCTGGCTGCAGCGCCACGGCGTCGCGACGGGCGCGAGGGTCGCCGTCGCGTTCGGCGCCGCGGCCGACTTCCTCGCCGGCACCGCCGAGCGCGCACCCGAGCGGATGCGGCGCTCCGGCCTGGAGTGGCTCTACCGACTGCTGCGCGAGCCGCGGCGGCTGGCCCGCCGGTACCTGGTCCAGGGACCCGCCAGCGCGTGGCGGTTGCTGACCCAGTCCCGGACCGCCGAGCTCGAGGAGGCGGGCCGACGTGCCCGCTCGGCCCCGGTGTTCGTGTCCCCCGCGGTGTGGCGCCGGCGGGTGGGTCGCTTCCTCGCCATCTCCGACGCGGTGACGATCGCGGCGTCGTCGGCGGCGGCCTACGCCGTGCGTGACCTGCTCGGGCGGGCCGGCGTCGTGCGCGGGTTCGAGAGCGAGATCCCGGCGGCCATCGGCGTCATCCCGCTGTGGTTGCTGATCTTCCACTGGGTGGGGGCCTACCGGCCGCAGTACCTCAACACCGGCGGCGACGCGTTCCGGCGCTTCGCCGCCGGCGTCACGGGAGGGCTCCTGGCGCTCGGGTTCGTCTCGTTCGTGCTCGACCTCCGCCTCGCCCGGCTGTACGTGCTGCTGCTGGCGCTGCTGGTCTTCCTCCTCGGAGGGGCGGCGCGCATCGCGGTGCGCGCGTACCTGCGGCTGCAGCGCGTCCGGGGGCGCTTCGTGCAGAACGTGCTGGTCGCCGGCACCGACGAGGAGTCGGAGGCGACGGCCGCGGCCCTCGACGCCGACGAGTGGGGCGGGTACCGCGTGGTCGGGTACCTGTCCGACGACCTCCCGGTCGGCACGGCGGTCGGTCGGCACCGGGTCGTGGCTCACCCCGACGACGTGCTCGACGCGGCCTACGACACGCGGGCGGGCCTGGTCCTCGCGTCACCGTCGGGGCTGCGGCCCGGGTCGCTGCGGGACCTGACGGTCGCGCTCGAGGGCTCACCGGTCGACCTCGCGGTCGCCCCCAGCCTGTTCGAGGTGGTCTCGCGACGGGTCACCATCGAGCAGGTCGCCAACGTCCCGATCCTCCACGTCGACCAGGTGCGTCTCGAGCGGGGACGGGCCCTGCTCAAGCGTGCGGAGGACCTGCTCGTCGCGCTCGTCCTGGGGGTGGTCCTGCTGCCGGTCGCGCTCGCCGCGGCCGTCGCCGTGCGGCTCGACGGTGGCGGCCCGGTGCTGTTCCGGCAGGAGCGGGTCGGGCGTGACGGTCGACCGTTCACGATCCTGAAGTTCCGCACGATGGTCGTGGGCGCCGACCAGATGAAGGCGGACCTCGAGGGCCTCAACGAGGTCGGGCACGGCTTCTTCAAGGTGCGCGAGGACCCGCGGGTCACCCGGGTCGGCCGCTTCCTGCGGAAGTGGTCGGTCGACGAGGTCCCGCAGCTGTGGAACGTCCTCCGCGGCGACATGTCGATGGTCGGTCCACGCCCGCCGGTCCCGGAGGAGGTCGCGGCGTACGAGCCCTGGCAGCTCCGCCGGCTCCGGGTCCGACCCGGGATCACCGGCGTGTGGCAGGTGTCCGGACGCTCCCACGTGCCGTTCGACGAGGCCGTGCGGATGGACCTGTTCTACATCGAGAACTGGAGCCTCGGGTACGACGCCTTCCTGCTCGGCAAGACCGTGCTCGCCGTCCTCGGCCGCAAGGGCGCCTACTGACCGTCGCCCCCGACCCACCCGATCACGGTGACGGTGGTGCTGGCACCACTCTTCGACTCGACGGGGTCACCAGGCTTGTCCGGCTGATCGGGGCGCGAGTACCGTCAGGCCCAGCGCGCCGAAAGCGGGGGCTGGAGGCGCGTGAGTCGTCGGTCACGAACGGGGGGACGGGACCGACGACGTCGAGGGCCGCTCGGGGGAGCGGCCCTCGGACGTTGTAGGGGGACGTCGCGTGGGGACGGCGGTCCGATGTCGTCAGCGCAGCGGACCGGGGATCGAGAACGGCCGCTGCGACGCCTCGATCGTGGCCGCCGGCAGCGTGCTCCGCGTCCCCGAGAGGAAGCGGTCGAGCCGCGGCGTGCCGGCCGCCTCGGACGGGAGGAACTCGGTGCGGTCCTCCGTCAGGAACGGCAGGCGGATGCTGGCCGACTCGACCGTGACCGTGCCGCGCGTCCCGACGTGCGTGTAGCCGTCGTTGCCCGACTGCAGCAGCACGGCGATCCGGTGCCCGGCCGGGACCGGCCAGTCCTGCCCGAACATCGACAGGGTCACCGTCCGCGTGCCGGTCCCGCGCAGCAGCGACACGCCCCGGGAGATCATGGTGAGCTGCCCGTCGGGCGCCACCTCGTAGACGTTGGCGGCGAGGTTCGCGCGCGTCGGCGTGGTCGCGCCGACCCGGACGGTCAGGCTCGGCTCGCCCGCGAACCACACGTCGTGCGGCAGCGGCTCGGAGACGGTCCAGATGCCGGCGCTGACCGACGGGGCCAGGCCGGAGCCGCTGCCCGTGTCGGTGTACGTGCCGGGGCGCAGCTCGGTGGTGAACAGGCGCATGTCTGCGGGCGGCCACGCCGCCTCGGCGCGCCAGCGGCCGAGGATGTCCTGCACCTCGATGGTCGGGTCGACCACGCTCGGCTCGATGCCCTTGAGGTGCAGGTCGAGGAAGCGCATCACCTCGTCCATGAACCCGGCCCGCCCGACGGCGAGGCGGTCGTCGCCACGGCCGTTGCAGGCCCGCTCGGTCTCCCAGCCGCGGCAGTGGTCGAACTGGCCGTACCAGGCCCGGTTCTGGTCGCCGGCGAGCCCGTTGTAGTACCGGAACGCGCCGTCGGTGAGGGTGTTGGTCTCGAGGAAGCCCTGGGTCAGGAACAGCGGGGTGGTTCGGCCCTCGGTGGCGCGCAGCAGGTCGCGCTCCGCCCAGTAGGGGCCGGCCGGGTCGTCGTCCGCGGCCGCGAGGCCCACGTTCACGCCGTAGCACCACACCTGCGGCGCCCCGTTGACGTGGTACATCGGGTCGTCGTTGAGCGTGCCGGGCTTCGCGTCGATGACCTGGAACAGCCCGACGGTCCCGACCGTCGAGGAGCGGCGGACGCCCTCGTTGTAGATGTAGCGGTAGCCGGCGTAGACCGGCTCGAGGCTGACGACGGCGGCGAGGCCCTCGGGCTGCTGGGCGATGCCCATCAGGCCGGTCCAGGCGTCGTACGACTTGCCGAGCAGCGCGACCTTGCCGTTCGACCACGGCTGGCTCGCGGCCCACTCGACGGCGGCCCGCACGGCATCCTGCTCCCGAGCGCCGCCCCAGTCGTTGCAGCCACCCGACCCGCCGAAGCCCGGCAGGTCGACCATCGCGTACGTGTAGCCCTGCTCCAGCGCGCCGGACAGCTCGAGGAAGTCGAAGAAGCGCGGGTTCATGCCCTGGTTGCCCACCCCGAGCTCGATCGTCGAGCCCGAGTGGTTGCCGTAGGGCGTGACGGTCAGGATGACCGGGGTGCGCTCGTCGGGGCCGAGGTCGGCCGGACGCAGCACGTCGGCGTGGAGCATCGTCACGCCGTCACCGGCGGGGAAGTAGTGCTCCGAGTAGGTCGCACCCTCGGGGGTCGGCGCGGCGGCGTCGCTGCCGGTGACGGCGGTCGGTGCCGTGGGCGTCGCGGGGGCGGCGGCGAGGGCACCGGCGGCGAGGAGGCCGGCGAGGAGGGTGGCGCCGGCGCGGGCGCGGGGGCGGAGGGAGCGCATCGGATCGAGGGCCTCGGTCGTGGTGTCGCGGCGTGCCCGGTCCGGACGCGTCGCAGGTGGCGGACGGACCCGCGGTCCGCGGGTCCCCTCCACGGGGGAGGTTCGACGTGGGCGGGCGTCATCCCTGTCCCTCCCCCGATCGGGGTGTTGACACGTGGCCCGTCCCGCCCACGTCGCCGGCCCACGCTCAGCGTCCTCTCAGCCACGGGGGGTGCGCCGGCGGCCGACGACGGGGAAGGTGTGCCCTCGACCCCGATGGGGTCACCGCGCCGGACCACGGGGGCGAGGCGCACGGTCGAGGAGACCCTGACATGAACCGAACCACCCTGACCCGGCGCCTCCCCGTCGTCGTCGCGTTCTCCGCGACCTCGATCATGGCGGCCGGCATCGCCTTCGCCGCCTGGACCACGACGGGCACCGGCAGCGGCCAGGCCGCGGCCCTCAACCCGGCCAACGACAACCTCGGGGTCGTGGTGAGCTTCCCCGCGAACGAGCTGTACCCGACCGGTGCGGCCGACGTCACGGTCGAGATCTCGAACGAGAACCCGTACGCCGTCACGGTGACGTCGGTGACCGACGACTCGATCACCGTCTCGGGCAGCCAGACCGCGGCCACGTGCGCGCTGACCTTCGCCGACCAGACGGGTCTGTCGATCGTCGTGCCGGCCAACACCGCCACGGCCGACGCGGTCAGCACCACGTTCACCGACGCCCTGTCGATGGGCAACGCGTCCGTGGACGGCTGCAAGGGCCAGACCGTCACCCTCGTCCTCTCCGCCGACGGCGCCTCGTCCTGACCTGACGGGAGGACCGGTCTCGCGCTGGGCGTCTTCCCCTGGACGCCCGGCGCCGGACCGGTGACGGCCGGCGGTCCTGCACGTGGTGCGGACCGCGGGACACGGTGAGGATGGGAGGCGCGGACGGTGAGCACGACGACACGACACCGGAGCATCGCCACGACGGCGGTGCTCCTGGTCGTGCTCGCGCTGCTCCTGCTCGGGCAGCGAGGTCTCCTCGACGCCGCGGAGACCGAGGTGCTCGGTGTCTCCCTGAGCTCGTCCGTGAACCCCGGCCGGACCGGTTCCGGCACCGCGACGGCCCCGGGGCAGCAGCGGCAGCAGCTCGGCGTGTCGGGCGCGGTCAGCGGCCTGGCCCCGGGGGTCACCCAGACCCTGCGGGTGACGGTCCGCAACCCCAACCGCTTCCCGGTCGTCGTCACGGACGTGTCCGTCGCCGTCGGGACCTCCGACCGGGCGGGCTGCGCGGCGTCGACGCTGTCGATCGGGCGCCTGCCGGCGCAGGTGACGATCGCGGCCACGGGTACGCGTGACGTGACGATGTCCGCGGTGCTCCTGCGGTCCGCGCCGGACGCGTGCAAGGGCGCGAGGTGGCCGCTGACGATCACGGTCGCGGCCGGCAAGGAGAACCAGCAGTGACGCGGCGCGGGGAGTCACGGGCGACGGGTCGTCGAGCGGTGCTCGGCGGCCCCGTCGCGCTCGTGCTCCTCGTCGTGCTGGCGACCGCGGCGCAGGCGGCCTGGGCCGCCAGCGGCACGGGGTCGCACGCCGCCGTCGCCGCCGACCTCCCCGCGCCGGCGACCGTGACCGCCGCGGCCAGCGGCACCACCGCGAACGTGTCGTGGTCCGCCGTGCAGACGACCGGCGGGCACCCCGCCACCGGGTACGTCGTCACCCGGACGTCCGGCGGGACGACCGTGGCCGCCGGCGGCACCTGCGCTGGCACCGTGACCACCACGTCGTGCGCCGACCCCGGGCTCGCCGGTGGGACCTACACCTACACGGTGGTCGCCGCGATCGGGGCGAGCTGGCGGTCCCCGGGCCGCACCAGCTCCTCGGTGACGGTCGCGACCGGGACACCGAACTTCCTCGTGGAGCTCGTGCCGACCGGGACGAAGACGGCGGGGACCGCCTTCCAGGTCAGGCTGACCGCCCGCACCGGCACCACCACCGACTCGACGTACTCGGGGGCCAGGACGATCGTGTTCAGCGGCCCCGGGACGAGCCCCAGCGGGACGGCGCCGACCTACCCCGCCGGGACGGTGACGTTCTCCAGCGGCATCGCGACGGTGAACGTCACGCTCACCCGAGCGGAGACCGTCACCCTGACGGCGACCGAGGGCTCCCGGTCCGGCGGCGTCCAGGTCACCGTGCAGGCCGGCACCCCCACGGCCCTCGCGTTCACCTCCTCGATGCGAGGCACGGACGGGAACCCACTCCCCACGCCGTCCACGCCCGTCAACTGCTCGAGCGGCAGCGTGTCCCTCGTCGACAACAAGGCGACCTTCCAGACGCGGGTCAGCCGTGTCGACGGGCTCGGCAACGCGGCCGTGGCGGCCTCGTCGGTGTCGGTGTCCCTGACCCGCTCCGGCCCCGCGACGGGCACGACCCCGTCGACGTTGACCATCGCCGCAGGCTCGTCCGAGTCGTCCGGGGCGAGCCCGATCTACCAGCTCCCGGCCGGCAACCCGTCGCCCACGACGATCCAGGCGGCGGCTGCGGGCAGCGGGCTCACCGCGGTGAGCTGCGCCATCGCGCGCTGACCGGACGATGCGCGGCGAGGAGGCGTCGGCCCGTTGGGCACTGCTCGCGCCCCAGGGGCGTCCGGCCCGGTGACGCTGCTCGGGCTACGGTCCCGCGCGGCGTCCGGC
Source organism: Actinomycetes bacterium (assembly GCA_046566145.1). Classification (GTDB taxonomy): domain Bacteria; phylum Actinomycetota; class Nitriliruptoria; order Nitriliruptorales; family Nitriliruptoraceae; genus JBKHXF01. The sequence continues at coordinate 11,741 of JBKHXF010000017.1, forward strand.
CCGGTCGTGGGACCGGGCCGGCCACGCGCCGGCGGCTCGCCGGACGCCGCCGTCGCCCCAGGAGACCGGCACGTGCGCACGGGACGGATCGCGCTGCTGGTGCTGATCGCCAGCACCCTGCTCGGCGTGGTCGCGGGGCTCGTGGCCGGCATCGACCGACGCCCGCCCCGCACGTGGGACCTGACCGGCACCCGTGAGCTCGCCGAGGTCGGCTGGCCGGACCCGGAGCAGCGCGAGGTCGAGCAGCGCGACCCGGTCGTGGTGGTGTTCACCGAGCTCGGGCCGCTCGACGGCACCGAGGTGCTCGTCCTGCGCACCGACGGGGAACGGGTCGTCGAGGTCGAGGTCCGCTGGGAGGACGACGACGAGGACCGCGCGGAGGCGCGCGCCTCGGGGCTGCGCCGGCGGGCCGCCGACGTCGACGTCCCGGAGGTCGAGGTCACCCGGGACGGCACGACGGTCGAGGCGACGCTGCGCTGGCCCGGCCGCGCGACCGGCACGACCTGACCGCCGGGCCGCCGCGCCGGCGGCTCAGAGCCGGAGCAGCAGCAGCCCCGACCGTGGCTTCGGCTCGAAGTAGGTCGACTTCGGCGGCATCGACGCGCCCCGGTCGGCGACGGCCTTCACGTCCTCGAACGCGACCGGCGCGAGCGCGAACGCGATCCCGTCCTCCCCGGCCCAGCCGGCGAGCTCGTCGGCCGGCACGGAGCCGGGCACGAACGTGAGCCGCGGGTCACCGGCCGGGTCGGACACGCCGAGGAGCGGCCCGAGCACCGTGGCCTGCAGCACGGCCGGGTCGAGCGAGTCGGGCGGCTCGAGGTGGTCGCCGGCGGGGAGGTCGGCGAGCCACCAGCGCCCGTCGCAGCGGACCCCGACGGTGCCGTGGGACACCGCCGCCGGCGCGCCGTCGAGCTCGACGGCCCCGGTCTCGTCGAGCCACCGTCGCACCGGCGCGTGGTCGGCGACGGGGCGCACCACCCGGTTGAACTGCACGATGTGGACGACGTCGTCGGGGAACAGCGCGGTCAGCACCGGCGTGTCGGGGCCGAGCGCGAGCGCCGCGGCGGAGCGGTGGTGCCCGTCGGTGATGTAGGCGCGGTCGACGCCGGCGAACGCCTCGACGAACGCGGCGACCCGGTCGGGGTCGGTGACGGCCCACACCTCCTGCCGGACCCCGTGGGGCGCGTCGCCGTCGCCCGCGTCGAGGTCGGGCGGCCGCGACGTGACCTCGGCGAGGAGCCGGGCCACGTCGTCCGAGGCGGGGAACGCGGTCTTCACGGGCGACGACGCGACCCGGATCTCGCGCAGGTAGTGGGTCAGGTGCCCGACCATCTCGGGTCGGACGTCCTCGTGGCTGAGCACCTCGCCGCCGGGCGCGAACGAGCCGGCGGGGATGGCGCACACGAGGCCGGTCTCGCTGCGGCCGCCGGCGGTGATGCGGTACCCGAAGACGGCGTCGTGGAGGACCTCGCCGAACACGCCGTCGTCGAGCAGTCGGTGCAGCCCCTCGAGCGAGCGGGCGAGCGCCCCCTCGCCGGGCGCGTGCATCGCGTGCAGGAACGACACGGGCTCGGTGTCGCGCACCCGCTGCCGCTCGGCGGGGGAGAGCGCGTCGAACGACGGCACGACGACGCGGTCGGCCAGGTCGGCACGCGCGAGCTGCGCGTCGATGGGGAGGATCCTCACGGCGGCCCCACCGGTCGCGGGCCGGGTTGTCGTTCGGGTCGGGCCGCGAGCGTCGTGTCGGTCGGCAGCGGCGGCAGCGCGAGCGAGAGGCCGAGGTCGGTGGCGACCTGCTCGACGATCCGGAGGGAGTCGAGCACCAGGGGTCGCAGCTCGCGGGCCGAGCGTTCCCTGGCCCGCGGATGCGGGTACTCGTCGTCATGACGGGCCTTGCGTGCCACCGCGAAGGAGTCGGCGAGGCGTGGTCCCGGTGGATCGAGGCCCGAGAGCCACCGGTGGACGACCTCCACGACGGCGGCGTGTGCGCCGGGGGCTGCCCGGACACGGAACCCGTGGGCGAGCAGCCATGCCTCCACGGCCTTCCGGGCCGCGTCGTACGCGTACGTGTTCGCCTTCACCCAGCGGTCCTGCGCTGCGGCGTGGAGGCAGTCCTCCCACTCGTCGGCGAGCACGCGCTCGATGACGGTGCTCGCGTACGGGGGGTCGGGCGGGCACGCCTCGAGACGAGCGTCGTCGTCGGCGAGCCGCCGGACCTGCGGCGGGAGTGGGCCGGTCACGGTGCGGCCCCCTCGTCACGTTCGGGCCGCGCGTCCGTCTCGATGAGCAGGGACGGCGTCGCTCGCACCTCGCGAGCGAACCCGGTGTCCTCCAGGGCCCACTCGGACGGCTCACGGACCACCACGTTCACCTCGATACCGAGCCGGCGGCTCGCCCTGCCGGCGGCGGCGTAGGCGTCGGTGGGGTCGACGTCCCCGACGACGAGCACGTCCACGTCGCGGGGCGGGGGGCCCGGCTCGCCGTGCCAGCGTGCCGCCCAGGAACCGAACACCCTGACCTCGGCGTCGAGCCCGGCGAACTCATCGCCGAGCACCGCCGGAACGCCGAAGCACCGGGCCAGCAGGTCCCGGAGTGGGGCGTACACGGTGGTGTCGGTGGCGGCTCGGACGAGGCGCCGCCGGCCCTCCGTGCGGGTGTGGACGAGCCCCAGGTCCTCGAGGCGGGCGACCTCCGTCGAGACGGCCGCCTGGGAGGACCCGGCGGACTCCGCGAGCTGGCCGATGCTCAACTCGATCGCCGGGTCGGTGTAGAGCGTCCCGAGCAGGCGGAACTGGGTCTCCGACCGGAAGATCGGGGCGAGTGAGCGCGACGGGAACCCATCCATGGATCCGATGATATCATCGGTTCTGTTGATGCATCGGGAGTGGCGGGGCCAGGTGTCGCACCTCAGGCGTCGCGGTTGACGCGCACGCCGAGGACGTGCTCGACGCCCCGGATGCGGTCGGCCAGCTCGTCGGTGACGGGCTGCTCGCAGATGATGGTCGCCACGGCCGCCTCGGAGCCCGCGAAGATGCGGTTCTCCATCTGCCCGACGTTGATGGCGGCGCCCTTCAGCACGCCGAGGACCTCGCTGAGCACCCCGACCTCGTCGCGGTGGCGGACCGTCAACGAGCAGGTCCCGACCGGCTGCGTCTCGAGGTTGACGCAGTTGACGACCTCGCCGCGGGCGTACCCGAGGATGGTGTCGACGGTGCCGCCGGCGGTGGCGTCCTGCGCCTGGTCGGTGGACGCCCCGATGTGGTGGGTGCCGTACACCGACGGGTGGGTCGACAGCGGCGAGGTCCACTCGGCGGTCGTGCCGCCGGGCTCGTCGGGGAACACGTCGAGGGCGGCCCGCATCCCACGGGTGTCGAGGGCCTCGAGGAGCGCGTCGCCGTCGACGACCTCGCCACGGGAGGTGTTGACGATCCACGCGCCGTCGCGGCACCGGGCGAGGAAGTCGCGGTCGACCATCCCGCGGGTCGCGTCGGACAGCGGGACGTGCAGGCTGACGACGTCGGACCGGGCCAGCAGCGTGTCGAGGTCGTCGACGAACTCGACGCCGGCGGCCTCCGCCTCGGCCAGCGTGTCGGCGTCCCGGCCGGCCTTCGCGACGGCGAGGACGGTCATCTCGAAGGCGGTGGCGCGGCGGGCGACGGCCAGGCCGATCGCACCGAGCCCGACGATGCCGATGGTGCGTCCCTTGAGGCCGCGCGCCTCCGAGAACCTGCCCTTGTCCCAGCGGCCGGCGCGGAGCTCGGCGACGTTGTCGGGCAGGTCGCGGTCGAGCGCGCACACGAGCCCCATGGTGAGCTCGGCGACGGCGACCGAGTTCGTGCCGGGGACGTTGCAGACGTGGATGCCGAGCCGGGCGGCGTGGGCGACGTCGATGGTGTTGACGCCGGCGCCGGAGCGGACGACCAGGCCGAGGCTGCCGCCGGCGTCGAGCGCGGCGGCGGACACCTTCGTCGACCGGACCACGAGCACGTCGGGGTCGACCTCGGTGAGCGCGCCGGCGAGGTCGTCGGCACCCAGGTCGGGGCGGTCGACCACCTCGTGGCCGGTGTCGGTCAGCCGGGCGAGCTGGTCGTCGGGCAGGGCGTCGGCGATCAGGATGCGCATGACGTGGAGGTCTACCAGCCGAGGGGTCGCGACGGCCCGCGACCGTCTGGCCAGCGCACGCGGGCGCCCCGACCACCGCTCCGCGACGACCGGTCAGCCTCGATCGGCGACACCCGCTCGGCGCGGGTCGCTCGGCGCGGGTCGCTCGACGCCGGTCGCTCGACGCCGGTCGCTCGGCGCCGACCGTTCAGCCTCGACCGGCGAGCGCATCCCGGAGCTGGCCCACGGTGGGGGAGCCCGCGGGTCCCTCCGGGGTGTCGTAGACGCGGCAGGACAGGCCCACGGGCTCGTCGCCCTCGGCGAACACGTCGACGCCATCGAGCAGGATCGAGGGCGAGCCGCGGAACCGGAGCCGTTCGGCGTCCTCCGTGGTGTCCACCTCGACGAGTGCGAGGTCGAACCCCAGCTCGTCGGCCAGCTCCTCGAGGCGGTCACGCGCCGTCTCCCAGGAGGGGCACCCCTGGAAGTGGAGGAGGGTGACCTGGCGGGTCGCGGGGTCTGATCGCATGGGAGCACCTCGATGCCGGCGGTGGGCGAGAACGGTCCGCACCCGGACGGGCGGCCGAGCCTCGGCCGGCCGGGTGGCACCGGACGGGCCCGACCGGGGACAGCCTCTGGCGGGCGTGGTCGCTCCGAGGGTAGGAGCCGTCGACGTCGCCGGGCATCGCCGCGACCACGTAGCGTCCACGCCGCTCGCCGGCGACCGCAGGTCCGTCGCCACGGGGGGCCTCGGCCGGGTCCGATCCGGACGGGGCAGCGTCGGACGGGTCCGAGCCGGACGGGGCAGCGTCGGTCCGGGCAGCGTCGGTCCGGGCAACGTCGGTCCGGGCAGCGTCGGTCCGGCAAGCATCGGAGGGCGCCGGCCCCGGGCGAGCGACGGGCCGGGGGCCGAGCGGGACGATGCCGTCCAGCCGGTCGTCGCGGCTGGCCTCCGGCGGGTCGTGCCAGGTCACGTGCCATCGGCCCGCGTCGACCTCGCGGTGGTGGCGCCGGCACAGCAGCAACGCGTTGCCTGGCGCGAGTCGACCGCCGGTCGTGTACCCCTCGTGTCCGTGCGCGACGTCACACCAGCCCGGCGGGGCGTCGCAGTTCTCGGCGGTGCAGCCCCGGTCGCGGGCGACCAGCAGCCGCCAGAGTCCCGCGGGGACGGTCCGGACCTTGCGCGTCACCTGGGTGGGGACGCGCGGGGCGGCGAGCACGGCCGAGACGGTCGCGTCGTCCAGCAGGCCGTGCAGCGCGCCGGCGGCGATGGGCCCGGTCCACACGGTCTCCACCGCGCCGGCGGCGCTCGAACCACCCGACGCGCCACCCCGCCCGCGACCGCCGCCGGCGGCGACCTCCCGGGCGTCGAGGGTGAGCAGGACGTGCGGCGGGGTGCCCCGCCGGACCGTGCCGAGGTGGGCGAGCGCGTGCCTCGCCATGGCGACCACGGCGTCGGCGGTCGCGACGGCGAAGGGTCGGTGCTCGTCGGGGCCGTCCGGGCGCCGGAACGCGTCGACGGCGGTCAGGACCGTCTCCGCGTCGAGCCCGGTCAGCTCGGCGGTGAGGACCGTCATGCCGTCCGCGGAGGTCCAGGTCCGGGCGGACCGTCGGGCCTGGCGGCGTCGCTCGGCGCGGACGGCGGCGGGGCCGTCGACCCGGGCGAGCACGCGCCGGCACGCGTGACGGTAGGAGGTGATGGATCGGCCCTCCGCGGCGGCGATCAGCTCCTGCTCGAGGCGGGCGCGGACCTCGGGGTCCTCGACGTCGGCGAGGGTCTCGGCGAGGACGCGGGCGTGCTCCGCGGGGAGGAGGCCAGCGCCGGCGGCGTCGGCAGCCGCCGGCGAGGTGTGCAGCGCCTCGCCCGCGGCCGCGAGCCGCCGCACCTCGCCGGGCGGGAGCGCGAGGTCGGCGGCGAGCTCCTGCACGACCTGGCGCCCGGCGCCGCGTGCGGCCCGTTCCTCCGTGCCGGGTGCGGCGGACGCGGCGGCCTGACGGCGCGCGCGTCTGGCGTGCTCGTCGACGAGCAGCGCGAGCCGGGTCTGGAGCCGGACGCGGGCGTCCTCGACCGCGACGACCTCCGCGGCGAGCTCGGCATCGCCGAGCGTCCCCGGGGCGCGCTCGGCGACGAGCCGCACGGCCTCGGTGAGCACGACCGCCGGCCCACCCGCCGGCGCACCCGCCGGCCCACCCGCCGGCCCACCCGCCGGCCCGTCCGCCGGCCCACCCGCCGGCACCGGACCGTCCGCCTCTCGCTCGGCTCCCACCGCTCACCTCCTCCCGCTGCGTCGCGCTCTTCCCCGGCGCCGGCCTCCCCGGCGCCGGCCTCCCCGGCGCCCGGCGCCCGGTTCGGTCTGGACTCGAACTGGTGTTCACCCTACGGTCCACCCGCGACACGCGCGCCACGCCCTGCCACGTCCCTGTGGACACGCACCCGCCGGCGCCCCCCGACGCCACCCGACGCACCCGCCGGCGGCCCAGCCCCGCCAGCCTGCGGCTCAGCCCCGCCAGCCTGCGGCTCAGCCCCGCCAGCCGGCCAGGAACCCGTCGAGGTCCCGCCACAGCATCTCGGGCAGGATCGACCGGACCGCGACGGCGACGTCGGCGATCTCGCCGGCGACGTCGACCAGCGCCGGCGGCTTCTCGGCGAGCCGGCCGCGGTCGGCGGTGGGGACGACGAGCAGGAACGGCCCGTCGAACCGCACGACCCACCGGCCGGGCAGCTCGGTGAGCCGCCCCATCAGCCCGATGTCGACGACGGCGCGCAGCAGCGGCTCGTCGTCGCCGTGGAGGTGCCAGGTCTCGTCGACGGCCTCCCAGTCGACCTGGTGGTCGGGTCGGACCCCGACGAGGTCGGCGAGCTTCATCCGGGCGGAGTCGGGGCGGATCGTGACCCGGCCGATGTCGGCCGGGATCGGCAGCCACGCGACGACGCGCGGCTCGACGGTCCCGCCGGTGACCCGCCCGTTGGTCGACGACGACGAGGTGACGCTCCACGTCTCGGCGACCCGGACCTCGCCGACGCGAGTGGTCAGCGCGCCGGCGGCGTGGACGGACGTCGGGTGGATCCCTGCGAGCTCCGCGACCCGGCCGTACCCGAGGCCGGCACCCGACCGCCCCCGCGCCCCACCGCCAGCCCCGCCGGCGACCCAGCCAGCCCCGCCGGCGCCGGCGGCGTCGAGCTGCAGGACGTGGCGGGCCGGGCCGGGCACCTGTCGCCGCGGGTCGGCACGCACCGCGTCGGTGAGGTCGGTCCAGCCGCGCTCGATGAGCAGCGTCCGGGTGGTCGACTCGGGGATGGCCTGCCCGTGGTCGCGGGCGTGGGTGACGACGATGAGGGCGCCGGCGCCGGCGAACATCGCCCCGACGAGGATGGCGCCGAACCGCCCGCCGCTGACACGGCCGGTGACGCCGAGGAGGGACACGACCAGCCCGCCGGCGCCGATGAGCCAGCCGATCCACGGACCGGTCGGTCGGTTCTGCTCCCCACGGCTGCCGGCCACGTCGTCCTCCCCGCTCGGTGCGGGACCCTAGCGACGTGACCGGTCCGCGCCGGCCTCCCGTCGGGGTTCAGGGCGTCCCGTCGGGGTTCAGGGCGTCCGGGGCGCGACGAGCCCGAGCAGCACGCTGGAGATGGCGAGCCCCGTCCCGGCGAGCTCGACCGCCCAGGTGCCCGCGCCGGCGGCCGCACCGGTCCACGAGGTGAGGTCCACCAGCGAGGTGCCCTGCTCGATCGGGAAGGTCGCCTCCTGTGGCGTGCTGCCGTCGGCCGGGCTGAACCGGACCGTGCCGGTCCCGGCCCACGTGATCGTCGAGCCGAGCAGCCCGCCGGCGCCGGCCCCGAGCACGGGGACGACGACCGCCTGGGCGACGTCCCCGATGCTGCCGAGGTCGATGCCGGCGTCCGTCGCCGCCGTGGCGACGTCCGCGGCGTCGAAGGTCGCGCCGACCGTGCCGGAGGCGGCGCCGGTGACGGCGCCGACCGGGCCCTCGAGCGGCACGACCGCGACGGTGCGGTCGAGCGCGCCGGCGGTGGCGACGAGCGCCGACAGCGCCGTCTGGGTGGCGGCCCGGAGCCCCGCCGACGAGCCGGAGAGGTCGAGCGTGGCGTCGCGCAGGTCCCCGACGACGTCGGCGAGCCCCGCGGTGGCGGCGGCGAGGTCGATGGCGCCGAGGGTCGCGGCGAGCTGGCCCGGCAGGCCTCCGACGGCGGCGACGAGGTCGTCGAGCCGGCCGAGCAGCGCGGACAGGTCGGGCACGCCGGGGATGCCCAGGTCGGGCAGGAGACCGTCGGCCTCGGCGACCGGGTCGGGCTCGGTCACCGTGATCGGGGCGACCCGGTCGTGGGTGGCCAGCGTCGCGTCGTGGTTGCCGATGGTGGACACGATGAGCCGCACGTCGCGGACGGGCGGCAGGTCGGGGACGACGTTGCCGTTGGCGAGCGCCGGGACCTGCAGCCGCCACGTGCCGATCAGGCCCCGGTGCTCGAACGGCTTGGTGCGCTTCTCCTCGCGGCGGGTGAACCGCAGGCCGTCCTCGAGGACGTCGAAGTGGGACAGCATGAGGGTCTGGGGGGCGTCGTTCAGCTCGAGCATCCGCCACCCGCCGGGCGCGACCTCCTCGTCGTGGAGGGCGGCGCCGGCGAGCTGCGGGCGCTGCGCGACGTGGCGGCCGCACCCGCACGCGTCGGTGAACGCGGCGAGCAGCGACGCTGAGGGACGCAGCCGCACGAACGTGCGGCCCGGCTGGGTGATGACGAGCGGCAGGCCGGTGGGCTGCCGGCCGGCGACGACGGGCAGGCCGGGGAACCCGCCGCCGGGGACGCGACCGTCGAGGGCCGGGTCGACCACGCCGCCGCCGGCGGCCGCGGCGTTCCCCCCGAGGACCTGCACGGCCCGGAGGACCTCGTCGGGCGTGTCGAGGTCGACGTGGACGGTGATGTCCTTGACGAGGAGCCGCTCGAGGCCGGGCGCGAACCGGGCGATGGTCTCGGGCCGGATCTCGACGTCGACCGGCAGGCCCTGCAGGAGCAGGTCGAGGGCGCCGGGAGGGACGAGCTGGCGCAGCGACAGGACGTGGGTCAGCTCCTGCAGCGGCGTCTGGACCCGCCGGACCAGCTCGGCCTCGGCGCGGGCCAGCGCCGCCAGCGCCTGGGCGGAGCCGGTGAAGTTCGGGTCGGCCATGCCGAGGAACGGCAGGTCGCGGACCTGGGCGCCGGGCCGGTCGGGGATGGCGAGGTCGGGCAGCGTGAAGCCGGTGTCGGGGACGAGCTCGACGAGCTCGAGGTGCTCCCGGAACATCGAGCGCTCCATGGCCTGCGAGAGGCCGTGGACCTGCCGGAGGATCGTGTCGCGCGCCTCCATCAGGGTCCGGCGGGCGAGGTCCTGGAGCTGGCCGGGGAAGAGCTCCTCCAGGCCGTCGAGGATGTCGCCGGCGAGGTCGAGCGCGGCCTGCAGCAGCGCGACGTCGGTGAGCTCGGAGACGAGTCCGTCGGCGAGCGCCCGGATGCGGGCGCGGGTGCGTTCGGCTGTGGCGAGGAGTTCGTCGACGCGTCCGGAGAGCTCCCGGAAGGCCGAGCCGAGCAGCGCGATGACGTACTCGACGCCGATGAGCAGCACGAACAGCCCGACGCCGGAGAGGATGAGCGCGGCGAACGGCACCGCGAAGTACGCGATGACGATGGCGCGGACCCAGTCGGGGATGACCCGGGGGAGGCGGCTGGCGACGTCGAAGGCCGCGTCGAGCGGGGCGCGCAGGTCGATGGCCTGCACGGCCTGCACCAGCGGCCACAGCAGCTCGTCGACGACGTCGGCGCCGGCGGTGGCCGGGTCGACGACGTCGCTGGCCGGGGTGCCGCTGGCGACGGTGCGCAGCGCGCCGACGCCGGGGATGACGTCGAGCCGGTCGCGCAGCGAGGTGATGAGGTGGGTCGGCAGCAGGGCGCCGCGGAGCTCGGCGGTGATGGCGTCGACCTCGGCGGTGGCGGTCTGGTACGCGAGGTCGAGCAGCCGGTCGATCTCGTCCTGTAGCGGGCCGAACATCGCGTCGGCGATGGCGTCGCCGACGTTGTCGCCGTCGAACAGGGCGGAGACGGCGGCGGACGCGACCCGCCACCAGTGCTCGTGCGGCCAGGTCGACAGGTAGGTGAGCAGGGCCGCGGCGACGGTCGCCTCGCGGATCTGGTCGAGCAGGGGCAGGACCAGCGCCTGGATCTCGTCGATGGTCGCGGTGACGGCGGCGAGCTTGTCGGCGACGACGCCGCGGACCTCGTCGAGGAGCTCGGCGCCGGCGGCGAGCCCGACGAGGTCGAGGTCGGCGACGATCTGGAGCAGCTGGGTGAGGAGCTGCTCGACGGAGATGGCGCCCGAGGCGGCCTGGCGGGCCTCGTCGAGGAGCCAGTCGTAGCGCCACAGGTCGCCGGGCAGCCCGAGGGCGGGCCGGACGTGGCAGCCGGCGTCGAGGGCGTCGCGGAACGCGTCGAGCGCGTCGAAGCGCAGCTGCGGGTCGAGGATGCGGCTCGCCGCGCCCTCGCCGACGAACCAGCCGACCGCGCCGTCGGGGACGAAGGTCGCGGTCCTGGTGCCGCCCACCTCCAGGCGGAGCGTCCCGGCGTGCCGGCCGAGCGTGAACGCCGAGGTGACGGCGCGGGCCACGTCGTAGGCGGGCAGCAGCGCCTGCCCGGCCGTGACGAGGGTGCGGGTCTTCGAGGTGGGCATGCCGACGAGCACGTTGGACGCGGCCCGGAGCCGGGCCGCGCGCCACCGTCGCTTCTCGGGGCCGGACGTGGCGGTGGCCTCACGGCCGCGGGCGCGTCGGGCGGCCGTGCGGTTGGTGGCGAGCAGCGCCCGGGCGGCGGTGTCGGCGGCGAGGGTGCCGGGCACGGCGGTGGTGGCGACGTGGGTGAGGGCCCGCATGCGGGTCTCGGTGTCGACCATCCCGGCGGGGGCCATGCCGGTCAGCAGGGCCGGCCCGACGGCGAGCTGGTAGGCCTCGACCGGGTCGCGCCTGGTGGTGGTGCGGCGCGGGTCGTCGAGCTCGGTGAGGATCTCGAGCCCGGTGGCGTCGCCGGCGGCGAGGAGGTCGCGTGCCTCCGCGAGCCGGATGCCGATGCGGGTGGTGTCGTGCGACCGCCGGCGCGTCTCGCCGAGGAGGAAGTCGTCGACCGGTGGCGGGTCGGTGTGGCCGTCGTCGGGACGGCGGAGGACGGGCCCGTCGCCGTCGAGGGGGAGGTCGAGGACCCGTCGCAGCTCCGGGTCGAGCAGGTGAGGGAGCCGGTCGCGGATCCAGGACGCGTCGAGGACGGCGTCGCCGCGGGCCGCCTCGAGCAGGTCGGCGACCCGCCCGTCGTCGATGCCGGAGCCTGGGCACGCCCGTCCGAGCTCCGGCAGGAGGTCGGGGTCGAGCACCGGCAGGTCGCCGAGGTCGAAGCGCCCGTCGAGGTGGCCGATGAGCCCACCGAGCTGCTCCCGCAGGACGGCCTCGTTGAGCAGGATCGCGTCGGACAGCAGCAGCTGGGTCGGCAGCTCGGCCGCGACGGTCAGCAGCCGCAGCGGCTGCCCGTCGAGGACGACGCCGGTGTCGACCAGCATGGCGGTCGCCTCGTCGCGGACCCCGTCGATGGCGAGCCGGGGCGGGGTGTCCTCGAACGCCGGGCCCACCCCGCCGGTGAGGTGCACGTGCCGGATGGACGCCGCCACCCGGGAGCGCAGCCCCGCGTCGTCGATCCGGAACGCGGACAGCATCGTCTCGG
>JBKHXF010000018.1:0-219120 GCA_046566145.1 Actinomycetes bacterium
CCGACGCTGACGGCGTGCGCCGACACCCTCCACGAGCTGTTCGGTCAGGTCGACGCGGCCGAGGTCGCGCTGATGAACGTCGTGTCGGCCACGGCCGAGGCGATCGCGACCTGCGCCGCCGAAGCGATCGAGCGGGCCTCGCTCGAGACCGTCCTCGTCGCCCTCGGGGTGACCTCTTCGGAGGGGCGGACGTACGTGCGTGCCGCCCGGCTCGTCACCGCATGTCCGGCGGTGATGTGGTTGTGGCGCCGCCGGATCCTGCGCTGGTCCCAGGTCCGCCTCCTCATCGGCGAGACGTCGCGGTGCAACACGGCCCAGCTGACCGACCTCGACGATGCGCTACGCGACGAGACCGACACCCTCGCCGCCGCGGATGCGGACCAGGTCGACCGGATGCTCGTCGACCTCGTCGCACAGCTCCGCACCTCTGGCTCGCTGGAACAGACCGCGGAACGGCAGGAGACGGCCGGGTCGTGGCTCGCGATCCAACCCGACCTGCTGCACGGCCGGTCCCGACTGTTCGGGGAGCTCACCGCCACCGACACCGCCACCGTCGTCGCCGCCCTCGACGCACACGCCGACACCCCCGAGAACGGCCGGAAGGTCGGTGCGGTCACCCGCGCCCGGCAGCGGGCGGCCGCGCTGGTCGAGCTGTGCCTGACCGCCCTCGCCGGCGGCGCCGGCGGCGCGGCGCGTCCGTCGCTGGTCGTGCACGTCGACCTCGCCGACCTCACCGACCCCGACGCCACCCTGATCGGTCGGTTGGAGGGGCGGTTGCCCGGCGCCGGCGGCTGGCTGACCCGCCGCACCATCGAACGGCTCAGCGTGGACGCACGGATGCGGGTGGTGCTGCGTGACGGGATGCGGCCCCTCGCCGTCTCCCGCCCCACCGACGCCATCCCCACCGACGCCCGCATCGCCATCGGCGCGATCGATGCGGGCTGCCGCTGGCCCGGCTGCGACCGACCCATCACCTGGACCGACCTGCACCACCTCCGCTACCGCTCACACCGCGGCCAACACGAGGACGGCAACCTCGTCGCGCTCTGCCGCCGTCACCACCGCGCCCACCACGACCACGGCTGGCACATCACCCTCGACCCAGCAACGCGGACCGTGACGATCACCTCACCCACCGGCGCGCTGACCGCGACCTCCGTGCCCAAGGCCACCCGGCTCCGCCGGCGCCGGCGGCCACCCCGCGGACCCACACACCTCCCCCGCGACGGCGACCCCGCCCACCCCGACGGCTGAACCACAGCCCCCACCCGTCGACCGCCACGGACCGACCCGCAGCCCGCCCTCACCGACCCCGAGCACCCGACCCGACCCGCCCGCCGGGCATGCCACGCGTGCCCGGCCGGTGGCGCATCCGATGCGAGAGCCCGGCGGGGGTCAGCCGGCCACGAGCCGGCGCAGCCGCCGCCCCGCGACGGCGCACACGGCCGCGTACGGCGCGGCCCAGACCGGGACCTCGAACACGACCCGGCAGCGGTCGGGATCCAGCGGCTCGACCCGGTGCCCCGTCACGGGGACACCGAGCACCTCCCAGTCCCACCGCTCCCCCGGCTCGACCCGCGTCACCTCGAAGGGCACCGGCGGCCCGACCGGCGGCACGACGCGGCCTCGAGCGCCGGTGCTGATGCGGGGCGCGTCGGGCGCCGTGTCCGGGTCCAGCTCGACGCCCCGGACGGACGGCCCCCACGACGACCAGGTGCGGGTGTCGACCAGCGCGTCCCAGACGTCCGCCGCCGGCGCGGGGACCACGGTCGGGACGTCGAGCACGGGATCCTCCAGGTGGTCGGGACGGGGTCGGCGCCGGGGCGAGGTCGGGCACGGCGGGCCAGCTGGGGTTCGGTTCGAGAACCGGGCCGGACGTCCACGTGCGTGGGTCCGAACCGCCGCCATGGACACGACCTCTCCACGCCCCGCCCGTACCGGCAGCGCGCTGCCCCTGCCGCCGGCGCGGGACCTCGACGCCGTCCGGGCCTTCGTGGCGACCCACCTCGGTCACCTCAGCGCCGAGCGCCCGTCCGGCCCGGACGGGGTGCGGGTGTCGGGCCGGTTCCGGGGCGGCCAGGTCGCCGCCGACGCAGCGCTCGCGTCGCTCGACCTGGCGGGCTACGCGAGCGACCGCAACGAGGTGTGGCCCCCGGAGCGGCGCGGGGCGTCCGCGATGTCCCCGTACGTCCGGCACGGTCTCGTGGACCTCCCGACCCTGTGGGACGCCGCGGGCGAGGCCCCGGCGAGGGACCGTCGCAAGTACCGCGACGAGCTCCTGTGGCAGGAGTACGCCCGCCACTGGTACGCGCGCCTCGGCGCGTCGACGCGGGAGGGCGTCCGCCACGCGCTGCCGGTCGCGGCCGGCACCGCCGATGTCGACCCGTGGGACCGCACGATGGCGTGCATGGACCTCACCGTCGGCGAGCTCGAGGACGACGGATGGCTCGTGAACCAGACGCGGATGTGGCTCGCGTCGCAGTGGTCGGTGCGCCACGGCGTGGCGTGGCAGGACGGCGAGGACCGCTTCTTCCGCCACCTCCTCGACGGCTCCCGGGCGGCGAACCGGCTCGGGTGGCAGTGGACGGTCGGCGCCGGCAGCAGCAAGGCCTACGGGTTCTCGCGCTGGCAGGTCGAGAAGCGCGCCCCCGGTGTCTGCGACGGATGCGCGCTGCGACGCGACTGCCCGATCGAGGACTGGCCGCAGGATCCCACGCTCGCGCCGGTCGAGGGGCCGCCGGCGTTGCGCCGGGACGACGACGTCGCCGCCACCGCAGGCCCACGCGAGCCGGTCGTCGACGGCGAGCCGGACGCGGTGTGGCTGACGGCCGAGTCGCTCGGGGACGCCGACCCGGCGCTCGACGCGCACCCCGACCTGCCGGTCGTGTTCGTCTTCGACGCCGCTCTGCTGGAGCGGCTGCGGCTCTCGACGACCCGCCTCGCGTTCCTGACCGAGTGCCTCGCCGACCTGACCGAGCGACGCGACGTCGAGGTCCACCTCGGCGAGCCCGTCGAGGTGCTCGCCGGTCGACGACTCGCGACGACCTTCGCGCCGGTGCCCGGCTGGCGCCGGCGGTCAGCGGCCCTCGACGTCGTCGCGACCCACCCGTGGCGCTGGCTCGTGCGGCCCCACGGGCGGTCGCTCGCATCGTTCACGGCGTGGCGGAAGGCGGCCGAGAAGGCCGGCACCCTGCCGCGCTGACCCCGCCGAGGGACGTCGAGCAGGTCAGCCGTCCGGCTCCTCGGTGCCCACGACGAGCTCGGCCGGTGGGACGAGGTTCGCGTCGACCACGACCCGGTCGCCGAGCGGCTCCCCCAGGTCGACCTCGTGCGGCGTCCACGGGTTGCCCGGACACGACTGGTCCCCGCCCTCCGGCACGACCGACACCCGCAGGCGGACCGCGTCGTCGGTGAGGGTCAGCTCGTCGACCCGCACGCGCCCATCGGCCGCCTGGCCCGACGCGCAGGCGCGCTCCATCACCAGCAGCCGCAGGGCGGTGTCACCGGGCGACGGGGTGTCGGCCAGCCTGACCTCGGCCCGCTCGCCGGCGTTGCCGACCGCGAGCCGCGGGGTGCAGGCGTCGCCGCTGCGGTACAGCCACGTGCCGGGGGGCAGGCCGGGGTCGTCGTCGACGCGGAACAGCGACAGCGCCGCGTGTGTCGCGCCGTCCGCCGCCTCGGGCTCGTCGGCGTCGAGCGCCCGGACGAGCACGACGTCGGTGTCGGCCCGATCGGCCACACGCCACCCGAGGGTGCGGTCCACG
The DNA here is from genome assembly GCA_046566145.1 of Actinomycetes bacterium. Classification (GTDB taxonomy): domain Bacteria; phylum Actinomycetota; class Nitriliruptoria; order Nitriliruptorales; family Nitriliruptoraceae; genus JBKHXF01. The sequence continues at coordinate 3,765 of JBKHXF010000018.1, forward strand.
ACGGGCTCGCCGAGGTCGTCGACGGCCGCGAGCACGTCCTCGGGCAGGGTGTCGAGCGGAGGCAGGTCCTCGAGTCCCCCGTCGGGCCAGGTCGCGTCCCCGCACGACAGGGCCGCGCCGACCCCGCCGGACCCCACCGATGGCCTGCCCGGGCCGCCGGCGCACGCCGACGCCGCGACCGCCGCCAGCCCGACCAGCACCACCCGGCTCACGCGCATCCGTTCCCTCCTGTCCCGGGATGGGACGCCGGGGTCCCCGTCGCGGTTCCCCCGGACGGTCGCGTCACGCGGGGGCCAACGTGACCGGGATGGCGTTGAGCGTCGCCGTGCCGGAGATCGGGTCGACGTCGTCCTCGTCGGTCAGCACGTTCGAGTTGACGCCCGGACGCGAGGTCGCGACGCGCTGCTCGATGCCGTCGGTGTCCTGCCCGAACCCGTGCGGCAGCGACACGACCCCCGGGCGGATGTCGTCGGTCACCTCGACCGGGGCGACGACCTCCCCCACCCGGGACGCCACGCGGGCGCTGCCCCCGTCGACGAGCCCGAGCCGGGCGGCGTCGTCGGGGTGGACGTGCAGGGTGCACAGGTCCCGACCCTTCACCAGCGACGGGACGTTGCCGCCCCACGAGTTGTTCGTGCGCAGGTGGCGCCGGCCGACGAGCAGGAACCGGTCGGGGTCGGCCGCGTCGTCGAGCGCGCCGGCGAGCCGCGGCAGGTCGTCCACGAACAGCGCCGGCGCGAGCTCGATGCGGCCCGACGCGGTGGCGAGCCGGCCCGGCAGGCGCGGCTCGAGCGCGCCCAGGTCGACGCCGTGGGGGTGGCGCTCCAGGACGTCGAGCGACAGCGGGCCGACGTCGCCCTCGGGCGACGTGCCGACCACCTCGTCGCTCGGCTCGTCCGGGCCGGCCAGCCCGGCGCCGTACGGTCCGGCGCGCAGGAGCAGGTCCAGGAGGCGCTCCGGCCCGCGCCGGCGGCCGACGACCGCCAGCACCGCGTCCACGTCGGCGCCGTGCAGGCGCGAACCCGGCGTGGTCACGACCTGCTGCGCGACCGTCCCGGCGACGAACGCGTCGGCCGCGTCGACGTCGACGTCCGGGCCCTGCCCGAGCGCGATGGCGGCGAGGGTCAGCAGCACCTCCCACTCGTCGCGGGCGTCGGCGGGCAGCGGCACGACCGGCGGCGAGTAGTTCGCGACGTCGCGCACGGCGAGCCCGTAGAACGCGGCGTCGTAGTGGCCCCGCATGGTCGCCGGCGGCGGGGGCAGCAGCACGTGGGCGTGGCGGGTGGTGGCGTTCACGTAGGGGTCGACGCTCACGACGAGGTCGAGGCCGGCCATGGCCGCGTCGAGCCGGGCCGAGTTCGGCGTCGAGCGAACGGGGTTGCCGGCGATCGTCACCAGCGCCCGCACCTGCCCCTCGCCGGGCGTCTCGATCTCGTCGGCCAGCGTGGCCACCGGCAGCTCCCCGTTGGCCTCCGGCAGCCCGCGGACCCGGCTGGTCCAGCGTCCCGACGCGTACGGCTTGGGCCTGACCCCCACCTGGTGGGCCGGGTGCGGGAACATCGCGCCGCCGGGCGCGTCGAGCGCACCGACGAGGACGTTGCAGACGTTCTGCAGCCACGACGCGAGCGTCCCGAACCGGGTGGTCGTCGTGCCGATCCGGCCGTAGACCTGCCCGTGCGCCGCCCCGGCGAGCTCGTGGGCGAGCCGGCGGGTCGTCCCGGCGTCGACCCCGGTCGCCGGCGCGACCGACTCGGGGGTGAACGGCGCGAGGGCGGTGCGCAACCGCGCGACGTCGGCCGCGTCGACGAGGTCGGCGAGCCGACAACCGGGCGACACGCCGGCGGCGAGCCCGTCGGCCAGCAGCGTCGTCGCGATCGCGGCGAGGAGCAGCGCGTCGGTCCCGGGGCGGATCGCGACGTGCTCGTCGGCGCGGGCGGCGGTGCGGGAGCGTCGGGGGTCGACCACCACGAGCCGACCTCCCCGGGCCCGCAGCGCGTCGAGCCGGCCGGGCAGGTCGGGCGCGGTCCACAGCGAGCCGTTGCTCATCCGCGGGTTGCCGCCGAGGACGAGCAGCCAGTCGGCGCGGTCGACGTCCGGGACCGGGATCGCGCCCGGGTCGCCGTACATCCAGCCGCAGGCGACGTGCATCGGCATCTGGTCGACGGTGGACGCCGAGTACACGTTGCGGGTCCGCAGCGCCTTGAGGAACGGCTTCACGTACAGCGACCCGGAGAGGTTGTGGACGTTGGGGTTGCCGAGGTAGACGGCGACGGCGTCCGGGCCGTGCTCGTCGAGGATCGGCCGGAGACGCCGATGGACCTCCGCGAAGGCCTCCTCCCAGTCGACCTCGCGCCAGCCGCCGGCGTCGTCCCGCACCCGCGGCCGGTGCACGCGGTCGGGGTCCTGCTCGAGCTCCCCGAAGGTCGCACCCTTCGGGCACAGGTACCCGTGGCTGAACACGTCGAGCTCGTCACCCGTGACCTTCACGATCCGGTCGTCCGCGTCGAGGTGCAGCTCGAGCCCGCACGTCGCCTCGCACAGCGGGCAGGTCCGCACCGCCGTGCGCGTCACGGCCCCGGCCCGCCCGCCCGTGCCGTCGCTGCCGTCCACCGTCGTCGCTGCTCCCACGCCACGCTCCCGTCGTCGCTGCCCGGAGCCTACGCGCGCCGGCGGTAGCGTCGCCGCCATGGAGCCGAGCACGCCCCGCGCCACCCACCCCGCCCCGGACCGAGCCCCCGACGTCCTGCGCGACGGTGGCGGCCACGCCCCTCGCCGCCTGCCCGAGGTGCCGGCCGAGCCGGGCCTGCTCGCGGAGGTCGACGGGTTCGTCGGCACCGTCACGGCCGTCACCCCGACCCGGGTGACGCTGACCGACCGCCGCGACCGCGCTCGGCACTTCGCCCTCGGCGAGGGCGTCGCGTACGTCGACGACGAGCCGGTCGTCCTGGTCGCGCCGGCGGCTGCCGCGCGCCCCGCGGCCACGGCCGCCGCGCCGCGCACGACGGCGTCCGGCTCCATCGCGATCCCCGACGCGACGGCGCGGGTGGCACGCGCCAGCCGGATCTGGGTGGAGGGCGTTCACGACGCCGAGCTGCTGGAGCGGGTGTGGGGCGACGACCTGCGGGTCGCCGGCATCGTGGTCGAGCCGCTCGACGGGGCGGACGACCTCGCCGCCCACGTGCGGGCGTTCGCACCGGGCCCGACCCGCCGCCTCGCCGTGCTGCTCGACCACCTCGTGCCCGGCTCGAAGGAGTCCCGCATCGCCGCTGGGGTCCGCCACCCCCACGTGCTGGTGACCGGACACCCGTACGTCGACGTGTGGGCGGCCGTGAAGCCGGCCCGACTCGGCCTCGACGCGTGGCCCGACGTCCCGCGCGGGGTGCCGTGGAAGGAGGGGCTGGTCGCCGCGCTGGGGTGGGGCGACGTCCACGACGCCTGGCGGCGGGTGCGGGGGTCGGTGACCCGGCTCACCGACCTCGAGCGGCCGCTCGTCGGCGCGGTCGAGGCCTGCATCGACTTCGTCACCGTGGGCGGCCCGCAGGGCGGCGAGGACGTCCTCGCCTGACCCGACCGACCCCGGTGGCTCAGGCGAGCAGGCGCCGCACCCCGGCGACCACGTCGTCCTCCGACAGCAGCACGAGGTCGGCGGCCGGTCCGAGCGGCACGAACGTGTCGCGGCTGCGGACGCTGCCGACCCGGCCGGTGAACCCGCTCTCCACCAGGCCCGCGACCAGCGCGTCGGCCACGCCGCCGGCGGTCGCGCGGCACTCGTCGGCGACCAGCACCCGGCCGGTCCGCTCGGCCTCCTCCCGCACCGCGTCGAGCGGGAGCGGGGCGAGCCAGCGCAGGTCGACGACCCGCACCCGGACGTCGTCCGCCTCGGCGAGGCGCCGGGCGGCCCGCAGCGCCATCCGCACGCCGTTCGCGTAGGTCACGACGGTGACGTCGGCGTCCTCGCCGCCCTGCGGCGGCGCGTGGGTACCGACCTCGCCGGGCAGCAGCACGTCGCCGGTCGGGGCCGGGTAGGTGCGGCACCAGCCCTCGTCCCCGGGCTCGTGCAGGTCGCGCTCGTGGTAGAGCGCGATCGGCTCGCAGAACGCGACGACCCGGCCGTCGGCCGCCGCCATCGCGACGGCACCGCGCAGCATCCGGGCCGCGTCGTCACCCACCGCCGGCGCCGCGATGGCCAGGCCGGGGATGTCGCGCAGGGCACCGATGGCGTGGTCGTTGTGGAAGTGCCCGCCGAAGCCCTTCTGGTACGCGAAGGAGGCGATGCGCACCACCATCGGGGTCCGGAACGCGCCGGCGGAGAAGAAGGCGGTCGAGGCCGCCTCGCCGCGGAGCTGGTCGAGGGCGTTGTGGACGTAGGCGAGGTACTGGATCTCGGGGATGGGGAGCTGGCCGGCGAGCCCGGCGCCCTGCGCGAGCCCGAGGATCGTCGTCTCGTCGAGGAGGGTGTCGAAGACGCGGTGTGGTCCGAAGGTCGCCTGCAGCCCGCCGGTGACCCCGTACACACCACCCTTGCGTCCGACGTCCTCGCCGAACACCAGCGTCTCGGGCCGGGCCGCGAGCACGTCGCGCAGGGCGGCGTTCACGCAGGCCGCCAGGGTGCGCCGGGCCGGCAGGGTGGCGTCCTCGGGCAGCTCGCGACCGTGCACGTCGCGGCGCAGCGCCGGCGTCAGGGACGCGGCCCCCCGGGCGGCCTCGGCGCGGACCTCCTCGACGCGGTGCGGGGCCAGCGGGGCGACGACGTCGTCGGCGGAGGCGAGCGTCGGCGCGCCGGCGACCTCCCCCTCGACGGCGGCGACGTGGGCGCGCACCTCGGCCAGGGTCGCGACGAGCTCCTCCCCGGTCGCCACGCCGGCGGCGACGAGCAGCCGGGCCGCCGCCGCGATCGGGTCGCGGGCCTCGTCGCCGCGGATCTCGTCGAGGGTGCGGTAGCCGGCCTCGACGTCCGAGCCGGCGTGGCCCCACAGCCGCACCGTCGGCAGGTGCAGGAACACCGGCGCCCGGTCCTCCCGGCACCGGGTGATCGCCGCGGCCACGGCGTCGGCGACCTCGTCGAGCTCGCCCTCGGCCCGCACGTAGTGCAGGTGGCGCTGCCCGGAGAAGGTCTCGGCGATCCAGCGACTGGGGGTGGGCACCGAGATGCCGAGGCCGTTGTCCTCGCAGACGAACAGCACGGGGGCCCCGAGACCGCGCCGGCGGGCGTAGCGGGCCGCGGTGATGCCGGCGAGCGCGGTCGCGTGGTTCGCCGAGGCGTCCCCGAACGTGCAGGCGACGACGGCGTCGTCCGCGACCGGCAGCCCCAGGCCGAGCCGGGCGGCACGGTCGATGGCGACGGCGAGGCCCGTCGCCTTGGGCAGGTGCGACGCGATGGTGGAGGTCTGCGGCGGGATCCACAGGCGCCGAGAGCCCCAGACCTTGTGCCGGCCCCCGGAGACGGGGTCCTCGGCCGCGGCCACGACCCCGAGCAGCACGTCGCGGACCGGGTCGAGGTCGGGGGCGTGGCGGTGGGTCCGGGCGACGACGAGCCCGCCGGAGCGGTAGTGCAGCAGGCACGGGTCGTCGGCGCGGAGCAGGTGGCCGAGCAGGGCGTTCACCTCGTGCCCGGCCGACGAGATCGTGTAGTAGCCGGCGCCGGCGGCCTTGAGCCGGCGAGCAGCAACGTCGAGGGCCCGCGAGGTGACCATCGCCCGCCAGACGCCACGGGCGTCCTCGGCGGTGAGCACGCCCCCGCGGTGCAACGCGTCCCGGTCCCCCAGACGCCCGCTGCGGGGTGGGGCGGCGGCCAGCTCGGCGAGGGTCGCGTCGAGCGCCTGCTCGACGGCGGTGACGCGATCGGTGGCCACGCGGGTCCTCGCTGGGGTCGGCGGACGGGCGACGACCGCGGCAGGCTAGTGGGACCGCCGGCGCCGAACGTCCGGCGGGGCCCGGACGGCGAGGAGCGCACGGTGACCGAGGAGGAGGCGAGGACGGCCGCGCTGGCGGCCGTGCCCGCGCTGCGCCACCCCTCGCCCGCCACGGTGCGGACCGAGCTGCGCGCCGGGGTGTGGTGGTGCTGGCAGGACTCCCTGGTCGCCGGGACGGACCGCGACGCCGTGCTCGTCGACGACGAGGCCGGCTGGGTGGTCCGCTACCCCGCCGGCTTCGCCGCCTTCGGCGTCGCCGCGCACCTCGACGAGGTGCGGGCCCGGATCACGCGGGGGGTCGCGCCGCAGGCCGCGCTGGACGAGGTCGGCAACGCGATCGCCGTCCGGTTCGTGGTGGGACGCGACCTCGCGTGACGTGCCCGGCCGGGCGACCACGGCACGCGACCGGGGGCCGTAGCATCCGGGGTGCCGACGCCAAGCCCGAACCGAGGTCGCGCCGTGGTCATGACGATGCCCCCGATCATGCCGGGGTCGCAGCGGATCGTCCCGCTGCACCCCACGCAGGACGAGCTCGACCACCTGCGTCGCATGCTCGACCAGGGAGAGTGGTGGGTGACGCGGCACGCGTGGCGCAAGTACCTGCGCACGGGGTCCAGCGACTGCACCGTGCCGATCCACCGGATCGGGCGGGAGCAGCGCGTCGCGGCGCACGCCTGGGTGTCGCAGCAGCGCCACGCCCTGTACCGGGCGCTCGAGGACCCGCAGGGCATCGCGCCGGAGGGCTGGCTCGAGTCGTTGCCGCTCGCCAAGGCCCTGCTGTCGGACTGAGCCGACCGGGTCGCAGGGGGCTCAGGCGCGGCTGAGCCGCTCGGCCTCCGCCACGGCGGCCAGGCGCCGCTCGACCGCGCGGTTGAGCTCCTGCACGAGGAACGGCCGCACGACCTCGAGCGCGATGGTCCGCAGGCGCGCCACCGCGTCGGAGAGCTCGGCGAGCGTCTCCGGGTCGGGGGCGCTCGCGAGCACCGCCGGCGCCACGCGGTCGCCGACGAGGTCGACGCAGCGGTCCGCGATGTCCGCCACGTCCGCGCGGATCGCCCCGACGAGGTCGAGGACGTCGGCGAGGGGGATGCCGAGACGGGTCAGCTCCTGCCCGGCCTCGACGAGCATGGGGGCCGGGAGCACGACCTCCTCCCCGTCGACCTGGTCGATCACCCCCTCCTCGATGGCACGCTGGAGCAGGCTCGGGTCGTCGGCCGCGTCGGGGAACCGCTCGAGGAGCTCGCTGACCTTCATCCGCTCCGGCTCGGCGTCCACGAACGGCGCGGCGACGAGCCGCTCGAACCCGATCAGGTCGCCGAGGTCGCCGCCCTGTGCCCAGGCGTCGAGCAACGCCTTGACGGCCGCGAGCGAGAAGCCGCGCGCGCTCAGCTCCTCGATCATCTCGAGGCGCTGGACGTGGCCGTCGTCGTAGTAGCCCGTCCGTCCCTCGAGCCGGGGCGCGGGCAGCAGGCCCTTCGCCTGGTACGCCCGGATGTTCCGGGACGTGACCCCGGTGCGGGCCGCGAGCTCGTCGATGCGCATCTCCATCGCGCGCAGGGTACGCGCCCGCTCCCGGGTCTCCGCGGACCCCGACCGTCGGCCCTTGACCCATCGCTTCCACCTACGTATGTTACATCTGTCGATGTCACACAGTTCTCGGAGGAACCTCGCGTGACCATCCCCCACCTCGACCCGGCGGCACCGCTCGCCCACGGTGGCCTCGGCGTGCACACGCTCGAGCAGGTCGCCGCCTTCGGCACCGACTGGCTCTACGTGGCGGTCCCGATGGCGCTCATCGCCCTGGCGGGCGTGCTCCTCGTCCGCCTCGGGGACCGGACCCTCGCCGTGGCCGACACCGCCGGACCCCGACGCAGCCCGGCCGAGCGCCTCGCCGCCGGGCTCACGCGACTGACCGGGTACCCGGCCTGGGCGGCGCTGCCGGCGCTGCTCGTGCCGGCCGCCCTCGTCGTGGCCGGCATCGGCTTCTTCTGGGACGTCGCCTGGCACATCGCGGTCGGGCGCGACGAGTTCCTGTTCTCGCCGCCGCACGTCGCCATCGGCGCGGGCCTCGCGCTCATGGGGGTCGCCGGCGGCGGCTCGATCGCGTACGCCTCGCATCACGAGCGTCCGGAGGTCGGGCTGCGCCGTGGGCGGCTGGTCGCGCCGTGGGGGTCGCTCGCGCTGGCCTGGATCGGCACCGCCGGCATGGTCGGCTTCTTCGTCGACGAGCTCTGGCACGCCGCCTACGGACTCGACGTCACGATGTGGTCGCCCCCCCACGTGACGATGATCTCCGGGGCGGCCGTCGCCCCGCTGGCCCTGTGGCTCGTGCTCACGGAGGCCGGTCCGGACGCCGGCACCCGCCGCGCCCGGCGGCTCTCGATCGGGTACGCCGCGTCGCTGCTGCTGGTGTCGATGTCCGCCTGGCAGCTCGAGTGGGACCTCGGCGTGCCGCGCTGGCAGCTGCTGCTCCAGCCGGTGCAGATCGCCGCCGCCGCCGGGTTCGCCCTGGTCGGCGTCCGCGAGGCCCTCGGGCGCGGGGCCGCCCTGCTGACCTGGGCCCGCTTCACGGTGGCGCGCCTCGCCCTGCTCGCGCTCACCGACCTCGTGTGGGGTCTCGGGACGCCGCGGATGCCGCTGCTGCTCCCGGCCGCGCTCGCGGTCGAGGCGGTGGCGCACGTCGGCCGCGACTGGAGCGTGCGCCGGCGGACGGCCGTCGGGGGCCTCGCGGTCGGCACGGTCGGGCTGGCCGGCGAGTGGGCGTGGAGCCAGGTCGCCTTCGCGAACCCGTGGACCACCTCGCTGCTGCCCGGGCTGGCCCTCGCCACCCTCGCCGCGGTCGCCGCCGCGCTGCTCGGCGCCGCCTTCGGCCGCGCCGCGACGTGGCGCGTCCCGGGCATCGACGCCCGCCTCCTCACCGCGTGCGGCGTCGCCCTGCTGGCCGTCCTCGTCGCGCTCCTGCCCCGCAACGCGCCCGACGCGACCCTGACGATCCGCACCGCGCCTGCGGCGGTCTCCGACACCGGCGACGCCCGGGTGACGGTCACCGTGCAGGCCGACCCGGTGGACGCGCTCGACGACACCGAGCTGCGACAGGTCATGGCGTGGCAGGGCGGCGGCCAGGTGATCGCCCACCTCGTCCCGACCGACGACCCCGGCACGTACGTCACCGAGGGGCCGGTGCCCGTCGGCGGGACCTGGAAGACGATCGTGCGGGTCTCCCGCGAGGACACGATGGGCGTCGCCCCCGTCGCGCTGCCGGCCGACGAGGAGATCGGCGCGTCGGCCATCCCCCTCGTCGACGAGCGGACCGTCCCCCTGGTCGAGGACGACGTCCTGCTGCTGCGGGAGGCCACCGAGGGTCCGGCGTGGCCCGGGGTCGTCGGCTACGCGTGGGTCGCGTCGGCGATGGGGCTGCTCGTCGGGCTCGTGGTCACCGGCGCGGTCGTCTCGGACCGCCGGCGCCGGCGGTCCGGGCTCAGCGCCGCGCGAGGGCCACGAAGCCCCCTCCCCGACCGCGAGCCGGCGGGTCGACGCTGACCCGGAACAGCGCGTCGTCGCGCGGGACGTCGATGCCGTGATGGCGCCCGGCGACGCGAGCCGACAGCCACGCCGCGCCCTGCGGCACCCTCGCCTGGAGCCACGCCCAGGCGCGGTTGCCGACGCGCTCGGCGAGCCGACGCCACCACGGCAGCTCGAAGGCGCCCCCGTGCAGCCGCAGCACCGTCGGGTCCGCGACGCCGGCGTCCACCAGCAGGGCCTCGAGCCGCGCGGGGGTGACGCACCCGACGTGCGGGGCGTACCCGGACCAGCCCCCCGGGTAGTGCGACTCGTCGGGGGTGGAGATGACCAGCACGCCGCCGTCGGCGACCCGGTCCAGGAGCGCCGCGACGAAGGCGGGCTGCTCCGCCGGCGGGACGTGCTCCAGCACCTCCATGGCCGTGACGACGGCACAGCGGGGAGCGGCGGCGAGGTCGGTCACGGTCGCGGCGACGTCGAACGAGGAGGCGGCCGCCTCGAGCACCCCCGGGTCGTGGTCGGCGAGGTGCAGGCGCAGGCCGTGACGGTCGGCGAGCCACGCCGAGAGGGCCGCGGTGCCGCATCCGACGTCGAGCAGGTCGGCGCCGGCGGGCACGCCGGCGCCGGCGATCGCCTCCGAGGCGAGCAGGTAGTTCGCGACGTGCCGGACGATCGAGGTGGCGCTGCCGTGGTTGGCGACGTCGCCGCCCTCGGCGTTGGCGTAGCCGTGGTCGACCACGCGGGCGAGGAACGGCACGGCGTCGCGGACGGCGTCGCGGAGGGCGGGCTCCGGCAGCGTCGGGAGGGCGGTGGGCACGGGACCCCCGAGGGGCGGGCAGGCGCGGCGAGTCGGCCGCGAGGTCGGGCAGGGACGTCGGCGGAGGCTACCCGTGGGCGGCCGGCCGGCCGTACGCTCCGCCGGCGGCGGGACGGGGCACGACGACGGCCCGGGGCTCGGTGCCCCGGCACGTGGGTGGCACGACGGCGAGGGAGCAGGCAGCGGTGAGCGAGCGGGAATTCGACCACGACGTGCTGGTCATCGGCAGCGGCTTCGGTGGCGCCGTCACGGCGCTGCGCCTCACCGAGAAGGGCTACCGCGTCGCCGTGCTCGAGGCGGGCCGACGCTTCACGCCGGACACGCTCCCCCGCACCTCGTGGGACGCCCGCAACTTCCTGTGGGCGCCACGGCTCGGCATGACCGGCATCCAGCGGCTGACGCTGCTGAAGGACGTGCTCATCCTCTCCGGCGCCGGGGTCGGGGGCGGCTCGCTGGTGTACGCGAACACGCTGTACGTGCCGCCGGAGCCGTTCTTCACCGACCGCCAGTGGGCCCACATCACCGACTGGCAGGACGAGCTCGCGCCCTACTACGACCAGGCGCAGCGGATGCTCGGCGTCACCGAGACGCCGTTCACCACGCCGGCCGACGACATCATGCGCGAGATCGCCGAGGAGATGGGCGTCGGCGACACCTACCGCCCCACCCCGGTCGGCGTGTTCTTCGGCGACGAGCCGGGGCGCACCGTCCCCGACCCGTACTTCGGCGGGGCCGGGCCCGACAGGACCGGCTGCATCCGCTGCGGCTCGTGCATGACCGGCTGCCGTCACGGGGCGAAGAACTCGCTCGACACCAACTACCTGCACCTCGCCGAGGGCGCTGGCGCGTCGATCCTGCCCGAGCACGAGGTGACCGACATCCGCCCGCTGCCGGGTGGCGGCTTCGAGGTCCACTCGCGCCGACCGGGCGTGCGGCCCCGGACGAACCCCGTGCTCACCGCGGAGCAGGTGGTCGTGTCCGCGTCGGCGCTCGGCACCCAGAAGCTGCTGCACCGCCTGCGCGACGAGGGCTCGCTGCCGAACCTCTCCCCCCGACTCGGGCAGCTGTCGCGCACCAACTCCGAGGCCATCCTCGGGGCGCAGGGCCGGCGGGTGACGGTCGACCACTCGAAGGGCATCGCGATCACCTCGTCCTTCCACCCTGACGAGCACACCCACGTCGAGCCCGTCCGCTACGGCCGCGGCTCCAACGCGATGGGGCTGCTCGCGACCGTCATGGTGGACGGGGGCGGACGCATCCCGCGCTGGCTGCGGTTCGTGCTGACGGTGCTCGCCCACCCGGTCGTGTTCCTGCGCTCGCTGTCCGTGCGGCGCTGGTCCGAGCGGTCGATCATCGTGCTCGTGATGCAGTCGCTCGACAACTCGCTGGACGTGCGGCGGGTCCGTGGCGCCTTCGGCCGGTGGAAGCTCACCAGCGAGCAGGGCCACGGCGAGCCGAACCCGACGTGGATCCCGGTCGGCAACGAGGTGACCCGCAAGGTCGCGGCCCGCATCGACGGGGAGGCCGGATCGGCCATCAACGAGGCCGTGCTCGACGTGCCGACGACCGCGCACTTCATCGGCGGGTGCCCCATCGGGGACTCCCCCGAGACGGGCGTGATCGACCCCTACCAGCGGGTCTACGGCCACCCCGGCCTGCACGTCGCCGACGGCTCCGCGATCACCGCGAACCTCGGGGTGAACCCGTCGCTGACCATCACGGCGATGACGGAGCGGGCGATGGCGCTGTGGCCCAACCGGGGCGAGCCCGACCCGCGGCCGCCGCTCGGCGCCCCCTACGAGCGCATCGAACCCGTCGCGCCCCGCCGGCCGGTCGTGCCCGCCGCGGCGCCGGGGGCCCTGCGGCTGCCGATCGTCGACGTCAGCTGACGGGCAGCCGGCCGAGGGTGCGGAGCAGGTCGAGGACGGCCCCGGCGACCTCCGCCGGGCACTCCTCGTGGACGGTGTGCCCGCAGCCCTCGGCGGTGACGGCCGCGCCGTCGGTGGCGACCGCGGTCGCGGTGCTGACCGAGGCAGGCACGAGCGAGTCGAGCGACCCGCCGACGGTGACGACGGGCACCCCGATGGCCGCGAGGGTCGGGCCGTCCAGCGCCGGCGGTGCGTCGGAGACGATGGCGTCCCACAGCCCGCCGTCCCACCCCTCCACGCCGACGGCGCGGCGGTAGGCCTCGAGCACCTCGTCGGTGAGCCGGGTCGGGTCGCCCCAGCGGCGGGTCACACGGACCGGGTCGAGGTCGTCACCCCGCCAGCGCACCAGCGCCGCCCCGATCCCCCGGGCCCACCGGGTGCGCAGCGCCGGGCGCAGCGGTGGGGGTGCCCCGGCGTCGTACGCGGTGGGTGCGCTGACGGCGACGACGCCGGCCCAGCCGTCCGGGTCGGCCAGCGCCGACTCCAGCGCGATGGTGCCGCCCATCGACACGCCGAGCAGGACGGCGCCGTCGAGGCCCCAGGCGTCGCGCAGCGCGGCTGCCTGTCGGGCGGCGAACGCCCGGGTGTAGGGCGCGTCGGGCCCCTCCCAGCGGCCATCGGGGGTGGGCCGCTCGGTCAGCCCGAAGCCGGGGCGGTCGAGCGCGACCGTGCGGACCCCCTGCGCCGCGAGGGCCTCGCCGAGCGGGGCGAACGTGCCGGCGGAGCCGTAGAAGTGGTGCAGCGCGACCACCGTCGGGGCGCCCGGGACGGCGCCCGGGCCGTCGACCGGCGGCCCCCAGACCCGCACGTGGGTGTCGACGCCGCCGAGCTCGACGAACCGGCTGTCCGGCCAGGCGCGCGTGGTCGGGTCGACCGGGCCGGTCCGCACCGGCAGGAGCAGCGGCAGGACGGTGACGACGAGCAGGAAGGTGGGGGCCAGGGCCCTGCGGACCGGGTGCAGGTCGGGGTCGCCCAGCAGGGCCCGGCGCAGGCGTCCGCCGGCGCGCCGCGCGACCTCGAGCTCCACCACGTCGTCGTCTCCGTCCGGGTCCGGCGGTTCGGACCACACGAGGCTCCGGTCGGCCCCGGTCCGGGCGGTTGTACCCTCGCGGGCCAGCTGTGCCCCGCACCCACCGGCCGGACCCCGCCGCCGCGCCCGCACGGGCGTCCGCCGCCCACCGCACCCCTGAGGGACCCCGCGTGACCTCCCCCGACGACCGCCGCCTGCTCGCCGAGGCCGGCCGACGCCGCACGTTCGCGATCATCTCGCACCCCGACGCCGGCAAGACGACCCTGACCGAGAAGTTCCTGCTGTACGCGGGCGCGATCGAGGAGGCGGGGGCGGTCAAGTCCCGCAAGGTCCAGCGTGCCGCCGCGTCGGACTGGATGGGGCTCGAGCAGGACCGTGGCATCTCGGTGTCGTCGGCCGTGATGCGCTTCGAGCACGACGGCGACGTGTTCAACCTGCTCGACACCCCTGGCCACCGCGACTTCTCCGAGGACACCTACCGGGTGCTGTCGGGCGTGGACGCGGCCGTGATGGTGCTCGACGCGGCGCGTGGCGTGGAGCCGCAGACCGAGAAGCTGTTCGCGGTGTGCCGCCGGCGCGGGACCCCGGTCATCACGTTCGTGAACAAGATGGACCGTCCGGCCCCGGAGCCGCTCGCGATCCTCGACGACATCGAGTCGGTGCTCGGCATCGACGCCACCCCGGTGACGTGGCCGGTGAAGCTCGACGGACGCTTCCGAGGCGTGGTCGACCGCCGGGACGGGACCTTCCACCGCTTCGACGCGACCGACCACGGGACCCGGCGCGGCGACGAGGAGATCACCGCCCTGTCGGACCTCGAGGGCGGCGAGACGATCGCCGAGGAGGTCGAGCTGCTCGACGAGCTCGGCAAGGACCACGACGACGAGCTGTTCCTCGCGGGCGCGACCACCCCGGTCTTCTTCGGCTCGGCGCTGTCCAACTTCGGCGTCCGGCTGCTGCTCGACGCGGTGTCGGCGATCGCGCCGCCCCCGCGTCCCCGCGAGGACGTCACCGGCGAGCCGCGCCCGCTGACGGCGCCGTTCTCCGGGTTCGTCTTCAAGGTCCAGGCCAACATGGACCCGCGCCACCGCGACCGGATCGCGTTCGTGCGCGTGTGCTCCGGGCGATTCGAGCGCGGCGCTGCGATCACGTGCGACCGCACCGGCCGGACCTTCACGGCGAAGTACGCGCACCAGGTCCTCGGCCGCGAGCGGGTGACGGTCGACGAGGCCGCACCGGGCGACGTGGTGGGCCTGGTGAACGCGACCGACCTCGTGGTCGGCGACACGCTGTACACCGAGGACCCGGTCGTGTTCCCCCCGGTGCCGACGTTCACGCCCGAGCACTTCCGGGTCGCGTACCCGGCGGACCGCTCCCGCTCGAAGCAGTTCCGGACCGGCCTGGAGCAGCTCGACCAGGAGGGTGCCATCCAGGTGCTGCGGCACGACGACCTCGGCGACCAGGCCCCGGTGCTCGCCGCGGTCGGTGCCCTGCAGTTCGACGTGGCCGAGTGGCGCCTCGAGCACGAGTTCCGCGCGCCGGTCCGGCTCGAGGGCTGCCGCTGGACGATCGCCCGGCACACCGATGCCGCCGGCGCCGAGGCGCTGCGCGAGATGCGCGACGTCGAGGTCTACCGCCGGGCCTCCGGCGCCCACATCGCCCTGTTCCGGGACCGCTGGCAGCTCCAGCGCATCCTCGACAACAACCCCGAGATCACCCTCGACGCCGTCGCCACCACCTGAGCGTCACGCCGGCCGGGTCGTGAGCACCAGCGGCAGGACCGGGCGCGGTGCCGGCTCGGTCACCCGCCACGCGCCGGCGGTGAGCGTCCAGCCGGTGTCGGTGGCGGTGTCGACCAGCAGCACGCCCCCGGTGGGCAGCTCGGCGGCCGCCGGCGTCGTGGTCAGCCGGGCGAGCGCGTTGGCGGCCTTGTGCGGCGAGTTGGCCTGCTCGGCCTGGCTCGGGCCCGGCGACCAGGCGAGCGCCTCGACGACCGGGAGCCGGCCGAGCACCCCGAGCCGCACGCACACCGTCCGGGTCAGCGCGGCGTACGGCGGGGACGGGACCGGCACGATCGCGCTCGGCCGGGTGGGCCAGTCCCACCGTGCCAGCACCCGCACGAGCCCGTCGACGACCTCGGTGAGGGCGGCCTCGTCCGGGGTGCCGGTGGCGTCCTCGCCGAGCGAGGCGAGCAGCCGGTCGACGACCTCCCCCCAGCCGGAGTCGTCGCCGCCCGCGAGCGCCCGCCCCTCGAGCGGGCCGCGGCCCTTCGCGATCCGCCCGCGGACCTCGTCGAGGCCGGGCGGCCACATCCGTCGGGGGCGCAGCAGCACGTCGCGCTCGCGCAGGAACGCGCGCGCCTCGTCGGCGACGCTCGCCGACACGCCGACGTCGGGCTCCCAGCCGGTGCAGCCCTGGCAGCGCCCGCAGGCGGTGGCGTCCGGGTCGTCGAGCTGCTCCGCGAGGAACCGCATGAGGCACCCGTCCAGCGCGCCGGCGGTGAGCCTGGCCATCGCCGCGTGCTCGCCCCGGCGGAGCTCCGCCAGCGCGCGGTACCGCTCGCGGTCGTAGGCCCACGGCACGCCGGTGGCGACCCACCCGGACCCGGCCTTCTCGACGGCCCCGTCGACGTCGAGCACCTTCAGCAGCAGGTCGAGCCGGGAGCGCCGCACGTCGACGGCCTGCTCCAGCATCGGCACCGACCGCGGCTCCTCGGTGGAGAGCGCCCCGAGCACCCGCTCGACCTCGCGCTCCGACGGGATGCCGGCGAGGTCGAAGTGCCGCCAGATGTCGGCGTCCTTGCGGGTCGGCAGCAGCACCACCTCGGCGGTGTCGATGGCGCGGCCGGCACGTCCCACCTGCTGGTAGTACGCCACGGGCGACGAGGGCGCGCCGAGGTGGACGACGAACGCGAGGTCGGGCTTGTCGAACCCCATGCCGAGCGCCGAGGTGGCCACCACCACGTCGAGCTCGTTCGCCTTCAGCCGGGCCTCGATGGCCTCGCGCTCCTCGGGCTCCACGGCGGAGGAGTACGCGACCGCGTCGCGGCCGCGCTCGGCGAGGAAGGCCGCGACCCGGGACGTGTCGTCGACCGTGAGCGTGTAGACGATGCCGGCGCGGCCGTGCACGGGACGGTGCGAGGCGACGAAGGCGTCGAGCCACGCGAGCCGCGACTCACCGTCGGGGAGGTCGAGCACGGCGAGCTGCAGCGAGTCGCGGCCGAGGCGCCCTCGCAGGGTGAGCACGTCGTCGCCGAGCTGCGTGGCGACGTCGGCGGTCACGCGGGCGTTCGCGGTGGCGGTGCAGGCCAGCACCGGCGTGCCGTCGGGCAGCCCCTCGAGCAGGTCGCGGATGCGCCGGTAGTCGGGCCGGAAGTCGTGGCCCCAGTCCGACACGCAGTGCGCCTCGTCGACCACCAGCAGACCCAGGCGAGGGGCCAGCACCGCGAGCCGGTCGCGGAACGAGGGGGCGTTGAGCCGCTCGGGCGAGATGAGCAGGACGTCGACCGCGTCGTCGTCGAGCAGCGCGAGCACCCGGTCCCACTCGTCGGCGTTGGTCGAGTTGATGGTCTCCGCCGAGAGCCCGAGCCGCCGGGCCGCCTCGACCTGGTCGCGCATGAGCGCCAGCAGCGGGGAGACGACCAGCGTCGGGCCGGCCCCGGTGGCGCGGCGCAGGGCCGTCGCGATCCAGTAGACGGCCGACTTGCCCCAGCCGGTGCGCTGGACCAGCAGCACGCGCCGGCGGTCGTCCGCGAGCGCCCCGATCGCCTCGGCCTGGTCGTCGCGCAGGACGGCGTCCGGGCCCGCGAGGGTCGTCAGGAGGTCCTGGGCGCGTTCGGCGGTCGCGGTGGCGGCGGGCACGGGGGTCCGTTCGGGGCGTCGGCGTGGTGAGCGTGGGGTCGAGCATGCCCGCCCGGCGTGACACCGGCCAACGCCCGGCGTGTCCGGCCTGTGGACGCCGACGAGCGTGGAGCGGGGGGTGTGGGCCATACTCACGGACCCGTCGGCGACCCGTGCGACCCGACGGCCACCTCCCCGCTGGCGCCTCGTGCACCCGCGCCGCGGACCGCACCGACCCGGGATCCTCCTCCGTGGGCCTGCTCGACCTGCTCGACCCCAACCTCCTGCGCAGCATGGCCGCGGCGACCCTCGTCACCGTGCTCGTGCTGGCCGTCGTCGGCGTGCGCCGCCGGCGCGTGCAGACGGCCGGCGGCCCGCGCCGGCGGGGTCGGCTCGGCCTGCCCACGCTGGGCCTGCTCGTGGGCGGCACGCTCGGCCCGCTGCTGGCGACGCTCACGCCGAACACGCTGCGGATCGACGTCCGCGGCTGCCACCTCGGCCCGCCCCCGGTCGTCATCCCGGACGGGCTGCCGTTCGCGGCGGACGTGGCGCTGAACTCCGCGTTGCTGCTGCCGCTCGGCATCGGGCTCGGGCTCGCCCCGCGGCGCCTCCGCCGGCGCCTGCTCGTGCCGGCCCTGCTGCTCTCCCCGGCCATCGAGACCGTCCAAGCGCTCGTGCCCGGCATCTACCGGTTCTGCCAGGTCAGCGACGCGATCGCCAACGTCGGCGGCCTGCTGCTCGGCCTCGCGATCGGGCTGCTGCTCGCCCGCCTCCGCGCGGTCGTCCTCGGCGTCGCCGTGGACGAGGGCGGCGGCTTCCACGGCCCGTCCGCCGCGCAGCGGGTCCGGCTGACGACCCGGCGCCAGCGCGGCCGCCGGCGCCGCCGCCGCCGCAGCGCCGAGGCCCGCGCGGAGGCCCGGGCCGAGCGGCAGCGCCGCCGGCGACGGCGGAGGCGCGCGAAGGGCGAGGCCGCCCGGGTCATCCGGGCCCCCCGCGGCGTCGACCGCTGGTGAGGCCTCAGGCCGGCACGACGTCGCCGTAGTGGTCGGCGATCCGCGCCACGAGCGTGTCGCGGACCCTCGCCACCTCGTGGTCGAGCACCCGCTGGGCGATCGGCCGGGCGATCCGCGGCAGCTTCAGCTCGACGTCGACGCCGAACGTCGCGTGGACGTCCGACCCCCCGTGCGCCGACGGCACGGCCGTGAGTACGATGTCGAGGGCGCAGGGGGTGAACCCGGGGACCGGGTCACCCACGATGCGGACCGTCGCCCGCTCCGGCTGGTGCGCCTCGACCGTGACCCGGATGCAGGCGGCGGCCCGGACCCCGATGCCCGCGACCTGCAGCCCCGGGAGGATCCACCGGACGTCGTCGGACTCCGGGTCGAGCAGCCCGTCGACGAGCTCGTGGCGGAGCTCGACGGTGGTGATGTCGTCTACGATGGTGCGCGGTGGCGCGTCGACGTGGACGGTCGTCTCCCCGCGGTGGGACAGGCGCATGGGTCGGGCTCCCGGTCACGCGCGGCCCCCGGCGGCGGCGCGTCTCACCTGACTCTTCGGTCCGGTGGGCCCGGCCGTCTGGCCAGCCCGTGCCGTCTCCGTCGGCCGCGGTGACGCCCACCACAGCAGGTGCGCCGCAGTGACGCGAGCACCCTGCGTCGGACCGGCGCCCGGCACACGATCCGGGAACGACCCCGGACACGACGACGCCCGGCCGAGTCCGGCCGGGCGTCGTGGGTGCTGCGGTGGTGCGCGAGAGAGGACTTGAACCTCCACCCCGTTTCCGGGACACGGCCCTCAACCGTGCGCGTCTGCCTGTTCCGCCACTCGCGCGTGGCCCCCGGCGCTCCCGGGGAGGGCGGCAGGATAACCGCGCCCACCACGGGCCGCCAACCGCGCGCCGCGGTGCTGTCGGCGCGCACGCCGACGTGCCGATCAGCCCTCGACGCGCCACGCGCCCGCGTCCCAGAACCCGGCGCCGGCCCACGCCGACGGGCGCACGCCGGTGAGCCGGGGGTGCCACGCGTGGGCGATCCCGACCCGGTAGAGCGGGGTCACGACGGCGGCATCCCGTAGCACCGCGAAGCCCGGGGCGAGGGCCTCGCGCCGCGCCTCGGCGGTCCCCTCCGCGCCGGCGGCCGCGGACCGCGCCACGGTGGTCACGTCGTCGCCGGCGCCACCCTCCCCGAGCAGCCACGTCAGGTCGGGGCTCGGCAGCGAGCGGACGACGACGAGGCGGGCGTCGACCTCGTCGACGGGGTCGAACGAGTCGGGGACGCTGACGCCGACGAGCCGTAGCGTGACGCCGGCGAGCGAGGCCTCCCGCTGCACCGTCCGTCCGGTGAGCCCGCTGATGTCCGGCCCCCGCGGGAGCAGCAGGACCGGCTCCCGCGGCAGGGAGACCCGGCTCGGCAGCGGCGGCGTCCCGGTCCCGACGGTCCACGGACCGTCGACCCCGGGCACCGGGGAGGTCAGCACGCCGCCGGCGTCGGCCAGCAGGCCCTCGATGAAGCGGGTCAGGTCGAGGGCCTCGACGATGCGCCGGCGGTCGTCGGCCCGGTCGGGACCCGTCAGCACCCCGCCTGGCTCGTCGAACGCCAGCCCGACCCAGGTGCCCCCGAGCGGTGCCTCGGCGCGCACCTCGTCGAGACGGGCGGCACGGACGACGGGGTTCAGGGCCGCGTGCCCGACGACCGCGTCGACCTCGCCGCGCGACAGCAGCCCGAGCGCGGTCTCGTAGGAGGGCACCACGTCCACGTCGATGCCCTCCGCACCGGGCGGCCCGAGGGGGCTGCGCGGGTTGGCGTCGAGCGTCACCGAGCGGCCCTCGACGGCATCGACCACGCGGAACCAGCCCCCGCTGACGGGGACCTCGTCACGGAAGGCGTCGAGGCCCCCCTCGGCGAGCACGTGGGCGGGCAGCACACCGGGCGCGCCGGAGAGCAGGGCCGGCCAGGTGCCGACCGGCGCCGGCGCGTCGATGCGCACCGTGTCCACGTCGACCGCCACGACCTCGCCGACCCCGGCCCAGGCGTCGGGCCGGGCCGCCCGCAGCGCCTCCGCGGTGGCCACGACGTCGGCGGACGTGACCGGCGCACCGTCCGACCAGGCGCCGGCGGCGAGGTCGACCTCGACCTGCCAGCCGTCGTCGCCGCGCGTCTCGGTGGCGGCGACCGCCAGGCCGGGGCGCCACTGCCCGGCCGGGTCGACCCGGTAGAGCGGCAGGCCCCACAGGGCGGCCAGGTCGACGGCCGCGGGGTCGCGGGGGTCGAGCCCGACGAACGCCGCGGGGCTGTCCGGGTAGGCGACCCGGATCCTACGGGTCGGCACCGCCTCGCCGGCGGCGTCGGTGGCCTCGGAGGCGCCGCCGGCCGGCGGGGTCGTCGCGTCCCCACGGACCGGCACCCCGGGGGCGAGCCCCGTGCACCCGGCCGCGAGCAGCAGCAGCGCGCCGACGAGCGTCCGGGCGCCCCGCACTACGGCGCGTCGTCGAGCCACACCCGGGTCAGGTCGACCGACCCGAGCGGGCTGACGGTGAGGTCGTTGACCCCCTCGGCGACGACCTGTGCCGAGCGGTAGAACAGCATGGGCGCGATCGCGACGTCGTCGAGGATGCGTCGCTCCGCGGCGCGGTACGCCTCGACCCGGGCGGTCGCGTCCATCTCGGCACGGGCCGCCTCGAGCTGCTGGGTGACCTCGGCGACGTCGTAGCGGGTCAGGTTGTCCACCCCGACGTTGTCGCCGCTGAACAGCGGCACCAGGTAGCTGCCGGGGCTCGGGTAGTCCGCCTGCCACCCGAGACGGAACACCTGCATCACCCCCGCACGCAGGCCCGCGACGTACTCCTGCAGCCCCTGGGAGCGCACGGCCACCTCGACGTCGAGGACCTCTCGCAGCGACTCGGCCACGATCGCGGCGATGGCCTCGTGCGTCGGACCGTCGTTGTGGACCAGCTCGATGCTCGCGAGCTCGACCCCGTCGGCGCGGACCTCCGCGGCCAGCGCCGCGGCCTCGTCCGGCGCGAACCGGCAGTGCGCGCACGGCGAGACCTGGCTGCCGGGGATGGGCGGGGGCACGATCGCGTCCGCCGGCGCTCGCAGGCCCGCCAGCACCTCCGCGGCGATCCGCTCCCGGTCGATCGCGAGCGACACCGCCCGCCGGACCCGGACGTCGTCGAAGGGCGCCTGCTCGAGGTTGAAGCCGTAGTAGTAGATGGTGGACGTCAGCCCGTCGAGCACACCCGGTCCGGTCGAGCCGTCGGCCCGCCCGAAGCGCGACTCGGCCTCGGCGCGCTTGCCGGCCGGGACCTCGGCGACCTGCAGCTGTCCCGCCTCGAGGTCCGCGAACTGCGAGGCGGCGCCCGGGTCACCGGCGTAGATGCGGAAGACGACCTCGTCGAGCAGCACCTCGCCCCACCAGGTGTCGGCGCGCGCGACCCGGATGAACTGACCTCGCTGCCACGCCTCGGCCATCTCGAACGGACCGTTGCCCACCGGGCTGGTCCCGAAGGCCTCGAGGTCCTCGTCGGCCGCCGGCGGCACGGGGGCCAGCCCGGGGCGGCTGAGGACCGACAGGAACTCCGGGAACGGCTCGTCCAGGGTGATCCGCAGGGTGCGCTCGTCGACGGCCTCGACGCCGGCGAGCGACGCCCCGTCGGACTGGGCTGCCGCGAAGCCGCGGACCGGCTCGAGCTGGAAGGCGAGCAGGGAGCGGGGCTCCGCGGTGCCGTCGGCGATCCGGTCGAAGCTGCGCGCGAAGTCGGCGGCCGTCACGGGGGTGCCGTCGTGGAACCGCCCGTCCTCGCGCAGCGTGAACGTGAAGGTGGTGCCGTCGTCCGACACCTGCCACGACTCCGCCGCGGCGGGGACCGGCTGGAGGTCGTCGTCGAGCGCGACGAGCGAGTCGAACAGCGCGTCGACGACGAGCGCGCCGGTCTCGTCGGCCACGAACCGCGGGTCGATCGTGTCGGGGTCGCCCGACAGCCCGTAGCGCAGCGACCCGCCGGTCCGGTCCGCCGGCGTCGGGCTCTCGACCGGGGCGGCCTCGGTGGCGGTCGGGCTCGGCGTGGGGTCGGTCGCCGGCGCGCGGGAGCACCCGGCGAGGAGCACGGCGACGAGGAGCAGCCCGGCGGCGCGGTGACGGGACGGACGGTGCACGGTGCGACCTCCCGCGGGTGCGGTGGGGGTCGACCCGGCCGGGCCGGTCAGGAACGCAGCCCGAGCGCGATCGTCGTGATCGTGAAGCCGATGGTGGCGACGACGGTCAGCCGGTCGAGGTTCTTCTCCACGACCGCGGAGCCCTGGAGGGCGCCGACGCCGCCCCCGCCGAACATGTCCGAGAGCCCGCCACCGGTGCCGCGGTGCAGCAGGATGAACAGGACCAGGAACGCCGAGAAGATGACGTGGAACACGATCAGGGTGATGGTCAAGCCCACGGCGGGTGGTCCTCGATGCGGGGAAGTGATGGGTCGGACGGACGGCGGCCGAGGGTAGCAGCCGGCAGCCGCGGGTCAGCGAGCCCCGTCGAGGCGCTGGAACCAGAGGACGCGGATGCCCTCGTCGGCGGTGGACACCACCGGTTCCACGCGCCAGCGGTCGCTGAGGTCGACCCCGGTGCGGACCCGGGGACGCGGCGTCATCCCGAGCGAGTAGGTGACCGGCGGCTCGAGGCAGACGCCCTCCTCGCCGCAGGCGCGCAGCACCTCGGGACGGACCTCGTCGGCGTCGTCGGGGACGGCCACGGCGCTCGACCCGACGGGGGTCCGGTCGATGCGGGTCCCGCGGTACACGTTGAAGGCCCGCGCCTCCACCGGCGGCGCGTCGGCGGTGCCCGCGCCGATCGGCTCGGCGGACGCCGTCCACATCACCCCGATGGCGTCACGCTCCCCGTCGGCGCCGGAGACCAGCGCCGGGAGCTGGGCTGCGGCCGTGACGGCGACGGTGCAGGCGGTGACCACGGCGCCGAGCTCGAGCCCCGAGCGGGTGCGCGTCGGCGCCGGCCGGTCGTCGCAGAGGCGCTCGACCCGCTCGACGAGGGAGGTCCCCGCCGGCAGCAGGGCGGCGCAGGTGCTGGCCGTGGCCGTCCCCCGTTCGATCGCCTTGAGCAGCCCCGAGGCGAGGGCACCGGGCCGACGGGTGCAGGTCACGGCCATGGTGTCGGCCGCGACCTCGCGCTCCCCGTGGAGCTGCCGCAGCGCCCAGCGTCCCCCGGGCACGAAGAAGAAGACGTCCCGGACGATGCCGCAGGCCAGGGCGAGGAGGTTGTCGCGCCGGCGCACGTGGGCCAGCTCGTGTGCGAGCACGCCCTCGAGCTCGCGGGCGTCGAGCGCCGCCACCAGGTCGCGGTCGAGCAGCAGCACCGGCCGGCGGATGCCGACGACGCCGGCGCCACCGCGACACTCCTCGACCAGGGCGATCTCCGGGACCGGGACACGCATCCGGGAGGCGAGGACGGCCACGCTGGCGCGGATCCGGGCGGGCACCACGGCGCCGGCGGCGACCGCTCGGGCCGCGGTCCGACCGGTCCGCCGCAGCCGCACGACCCGGACACCGATGCGCGCGAGCGCGATGACGGCCCACGAGCCGAGCAGCAGCGGGGTCGCGATGGGGGCGAAGGTCAGGTAGCTGTCACGCACGGGGACCGGGAGCGCGTCGACGGCGTCGACCGGCACCCACAGCAGCGGCAGGGAGGTCGGGTCGGCCGACAGGACGACCACGAGGGCGAGCGCGACGGAGGGGACGAGGGCGGCCAGCGCCCGCACGCGCGGGACCCGCAGGCCCCGCTGCAGCAGCACACGGGCGAGCAGCACCGCGGCCACCGACGCGATGACGGCCTTGATGGCCACCGACTCGGTCGGCAGGCTGAGGATCAGCCCGGTATCCCCCACGGCGCTCAGGCCTCCTCGGCCCGGCGACGCTCGACGGCGTCGCGGAGCGCGTCGAGGTCGAGCCCGTCCCGGTCGTCGACGACCTCGGCGAGGTAGGCGGCGGACGGCTCGGGGTACCGCTCCAGCAGCCAGCTCAGCACGCTGCCGAGGGTGGAGCGGGCGTAGCTCTCCCGGCTGACGACCGGGCGGTAGCGGTGGGCGAGGCCCGACGTGTCACGCACGAGCAGCTGCTTGGCGGCCAGCCGCGTCATGGTGGTCATGACGGTCGTGTAGGCGATCTTGCGGGACACCGCGAGCTGGTCGTGGACGTCGCGGACGGTGGCGTCGCCCAGACGCCAGACGACGTCCATGACGTCCTGCTCGAGCGGGCCGAGCAGCGATTCGAGCGGGTCGTTGCGGCGGTTCACCGCGGCTCCTCTCCCCGGACGGGGTCCGGTGCGTCGGCACGGGCCCGGGGCGCTGGCCCAGGCGCGACGACGTGGGGTGCATCGTAGGTGCTGGGTCGTGGGAACGCGGCGAGGCTCGCACGCGGCGCGCACGGGTGGGTGCGGGGGTGCGGGCCCACCGCACCGGGTTCGCCGCCGACCGGGCGCCGGTCGGCACGCCGCCCCGGCCGGGTGGCCCCGGCCGGCGCTAGCCTCGCCCCGATGGTCCCGCCCCCTCCCCTGCCGCCCGAGCCGGTCACGCTCCACGCGTCCCGCCGCGGCCTCGTCGCGGCGGCGGCCACGCCCCTGCTGCTCGTGCTGTTCGGCGGTGCCGTGGTGCAGCGGGCCCCGAGCGCGTGGCTCGGCTGGGCGTCGTTGCTGCTCGGGCTCGGCCTCGGGGTCGTGTCCGCGCTCGACGTCCCGCGCCGGGTGCACCTCCACGCGGACGGTGTCGACCGGGTCTGCCTGCTGCGCACCGAGCACCTGCCGTGGCGCGACCTCGTCGCGCTGGAGCGGCAGCGCGGCACGTTCGCCCAGGCCGTCGCGCGGCGGGCCGGCTCCCGCGCGGAGGAGCGGGCGACCGGTCGGCTCGGCGTCGGAGCCGTCGGCGGCGCCGGGGGCTCGGCCGGACCGACGGGCTTCGGGACCTTCGCCACGGGCGGGCTGGTCGCGAGGGGGCGGGGCCGGCGCCGATGGCTGCTGACGGACCGCATGGAGGGACAGGGGGAGCACGACCGCGTCGTGCGGCTGCTCGCGGCCCTCGACGTCCCCACCGTGGTCCGCGCCAACCGGCCGCCGATCGGCACCCCACCGACGCACGGCCGCCGGCGCACCTGAGCGTGCCCGTCAGGCGGTGGGGCTGTCCGTCTCGGAGCGGGCGACCCGGACCTCGCGACCGAGCTCCTTGACGCGCTCGACCAGCGTCTCCCCCTCCTCGAGGGCGTAGTGGCAGGCCACCTCGTGTCCCGGGCGCAGACGGCGCAGCTCGGGGACCTCGGTACGGCAGCGCTCCTGCGCGATCGGGCAGCGCGTGTGGAAGCGGCAGCCGGACGGCGGGTCGGCCGGCGACGGGAGGTCGCCCTCGAGGATGATGCGCTCACGCGACCGCTCCAGGTCCGGGTCGGCGACCGGGACGGCCGAGAGGAGCGCGTGGCTGTAGGGGTGGGCCGGGCGCTCGTACAGGTCGTTGGACGGGGCGAGCTCCGCGACCTTGCCGAGGTACATCACCGCGACCCGGTCGGAGATGTGGCGCACCACCGACAGGTCGTGGGCGATGAAGAGGTAGGTGAGCTCGAACTCGGACTGCAGGTCCTCGAGCAGGTTCAGGACCTGGGCCTGCACGGAGACGTCGAGCGCCGAGACGGGCTCGTCGAGCACGACCAGGTCGGGGTTGAGCGCGAGCGAGCGGGCGATGCCGATGCGCTGGCGCTGCCCGCCGGAGAACTCGTGCGGGTAGCGGTTGCCGTGCTCCGGCGAGAGGCCGACGGCCGCGAGCAGGTCGGCCGCCCGCGTCCGCGCCTCCTTCTTGTCGGTGCCGTGGATGACCAGCGGCTCCGACACGATGTCCTGGACGGGCATGCGCGGGTTCAGCGAGGCGAAGGGGTCCTGGAACACCATCTGCATGTCGCGGCGGAGCTCGCGCATCCGCGGACCCGAGGCGTCGGTGACCTCCGCGCCGCGGTAGCGGACCGAGCCCGACGTCGGCTCGACCAGGCGCAGCAGCGTGCGTCCGAAGGTGGTCTTGCCGCAGCCGGACTCCCCCACGATGCCGAGGGTCTCCTGCGCCTGGACGCTCAGCGAGACACCGTCGACGGCGTGGACCCGGCCGACCTCGCGCCGGAGCAGCCCGGCGCGGATCGGGAAGTGCTTCACGAGGTCGGTGACCTCGAGCACGGGCGCCTTGGAGTCCTGCGAGGTGGGGTCGGACGAGGTCTGCGCGCTGCTCAAGGGGAGACCTCCTGGCCGAGCGCGGGGAGCTGCTCGGCGAAGTGGCAACGGGTGAGGTGCGCGCCCATCGGGTCGAGCCGACGCAGCTCGGGCTCCTCCGAGCGGCAGCGGGCCTCGGCGTGCGGACAGCGAGGACGGAAGGCGCACCCCTCGGGGACGTTGATGGCGGAGGGGGGCGAGCCCGGGATGGGGTCGAGCCGGTCGTGGGTCCGACGGGTGAACGACGGGATGGACGCCATCAGCCCGCGCGTGTAGGGGTTGCGCGACCCGTAGAACACCGTGCGCGTGTCGCCGGACTCGAACAGCCGCCCGCCGTACATCACCTGGACCCGGTCCGCGACGCCGGCGACGAGGCCGAGGTCGTGGGTGATGAGCATCATCGCGGCGCCGGTCGCCTCCTGCGCGGTCCGCATGACCTCGAGGACCTGCGCCTGGATGGTGACGTCCAGGGCGGTGGTCGGCTCGTCGGCGATGAGCAGCTTCGGCTCGTTGGCGATGGCCATCGCGATCATGGCGCGCTGCCGCATGCCGCCGGAGAACTCGTGGGGGTAGTTCTCGACGCGGGTGGCCGGGGACGGGATGCCGACGAGGTCGAGCAGCTCCACGGAGCGGGTCCGGGCCGCCTTCCTGCTGACGTCGGGGTGGTGGATCCGGATGGCCTCGATGAGCTGGTCCCCGACGGTGAACACGGGGTTCAGCGCCGTCATCGGGTCCTGGAAGATCATCGCGACCTCCTCGCCCTGGATCCGCCGCATGGCGCGGTCGGACAGGCCGAGCAGGTCGGTCCCCTCGAACTCGATGCTCCCGGTCACCTGGGCGTAGCGGGGCAGCAGGCGCATGGCCGCCATCGCGGTCACCGACTTGCCCGACCCCGACTCCCCCACCACGGCGAGGGTCTCACCGGGGAAGACGTCGAAGGTCACGCCGTTGACGGCCTTGACGAGGCCGTCGTCGGTGCCGAAGGCGACGGTCAGGTCGCGGACGGAGAGCAGGGGGGAGGCCACGGGGTCAGCCCTTCCGGCTGGTCGGGTCGAGCGCGTCGCGCAGACCGTCACCGAGGAAGTTGATGCACAGCGAGATGAGCACCACGAAGCCACCGGGGATCAGCAGCTTGGCGGGCTCCGCGTCGAGCTGCCCCTTGGCCTCGGCGACGAGGTTGCCCAGCGTCGGCGTCGGAGGCTGCACCCCGAGCGACAGGAACGACAGGGTCGACTCGAGGATGATCGCCGTACCGATCAGCAGCGTCGCGTTCACGACGATCGGCCCGAACGTGTTCGGGACGATGTGTCGGAACATGATGCGTGGCGCCCTCGCGCCGGCGGCCTTCGCCGCCAGCACGAACTCCTGCTCGCGGTACTGCAGGAACAGGCCCCGCACGACGCGGGCGATGGTCGGCCACAGCAGCAGGGCCAGCAGGAGGGCGATGGTGTTGGGGCTCGCGCCGTAGCGGACGCCCACGACCAGCAGCACCACGATGGCCGGCACGATGAGGAACAGGTTGATGACCTGGCTGACGATCGCGTCGACGACGCCGCCGAAGTAGCCGGCGATGGCCCCGATGACCGTCCCGATCAACGTGGTCAGCAGCGCGACGAAGATCGCGATGCGGATCGAGAACCGCCCGCCCATGAACGTCCGGACCATGAGGTCGCGGCCGATCTTGTCGGTGCCGAACGGGTGGGCGAGGCTCGGGCCGAAGTCCTGGGCCGCGATCACCTCGACGTCAGGGGTCGTCATGTCCCACGGGGACAGGACCGGCCCCACCCAGAAGGCGATGACGACCAGCAGCAGCAGGACGGCGGACACGATCGCGATGCGGTGTCGCCGGAAGCGGTCCCAGGTCTGCCGGCCGAACGAGCGCGACGTGAGGGTGATGCCCTCGCGCTCGTCGACGATCGTGTCGCCCCTGCCGACGTCGTCGGCGACGGGGGTGGAGCCGAGGTCGGCGAGCGGCGTCCGGGTCTCGTCACTCATAGCGGATCCTCGGGTCGAGCACGCCGTAGAGCAGGTCGGCGATGAGGTTGAAGACGATGACCAGCAGCGACACGAGGATGACGATGCCCATGGTCAGGTTGAGGTCACCGCCGAAGATCCCGGTGATGAGCAGCGGCCCGAGGCCCGGCCACGAGAAGATCGTCTCGGTGACCACGGAGCCGCCGAGCAGCGCGGCGAAGTCGAGCGCCCAGATCGTCACGAGCGGGATCATCGCGTTGCGCAGCCCGTGCTTGAGGATGACCCGTCGGCGCGGCAGCCCCTTCGCCCGCGCGGTCCGGATGTAGTCCGAGTTGATGACCTCGAGCATGGACGCCCGCATGAAGCGCGACTCGCCCGCGGTGATGACGAGCAGCAGCGTGACGATGGGGAGGGTGTGGCTGGAGAGGATCTCCGCCAGCGAGCCCGTGTGCATGCCGGACGAGTAGAAGGGCTTCATCTCGAACCAGTTCTGCCACTGGATCGCGAAGACCAGCTGCAGGAGCAGCGCGAACACGAACGTGGGCATCGAGATGCCGAAGAAGCTGAACCCCGTCACGAAGTAGTCGAGCTTCGAGTACTGCTTGACGGCGGAGTACACGCCCAGGGCGACCGCGGAGATCGCGATGATCACGAACGCCGGGATCGCGAGGCGGACCGTGTTCCCGAACCGCTCCATGATGAGCGGGAAGACCTCCGCGTTGCCCTGCGACGGCGCCTCCCCCATGTCGCCGGTCGCGGCGCCGATCATCCAGTTGGCGTACCGAACCGGGACGGGCTGGTCGAGGTCGTAGAGGTCGATGATGCGGTCGAACGCCGCCTGGTCGCAGGTGTTGCAGGTCGCGAGCCTCGCCAGCGGGTTCGAGACCGTGGCGGTCAGCGTGTAGATGATGAACGTCCCGACGATCAGCAGCGGGATCGTCGTGAGGATGCGACGGACCGTGTACGCGAACACGGTGTCCCTCCCGGTCGGCGTGTGGGGGAAGCGGACGGGAAGCCGGAGTCTAGCGACGAGGGGGTGCCCGGCCCGGGGTACGGGACCCGTGTGCGATGCAAGGACACGCGCGGCGCGCCATCTGCCCGTCGGGTAGGCGACGGTACGTCGCCTGCCCCGGGGTCGGGTCCCCGGCACGACCCGGGGGTCGGCCTCGCGGCCGACCCCCGGGCGTCGTGCAGGTGCGGTCAGCCAGCCGGGAGGTAGTCCACGACGTTGACCAGCGGGCCAGCGGCGTTCGCGTCGGGCGACACGGCGCCCTTCGCGAGACGCTGGTTCGAGTACGCGTAGAAGCTCGGCTTCTGCGTCAGCGGGAGCATGAACAGCCCCTGCTCCGGGTCGAGCTCCAGCGTCGTCACGTACTTGTCGAGCTCGTTGTAGCAGGCAGCCCGCTCGTCGTCGTCGACGGTCGCGTCGCACTCGTCGGCCTTGGCGTCGAACTCCTCGTTGGCGAACCCGTAGGGGTTGTTGCCGGAGCCCGTCCGGTAGGAGGCCGACTGGCCACCCGGCCACGGACCACCGACCCACGCGAACTGGGTGATGTCCCAGACCTCGCAGTTGCCCTCGGTGCCACCGGAGGTGGCGCAGGCGAGCGCGTCCTCGGAGAACGGACGCTCCGAGAAGTAGTCGCCACCGGGGACGTTGTCGATGGTGACCTCGATGCCACCGGCCTTCATCTGCTCCACGATCAGCTGCTGCTGCAGCTCACGCAGGGCGTTGCCGCCGGTGGTGCCCACCCGCAGGGTCAGCTTGCCACGCTCGGGGTGCTCGAAGATGCCGTCGGCACCCTCGGTGTACCCCGCCTCGGTCAGCTTGGCCTTGGCCTCGTCCGGCTGCGCGCCGTCGTACTCGGCCTGGTGGTTCTCGTAGGTCGGCTGGTTGGACAGCCAGTAGGTGTTGCCCAGACCGTTGGGGTCGAGGGCGTCACCGAACAGCGGCGTGTACAGCGCGGCCATGACCTGGCTCTTGTCCAGGGCGTACGCCAGCGCCTCGCGGACCAGCGGGTCCGACAGGTGCGCGTTGTAGAGGTTCAGGCCCCAGTGCTCGAAGACCGGACCCGCCTCGGACGCGACGGTGAAGTTCTCGTCGGTCGCGATGCGGTCACCGAAGGCCGTCTGCGGCTGGGTGAAGATGATGTCGGCCTCGCCGGCCTTCAGCGCGTTGATCTGCGCGTCGGTGTCAGCGACCCAGTTGATGCGGACGCCGTCGACGCAGGCCGCGCCCTCGTTGGTGACGTCCGGGCTGACGGAGCCGTGGTAGGAGTCGTTGCGGACGAGGTTCATCGCCACGCCGCGCTCCCAGGTGTCGAACACCATCGGACCGGTGGACGGCAGGGTCTCACCGCCGGCGGAGAACTCCGGGAAGGCCTCGTTCGCGGCCGCGGCGTCCGCCACGACGTGCGTCGGGAAGATCTCGGAGAACATCGCCTTGTAGCCGGCGTAGAACGCCGACATGGTCACCGTGAACTCGGTGTCCGAGTCGACGGTGAAGTCGGTGATGAGGTCGTAACCCGTCCGGTCACCGATCAGGTAGACGCCACCCTCGCCGGTCTCGGCGTCGTAGCCCTCCAT
The DNA here is from genome assembly GCA_046566145.1 of Actinomycetes bacterium. Classification (GTDB taxonomy): domain Bacteria; phylum Actinomycetota; class Nitriliruptoria; order Nitriliruptorales; family Nitriliruptoraceae; genus JBKHXF01. The sequence goes on from JBKHXF010000018.1 coordinate 34,601, forward strand.
GATGATGTCGAACGTGCCCTTGACCTGCTCGGCCGTCAGCGGGGTGCCGTCGGACCAGGTGAGGCCGTCACGCAGGACGTAGCCGATGGTGACCGACCCGTCCTCGTTCTCGGTGACCTCGGCCTCCTGGGCCAGCAGCTCCGGGAAGAACTCGGTCGTCGCGCTGACGCCGTACAGGCCCTCCCAGAGGGACTGCCGCACCCACGAGGTGATCGACAGGTTGTTGTTCGGGTCGTCGAGGTGCAGGTCCGGCGGCTCCTGCTCGTGCGCCCACACGAGCGTGGCCTCGCCACCGGCCTCACAGTAGTTGGCCGGGTCGACGTCGCCGCCGGCCTCGGTCTCGGTCTCGGTCTCGGTTCCCGTCGAGGTCTCGCCCTCGGCCGGGTCGTCCGCTCCGCCGCCACATGCGGTCGCGACCAGCGCGATCGCCGCGAGGGCAGCGACGCGGTGCGTCGTCCGCTTCACGTACTTCGCCACCATGTTCCCTTCGTCTGGTGTCGTCGGCCCGGGCGCGTCCGCGGACCCCGTGGGGGATGCGGCCCGCCGCGCGGGGACCAGGTCGGAAACCGTGCGGCTCCCGGACCCCCCACGCTACTACCGAGGTCGTAGTCCGCGCTGCATGCCGCCCCACCGTGCGCGAACCGCACGAGTCGCCCATCCGGACGCGTCGGCCCCGCCGACGATCAGCGGCGGTGGCCGACGATGAGCGCGAAGTCGTCGCTGTTGAGGCTCGCGCCACCGACGAGCGCGCCGTCGATGTCCGGCTGGGACATCAGCTCGCGGACGTTGCCCGGCTTGACGCTGCCGCCGTACTGGATGCGCACGCCGGCGGCCGTGCCGTCGTCGTAGAGCCCCGCGAGGACCCCGCGGACGTGCGCGCACATGGCCTGCGCGTCCTCGGCCGTCGCGGTCTCACCGGTGCCGATGGCCCAGATGGGCTCGTAGGCGACCACGAGGTCCTCCGGGTGCGTGATCGACACGCCGGCGAGCGAGCCGGCGAGCTGCTCGGCGACGACGGACTCGGCCTCGCCGGCCCGGCGCTGCTCGATCGTCTCGCCGACGCAGAGGATGGGGCGCATGCCGTGCTTCTGCACCGCCCGGACCTTCGCGTTGACGACCTCGTCGGTCTCACCGAAGAGCTGCCGGCGCTCGGAGTGGCCGCAGATGACGTAGCGCACGTCGAGTCGGGCGAGCATCCCCGGGGCGACCTCCCCGGTGAACGCTCCCTCGTCGTGCTGCGAGCAGGTCTGCGCGCCGACCGCGATCGGGAGGTGCTCGGACTCGATCAGGGTCGCGATGCTGCGGATGGCGACGAACGCCGGGCAGACGACGACCTCCTGCCCCTCGTAGTCGTCCTCGTCGAGGTGGTAGGCGAGCTTCTGGACGAGCTGGATCGCCTCGAGGTGGTCCTTGTGCATCTTCCAGTTGCCGGCGATGACGGGGACGCGGTCGGCCACGGTGGTGTGCTCCCTGCTGGACTTGTCGGTTGCCCCGGGCACCGGCGACGCCGCGCCCGGGCGGGCCCCCGACGCTAGCCGCCGGCGCCGCCGGCCTGCGCCGCCCAGTCCGCCCACAGCCGCGCGTACGTCCCGCCGGCGGCGACGAGCTCGTCGTGGGGACCCTGCTCGACGAGGACCCCGGCGTCGAGGACGAGGACGAGGTCCGCCGTCTGCGCGGTCGAGAGGCGGTGGGCGATCGTGATCGACGTACGGCCCTGGGTGAGCCGCTCGATGGCCTGCTTGAGCTGCACGTCGAGCGCGGGGTCGACCGCCGAGGTCGCCTCGTCGAGGACCAGCAGGTCGGGCCCGGTCAGCCACGCCCGCACGAGCGCGACGAGCTGCCGCTCCCCGCTGGACAGCCGGCTGCCCCGCTCCCCCACCGGGGTGGCGAGGCCAGCCGGCTGCTCGGCCAGCCACGCGTCGAGCCCGAGGTCCGCGAACGCCTCCTCGACCTCGGCCCCCGCGGCGTCGGGGCGGCCGTAGCGGGCGTTGTCGGCGATGGTGCCGTCGAACAGGAACCCCTCCTGCGGCACGAACGCGACCCGCCGGCGCAGCGACGCGAAGCGGACTCGGCGGACGTCCACGCCCCCGACCTCCACGGTGCCCTCGGAGGGGTCGACGAGGCGGACGAGGACCTTGGCGAGCGTCGACTTCCCCGACCCCGTCTCGCCGACCACCGCGACGCGGGTCCCGGGCTCGATGTCGAGGTCGAGGTCCGCGAGCACGTCGCGCTCCCCCTCCGGGTAGCGGAAGCGCACGCCCCGGAAGCGGATGCCGAGCTCGCCCGGGGGCAGGTCGACGCCGCCGGTCGGGTCGGCCACCTCGCGCGGCGTGCCGAGGACCTCGAGCACCCGGCGGATGCCGGCGGCCGCGGACTGGGCCTCGTTGAGGACCTCGACGATCGTCTGCACCGGGTCGATGAAGAGGGTCACGAGGAACAGGAACGCGACGACCTGCCCGGCGGTCAGCCCGTCGCCGAGCAGGACGCCGGCGGCGAGCACGCCGGCGGTGAGGCTCGCGGCGAAGACCTCGGCGGACGAGAACATCACCGCGCCGAGGGCGCCGGCGCGGACCTGCACGCCGAACTGCGCGTCGAGCGCCTCGTCGACACGGTCCTGTGCCCGTCGCTCGATGCCGAACACGCGGATGGTCGGCAGGCCGGCGACCGCCTCGCTCACCGCGGCGACCGACGCGCCGCTGCGTTCCCGGACCCGGTCGAACGCCCGACCGAGCACCCGGTTGAAGAACGCGATGAGGAGCCCGTACAGGGCTGCGCCGCCCGCGACGAGCAGGGCGAGCCGCCAGTCGTAGACCAGCATCACGACGACCGCCAGGGTGAGCTGGGCGGTGCCGACGAGCATCGCGACGCCGCCCCACTCGAGGAACTGCGTGATCGACTCGACGTCGCTGGTGACGCGGGCCACCAGCACGCCGCGACGCTCGGCCTGCAGGTGCAGGGTGGAGAGGTCGTGGACGTGACGGAAGGTCGCGACCCGCAGCTCCGCGAGCCCGTCCGCGGTCGCACGCACGAGCCGGAGCAGCGCCGTGCGGTTGGCCGCCATCGACCCGACGAGCACCACGACCGCGCCGGCGGCGGCGAGCGCCACCACGGTGAGGTCGGGGGCGCCGTCGGTCAGCACCTCGCGGTCGAGGACCTGCTGCACCGCGATCGGCACGACGAGCTGCCCGACGGTGCCGAGGGTCGCGAGCAGCAGCGTCAGCCCGAACCCGCGCCGCAGCGACGGCGCGACCCGCGACGCCTGCACGAGCGCGGCGACGAGCCCCGCCGGCGGACGTCCGGCGCGCAGGGGGACGCCGGGTGTCGTGTCGGCGGCGCTCACGCGGCGCCCTCCTCGCGGCGGGCCGCGTCGTCGTCGTAGGCGCGCAGCAGCCGGGCGTAGCCGGGCACGTCGCGCAGCAGCGCCTCGTGGGTCCCGGTGGCGACCACCCGGCCGTCCTCCACGTAGGCCACGCGGTCGGCCAGCAGGATCGACGAGCGCCGGTAGGCGACCACGACCACCGTCGACGGCAGCGCGGCGTCGCGCAAACCCTGCAGGATCCGCGTCTCGACGCTCGGGTCCACCGCGGAGGTGGCGTCGTCGAGCAGCAGCAGGCGCGGGCGGCGGACCAGCGCGCGGGCCAGCGCGACGCGCTGGCGCTGCCCGCCGGACAGGCTCGTCCCGCGCTCCCCCACGGTGGTGTCGTACCGGCGCGGCAGGTCGCGGATGAACTCGTGGGCCGCCGCGAGCCGCGCGGCCGCCTCGACGTCCTCGTCCGGGACCTCCGCCCGCAGCGTGATGTTGTCCCGCACGGTGTCGTCGAAGAGGAACACGTCCTGGGTGACGTACGCGACGTGCTCGGGCAGCTCGCCCGGCCCAAGGTCGCGCAGGTCACGCCCGTCGAGCCGGACGGCGCCCTCGGTGGGGTCCCACAGACGCGCGAGCAGCCGGAGCAGCGTCGACTTGCCGGAGCCGGTCGGTCCGACGACCGCGAGGACCTGGCCGGGCCGCACGTCGAGGGCGACGTCGCGCAGCACCGGGACCGCCCCGTCGTAGCTGAACGACACGCCGGCGGTCGCCACGCCGGCGGGCGCGTCGCCCGCCTCGAGGTGGGTCTCGCCGTGGTGGAGGTGGTCGGGCAGGTCGAGGACCTCGCGCACCCGCTCCCATCCGGTGACCGACGAGGCGGCGTCCCACAGCAGGTAGCCGATGAGCCGGACGGGGACGGCGAGCAGGGAGAGCAGGTAGGTGACGCGGACCAGCTCCCCGGTGGTGATGGTGCCCGCGTCGAGCCGGACCACCCCGAGCAGCAGGACGAGGACCGTGCCGACGGCCGGCAGCCCCTCGGTGACGGCCCGGTAGAACGACCAGGTCTCGCCGACCCGCACGTACTGACGGGCCAGGTCGTCGACGGCGTCGGCGAAGCGGTCGGTCTCCTCCGCCTCGCGTCCGAGGGCCTTGACCGTCACGGCACCGTCGAAGCTCTCGTGCGCCACCTCGCCGACGCGCCCGCGCAGCGCCTGCTCGACCTGCATCGCGGCGAACATCCGCCACGAGCCGCGAAGATCCACCGCGACGACCGTGGCGAGCAGCAGCAGCCCGGCGAGTCCGAGCCACGGGTCGGTGACCGTGAGCAGCGCGACGGACATGCCGAGGAGGAACACGACCCCGGTCGCGAACGGCAGGGGTGCGAGGACGTCGGTGGCGCGGCGGGCGTCGTTGTCCGCCACGGAGAGCAGGTCCCCGGTGCCGCGACGGCCGTACCACGACATCGGGAGGTCGAACAGCCGTGCGACGACGCGGCGCTGCAGGTCGCGCTGGGCACCGGACTGCAGCCAGCCGGCGGCGCTGCGGCGGAGCACGATGCCGGCCGCCTTCCAGACCGCGACGCCCATGACCAGCAGGACCGCGTCGCGCAGCCGGGAGCCGACCGGCTCGCCGTCGGTGAGGACGGGTACCAGCAGGTCGTCGGTCACGCGCCCCACGACCACCGAGGCGGCGACGATGCCGGCGGTGAAGGCGATCGCGCCGGCGGCGGCGAGCCCGTAGACGAGCGGCTGCCCCCGCACGAACGAGGCGATGAGGCGCGCGCCAGCGCCCGCCACGGCCCACGGACCGCGCGCGGCGAGGTCCGGCGGCGTGCCGGGCGGGAGGTCGGGCGCGGTCGCGCCGGGGTCGGTCGGGCCCACGCGTCGGCCAGTCGTCGGTCGGGCGGGAGGGAGGCCAGCCCGCGAACTTCGCCGGTGTGACCGCGGTCCGTCCAGCGGACGTGCGCGCAGCGCAGCGCCGCTGACGCCTCAGCGGAGCGCGGCGACCCCGGGGAGCTCCTTGCCCTCGAGCAGCTCGAGCGAGGCACCGCCCCCGGTCGAGACGTGGCTGACGGCGTCGTCGAGGCCGAAGCGCCGGATGGCTGCAGCCGAGTCGCCGCCACCGACGACGGTGAAGGCCTCGGTGTCGGCCATGGCCCGGGCCACCTCGCGGGTGCCGGCCGCGAACGCCTCCCACTCGAACACGCCCATCGGCCCGTTCCAGAAGACGCTGCCGGCCCCCCGGACGGCGGCGGCGTAGGCGGCGGCGGTGTCCGGTCCCACGTCGAGGCCCATGCGGTCGGCCGGGATCGCGTCGACCGCGACGGTGGTCGCCTCGGCGTCCTCGGCGAACTCCGGCGCGACGACGACGTCGGTCGGCAGGAGCACGTCGATGCCCCGCTCCCGCGCCCGGGCGACGAGGTCACGGACCGTGTCGACCTGGTCCTCCTCGAGCCGGGACGCGCCGACGTCGTGCCCCTCGGCGGCGAGGAACGTGAAGCACATGGCCCCACCGACCGCGATGGCGTCGACCCGCTCGAGCAGGTTCTCGAGCACGGTCAGCTTGTCCGACACCTTGGCGCCACCGAGCACCGCCACGTAGGGCCGCGCGGGCGCGTCGAGCAGGCCACCGAGCACCTCGAGCTCGCGTGCGAGCAGCCGGCCGGCGAACCCGGGCACGAGGGCGGGGACCCCGCTGATCGAGGCGTGGGCACGGTGGGCCGCCCCGAAGGCGTCGTCGACGTAGACGTCGACCATCCCGGCCAGCGCCGCGGCGAAGGCGGGGTCGTTGGCCTCCTCCCCGGCGTCGAATCGGAGGTTCTCGAGCAGCACCACCTCGCCGTCCGCGAGGGCGGCCGCCTTCGCCCGCGCGTCCGGTCCGACGACGTCACGGGAGACCTCGACCGGCCGGCCCAGCAGCTCGGCGAGACGGGCACCGACGGGCGCCATCGAGAACGCCGCCTCGTACCCGTCCCCCGACGGGCGACCGAGGTGGCTCGCCAGCACGACGCGCGCGCCGGCGTCGAGCAGCGCGGTCAGCGTCGGCAGGGACGCCTCGAGCCGCAGGTCGTCGGCGACGGACCCGTCGGCCAGGGGGGCGTTGAGGTCGGCGCGCAGGAACACGCGCCGTCCGGCGACGCCGTCGGCGAGCAGGTCGTCGAGGGTGCGGACACCGTCGAGCGTGGACATGGTCGGGCTCCGTTCGGGGATCACGTCGGGTCACGGCCGCGCCCCCGCCGCGGTGCGACGGGGGCGGCGGTCACACGCGGTGCCGAGGGACGGTCAGAGACGGTCGCCGACGTACAGCGCCAGCTCGGCGAGCCGGTTGGAGTAACCCCACTCGTTGTCGTACCAGCCGAGCACCTTGACCAGCGTGCCGTTGGCCATGGTGGACGGCGCGTCGAACACGCACGAGTGCGGGTTGCCGACGATGTCGGTGGAGACCAGCGGGTCGGTCGAGTACTCGAGGATGCCCTTCAGGTCCCCCTCGGCGGCCTTCTCGAAGGCAGCGTTGACCTCGTCGACGGTCACCTCGCGCTCGAGGACGAGCACGAGGTCGGTGACGGACCCGTCCGGGATCGGGACGCGCAGGGCCATGCCGTCGAGCCTGCCCTCGAGGACCGGCATCGCCAGCGACGCCGCCTTCGCCGCACCCGTCGACGTCGGCACGATCGACAGGGCGGCGGCGCGGGCACGACGCGGGTCCGAGTGCGGCGCGTCGTGGATGTTCTGGTCGCCCGTGTAGGCGTGGACCGTCGTCATCAGGCCCTGGACGATCCCGAAGCTCTCCTGCAGGACCTTCGCCATCGGCACCACCGAGTTGGTGGTGCAGGAGGCGTTGGAGATGACGTGGTGGTTCGCCGGGTCGTACGTGTCCTCGTTCGCGCCGAGGACGATGGTGGCGTCCTCGCCCTTGGCCGGCGCCGAGATGATGACCTTCTTCGCGCCACCGGCGAGGTGCTTCGCGGCGTCCTCGCGCTTGGTGAAGAAGCCTGTCGACTCGATGACGACGTCGACGCCGAGGTCGCCCCACGGCAGGTTCGCCGGGTCGCGCTCGGCGAGGACCTTCAGCTCGTCGCCGTCGACGACCAGGCCGGAGTCGGTGACCTCGACGGTGCCCGGGTACCGGCCGTGCACCGAGTCGTACTTGAGGAGCAGTCCGAGGGACTTCGGGTCGGTCAGGTCGTTGACCGCCACGAAGTCGATGTCGAGGCCGCGGGCCTTCGCGGCCCGGAACAGGTTGCGGCCGATGCGGCCGAAGCCGTTGATCGCGACGCGCAGCGTCATGGAGAGGTGCTCCTCGTGTTGGGGTGGGTCCGACTCGGCGTCCTCGTGGGACCGGACGCGCTCGGCGGCCGAGCCTAGCAGCGGCCCCCGGGCCACCCGCGAGCCCACGGGTGGCCCGGACGACCCCGTCCTCGCCTTGCTCAGCCGTGCTCGGCGAGCTGCGCCAGGCGTTGCAGGCGACGGAACACGGCGGACTTCCCCAGGGGTGGGTCGCACAGCTCGCCGAGCTCGCCGAGGCTGGCCGAGGGGTTGGCGAGCCGGGCGAGCGCGACCTGGCGCAGCTCGTCGTCGAGGCCCTCCCAGCCGACGACGTCGATCGCGCGCTCGACCGCGGCGGTCTGCGCCGCAGCCGCGTCGATGGCGCGCTGGACGTTGGCCGCGTCCGCGTTCGCGAGCCGCTGCGCGTCGCCGCGGAGCTGCCGGCGCAGGCGCTGCTCCTCCCACTCGAGGAACGACCCGGTCGCGCCGAGGCTCGCGAGCACCGCCCCGATGACCTCGCCGGACTTCACCACGACCCGGGCCCCGCCGGCGGATGTCGCCGCGGTCGCGACCGGGGTCTCGACGAGCCGGCCGAGGGTCCGGGCGAGCTGCTCGGCGGTCTCGAGGTGGTGCGTGACGACCTCCAGGTGCGGTGGGCGTCCGGGCGTCGACACGCTGCCGGCACCGAGGAGCGCGCCGCGGACGTAGGCGGTGGCGAGCTCGTCGGCGCGCAGGAGCACGTCGTCCACCGTGCGCGTCGGGCGACCGTCCTCGTCGAAGAGCCCGAGGTCGAGGGCGACCGCCGGCGCGGCCTCCCGCCCCACGAGCACGACGTAGGTCGAGCGCCGGCGGACGCCGCCGGGCGCCCGCACGGCCAGCTCGGGGCGCGGCTCGTCGCGTGCGACCAGCAGCTGGAACACCCGACGGGCCACCGCCCCCGACGTCGTGGTGACCTCGATCGACAGCTCCGTGCGTCCGTCGCCGCCGGTGAGGTGCAGCGACCCGGCGACGCGGAGCAGCGCCGCGAGCTCCGCGCCGGCGGTGCGCTCGTCGTCGATCGGGAGGCGCGCCAGCTCGCCCCGCACGCGGTCGGTGAACGACCCGGTCGCGCCCACGGCTCAGACGGTCACGCCGGGACGCAGCACCCGGTCGAGGACGGCCGCGAGGGCCTGGGGGTCGTGCCCGTCGTGCCCGTCGAGCAGGTCGGCCGCGAGCACCTCCCCGACGTGCTCGCCGAGGGCGACCGGGTCGGCCTTGAGCCGGCGCCCCGGGCCTGACGGGTCGGGGCCGTCGTGCACCACGAGGTGGGTCACGTGCACGTCGGGGACGTGCGAGCGCAGGGCGGCGAGGTGGTCGGGCAGGTCGAGTCCCTCGGTCTCCCCCGGCTGCTCGCGCAGGTTGGCGACGAGCACGACCGGCGCGCGTGAGGCCGCGACGGCCGCGGCGACGCCGGGCACCAGCAGGTTCGGCAGGACGGACGTGAACAACGAGCCGGGGCCGAGGACCAGCAGGTCGGCGCGCCGGATGGCGAGCAGCGCCTCCGGGGTGGGCGGCACGTCGGACGGCTCGAGCCACACCTCGTCGACGCGCGGCGTCGAGGCGACCGACACCTGCCCGTCGATCCGTGCGCCGCCGGCGCGGGCGTGCAACGTCACGTCGGCGGTGGTGCAGGGCAGGACCCGTCCGCGCAGGTCGAGCAACCGCATCGCCTCGTCGAGGCCGTCGACGACGTCGCCGGTGAGGTCCTGCAGCGCGACGAGGATGAGGTTGCCGAGGCTGTGACCGTCGAGCTCGCCCGCCGCGAAGCGGTACTGCAGGAGGGTGGCCAGGTCGTCGTCGGGGCAGAGCGCCGCCATCGCCATGCGGAGGTCGCCGGGTGGGATGACGCCGAGGTCCCTGCGGAGCCTGCCCGAGGACCCACCGTCGTCGGCGACGGTCACGACCGCGGTCACGTGGTCGACGACCCGGGTGAGGGCCCGCAGGGTGCGGCTGAGGCCGTGACCGCCGCCGAGCGCGACGGCGCGCGACCCGTCCCCGGGCCCGTCCCAGGGCCCGGGCACCCGACGACCTCGTGCGAGCCGGGCCACCGTCACTCCTCGCCGAGGTCGCGGTGCTCGACCCCGACCGGCGCGGTGGTGCTGTCGCGCAGGTGGGCGCCGATGCGCTCGGCGATGGCGACGGAGCGGTGCTTGCCGCCGGTGCAGCCGATCGCGATGGTCAGGTAGCGCTTGCCCTCAGCGACGTACCCGGGGACGGTCACGTCGAGGAGGTTCTCGAAGGCCTCGACGAACGGCTCGGTGGCGGGCTGGCCGAAGACGTACGAGCGGACCGGCTCGTCGAGCCCGGTGTGCGCGCGCAGCTCCGGGACCCAGTGCGGGTTGGGCAGGAACCGCACATCCATCACGAGGTCCGCGTCGCGGGGCGTGCCGTACTTGAAGCCGAACGACACGACCTTGACGCGCAGGGTCGCCTCGGTCGGGTCGCCGAGGTGCGCGATCACGAGGTCGCGCAGCTCGTGGACGTTGCGGTCGGAGGTGTCGATGATGAGGTCGGCCACCCCGCGCAGCTCCGACAGCAGGCGTCGCTCGGTGCGGATGCCGCCGAGGACGCCGTCACCGTCGGCGGCGGGGTGGCGCCGGCGGCTCGCCTCGAACCGGCGCACCAGCGCGTCGTCGTCGGCCTCGAGGAACACGACCCGCACGTCGCTGCCCTCGCGGAGGGTCCGGATGGCCTCCTGCAGGTCGCCGAAGAACTCGCGGCCGCGCACGTCGGCGACCAGCGCGAGCCGCTGGACGGAGCTGCCGTCGCCGAAGGCCAGCTCGACGACCTTCGACAGCAGCGGCGGCGGCAGGTTGTCGATGACGAAGAAGTCGAGGTCCTCGAGGACCTTGGCGACCTGGGTCCGGCCGGCTCCCGACATCCCGGTGATGACGACCACCTCGGGCCGGCCGACCTCGTCGACCGCGACCGCCTCGCTCACCCGCCACCTCCGTCGGCTCCGTCGGCGCACGAGCCGACCGCCTCCGCGGCGGCCTCGTCCTCGGGGGCCGCGTGGACGTGCTCGTACACCTGCGTCGCCATCGTACGGGAGAGGCCCGGCACGCCCATGAGGTCCTCGACGGTGGCCTTGCGCACGGCCGCCAACGAGCCGAAGCGCTCCAGCAGGGCGGCCCGCCGGGTGGGACCGACGCCCGGGATGTCGTCGAGCTCGGAGCTCGTGACGCTCGCCGTCCGCTTGGTGCGCTGGTAGGTGACGGCGAAGCGGTGGGCCTCGTCGCGCAGCCGCTGCACGAGGTAGAGCGACTCGGACCCGCGGGGCAGCACCACGGGGGTGGCGCGGCCGGGGAGCCACAGCTCCTCGAACCGCTTCGCGAGCGACACGAACGCGACGTCGGCGCCGAGCTCACCGTGCTCGGCGACCACCTCGCCGACGCCCTCGAGCGCGGCCGAGAGCTGCCCGGGACCGCCGTCGACGATCACGAGGTTCGGCGGGTAGGCGAACTTCCGCGCCGCGCCCTCCTCGTCGACGACGGGGGCGCGCTGCTCCTCGACGAGCCGGGAGAACCGCCGGCGCATCACCTCCCGCATCGCGGCGAAGTCGTCGTTCCGGTCCTCGCTCAGCTTGAAGCGTCGGTACTCGGACTTGCGCGGGAGGCCGTCCTCGAACACCACCATCGACGCCACGACGCCGGTGCCCCCGAGGTGCGAGATGTCGTAGCACTCGACCCGCAGGGGGGCCTCGTCGAGGTCGAGCGCGTCCTGCAGCTCCTTCAGCGCCTGCGTGCGGGCGTTGAAGTCGCTGGCGCGCTTGAGCCGGTTGCGCTGGAACGCCTCGCGGGCGTTGTCGGCGACCGTGCCGAGGAAGTCGGCCTTGGTGCCCCGCTGCGGGACACGGATCTCGACCCGCTGGATCGGCCGACCCGGCCCGCTGTGGTGCTCGCGGCGCATGTCGGCCAGGAGGCGCTCGAGGGCCTCGCGCTCGTCGGGCTCCTCCTGCACGAGCACCATCGGGGGGACCTCGTCCTCCCGCTCCTCGTACAGCTGCACGAGGAAGCTCGTCATCAGCTCCGCCGCCGACAGCGGCTCGACCTTGTCGACCGTCCAGCCCTTCCGGCCGACCAGCCGGCCCCGACGGACGAAGAAGGCCTGCACGGCGGCCTCGAGCTCGTCCTCGTGCACGGCGATGGCGTCGAAGTCCTCCGCCCGTTCGGCGACGACCTGCTGCTTCTCGAGGGCGCGCCGGGCCGCGAAGAGCTGGTCGCGCAGGCGGGCGGCCGCCTCGTAGTTCTGCTCCTCGGCCGCGGTGCGCATGTCGGACTCGAGGCGCCGCAGGACCGGCTTCGTGTCGCCGTCGAGGAACGCGGCCATCCCCGCGACGAGCTCGCGGTGCTCGGTGTGCGACACGACCCCGGTGCACGGCGCCGCGCACCGGTCGATGTGGTGCAGGAGGCAGGGCCGGTCGGTGCGGGCCGCGCGGTCGTAGACGCCCTGGCTGCAGGTGCGCACCGGGAAGACGCGCAGCAGCAGGTCGAGCGTCTCCCGGATCGCGTAGGCGTGGGCGTACGGGCCGAAGCGCCGGTCACCCTTGCGCACGGCCGTGCGCTGCACCCGGGCCCGCGGGACGTCCTCGGAGGTCGTCAGCACGAGGTACGGGTAGCTCTTGTCGTCCCGGTACCGGACGTTGTAGCGGGGCCGGTGCTTCTGGATGAGCGTGTACTCGAGGTGGAGCGCCTCGACCTCGGTGTCGACGACGATCCACTCGACGCTGCGGGCCGCCTCGAGCATCGCCTGGGTCCGGGGGGCGATGTTGTGCCACGCCTGGAAGTAGTTGCCGAGCCGCTGGCGCAGGCTCTTCGCCTTGCCGACGTACACGACCCGACCCCGCCGGTCCTTGAACTGGTAGCAGCCCGGCTGCTCCGGGATGGACCCGGGTTCGGGGCGGAAGGCGAGGGCGGGGTTGTCCATCGCGTCGACGGTACCCGCCGACCCCGGCCGGCCGGCGCCTACCCTCGACCTCCCACCGTGCCGGCTCCCCGCCGACCACCCCCACCCGGACGAGGCCCCCGTGCTGTTGGCCCAGGTCGAGGTCGCTCCCCTCGTCGACGCGTGCGGCGTCGACCCGTCGTTGCTCTGTGAGCTGGTGTTCACGCGGGTGACGGAGGACCCGCAGGTGGTCGCGCTGCTCGTGCACCTGCTCGTCGTCCCCCTGCTCCTCACGGGCGCGTTCGTCGTCTACCGCTCGGCGCGGCGCGTCATCGACCGCTTCGTCGACGGGCTCGAGGACGAGATCGCCAAGCGGGTGGCGCGCGCGGACGAGCTCGGGCACACGCCCTCGGGGCGCTCGGGCACCCGACGGATGCAGCGGCTGCACGCGATCGGTGGGGCGCTGCGTGGCGCCGTCGGCATCGTCGTCTGGTTCACGGCCCTGCTGCTCGTGCTGGCCCGCTTCGTCGACCTGCGGCCCATCCTCGCCGGCGCCGGGCTCGCGGGCCTCGTCGTCGGCTTCGGTGCCCAGAACCTCATCCGCGACTTCCTCGCGGGCGTGTCGATGCTCGCGGAGGACCAGTTCGGCGTCGGGGACTGGATCGAGGTCGACGGGGAGGCCGGCCAGGTCGAGCACGTGGGGCTGCGGACGACGCGCTTCCGCGACATCGACGGCGTCGTGTGGCACGTGCCCAACGGCACGATCACGAAGGTCGGGAACCTCACGCAGCACTGGGCCCGCGCCACGCTCGACGTCCCCGTCGCCCTCGACACCGACGTCGCCCACGCTCGACGGGTCATCCAGCGCGTCGCCGACGGGCTCGCGGTCGACGCCGAGTGGGGCCAGGACGTCATCGGGCCGGCGGAGATCTGGGGCGTGCAGGAGTGGGGTCCCGACGGCGTGGCCATCCGTCTCGTCGTGCCGACCCGGCCGTTGCGCAACTGGGACGTCACCCGCCAGCTCCGCGAGCGGCTCAAGGCGGCGTTCGAGCACGAGGGCATCCGGATGCCGGCGCCGATGCGCGAGGTCGGTGCGCAGCGCACCGGCGAGGCGCTGCGGGTGGGGCCACCGGTCGAGCCGGGGCCCCGACCGGAGCCCGGGAGGCGGCGCGCCGCGCCCGCGGCGCGTGACACGACGCAGCGCATCCCCACGGTCCGTCCGCCGGCGCTGGCGGACGACCCCGACGCCTGAGGCGCTGCGAGGCCACCGCGGCGGTCAGAGCAGCTCGCGGAGGAACTTGCCGGTGTAGCTGGCGCCGACACCGGCGACGTCCTCCGGGGTGCCGGCCGCGACGATCGTCCCGCCGCCCGAGCCTCCCTCGGGGCCGAGGTCGATGACGTGGTCGGCCGTCTTGATGACGTCGAGGTTGTGCTCGATGACGATGACCGTGTTGCCCTTGTCGACCAGCCGGTGCAGGACGTGCAGCAGCTTGCGGACGTCCTCGAAGTGCAGGCCGGTGGTGGGCTCGTCGAGGATGTAGACGGTCTGCCCGGTCGCCCGCTTCTTGAGCTCCGAGGCGAGCTTCACCCTCTGGGCCTCACCGCCGGAGAGCGTCGTGGCCGACTGGCCGAGCTTGACGTACCCGAGGCCGACGTCGTTGAGCGTCTCCATGTGGGTCGCGATCGCCGGGATGTTCTCGAAGAAGGTGAGCGCCCGCTCGACGGTCATGTCGAGCACGGACGAGATGGTCTCGCCCTTGTAGTGCACCTCGAGGGTCTCGCGGTTGTAGCGCCGGCCCTTGCACACCTCGCACGGGACGTAGACGTCCGGCAGGAAGTGCATCTCGATCTTGATGGTGCCGTCGCCCCTGCACGCCTCGCAGCGCCCACCCTTGACGTTGAAGGAGAACCGGCCCGGCTGGTAGCCGCGAACCTTGGCCTCCTGCGTCGAGGCGAACAGCTTGCGGATGTGGTCGAACACGCCGGTGTAGGTGGCGGGGTTCGAGCGCGGCGTGCGGCCGATCGGGGACTGGTCGACCACGACGACCTTGTCGACGTGCTCGAGCCCCTCGATGGTGCGGTGGCGGCCGGGGATCTCGCGGGAGCCGTAGACGTGGCGCATCAGGGCCTTGGAGAGGATGTCGTTGACGAGCGTCGACTTCCCGGACCCCGACACGCCGGTGACGCAGGTGAAGGTCCCGAGCGGGAACGGCACGTCGAGGCCCGTGAGGTTGTGCTCGACGGCCTCGCGCACGACGAGCGCGCGACCGTCGCCGGCGCGGCGCTCGGCCGGCACCTCGACCTGCTTGTTGCCGGACAGGTAGGCGCCGGTCAGCGACTTGACGTGCATCTGCTTGAGCTGGGCGACCGAGCCGGAGTGCACGATGTGGCCGCCGTGCTCGCCGGCGCCCGGCCCGATGTCGACGACGTGGTCGGCCGCCGCGATCGTGGCCTCGTCGTGCTCGACGACGATGAGCGTGTTGCCGAGGTCGCGCAGCCGGATGAGCGTCTCGATGAGCCGCTCGTTGTCGCGCTGGTGCAGCCCGATCGACGGCTCGTCGAGGACGTAGAGCACGCCGACCAGGCCGGCGCCGATCTGCGTCGCGAGGCGGATGCGCTGGGCCTCGCCGCCCGACAGCGAGCCGGCCGGCCGGTCGAGCGTGAGGTACTCGAGGCCGACGTCGAGCAGGAACCGCAGCCGTGCCCGGACCTCCTTCAGCACGCGCCCGCCGATGAGCTCCTCGCGGTCGGTCAGCTCCAGCGTGCGCACGAAGTCGTCCGCGTCGGCCACGGACATCGCGGTGAGCTCGGCGATGTTGCGCCCGCCGACGGTGACGCCGAGGACGACGGGCTGGAGCCGGTTCCCGTCGCAGGCGTCGCACGGGATCTCCCGCATGTACTGCTCGACCTGCGCCTTGACGTGGTCGGACTCCGTCTCGCCGTGGCGCCGCAGCAGCGCACCGAGCACGCCCTCGTAGTTGGCGCGGTAGGAGCGCCGGCGGCCGTAGCGGTTGGTGTACTGGACGTGCACCCGCTCGTCGATGCCGTGCAGGATGGCCCGCTTGGTGGCCGCCTTCAGGTCCGACCACGGGGTGTGGGGGTCCTCACCCTCGTGCTCGACGACCGCGGAGAGCAGCTGGGTGTAGTAGTTCGACTGGTGGCCGGAGCTCCACGGGATGACGACGCCCTCGCGCACGGAGAGGTCGGGGTCGCCGATGACGAGCTCGGGGTCGACGGTGAGCTGCACGCCGAGGCCGGAGCAGGTCTCGCAGGCGCCGTAGGGCGAGTTGAAGGAGAAGTTGCGCGGGGCGAGCTGGTCGTAGGACAGGCCGC
Source organism: Actinomycetes bacterium (assembly GCA_046566145.1). Taxonomy (GTDB): domain Bacteria; phylum Actinomycetota; class Nitriliruptoria; order Nitriliruptorales; family Nitriliruptoraceae; genus JBKHXF01. The sequence goes on from JBKHXF010000018.1 coordinate 50,429, forward strand.
AGTGGGCGCAGGCGAGGTGCTCGGAGAAGACGTGGACCTCGACCTCGCCGTCGGGGTCGTCCCGGCCGGGCAGGACCTCGATCATCGCGACGCCCTCGGCGAGCTGCAGGGCCGTCTCGATGGAGTCGGTCAGCCGCCGGCGGATGTCCTCCTTCTGCACCAGCCGGTCGACCACGACCTCGATGTCGTGCTTCCTCTGCTTGTCGAGGCGCGGGACCTCGTCGACCGCGTGGACCTCGCCGTCGACGCGGACGCGCGCGTAGCCCTCGGTGGAGAGCTTCTGGAACAGCGCGCCGTACTCGCCCTTGCGACCGCGCACGACCGGGGCGAGGACCTGGAAGCGGGTGCCGCCGGGCAGGGCGTGCACCTGGTCGACGATCTGCTCCGCGGTCTGCGACTCGATGACCCGGCCGCAGGACGGGCAGTGGGGGGTGCCGATGCGGGCGAACAGCAGCCGCAGGTAGTCGTAGATCTCCGTGATCGTGCCGACGGTCGAGCGCGGGTTGCGGGAGGTCGACTTCTGGTCGATCGAGATCGACGGCGACAGGCCCTCGATGAAGTCGACGTCGGGCTTGTCCATCTGCCCCAGGAACTGCCGGGCGTACGCCGAGAGCGACTCGACGTAGCGGCGCTGCCCCTCGGCGTAGATCGTGTCGAAGGCGAGCGAGGACTTGCCCGAGCCGGACAGGCCCGTGAACACGATCAGGGCGTCGCGGGGCAGCTCGAGGTCGACGTCCTTGAGGTTGTGCTCGCGGGCGCCCTTGACGACGATCCGGTCGGTCGACACTGCGGATGGACCTCCGTGGGAGGGCCCGGGGCGAGGGCACGGGCGATGGGCGCGGGGCGGGCTCGAGCGGGATGGGAGCCGCGGGGGGCTTCGGAGCCACGCCGGCGGCCGAGCGTACCGACGGGGTCGCGGCCGACCCGCGGGGCGCTCCGACCGATGGTCCGAACGTACGTTCGGCGCACGCGCGATGCCGTGGCCGCGCGTCTCCGAGCGCCCGACCGACGCGGCCCGCTCGGTAGCGTCGGGGCCGGCGGCGCAGGGCGCGCCGCGACCGTACGAAAGGCGACGGCGTGACCGACCCCAGGGCCGACGGCAGCACGGGCGACGACGGTTACGACGGTCACGTCGAGCCGGACGGGCCATGGATCGAGCGGAGCGACGGGCCCGTGCGTGTCCGGAAGCTCTCCGTCGAGGAGATGGACAACGACGTCTACGTGGTCTCCTGCACCGCGACCGGCGCGGCGCTGCTCGTCGACGTGGCCGCGCGCCCCGAGCGGCTCGTGGAGGCGACCGCGGACGTCGACCTCGTCGCCGCGGTCCAGACCCACGGCCACTGGGACCACGTCCGCGCCTGGGAGGCGCTCGCGGACGAGCACGGGTGGCAGGTGTGGGGGCACCGGGGCGACGCCGAGCTGTTCCCCCGGGCCTGCGACCGCTGGCTCGAGGACGGTGACGTGCTCGAGGTCGGCGACCTGCGGGTCGAGGTGCTGCACATCCCGGGGCACACCCGCGGCTCGCTGACCTACCTGGTCCACGGCGACGAGCGGCCCCACCTGTTCACCGGCGACAGCCTCTTCCCCGGTGGCGTCGGCAACACCTTCGGCGACGCGGACGCCTTCAGCGAACTGCTCGACGGCATGGTCGCGCGCGTCTTCGACCGGCTGCCCGACCACACCTGGGTCTACCCCGGCCACGGCGACGACACGACGCTCGGTGCCGAGCGCCCCCATCTCGACGAGTGGCGCGCCCGGGGCTGGTGAGATCGTCGGGCGTCCCCGCGCCGGCGGTCGCGCTCCGCGAGCCGCGCCCCGGGATGTGGGCGACGTCGCCCGCGACGGGCGGCCGGATCGGGTCGGTCAGGCCGGGACGGAGGCCACGCCGATGCCGGCGGTGAGCACGACCACGGCGATGATCATGAAGCGGCGCGCCGTGAGGTAGGCGTCCACGGCCATCTGCTCGCGTCGCGCACGTGCGACGCCAGCGTGCGTCAGTCCGACCGCCGCCACCATCAGCAGCGGATGCGCGTAGGCGACGAGCGGCTGGTCGCTCTCCCACCACTGCCCGGCGCCGTACACGAGGATGCCGAAGAGCAGCTGCACCGAGACGACCAGGGCGGTCAGGGCGAAGATGCCAGGCTCGTACTCGCGCCCGTTCTTGGCGCGCTGCGTCGCGACCACGATGGCGGCCACGAACAGCAGGAAGACGAGGTAGCCGAGGTACTGGTGGCCGACGGCGAGGGGTTCGTACACGAGGGTGCCCGTCTGATCAGGGGACAGCGAGGAGCGGGGCGTGAGCCTACCCCTGCCCCGACCCCACACCGGACGCCCGTCCGGTCAGGGCGGTCGGCCGGAGGTGGTCCTCACGCCCGGACGGTGACGCGGTGCAGTCGCCAGACCGCGAGTGCGAGGAGCACGGCAGCGAAGCCCGCCAGCACGCCCACCTGGCCGAGCACGTCCCCGAGCCGGCCGTCGCGGCGCTGGAGCTCGGCGAACGCGTCCAGCGCCCACGCGTGCGGCGTCGCCAGCGCGACGCGCTGCATCACCGGCGGGAACACCTCGATCGGGGCCATCGCCCCGCCCAGCGCCGCGAGCCCGAGGCCCAGCCCGACGCCGAGGCCGCCGGCCTGCGCGTCGTTGCTGCTGACCGCCCCGAGGAGCATCGCCGCGCCGGCGGAGACCACGCAGAACGCGCCGACCACGACGGCGACGGCGAGGGGGTCGCCGTAGCGCACGTCGAACAGCACCAGCGTGCCGGCGACGATGTAGCCGGCCTGGACGAGCGCGATGGCGGTGCGTCCCACGGCCTGCCCGACCAGCAGCTCCGTGGTGCTCGTCGGGGTGGAGCGCACCCGTGTGGCGATGCCCCACTGCCGCAGCTGGATGAGGGCCGCGGAGCCCGCGAGCGAGGTCACGAACACGAACAGCACGAGCTGCGAGGACGCCCCGAGGTCGAACTGGCCGAGGGAGGAGAGCTCCCCGGCGAGGCCGGCGTCGAGGACCCGCGTCTCGACCGCCACGGGCGCGAGGGTGGCCGCGCCCTCCAGGTCGACGGACACGGCCGCGACGGCCCGGGACGCGACCGTCCGGATCGCGGCGCCGGTCCCGTCGGGTCGGGAGACGAACCCGACCGTCGCCGACCCGCCGGCGGCGAGCACCGCGTCGAGGTCGTCGTCGAGCAGGACGGCCGCGTCGGCCCGGCCGCGGGCCACGTCGTCCCTCGCCGCCGGCACGTCCTCGACCAGCTCGACGATGACGGCGTCCTGGCGCTCGACGGCGGCGAGGAGCGCCGCACCCGTGTCGTCCGCGCCGGCCGGGACCGCGACGAGCAGCGTCGGGCGAGCGCCGTCACCGAACTGCAACCCGATGAGGACCACCAGCAGCAACGGCAGGACGAACACGAAGAAGACGTTCGAGCGGTCCCGCAGGAACCGCCGCAGCTCGGTCCCGGCGATCGTCACCACGCGCACCACGGCGCCGCTCACGCGAGCTCCTCCCCACGCAGGCGCGCGACGGCGACGCCGCCGGCGCCGACGGCGAACAGCAGCATCACGCCGGCCTCGCCGGCGACGTCCGGCAGGCCCCCGCCGGCGGCGAGGTCGCCGAGGCCGGTGAGGAACCAGCGGTGGGGCGAGAGCCGGGACAGGGCGCCGAGCGCACCACCAGCCCCCTCGATCGGGAAGAACGCGCCGCCGAGCATGCCCAGCAGCACCGCGACGATGGACTGGGCGGACTGCGCCTGCTCGGCGGTGCGGGCGAACGTGGCGAGGAGCGCCATGACCCCGGTCGCAGCCGCCACCCCCGCCAGCACGAGCGCCACCACGCCCACGGGGTCGCCCCACCGGGCGCCGAGCAGCAGCGTCGAGGCGACGACGAGCACCGACATGGACGTGATGCCGAGCACGGCGGACGTGACGCCCTTGGCGACGACCACCGAGGCCCGCGGGACCGGCGCGGCGAGCAGGCGCGGGAGCGTCCCCACACGGCGCTCCTCCAGCAGCCCGGTGATGCCGAACGACACGGTGAAGAAGAGGAAGAAGACCGCCATCCCCGCCGACAGGTAGGTCACGGGGTCGAGACGGCCGTCGTCCACCTCGTCCGCATCGAGCGCCAGCGCCGGCGGCGTCGCGAGGACCCGGGCGGCGATCGCCTGCACGTCCAGCGCGGCCGGGTCGGCGCCGGCGCGCACCTCGGCGACCACGGCGGCCCGGACACGGTCGAGCTGGGCCGCGTAGCCGCCGGCGACACCCTCGGCGACCGAGCGGGCGACCGGCGCGTCGGCGCTCGCGAGGACCTCCAGCGACGCCGCCACCCCCGTGTCGACGGCGGCCCCGAACCCGGCCGGTACGAGCACCACCGCGTCGACCCCGCCGTCGGTGATCGCCTCGCGTGCCGCGTCCTCGTCGGGCAGGACGGTGATGGCCCCGAGCCCGGCCTCCTCGACCGCGCGCTCGACCACCTCCACGACCTGCGCGCCGGCGGCAGAGCCGTCGGCGTCGACGACCCCGAGCGCCAGGTCGAGGTCGCCGTCGAGCCCGGCGAAGACCTGCGAGAAGACGAACGAGAGCCCCAGCGGGACGAGCAGGCCGTAGAGCAGCGCGGAGCGGTCCCGGACACGCTCGACGAGGTCCTTGCGGGCGATCAGCAGCACGGCGCGGAGCACGGTCAGTCCCGCAGGGCGCGGCCGGTGAGGTGCAGGAAGACCGCCTCGAGGTCGGGCTCGTCGACACGGACGGCCCGCACCTGCGCGCCGGCGGCGGTCGCCTCGGCCAGCAGGGCGCCGAGCCGGCCGCCGGCGTCCGCGACCGTCACCACGAGGCCGGCGTCGGAGGTGGACACGTCGGCGACCCCGTCGAGCCGGCGCAGCGCGTCGGCGGCGGCGTCGGTCGCCCCGGTCGCGTCGACGGTCACGGTGTCGAGCTGCCCGAGCGTGGCGACGAGCTCGGGGCGCGTGCCCTCGGCCTGGAGCCTGCCCCGGTCGATGATCCCGACGCGGTCGCAGAGCCGCTCAGCCTCCTCCATGTAGTGGGTCGTGTACAGGACGGCCATGCCCTCCCCGGCGAGCGCCTCCACGGCGGCGAGGATGGCGTCGCGGGACTGCGGGTCGACCCCGACGGTCGGCTCGTCGAGCACGAGCAGCCGGGGTCGATGCAGGAGCCCGATGCCGATGTTGCAGCGGCGCTTCATCCCCCCGGAGTACTCGTCGGTCCGGTCGTCGGCGCGGTCGGTGAGCCCGGTGACCTCGAGCACCTCGTCGACCCGCCCGCGCAGCTCCGCCCCGGTCAGGCCCTGCAGGCGCCCGAAGAAGGCGAGGTTCTCGCGCGCGGTGAGGTCCGGGTAGATGGCGAGGTCCTGCGGCACGAGCCCGACGTGTCGACGCGCGTCCGTGTGGCGTGGCCCGATGGGCTCGCCCGCGACCGTGACCTCGCCCGCGTCGGGGTGGAGCAGCCCCGCGAGCATGGAGATCGTCGTGGTCTTCCCGGCGCCGTTCGGCCCGAGCAGACCGTAGGTCTCGCCGGCACGCACCTCGAAGCCCACGTCCTCGACGGCCACCAGGTCTCCGAAGCTCCGTCGCAGCCCCGTGCAGCGCAGGACCGTCTCGGTGCTGGTGTGGTGCATCACGGCCTCCCGCCCGCCGACCGACCGTGCGCTCGGCCCCCTCGCGCCGTCGGTGGGGGGAGCCTAGACACCGGCCCGGTGCCCGGCAGGGAGCTCAGACGTTGGCATCGCGCATCGCCCGCAGCTCGCGCTTGAGGTCGGCGACCTCGTCACGCAGGCGGGCGGCGTACTCGAAGCGCAGCTCCGCGGCGGCCTCGTGCATCTCCTCCTCGATGCGCTGGATGAGCGCGGCGAGCTCCTCGGTCGGCAGCGCCGACGGGTCGAGGTCGAGGTCCCGGGTGACCTGCTCGGCGGGGCGGTAGGCCTCCCCCGCCTCGGCCGCGCGGGCGGCCGCGATGATGTCGCCGACGCGCTTGCGGACCGACTGCGGGTCGATGCCGTGCTCGGCGTTGTAGGCGAGCTGCTTCTCCCGCCGGCGGTCGGTCTCGTCCAGGGCGACCCGCATCGCCTCGGTCATCTGGTCGGCGTACATCAGCACCGTGCCGTTGACGTTGCGGGCCGCGCGGCCGATGGTCTGGATCAGCGACGTCGGGGAGCGGAGGAACCCCTCCTTGTCGGCGTCGAGGATGGCGACGAGCGACACCTCGGGCAGGTCGAGGCCCTCACGCAGCAGGTTGATGCCGACCAGCACGTCGAACTCGCCGAGCCGCAGCCCCCGGAGGATCTCGACCCGCTGGACCGTGTCGATGTCGGAGTGGAGGTAGCGGACCTTCACGCCGTTCTCGAGCAGGTAGTCGGTGAGGTCCTCGGCCATCTTCTTGGTGAGCGTCGTGACGAGGACGCGCTCGTCGCGCTCGACGCGCCGGCGGATCTCCTCCATGAGGTCGTCGATCTGCCCCTTGGTGGCGCGGACCTCGACCTGCGGGTCGACCAGCCCGGTGGGGCGGATGATCTGCTCGGCGATCGTGTCGGACTCGCGCCGCTCGTAGGGCCCCGGGGTGGCCGAGATGAACACCCGCTGGCCGATGCGCTCGAGGAACTCGTCGAACGTGAGCGGCCGGTTGTCCTTGGCGGACGGCAGCCGGAAGCCGTGGTCGACCAGCGTCTCCTTCCGCGACCGGTCGCCCTCGTACATGCCGCCGACCTGCGGCACGGTCACGTGCGACTCGTCCACGAGCACGACGAAGTCGTCGGGGAAGTAGTCGAGCAGCGTGTAGGGCGGCTCGCCGGGGCTGCGGCCGTCGAAGTGGCGCGAGTAGTTCTCGATGCCGTTGCAGAACCCGACCTCGCGGATCATCTCGAGGTCGTAGTTGGTCCGCATCCGCAGGCGCTGGGCCTCCAGCAGCTTGCCCTGTCCCTCGAGCTCGGCGAGCCGCTCGGCGAGCTCGGCCTCGATGGCGCCGACGGCCCGCTGCAGCGCGTCGCGGTCGGAGACGTAGTGCGACGCGGGGAACACGGCGAAGTCCGGCAGCGGGGCCGAGACCTCGCCGGTGAGCGTGTCGACGCGGACGATCCGGTCGACCTCGTCACCGAAGAACTCGATCCGGACCGCCTTCTCCTCGTCGGCGGCGTGGATCTCGAGCGTGTCTCCGCGGACCCGGAAGGTGCCGCGCACCAGGTTGAGGTCGTTGCGGGAGTACTGCAGGTCGACGAGCTTGCGCAGCGCCGCGTCGAGCCCGATCTCCTCGCCCGACTTGAACCACAGGATGTGGTCCTCGTACTGCTGCGGGGAGCCGAGGCCGTAGATGCAGCTCACCGAGGCGACCACGACCACGTCGCGCCGGCTGAGCAGCGCCATGGTGGCCCGGTGGCGGAGCCGGTCGATCTCGTCGTTGACCGACGAGTCCTTCTCGATGTAGGTGTCGCTCGAGGGGATGTACGCCTCGGGCTGGTAGTAGTCGTAGTACGAGACGAAGTACTCGACCGCGTTGTCGGGAAGGAACTCCCGGAACTCGTTGGCGAGCTGGGCCACGAGCGTCTTGTTGGGCGCCATGACCAGCGCCGGCCGCTGCAGGCGCTCGAGCACCTTGGCGGCCGTGAAGGTCTTGCCGGTCCCGGTGGCGCCGAGCAGCGTCACCGCCCGCTCCCCCGCCTGCAGGGACTCGACGATGGTCTCGATGGCCGCCGGCTGGTCGCCGGCGGGCTCGAAGTCGCTGACGACGCGGAACTCGCTCATGGGCGAGGACGGTACCGGCGGGGTGGGACACGCCCGCCGGCGGGACCGACCTGACGGGACACGACCGCCGGCCGACCCGTGACGGGGCCGACCGGCGGTCGGGAGGTCGTCTCAGCCGGGCCGGCTCACCAGCCGTCGTAGACGGCGAGGCCGTAGATGGCGGCCACGAAGGAGATGAAGACGATCACGAACATGGCCACCAGGATCCACGCCGTGGTGTCGTTCTCGCGGATGTCCTTGCGGTCGTCGCTCACGCGGGGGCTCCTGGCAGGTCGAGGGTCGTCGAGGGAGGCGGCGCACGGGGCTTCGGGCCGGGGAGCCTACCCGGACCGCCCCTCCCCCTCCGCCTCGGCGCCGCCGGCCAGCGCCGTCCAGAGCGCGGCGACCTGCTCGGTCAGGTCGGCCACGTCGCCCCCGTTGTCCACGACGTGGGTCGCCACGGCCCGGCGCTCCTCGTCGGTCGCCTGCGCCGCCATCCGCGCCCGGGCGTCCTCCTCGCGCATCCCGCGGTCCACGAGCCGACCGATGCGTACCTCCGCCGGCGCCTCGACGACCACCACGGTGTCGAAGGCCCCGGCGAGCCCGGTCTCGATGAGCAGCGGGTGGTCGAGGACCACCACCCGCTCGGTCGCCTCGGTCCGCTCCGCCTCCGCGTGCCGGGCGAACTCGGCCTGGATGCGGGCGCCGATCGCCGGGTGGGTGATCGCCTCGAGGTCGCGGCGGGCCACGTCGTCGGCGAACACCACGTCCGCCAGGGCCTGGCGGTCGAGCGACCCGTCCGCCGCGATGACCTCCGGCCCGAACCGCTCGGCGATCGCGGCGAGCGCGGGCTGCCCGGGCTCGACCACCTCGCGGGCCAGCGCGTCGGCGTCGACGACGTGTGCGCCCCGGTCCGCGAGCAACCGCGCAACGGTCGACTTGCCCGACCCGATCCCGCCGGTCAGCCCAACCGTCCGCACGCCCCGCCTCCTCGATCCGGCCGTCGCCCGCCGCCGATGCAACGGGGCCCGGTCTCCCGGGATCGGAGCCTACGCGTCCACCTCGAGGGGCTCGGCCAGCGGTAGCACCCGCCCCGCCACCCGGATGCCGCCGACGGCGGGGACGTGGACGTCCAGGCGGCTCGGGCGTCCCAGGTCGACGCCCTGGTGCACGACGAGGTCGGCCGGCGGGCGGAGGTGGCCGGCGTCGCGGAGCCACCCGCCGAGGGCGGCGGCCGCCGCTCCCGTGGCGGGGTCCTCGGGGATGCCGACGCCCGGGGCGGGGTCGCGGGCGTGGAAGGTGGTCGCGTCCTCGCGCCACACGAGCTGCAGGGTCGTCCAGCCGGCCGCCCGCATGAGCGCGGCGAGCGCATCCTCGTCGAACTCGAGCCGCGCGAGGCGCTCGCGGGTCCGTGCGGCGAGGACGAGGTGCCACGCACCCGCGTACGCGACCACGGGCGGCAGGGCCGGGTCGAGCTCGGCCGCGCGCCACCCGAGCAGCAGGAGCGCGGTGCCGAGCTCGTCCTCGGTCGGCTCGCGGTGCCGAGGCGGGACGGACGTGAGGGTCGCGCGTCCGCCGCCGGCGGGGTCGAGCTCGGCGTCGACGACCACCTGGCCGGCGTCGGTCGCCAGCTCGAGGCGGCCGGGGCCGAGGGTCCTCGCCAACGCGGCCCCGAGCGCCACCGTCGCGTGGCCGCAGAAGTCCACCATCGAGGTCGGGGTGGCGTAGCGGACCCGGAAGGTCCGCTCCCCCGTCGGTGTCACGAACGCGGTCTCGGAGTACCCGACCTCGGCCGCCACGCGCACCATCGTCGCCTCGTCGGGCAGCGCGTCGAGCAGCGCGACGCCGGCGGGGTTGCCCCCGGTGGCGTCCCCGCCGTCGGGGGTGAACGCGGCGAGGCGCTGGACCTGCACGGGACGCTCCTGCTCGGCTTCGGATCGACGCGGTCGTCGGCCGGCCGAGCGTACGCCGCGGACGGACACGACCACGCCCCGGACGCGCCGACGCCCCGGCACGTGGCCGGGGCGTCGGGTGCTGCTGGGTGCTGCTGGGTGCGGTCAGGCCTCGGTGTCGTCACCGGCCTCGTCGACCGGCTCGTCGGAGGCGGCCGCCTCGTCGGCGGTGTCGGCCTCCTCGGCGGTCTCGGGGGTCTCGGCCGCAGCGGCCGGCTCCTCGCCGCCGCCCTCGCCCTCGACGACCTGCTCGGGGAGCTCGGCCTCGGCCAGCGCCATCTCCTCCGGGCTCGCCGCGCGACCCAGGCCGGCCTGCGCGAACGCGGCCGCCATGGTCGACGACGGGGCGTCGTCGTCACCCGACGAGTAGGCGGTCTCGACCGCCGGCTCCTCGTAGGACGCCGCCGCCGAGGTGTCGGCCGACGGGGCCTGCGCCTGCTTCAGCGAGAGGCTGATGCGGCGACGGACCGTGTCGATGTCGATGACCTTGACCTCGATCTGGTCGCCGACGTTGACGACGGCCTCCGGCACCTCGACGTGGCGGTCCGCCAGCTCCGAGATGTGGATGAGGCCCTCGATGCCCTCGGCGACCTTGCAGAAGGCGCCGAACGGCACGAGCTTGGTGACCTCGCCGTCCACGAGCTCGCCGACGGCGTGCTCGCGGGCGAACTTCTGCCACGGGTCCTCCTGGGTGGCCTTCAGCGACAGCGAGACGCGCTCGCGGTCGAGGTCCACGTCGAGCACCTCGACCTCGACCTCGTCGCCGACCTCCACGACCTCGGACGGGTGGTCGATGTGCTGCCACGACAGCTCGGAGACGTGCACGAGGCCGTCGACGCCGCCGAGGTCCACGAAGGCACCGAAGTTGACGATGCTGGAGACGACACCCTTGCGGATCTCGCCCTTCTGCAGCGACTGGAGGAACTCGGTCCGGAACTCGGACTGGGTCTCCTCGAGGAACTTCCGGCGCGACAGGACCACGTTGTTGCGGTTCTTGTCGAGCTCGATGATCTTGCACTCGATCTGCTCACCCACGTAGGGGTTGAGGTCGCGCACACGACGCATCTCGACGAGCGAGGCGGGCAGGAAGCCACGCAGCCCGATGTCGAGGATGAGGCCACCCTTGACGACCTCGATGACCGTGCCGATGACGGTCGAGTCCTCGGTGTAGATGCGCTCGATGGTGCCCCAGGCGCGCTCGTACTGGGCGCGCTTCTTCGAGAGGATGAGGCGACCCTCCTCGTCCTCCTTCGTCATCACCAGGGCTTCGATGACGTCGCCGCGCTGCACGACCTCGTTGGGGTCGACGTCCAGCTTGATGGACAGCTCGCGGACGGGGATCACGCCCTCGGACTTCCAGCCGATGTCGAGGAGGACCTCGTCGGGGTAGACCTCGACGACGACACCCTCGACGATGTCGCGGTCGTTGAGGTCACGCATCGTGCCCTCGAGCGCGGCCTCGAACTCGTCGTCGGTGAGGTCGTTCTCGACGATGCTCTCGCCCGTGGAGGTCATCGTCGAGCCGGGGTCCTGCATGACCACGACGTTCTCGGCGCTCGGGGCCTCGGTGGTCGTGGTGTCGGTGGTCGGGGTGTCGGACATCGGGGTGGGTCTCGGTTCGTCGTCGGGGTGGTCAGGGAGCCGTCCGGTCTCGGTCCGCCGGCGCGGCTGATGCCCGTCCCGTGCGCACGCCACAGCGCCCGCGGGGACGGGGTCCGGACAGGGTCGCGCATCCGGCCGGTGTGGTCAACCCGTGGGGCGTGGCGGGCGTGCGGACACGGCCGCCCGCCCGGCCCGGCTCGGGGCCGGACCGGGCACGACGACCGGCGCCCTACGCCTCGAGCTCGATGAGCTCCCGGAGGTTCGCGAGCATCGTGGTCACGTCCCGCCGGTACATCCGGGTCACGACGGGGTCCGCGAGCTTGCCGAACACGTTGCCGAGGGTGCCGCTCTCGTTGGTGAACGTGGCGAGGGTCCCGCCGGCGTCCTCCCGCAGCTCCCACGTGATGTGCACGTCGACCGGCCCACGCAGGCTCCGGAGCTCGATGCGCTCGGGCCGGTGGACCTCGGTCACCTCGTTCTCGTACGCCATGTGGCGCCCGGCCACCTTGACCTTGAACCGGACGCGGTCGCCCTTCTCCATCGGGCCGTCGTGGTCGGCCTCGAACTCGAACATGGTGGGGTCGTAGTGCGGGGTGTTCGCCGCCACGACCAGGTAGTCGAAGCAGCGCTCCGGGCTCGCCTCGATGTGGATGGACTCGCTGACGATCGGCACGGTGGCTCCTCTCGCGTCGCCGCCCCCCTCCGCCCGTCGACCATCCACCTGTCCACCGGCGACGTCGACGACCCCGCCCGCTCGGCGCGAGGAGCGGGCAGGCTGTGCGCACCCCGCCGGCGCGCGCCACCGCGCGTGGCGGCGTCACCGCCGAGGGAGGTCACCGTGTCCGTTCCGCCGTCCCCGTCCGACGCGCTCGTCGAGGGTCCCGAGGGGCTGCTGCGGTGCTGGTGGTGCGGCGACGACCCGCTCTACGTCGGCTACCACGACGACGAGTGGGGCGTGCCGGTCCACGACGACGTCCGGCTGTTCGAGAAGCTGTGCCTCGAGGGCTTCCAGGCCGGGCTCTCGTGGATCACCGTGCTGCGCAAGCGCCCGGCCTTCCGGGCGGCGTTCGCCGGCTTCGACCCCGAGGTGGTCGCCGGGTTCGGGGACGCCGACGTGGACCGCCTCCTCGCCGACGCCGGCATCATCCGCCACCGCGGGAAGATCGAGGCGGCGATCGGCAACGCACGCGCGATGCTCGACCTCGTCGAGGCGGAGGGGTCGCTCGACGCGTTCGTGTGGCGCTTCGCGCCCGACCCGACGCCGGCGCCGCCGCGGGCCCGCGACGACCTGCCGGCCCAGACGCCGGAGAGCCGGGCTCTGTCGAAGGAGCTGAAGCGCCGCGGGTGGCGGTTCGTCGGGCCGACGACCTGCTACGCGTTCATGCAGTCGATGGGGCTCGTCGACGACCACGTGGTCGGGTGCCACGCGCGCCGGGCCCCGACCACGGCCGGCTGACCGGGACGCGCCGCGACGGGGGTACCGTCGCCGGCGCGACGGGCACGCCCGTCCCACCCCGCCGTCCACCGCACGAGGACACGTCGTGGCCATCATCCGCCGCCTGCGCGACGCCGCCGCCCGGGCCGTCACCGGAGGGACCCCGGAGGAGATGGAGCCCGGCTTCATCGTGCCCGACGACCTGCCGCGTGACTCGCTGTTCCAGCAGCCCCTCCTCGTGGACCAGCTCGGGGTCAAGGCCGTCGAGGAGCTCGAGGACGGGCAGGTCCGGGTCGTGTTCCGCGCCGTCGTCCGTGACGCGGTGGGCAAGCGGTGCCCCGACCTCGCCGTCACGGCCGAGGTCGCCGGCCCCGAGCGAACCGCCACCGGGCAGGGCACCACCGACCTGATGGGGGCCATCCTGTTCCGGATGGTCGGCCCGCGCGGCTCCTACCGGATCCGCATCGACGACGTCGCCGCCGGCGCGCTCGAGCTCGACCGGGACGGCTCCTCGCTGGAGCTCACCACCGAGGCCTGAGCGCGGTCGCCCCGGCCCGGCTCAGCCGAGGTTGGCGAGCATGGGCAGCTGCGGGGGCTGCCGCGTGGTGCGCTTGAGCTCGCTGAAGCTCGGGACGCGCGCTGCCGCCTCGAGCGCCCGGTAGAAGGCGACCGCCTCCGCCGGCGCGGGCACCTCGGAGATGACCGGACCGAAGAACGAGCTCGGCTGCGCCCCGCCGGGGTCGACGTCAGTGCTTCTGGGCGTCGTACCAGGTGACCCCGGTGGCGGTGTCGACCTCGAGCGGCACGGCGAGCTCGGCCACGCCGGCCATGGCCTCCCGCACCAGCGCCTCGGCCTGCTCCGCCTCGTCCGCCGGCGCCTCGAGCACGATCTCGTCGTGGACCTGCAGCAGCATCTGCGTGCGCAGCCCGGCCCCGTCGAGCGCCCGGTCGACCGCGATCATCGCGAGCTTGATGATGTCGGCCGCGGCGCCCTGGATGGGGGCGTTCAGCGCCATCCGCTCGGCCATCTGGCGCCGGTTGCGGTTGTCGGCCATGAGGTCGGGCAGGTAGCGCCGGCGGCCGAACAGCGTCGTGGTGAAGCCGTCGCGCCGGGCGTCCTCGACGGCCTGGCCGAGGAACGCCGAGATGCCGGGGAAGCGCGCCATGTACGCGTCGACGATCTCCTGCGCCTCGTCCGGCGGGATCCCGAGCTGCTGCCCGAGCCCGTACGAGGTGAGCCCGTAGGCGAGGCCGTAGTTCACGGCCTTCGCCCGGTCGCGCAGTGCCGAGTCGACCGCGTCGAGCGGCAGGTCGAACACCTTCGCGGCGGTCGTGGCGTGGATGTCCTCGCCGGAGCGGAACGCGTCGAGCAGGCCCTCGTCCTGCGACAGGTGCGCCATGACCCGCAGCTCGATCTGCGAGTAGTCGGCGACGAGGAAGACGTCGAAGCCCTCCCCCGGCACGAACGCCCTGCGGATCTCGCGGCCCTCGGCGCGTCGCACCGGGATGTTCTGCAGGTTCGGGTTCGAGGAGCTGAGCCGACCCGTCGCCGCGACCGTCTGGGAGAGGGTCGTGTGGATGCGCCCGGTCTCGTCGTCGATCAGCGGGGGCAGCGCGTCGACGTAGGTCGACAGCAGCTTCGACAGCTCACGCCACTCCAGCACCGCTTCGACGATCGGGTGCAGGCCGAGCAGCTTCTGCATCTCGTTGGCGTCGGTCGACCAGCCGGTCTTGATGCGCTTGGTCCTCGGCAGCTCCAGCTCCTCGAAGAGCACCTCCTGCAGCTGCGGCCCGGAGCCGACGTTGAAGCGCTTGCCGGCGTGGTCCCAGATCTCGCGCTCGAGCTCGTCCGTGCGGGTGGCGAGGCGGGCACGGATGTCGTCGAGGACGTGGCGGTCGAGGGCGACCCCGGCCCGCTCCATGGACGCGAGGATGGCCACCAGCGGCAGCTCGATGTCGGCGAGCAGCCCGGTCTGGCCGCGCTCCGCGAGCTCGCCCGACAGGTGGGCGGCGAGCTGGAGCGTCGCCTCTGCCCGGTAGGCCCGCTCCTCCCAGGCGTCGTCGTCGACGTCGAGGCTCAGCTGGTCGCCGCCGTCCGACGCGTCGCCGGCGATGGTGCGCTGCAGGTACTGCAGCGCGATGCGGTCGAGGTCGAAGCTGCGCTGCTCCGGGTTGCAGAGGTAGGCGGCGAGCTCGGTGTCGACCGACAGCCCGGCGACCTCCCACCCCCGACCGGCCGCGACGTGCAGCAGCGTCTTCGCGTCGTGGGCGACGATCGCCACGTCCGGGTCGGCGAGGACCGCACGCAGCGCGTCCAGGTCGGCCGGCGACGCGTCGGCGATCCGGAGCGAGACCGGGTCGCGGCCGTCGGCGGCGAGCGCGACGGCCTCGAGGCGGAGGTTGGGCACCCGGTCGGCGACCGACACCACGACGGCGACGGGCCCGCCGACGCCGTCGAGCCAGGTGGCCAGCGCCCCGCCGTCGAGGCGCTCCGGGGTGCGGTCGAACTGTTCGGCCTGCTGCTCCTCGACCTCGCCGAGGACGTCGGAGACGAAGCGGTCGTACAGGGCCCGGAACTCGAGGGTGCCGAACAGCGCCCGCACGGCGTCGGCGTCGAAGGTGCCCATCCGCAGGTCGGCGATGTCGGCCTCGACCTCGACGTCGTGGCGCAGCGCCATGACGGAGGTGTTGATGCGGACCTGCGCCTCGTGCTCGGCGAGGTTCTCGGGCAGCTTCTTGCCGCCGACCTTGTCGAGGTTGGCGTAGATCCCGTCGATGTCGCCGAACTCGACGATGAGCTTCGCCGCGGTCTTCTCCCCCACGCCGGGCACGCCCGGGAGGTTGTCGGAGGTGTCGCCGCGCAGCGCGGCGTACTGCACGTACTTCTCCGGCGGGACGCCGTACTTCTCCTCGACCGCCGCCGGCGTCATCTCCCGGACGTCGGAGATGCCGCGGACGTTGTAGAGGATCGTCACGTGGTCGCTGGCGAGCTGCATCGCGTCGCGGTCCCCGGTGACCACCAGCACGTCGAAGCCGGCCTCGACCGCCCGGTCGGACAGCGTCGCGATGATGTCGTCGGCCTCGACGCCGGGGACGACCACCACGGGGATGTCGAGCGCCTCGAGGACCTGCTGGATGAGGTCGACCTGGGGTCGGAACGCGTCCGGCGGGGAGGTGCGGTTCGACTTGTACTCGGCGTAGGCGGCCGTGCGGGCCTGGTCGCGGCCCTTGTCGAAGGTGACCACGACGTTGTCGGGTCGCCGGTCGGCAAGGAGCTTGATGAGCATCGACGTGAAGCCGTAGACGGCGTTGGTCTGCTGCCCGGTCTGGGTGCGCAGGTCCTCCGGCAGCGCGTAGAAGGCGCGGTAGGCCAGCGAGTGGCCGTCGAGGAGCAGGAACGTCGGGCGGTCGGACACCGGGGACGGCCTCGCGGGTCGGGTGCGCTCGGGCCCCTGCGCGCGTGACCGGCAGGGTGAGCCGAGCCTACTCAGGCCACCCCGTCGGACCGCGCGCCCCTCGTACCCTCCCCACCGGCCCCCTCGCCCGCGCCCCCCGGGAGGCACCCGTGTCCGCCGAGCCCGCCGCCAGCCCGCACGTCGTCGACGTGACCACCGCCGACTTCGAGACCGCGGTCCTCGCCCGGTCGCACGACGTCCCCGTCGTGGTCGACTTCTGGGCCGCCTGGTGCGGCCCGTGCCGGACGCTCGGACCGACCCTCGAGGCCGCGGTCGACGACCGGGGTGGCGAGGTCGTGCTGGCGAAGGTCGACGTCGACGCGGAGCCGGCGCTGGCGCAGCGGTACCGGGTGCAGGGGATCCCCGCGGTCAAGGCCTTCCGGGACGGGCAGGTCGTCGCCGAGTTCACGGGGGCGCTCGGCCGCACCCAGGTCGACCAGTTCCTCGACCAGGTCGTCCCGACCGCGGCGGAGCGCGCGGCGAGCCGCGCCCGCGGTCTGCGCGACACCGACCGGGAGCAGGCCGTGGCCGCCTACCGGGAGGCGCTGGCGCTCGAGCCGGACCACCGGGCCGCCGCCGTCGGGCTGGCGGAGCTCCTCATCGACACCGACCCGGACGAGGCGCTCGCGCTGGTGCACCCGCACCGTCCCGACCCGGCCGCCGAGGCGGTGGTGACCCGTGCCGAGCTGGCCCGCGCCGGCGGTGGTGCGGACCTCGACGGCCTGCGTGCCGCGGCCGCCGCAGACCCGGACGACGGCGCGGCGCAGCTGGCGCTGGGCCGGGCGCTGGCAGGCGTCGGCGAGCACGACGCGGCCGTGGACGCGCTGCTGGCGGCGGTCCGCGCCGGCGGCGATGCCCGGGAGCCGGCACGGGAGCAGCTCGTCGCGCTCTTCAACGTCCTCGGCGACGAGCACGAGGTGGTCCGCCGCGCCCGACCGCTGCTCGCCCGCGCGCTGTTCTGACCCGACGGCCGCCGGCGCCCCTAGGCTCGCGGCCCTCCCGTCCGGGCAGCAAGGAGGCGCGCGTGGAGGTCGACCTCTCCCCCAAGCCGGTCTCGTTCTCCGAGGTGACGTTCGCCCGGACGATGACGCAGGCCGACGCCAACGCCGTCGGCAACGTCCACGGTGGCGTCATCATGAAGGAGGTCGACACGGCGGCCGGCACGGCCGCGGCGCGGCACGCCGGCCACGTCTGCGTCACCGCCTCCATCGACGAGCTGAGCTTCCTGCAGCCGGTGCACATCGGCGACGTGCTGATCGTCAAGGCGCGCGTCAACGCCGTCGGGGAGACCAGCCTCGAGGTCGGCGTCCGGGTCGAGGCCGAGCCGTGGCGGGGGGGCGAGCGGCGGCACACGACCTCCGCCTACCTCGTGTTCGTGGCGCTGCACGACGACGGGTCCGGCACGGCCCGGGTCCCGCCACTGCGGACCGAGTCGGACGAGGAGCGCCGCCGGGAGGCGCAGGCGCTCATCCGGAGGCAGGTCCGCAAGGAGCGCATCCAGCGGCTCGGGTCGTGGCGGCCGGAGCCGCCCCGATCGGACGCGCCGGGGTGACCCGACGCGCCGGTGGGTCAGAGGACCATCGAGAGGAACGCCTTGGTGCGCTCGTGCTGGGGCGCCCCGAGGAGCTGCGCCGGCGGCCCCTCCTCCACCACGACGCCGTCGTCCATGAACACGACCCGGTCGGCGACCTCGCGGGCGAACCCCATCTCGTGGGTGACGACCATCATGGTCATGCCCTCGTCGGCGAGGGTGCGCATCACCTGCAGGACCTCCCCGACGAGCTCGGGGTCGAGCGCCGACGTCGGCTCGTCGAACAGCATCATGTCGGGGTCCATGGACAGCGCGCGGGCGATCGCCACGCGTTGCTGCTGGCCACCGGAGAGGTGCGACGGGTAGGCGTCGATCTTCTCGATGAGCCCGACCTTCTCGAGGTTGCGGCGGGCGACCCTCTCGGCCTCCCCCCTCGACCGCTTGAGGACGCGCTCCTGGGCGATGGTGAGGTTGCGCAGGACCGACAGGTGCGGGAACAGGTTGAAGGACTGGAACACCATCCCGATGCGGGTGCGGATCAGGTCCACCTCCGCGTCGCGGTCGGTGATGTCGTCACCCTCGACGAGGATCCGGCCGCTCGTGGCCTCCTCGAGCCGGTTGACGCACCGCAGCAGCGTGGACTTGCCCGAACCCGACGGGCCGATGACGCAGACGACCTCGCCGTGGGCGACGCGGAAGTCGATGCCCTTCAACACCTCGAGGTCGCCGAAGCTCTTGTGGAGGTCGACGACGTCGATGGCGACGCTGCTGGTCCGCTCGGTGGTGCTCACGTCGGTCCTGTCGGCGATCGGCTCTGGCTGCCCCGGCGCTGCCACCGGACTGGCACGGAGCCTAGACGAGCCCGTGGCGGCGTCCCCCGGCTCCGGGATGTTCACGCGCAGCGCACCGGCGTGTGACACGGACGTAACAGGCCCTCCGTAGCGTCCTGGACGTCAGCGAGACGGTGACGAGGGACGCCGCCACGGCCCTCCGAGTCGAGCCGACGCTCCCGCAGGGTCACCCAGACCCGCACACGCGGCCCGCCGGGCTCTCCCTCCCGGCGGGCCGCTCTCTCTCGAAGGTCGACTCGACGAGCTCAGCGCGCCCGGGACTGCCGACGCTCGAGCGCGGCGACGAGCCGGGTCAGCGGCAGGGTGATGGCGAGGTAGACGAACCCGCCCACGATCAACGGTGTCGCGTTGAAGTTGTTGGTCGCGATGTCCCGGGAGAAGGTGAAGATGTCCTTCTGCTGGATCTGGAACCCGATGACGAAGAACAGCGAGGTGTCCTTGATCAGCAGGACCACCTCGTTGGTCAGCGGCGGGACGATGATGCGGAACGCCTGCGGCAGAACGATCGAGGCCATCGCCCGGCCCTGGCTCATCCCGAGCGAGCGGGCCGCCTCGACCTGGCCGCGAGGGACCGCCTGGATGCCGGCCCGGATCGTCTCCGCCATGTAGGCGGCCGCGACGAGCCCGAGGGCGAGCGTGCCGGAGCCCGGCGTGCCGAAGGGCACACGGACACCGTCGAAGGCGATCGGGAGCGAGAAGCCGACGAGGAAGATGGTGAGGATGGCCGGCAGCCCGCGGAAGAACTCGATGTAGGCGGTGGCGATCCAGCGGTACGGCGCGACCGGGGACAGCTTCATCAGGGCCAGGAGCAGCCCCAGGAACAGGCCGATGACGAACGACCCGACGGTGTAGATGACCGTGTTCCGGGCCGCCCGGGTGATCATCAGGGGCATGGTCTCCAGCGCCACGTCCGGGTTGAAGAACGCGCGCTGGACGGCGGCCCAGTCGACGGCGAGACCGAGGACGACGGTCAGGAGCACCAGCAGCAGGTAGAGCGTCCCACGGAACAGCCGCGTGCGCTGCGTTCGGGTCAGGAGGCGCCGGGGCCTCGCGGTCGTGGCGCTCGCCATGGGGTCCTCCGTCGGGGGGGCCGGGTCACACGTGCCCGGACGCGGCGGGAGGGACCGCCGGTGCGACGGTCCCTCCCGGTGACGCTAGCGGAGCCGGCCTATCAGGCCTCGAAGTACTCGGCGTAGATCTCGTCGTAGGTCCCCGCCTCGCGCAGACCGGCCAGCGACGCGTTGATGGCGTCACGGAGCTCGGTGTTGCCCTCGGCGACCGCGAAGCCGTACTGCTCGCCGGTCGGGAAGGTCGCGACCACCGCCGTGGTGTCGTCCTGCTGCGCACGGTCGACGTTCACCGGCAGGTCCTGCAGGATCGCGTCGATGGTGCCGGCCTCGAGGGCGGCGAAGAGCTCGGCCGCGCCCGGGAACTCGGTGATCTCGCCGTCGAAGTTCTCCTCGGCGTAGACCTGACCGGTGGTGTCGGCCTGCACGCCCAGCGAGGTGACGCCGTCGAGGCCCTCGATGCCGGAGTCGGCCTTGACGAGGAGCGACTGGTCGGCATCGAAGTACGGGTCGGCGAAGTCGACGTTCTCCTCGCGCTCCTCGGTGATGGTCATCGCGGAGGCGGCGACGTCGCAGGCGTTGGCGGCGAGCGCCGTGCCGGACTGGATGGCGTCGAAGCCGGTGACCGAGACGACCAGCTCGAGGCCGAGGTCGTCGGCGATCGCCTGCATCAGGTCGATGTCGAAGCCGGAGTAGCCGCTCGGCGCCGACTCGTCCTCGACCTCGAAGGGGGCGTAGGGGATGTCGGAGCAGACGGTGAGCTGACCGTCGTTCACGGTGGTGACCGCGGGAGCGTCGGTCTCCTCGACGCCGGAGGCGGAGCCGGAACCGGAGCCGGTGTCACCCTCGGAGGTGACACCGGAGTCGCCGCCGCACGCGGTGGCGAGCAGCGCGATGGCGGAGAACGCGCCAGCGGCGCGCAGGGTGGTGGACAGACGCATCAGGGAGGTCCCTTCGTCGGGGGGCGGCGTGCGTCGGCACGGGTGACGCCGTCCTCTCGACGACGTCCTCGGGCCCCGAGCCTAGGTGGGTCCCGACGGGGCGGCTACTACTGCGGTAGGAGCCGCGCGCGCTCCGCGCTCGAACGCCGGGCGAGCAGGAACGTCAGCCGCGCTCGTCGATGACCTGCTCCGCGACCTGCTTCATGGTGATGCGCTGCGCCATCGCCTGCTTCTGGATGGTCCGGAAGGCCTCGGCCTCCGTCATGCCCTCCTGCTCCTGCAGCAGGCCCTTGGCCTGCTCGACGACCTTGCGCGCCTCGAGGCGGCCCTGCAGGTCGTCGACCTCCTGCTCGAGCCCGCTCATCTCGCGGAACCGGCCCGCGGCGATCTCGACGGCCGGCAGCAGGTCGTGCTTCTGGAACGGCTTGACGAGGTAGGCCATCGCACCGGCGCGGCGGGCCTTCTCCACGAGGTCACGCTGGCTGAACGCGGTCAGGATCAGGATCGCGGCGAGGCGGTCCTTGGCGATCTCCTCGGCGGCCTGGATCCCGTCCATGACGGGCATCTTCACGTCGAGGATGACGAGGTCGGGGTTGAGCTCGCGGGTCAGGCGCACGGCGGAGGCGCCGTCGGCGACCTCGGCGACGACCTCGAAGCCCTCCTCGACCAGCATCTCCTTCAGGTCGAGCCGGATCAGCGCCTCGTCCTCGGCGATCAGGACGCGCGTCGGACGGGCCGCCTCGCCGGCCGGAGCCGCGGTGTCGGTCGTCTCGCTCACGTGTCCTCCTCCAGCTCGATGAGCCGGTCCAGCAGCCGGTCCCGCTCGGTGGCGAGCTCGGCCAGGCCTGCGTGCGCCTCGTCCAGCAGTCGGGCGTGGCGGTCGTGGTCGTCGCGTGCGGAGCGCCAGTCGCGGTCCGCGAGGGGGGTCTGGGAGACCAGCTTGCGGGTCTCGGCGTCGTCGAGGACGTCGGCGAGGTGCTGCACCTGCTCGGCGAGCACCCGCTGCTCCGCCCGCAGCTTGTGCAGGCGCTCCTGCACGCGTGCGAGCTGCTCGCGGATCCTCGTGGCCTCGCGGGTGACCGTCGCCGGCCCTTCCAGGTGCGCGTCCGGGACGCGGTCGGTGGTCAGGTGGTGCTCCCCCGGCGGTCGTGCCGGGCAGCGCACGGTACTCGTGGCGGGTCGGGCGCACCAACACACCCCCGGACGTGGGGACCTGCCACCGACACCGCGGTCGACGTCGTGCCCCGGGTGGGGCTCGAACCCACACGGCCTCGCGGCCACGGGATTTTGAGTCCCGCGTGTCTGCCAGTTCCACCACCGGGGCAGGGCCGCCGGAGCGTAGCCAGCCGTTCGTGTCGGATCGTCGTACGGCGCGCCGTGCCTGCTGGACGGGGAGGTCGACCGGCGGCCTCGGGCGGTCGTCGCGCGACCCAGCAGGAGTCGGGCGGACGGACGTCGAAGACCCGAGCGACCGACCCGGACCCTGGAGGGGAACACCGTGCGTCTCCGTACGCTCGCAACCACGCTGCTGCTCGTCCCCGCCGCTGCCCTGTCCACCGCCGCCCACGTGCCCGACGGGTGCGCCAGCGACGACCGGGGCACCGTCGACACGAGCGACGACATCTTCTTCTGCCCCACCACCGCCTACCTGGGCGGCTGCGCGGAGGCCGAGGCGGGCAAGGTCTACGACCCCGTGACCCGCGGGTCGGTGCCGCTCACGCTGGAGAAGCCGACGGCCTCCTTCACCACCGGCGCCGGCTGCGGCACCCCGGAGGTCCCCCTCTTCGGTGGCGTGGTCCAGGAGACCCCCTACGACTTCAACGTCGCCGGGTTCGTCGACGAGGAGATCAACCCGCGGTCGATGACGGTGACCCTGCACGACATCTACGCCGGACGGTCACGCCAGAGCAGCGCGGCGATGAACCTCAGCGTCCGCATCACCGTCGACGGGGTCAGCCCGACCGGGACCGAGACCCTGACCAACGTCAGTGGCGACCCGTTCGAGAGCCCCAAGGCGGTGACCATCCCGGTCGTGCCGACCAAGTCGGCGACCGGTGTGTCCGAGTCGCTCACCTTCACGATCGCGGGCCTCGACGAGGTGGTGCCCGAGGGCTTCTTCGCCGCCGGCAGGGGCGCCGGCCGCCAGATCATCCTGACGATCGGCCTCAACGGTCTCGGCGAGGTGCACACCCTCGTCTGGGGCGCGTCGGAGATCGACTCGAACATCTCCTTCAACGTGCCGGAGAAGGGCCCCGTCTACGACGCGGCGACCAACTCGGTGCGCAGCCCCAGGGGCTGACGGTCCGGGACCCACGACGGAGGGGAGGCCTGCGGGCCGCCCCTCCGTCGTGTCCGCCCCTGCGCCGGATCAGCCCGCGGCTCGCTCCACCCCGGCGCGCAGCTCGCGCACCAGCGTGGCGACCCGGTCGGGGGCGTCGGCGGGGTCGCCGGCACCGGCGGCCTGCACCACCGACGAGCCGACGATGACCCCGTCCGCGTAGGAGGCGACCTCGGCCGCGTGCGTCCCGGTCTTGACCCCGATGCCGACCGCGATCGGCGTGGAGGTGCGCTCCCGGATGCGGGCGACGAGCTCGCGGGAGGAGTCCTGGCTGACGTCCTTGACGCCCGTGACCCCGAGCAGCCCGACCGCGTAGACCCAGCCGGTCGAGGCGGCGGCGATGGCGTCGAGGCGGGCGTCGGCCGACACGCTGGAGGCGAGGAACACCGTGGCGAGGTCGCGGGGCCGGGCGGCGTCGAGCCACGGGCCGGCCTCCCCGGCCGGCAGGTCCGGCAGGATGGCGCCCGACAGCCCGGCGGCGCGGGCCTGCTCGGCGAAGCGGTCGTACCCCCGCGTGTCCGGGATCGTCACGTAGGTCATCAGCAGGGCGGGCGCGTCGACGTTCGCGGTGAGCTCCGCACACATGGCCAGGTCGTCGTCGACCCGGTAGCCGAGGTCGAGGGCCTGCTGGCTGGCGGCCTGGATGGTGGGCCCGTCCATGATCGGGTCGGAGAACGGGAACCCGACCTCGAGCACGTCGGCGCCGGCCTCGGCGGCCGCCTCGAGGCAGGCGCGCGAGGTCGGCATGTCGGGGAACCCGGCGGGGAGGTAGACGACGAGCGCGGCGCGGCCCTCGTCCCGTGCGGTAGCGAACGCGGCGTCGACGGCGGCGACGCCGGCGCTGGAGCCCTCGACGGGCCCCCGGGTGGTCTCGGTCACGTCAGGCCTCCTCGAGCCCGTCGGGGAGGCCGACCTCCCAGTCGGCCACGCGGACGACTTCGTCCACGTCCTTGTCGCCGCGCCCCGACATCGTCAGCACGACGTGGTCGTCGGGGGCGAACTCCTCGCGGGCGTGGTCCAGCAGCCAGCCGGCGGCGTGCGCGGGTTCCAGCGCCGGGATGATGCCTTCGAGCTCCGACACCCGACGGAAGCCTCGCAGCGCCTGGGTGTCCGTGGCGTTGACGTACTCGGCGCGCTTCGTGTCGGCGAGGTGGGCGTGCTCCGGGCCGATGCCGGGGTAGTCGAGTCCGGCGGAGACCGAGTGGGCGCCCTGCACCTGCCCGTCGTCGTCGACGAGCACGATCGAGCGAGAGCCGTGCAGGACGGCCTCGCGGCCCTTGGCGATGGTCGCGGCGGTGCGGTCGGTCCCGACCCCGTCCCCGCCCGCCTCGACGCCGATGAGCCGGACGTCGGCGTGGGGGATGTAGTGCGCGAACGACCCGATCGCGTTCGAGCCGCCCCCGACGCACGCGACGACCGCCGTCGGCCGGCCACCCTGCTGCCGCTCGAACTGCGCCAGCGACTCCTCGCTGATGACGGCCTGCAGCTCCCGCACCAGCGTCGGGAACGGGTGGGGGCCCATCGCGGAGCCGATGAGGTAGTGGGTCGACTCGACGTTGGTGACCCAGTCGCGCATCGCCTCGTTGATGGCGTCCTTCAGGGTCTGCGTGCCGGAGCGGACCGGCACGACCGTCGCGCCGAGCAGCTGCATCCGGATGACGTTGAGCCGCTGGCGCCGGCAGTCCTCCGCGCCCATGTAGACGGTGCACTCGAGGCCGAACAGGGCCGCCGCGGTCGCCGTGGCGACGCCGTGCTGGCCTGCGCCGGTCTCGGCGATGACCCGCGGCTTGCCCATCCGCCTCGTCAGCAGTGCCTGCCCGACGACGTTGTTGAGCTTGTGGCTGCCG
Organism: Actinomycetes bacterium; assembly: GCA_046566145.1. GTDB lineage: Bacteria > Actinomycetota > Nitriliruptoria > Nitriliruptorales > Nitriliruptoraceae > JBKHXF01. The sequence goes on from JBKHXF010000018.1 coordinate 75,165, forward strand.
GTGTGGGCGAGGTCCTCGCGCTTGAACCAGACGTTGGTGCCGGCCTCCTCGGAGAAGCGGGTCGCGTGGTACAGCGGGGTGGGCCGGCCGCCGTAGTGGCGGCGCAGCGTGTCGAGCTCCTCACGGAAGGCCGGGTCGTCCTGCGCCTGCTGCCACGCGGCCTCGAGCTCGCTGAGGGCCCCCGAGAGCGACTCGGGGACGAACTGGCCGCCGAAGCGGCCGAAGTAGCCGGGACGGTGCTCGGTCACGGTGTGCCTTTGCGGGGTACGAGCCGGAGGGGTGCGGCGGGCGTCGATCAGGCCGAGGGGGCCTCGGCGGCCGCGCCGGCGGCGACGAGCGCCGCGACGGCGGCGCGCGGGTCGGGGTGGGTCACGAGCGACTCGCCGACGAGCACGGCGTCGGCGCCCTGCGCGTGGGCGGTTCGGACGTCCTCGGGTCCGCGGATCCCGGACTCGGCGACGGCGATGCCGTCGATGTCGGGGCGGAGCCGCGCGAACGCGTCCCGGTCGATGGTGAAGGTGCGCAGGTCCCGGGCGTTGACGCCCACGATCTCCGCGCCGGCGGCGGTCGCACGCGCCAGCTCGGCGGCGTCGTGCACCTCGACGAGGCAGTCGAGACCGAGCGCGTGGGCCTCGGCGTGGAGGCCCGCCAGGGTGGCGTCGTCGAGCGCCGCCACGATCAGCAGGACGGCCGACGCGCCGGCGGCGGCGGCCTCCCACACCTGCCACGCGTCGACGAGGAAGTCCTTGCGCAGCGCCGGCACGCCGGTGGACGCGACGCCGGCGAGGTCCTCGAGGGTCCCCTTGAACCGCTCCGGCTCGGTGAGGACCGACACGGCCGCGGCGCCCCCATCGCGGTAGGCGGTGCCCTGCGCGACGGCGTCGAGGTGTGGCGCGAGGTCGCCCTTGGACGGCGACGCGCGCTTCACCTCAGCGATGACCCCGACGCCGGGCCGGGCGAGGGCAGCACGGAACGCGTGCGGCGTCGCGGCCTCGCGGGTGGCCTCGGCGCGGGCCCGCAGGTCGGTCTCGGCGGTGGTCGCGCGGGCGGCGGCGACCCGCCGGCGGGCGCCGTCGAGGAGGTCGTCGAGGTAGGTCGGCACGGTCGCTCTTCGTGGGTCGGTGCGCGGTCGCGCGCGGGGCCGCATCGTACGGGGGGCCGGGGGCGGCAGGCACACCGCCGACGGCCGGGTCCGTCGGCGAGAACCCGGACACGCCCCCGTACCATCCCGAACCTCCGACGTCGGACCCCCGACCGGGACCCACCGGCGCCACTCCACCCCTGACGAGGTCGACCACGATGTCCTCCCCCGTCCTGGCCACCCGCCCCGGCCGGCGCGTCGCCGCCGCGATCGGCACCGCCCTCGTGCTCACGCTCGCCGGCTGCGGCGGGACCGAGGAGGGCGACGAGCCCCGCACGACCACCGCCCCGGCGGACGACGCTGCCACCTCGGGCGCACCGGACGACGCCGCGACCGCGACCGAGGGCGCTGCCGACCCCGGACCCGGCGGCGCACGGGTCGGGGACGAGGCGGACGCCACCGTCGAGGTGACCCTCACGATGTCGGAGTTCGCCTTCGAGGCCGACACCCCGCTCGAGTTCCCCGTCGGCACCACCGTCCGCTTCACCGTGGTCAACGGCGGCGAGGCGGCACACGAGGCCGTGGTGGGGCCCACGTCGGTGCAGCAGGGGCACGCCGGGGAGATGGGCGACATGGCCGGGATGGACCACGGCGACGGGATGGACCACGGCGACGGCGGGATGGGCCACGACGACGGCGGGATGGGCCACGACGACGGGATGGGCCACGACGACGGGTCGGACCCGGGCGACGGCGTCCCCGCGGTGTCGGTGGACCCGGGTGGGACGGCCACGTTGGTCGTCACGTTCGACGAGGCCGGCCTCGTGCTGATCGGGTGCCACCTGCCGGGCCACTACCAGGCGGGGATGGTCGCCGAGGTCCTCGTCACGGCCTGACCCTACGGCAACCGTCGGAGGCCGCCGGCGGGGCCGACGGACCACCTCACTCGGTGGCGACCATGGAGGTCTGCGCGGCACGGACGGCGGCGAGCAGCGCGCCGGCCTTGTTGCGGGTCTCCGCCTCCTCCGAGGCCGGCACGGAGTCCGCGACCACGCCCGCACCGGCCTGGACGTAGGCGACGCCGTCCTTGAGCACGAGCGTCCGCAGCGCGATGCAGGTGTCGAGGTTGCCGGCGAGGTCGACGTACCCGACGGCGCCGGCGTACACGCCCCGTCGGGTCGGCTCGAGCCGGTCGATGATCCGCATGGCCTCGACCTTCGGGGCGCCCGACACGGTCCCGGCCGGGAACACCGCTCGGAGCACGTCGACGGCGGTGAGGCCGGCGCGCAGCTCACCGACCACCGAGCTCACCAGGTGCATCACGTGGCTGTAGCGCTCGACGGTGAGCATGTCACGGACCCGGACGGTGCCGGTCGCGCAGACCCGGCCGAGGTCGTTGCGGGCGAGGTCGACGAGCATGACGTGCTCGGCGATCTCCTTCTCGTCGGCGCGCAGGGACGCCTCGTGACCCTCGTCCTCCTCGGGGGTCGCACCCCGGGGCCGCGTCCCGGCGATCGGCCACGTCTCGACGTGGCGGCCGTGGACCTGCACGAGCGCCTCGGGGGAGGACCCGATGACGTGGTGGTCGCCGAGGTCGAGCAGGAACAGGTACGGCGACGGGTTGATGACGCGCAGCACCCGGTACAGGTCGAGCGGGGACACGTCGGTCGGGATCGTGAAGCGCTGGCTCACGACCGTCTGGAACGTGTCGCCGGCGCGGATGTGCTCCTTCACCTCCTCGACCATGGCCTCGTAGGCGTCGGGCGACATGTTCGAGTCGGCGCGCTCCGCCGGCGGCATCGTCGGCGGCGCGACCGGACGGCGTGCGGCCGCCGGCGCGGTGATCCGGTCGACCAGCGCCCGGGTCGCGGCCACCGCCTCGTCGTACTGCGCGGCCGGGTCGTCGCCCACCACGACGTTGGTGACCACGGTCATGCGCTGCTGGAGGTGGTCAAGACCGATGACGTGGCGCGGGAACAGCTGCAGCACGTCGGGGAGCCCGAGGGTGTCCTCGCCGGAGGCCGGCACCGACGGCTCGACCTCCCGCACGGCGTCGTAGCCGACGTAGCCCACCGCACCGCCGTGCAGCGGCAGGTCGACGAGGCCGTCGGGGGCGCGCAGGGCCCGCACCGCCCGGTCGAGGGCGTCGAGCGGCCCCGTGGCCTCCTCGCAGCCCGCCGGCGGCGTGCCCTCCCACCGGACCTCGCTCCCCCGGCCCTCGAGCACGAGGAACGGGTCGAGCCCGACGAACGAGTAGCGGCCCCAGCGGCCCTGCTCGGCCGACTCCAGAAGGAAGGTGCGCGGCCCGGCGAGCTTCGCGTACACCGAGACGGGCGTCTCGAGGTCGTGGAGCAGCGTCGACCAGACCGGGACCACCCCGTGGTCGGCGGCGAGGCGGACGAAGGTGTCACGGTCCGGCTCGACCCTCACGGCCGCTCCCCCGCGCCGGCGGCGAGCTCGTCGATGCCGCGGTGGAAGCAGGTGCGCTCGCCCGTGTGGCAGGCGACGTGGTCGCCAGCGTCGACGGTGACGAGGAGCACGTCGGCGTCGCAGTCCACCCGCACGTCGACGACGGCGAGGGTGTTGCCGCTGGTGGCGCCCTTGTGCCACAGCTCCCCGCGGCTGCGCGACCAGAACCAGGCCTCGCCGGTGTCGAGGGTGCGGTCGAGCGCCTCGGCGTCCATCCACGCGAACATCAGCACCTGTCCCGTGTCGCGGTCCTGCACGATCGCCGGCACGAGCCCGGCGGCGTCGAAGGTCAGCGCCTCGCGCTGCTCGTCGGAGAGGGCCACGCGGCGGTCCTCGCTCGGTCTGGGGCGGTCGGGTGTCGGTGGGCCGGTCGCGCACGACGGCGGGTCGGCCGCGCCGAGCCTACAGAGGCGCCCGGTAGCGTCCGTCGTCCCGACCGGAGGCCCCGCCCGTGCCCGACCCGACCTGTCCGGTCTGCGACCGCCCGGTGGTGCTCGCCGCCGGCGCGCAGGGCGAGGGCACGCACGACACCGTCCGGGTCCTCGCCGCCGGCGTGCCCGTGGCGCGGTGCGATGCCGGCCACGTCGTCGTGCCCGACGACGCGGTCGACGCGACCGAGCGTGCCGTGGACGGCCGGCTCACGACGGCCCGTCGTCCCCGCCTGCTGGGGCGGCACCAGCGCTGTGGGTCGTGCGGCGCGGAGCTGGTCCTGCCGGGCTTCCGCAGCGAGCGGGTCGTGACGGTCGAGCAGCCCGGCGCGCCGACGTGGACGCTCGCGTTCGACGTGCCGCTGCTGCGCTGCCCGGACTGCGCGGTCGAGAACCTGCCCGTGGAGGTCCGCGCCGACGTGACCGACGCGGTCCTCGCCGCGATGGGCGCGGCCGCCGGGATGCCGCCGGACGCCCCGCCGGCGGACGCCTCGGGCCGGTGACGGCCGAGCGTGTGGCCGGACGTGCGGGCTGAGCGCACGCGTGGTGGGAACGAGCGGGGCGGGGACGCCGGTCAGCCCTCGCGGCTCCAGCGGTCGTCCCGGACAGCGGCCCACACCATCTCGGCGCTGTGCGGACCGAACGGGCGGCGGTCGAACCAGCCCCAGCGGTCGACCAGCCGGAACCCGGCCCGGGCGAGCGCGTGCTCGACCTCTCCCGGCGCACACTGGCGCAGCGTCGACTCGCCGTGCACGCGACGGGTGACGATCCCGGCCGCGTCCAGGTGGTCCACCACGAACCGGAACGTCAGCTGCTGGGTCCCCGGCTGGTACTCGGCCTCGCGCCACAGCACCGCGTCCGACCCGTCGTCCAGGGTGAAGCGCCCCTCCGAGCGGAGACCCCCGCCGGCGGCCAGGTCCTCGAGCCGCGGCACCGGGACGTTGAACACGAGCCGCCCGCCCGTCGGGAGGTGCGCGCGGACGGAGCGCAGGGTCGCGAGCTGCTCGTCGGTGGTGCGGGCGTGCGCGAGCACCCGGTAGGGCAGCACCGCGAGCGCGAAGGCCTGCCCGAGGTCGAAGCCGCGCATGTCGGCCTCGACGAGGGTGATGCGGTCCTCGAGCCCCTCCGCCGCCACCCGGGCGCGGGCGCGTTCGAGCATCGACGGCGAGGTGTCGATCCCGACGACCTCGGCGCCGGCGCGGGCCATGGCCACCGCGACACGGCCGGTCCCGACGCCGATCTCGAGCACCGGCCCACGGGCCTGGACCGCCTCGGACACGTAGAAGGGCACGTCGGCCGTCACGTCCGCCGACCACAGGTCGTAGACGTCCGCGATGGCCGCGTACTCGTCACTGGGGGGCTGCGACGACCCGGTCACGTCGTCCACGGCGTCAGCCGGCCGCCGGCGCGTGCCGGACCGGCACACCGTGGGCGGCCATCACGTCCTTGACCTCGTGGATGCGCAGCTCACCGAAGTGGAAGATGGAGGCCGCGAGCACGGCCGAGGCGCGGCCGACGGTGATGCCCTCGGCCATGTGCTCGGCCGTGCCCGCCCCGCCGGACGCGATCACCGGCACGTCGACCGCGGCGTCGACCGCAGCGAGGAGCTCGACGTCGAACCCGACCCTGGTCCCGTCACGGTCCATCGAGGTGAGCAGCACCTCCCCCGCGCCGAGCTCCACGACGCGGACGATCCAGTCGATCACGTCGAGTCCGGTCGGCGTTCGGCCCCCGCGGACGTACACCTCCCAGCCGGCGGACGGGTCGTCGGCGACCCGGCGGCGGGCATCGACCGCCGCCACCACGGACTGCGACCCGAGGGCCTCGGCGGCCTCGGCCACGAGCTCCGGCCGGTCCACGATGGCGGTGTTGAAGGCGACCTTGTCGGCGCCGGCGTGGAGCATGCGGCGGGCGTCCTCGACCGACCGCATCCCGCCGCCGACCGTGAAGGGGATCGACACCTGGTCGGCGACCCGCTGCACCACGTCGACCATGATGTCGCGGGCATCGCTCGACGCGGTGATGTCCAGGAAGACGAGCTCGTCGGCGCCCTCACGGTCGTACGCGACGGCGAGCTCCACCGGGTCGCCGGCGTCGCGCAGGTCCACGAAGTTGACGCCCTTCACGACGCGCCCCGACGTGACGTCGAGGCACGGGATGACGCGGGCCGCGAGCGTCACGCGCCACCGCCGGCGCAGACGGCGAGGGCGTCCTCGATCGTGAACGCGCCGGCGTAGAGCGCCTTGCCGACGATCGCCGCGTCGATGCGCGGGTGCAGGTCGTCGATGGCGCGGAGGTCGTCGAGGGTCGCGACACCCCCCGAGGCGGTCACGTGCGCGTCGGTGGCGTCGGCCACCCGCAGCAGCAGGTCGGTGTTCGGCCCCTGGAGCATCCCGTCGGTGGCCACGTCGGTGACGACGAAGCGCGGCACCCCCATGGCGGTGAAGCGCTCCAACGCCTCCCAGAGGTCGCCGGCCTCCTCCGTCCAGCCGCGAGCCTGCAGGACGTCGCCGCGCACGTCCAGGCCGACGGCGCAGACCGGGCCGAGCTCGTCGAGGACCCGACGGACGAAGTCGGGGTCGGTCAGGGCCATCGTGCCGATGACGACCCGCTCGGCCCCGAAGCCGACGCAGGTCCGCACGTCCTCGAGCGTCCGCACCCCACCGGAGGCCTGCACCTTCGCGCCGGTCGCCTCGATGATCGCGGCGATGAGCTCGCGGTTGCGGGGCTCGCCGGTGAACGCCGCGTCGAGGTCGACCACGTGCAGCCAGGGCGAGCCGGCGTCGGTGAACCGCCGTGCCGCCGCGACCGGGTCGACGTCGTAGACGGTCTCCTCGTCGGCCTTGCCCTGGGTCAGACGGACGGCGCGGCCGTCCTTGATGTCCACGGCCGGGTAGAGGGTGAGAGGCATGGCGAGGTCCGGTGCGGGAGGGACGGGAGGCCCACAGCCTACGCCAGACTCCCGCGCGCAACGCCCCCGGCGGTGGCGGCGAGCCCCTACCCTGCACGCTCCCGCAGGAGGGGCGGATCGGCGGGTCGACCACGCGACGGGAACCCGGTTGGTGCCTCCACGACGCTCGAGCGCCGACGACCACATCCGACGCTACGTCGGGGGCGTGGCGGTCCTCGCCGCGGCGGCACTCCTGACCACGGCAGCCCTGCAGCCACCGCGGCTGACCGACCGGTCCGTGGCCCTCGCGCTCGCGCTCGGCGTGCTGTGGATCGCACCCCTCGCCGACCCGCGACCCACCCCGAACGCCACGACGGTCCACCTCGACGAGCTCCTGATCGTCCCCGTGGCGCTGCTCCCGGTGCCCGAGGCGCTGACCGCCGCCGTGATCGGGACGCTGACCGCCCGGGTGCTCGGAAGGTTCGCGACCCCGGACGACCGCGTGCGTCGGATGGGGCCCGTGCTCTCCGCGTTCAACTCCGGCAACGAGGTGCTCCAGGTGCTGACGGCGGTCGCCGTCGCGCACGGGCTCCGGGGCCCGGTCGGACCGCTGCCCGGCGCAGCCGCCGGCGCCCTCGTCGGCGTGCTGCTGACCTACACCCTCACCACACGGGGCCGGTCGATCGCCGCCGGCGTGGCCTGGCGACCGCTCCTCGTCGCGGGGCTCCGCGACGGGGCGGCCCTCCACGCCGGCGCGACCCTGCTCGGTGTGCTGCTCGTCCGGGACGGCGTGACTCGGGGCACGGCCCTGGGCCTGCTCGGGGTCGCGCTCGGCGCCCTCGTCCTCGCCCACCTGACGTACCGGGCCCGCATCCGCTCGGCGCTCACCGAGGACCTCGCCGCGGCGACCGTTCGCCTCACCGCGGCCTCCGACGACCGCGAGCTCGAGGACGCGCTGCGCTCGGCCGCGACCGACCTCCTCGGGTTCCGGGTGGTCCGCCTCATCGCCGGCGACACCACGGACGCCGCCGCCCGGGCCGACGCCGTGGCGGACGTGCCCGGCACCGAACTCCGGATCACCGTGACCGGCCGCCCCTCGACCCTCGGCCCGGTGCTGCAGCGTGACGTCGCCGTCCTCGACGGTCTCGCGGCGACCGCCGGCGCGGTCCTGCGTGCGCTGCGCTCGGTCGAGGCGGCGGAACGCTCGGACCGGTCGCGACGTGCCCTGCTGGAGACCGTCGCGCACGACCTCCGCAGCCCGCTGGCCACGGCGATCCTCGCGGTGGAGACCCTCGACCGCGAGGGCCTCGACGCGGGGACCAGGGCGCGGCTCGACGTCGCGCTCCGACGAGCCCTGCGGAGCCTGCAGGGGGTGCTCGACGACGTCCTCGTCCTGCACCAGGGGATCGACGTCGAGCTCGACGGCTGCCGCCCCGATGAAGAACTCGCGGCACTGGTGCCGTCGGTCGGCGCTCGTCTGGGCACCGCTGTCCGCCTGACGCTCGGCGCCGGCCACCACGAGGTCAGCGTCCCCGCCGAGGCGTTGCGCCGTCTGGTGGAGAACCTCGTCGTCAACGCGCACGTCCACGGGGCACCACCGGTGGAGGTCACCACGCGACCCGACGGCGAGGGGGTGCTGGTCACCGTGACCGACGGGGGCCCGGGCGTCCCCGCCGCGGTGCGAGACCGTCTCGGCGCTCGCGACAACCGAGGCGATGCCGCGAAGGGGCCGGGCCTGGGTCTCGGGCTGCGCATCGTCGCGGCGTTGGTGGAGGGGTACGGCGGTCGACTCGAGGTCTCCGAGCCGGACGCCCCCAGCCGGATCAGCGTGTGGCTGCCCGGTGCGACGGCACCGGTGGAGCTCGACGCGGACCCCCACCCCGTACCCTCGGCCGCGGACCGATCACGGGGGGTCGGGTGACCGCCGTCACCAGAGCCGAGCTGCGCGTCGAGGGGTACATCACCCTCGTCGTCGCCGTGACTGCGATCCTGCTGGTCGGCGTCGCCCTCGGATCTCCGGGCGTCGTCTGGTCCGGTCCGGCCGTGGTCCTGGGAACCGCTCTGGCACTCGTTCACGCGGCACCGCTCGAGACCCCCGGCAGGACCAACGCGAAGCGCACGTTCGCCAGCGAACTCCCGCTCCTCCCGATCCTCCTGCTGCCGGCCGCTGAAGCGATGGCGGCGGCCGTCACGGTCCTCGTCGTCGGCCGGATCGCCACCGCGCTGCTCTCGCCGGACGAGCGGATGCGGTCGACCTCCGGCCACCTGCACCTCTTCAACGCCGCCACGGACCTGCTGCTCGTCCTGAGCGGCACCGCCGTACGCGTGACGGCCGAACCGGTGCTCGGACCGCTACTCGCCGCCGTCGTGGGGGTCGGATTGGCCTGGTCGCTGAACCACCTGCTCATCGCGTTCGGGCGTGCGACCGCGACCGAGGCCCCGCTCACCGCGAGCCTCGTCGACGGCGTCCGCGGGCAGGCGTCCGCCGCGCTGCTGTGGACCGTGGGTGGGGTGCTGCTCGTCCAGGGTCCCGGCCCGAACTTCCAGGCCTGGCTCGGTCTCGGGGTGGCCCTGACGGTCGTGCTAGCCTCGCACCTCTCCGCGCCAGCGGTGCTGGAGCGGGGCCGCACCGGGGAACTCGCACGCGCGACGCAACGCGTGCTGGCCGCCCCCACGCCGGCGGACATCCGCCAGGAGACGCTCCGCGCGGCTCGCGAGTTGCTCGGCACCTCTCGAGCGTCCCTCCTGGGCGGTCGCCCGGATCCGCGTGATGGCGAGCTCGCGGTCCCGCTTCCCGGGACACCCGAGTGGTTGCTCGTCGGCGGGCGACCACGTGCGCTCGGGGCGTTCACGGAACCGGAGCGCTCGCTCCTCACCAGCCTCGCCGCGACGGCGGGTGCGGCGATCGCGACCGGCTCGTCGCTCCGACGAGCCGAGGACTCGGACGCGGCCCGTCGTGGGCTCCTCGAGACGATCGGACACGACCTGCGAGGGCCGCTCGCGACGGCGACGCTCGCCCTCGAGACGTTGCGCGACGACCGGCTCGCGCCGGAGCACCGCGCCGCGGCCGGCGAAGCGCTGGAACGTGCCGTCGCGTCGGCCACCCGGATCGTCGACGACGTCGTCGCCCTGCACGGTGCGGTCGACGCGGGCCTCGACGGGCCCGTTGAGGTGGACGACGTCCTGACCGACCACGTGCCGCCGCTGGCTGACGAGCTCATGGCCGCCGTGCGCCTCACCCTCGCCGCGGGGAGGGCCGAGGTGCTCGTCCCCGCGCAGGCGCTGCGTCGGATCGTCGAGAACCTCGTCCGCAACGCGGTGCGTCACGGCGGCCGCGACGCCCCCGTCGAGGTCCACACGGAGGTCGTCGACGAGCACGTCGTCGTGGCGGTCCGCGACCGCGGACCCGGTGTCCCGGCGGAGGTGGTGCGTCGGCTCGGCTCAGCCGGCAACCACGGGACACCGGCCGACGCCGATGGGCTCGGGCTCGGGCTGCGCATCGCCGTGCAGCTCACCGAGCAGCACGGCGGCCACCTCGGGATCCGCGACCGTGCGGGCGGCGGGACCTCGGTCGAGGTGACGTTCGCGCTCCACCCGGACTAGACGTTCGGCCAACCGGCGCGCGAGCCGCGGCAGCCGTGCTCAGAGCGACGTCACCCAGTTGCGCAGCAGGCGCGTCCCGACGGGTCCCGACTTCTCGGGGTGGAACTGCGTGCCGACGACGCTGCCCTCCCGCACGACACAGGGGAAGGACGCCCCGGCGTAGTCGCACACGGCGACGACGTGCGTCCGGTGCTCCGGCACCGCGTAGTACCCGTGGACGAAGTAGCACCGCTCCCCCGAGACGCCCTCGAGCAGCGGATCGTCCTCGTGTCCCGGTGCCGCGGACACGACGTCCCAGCCCATGTGCGGGACCGTCGCCCCGGCAGGGAAACGCACGACCCCGCCGGGCAGCAGGCCGAGGCCGGGCACTTCGGGCTGCTCCTCGCTGCTCGTGTAGAGCAGCTGCATGCCGATGCAGATGCCGAACACGGGGCGTTCCCGATCGATCCAGTCCGCCAGGAGGTCGACGAGGCCTGCGGCGCGCAGGTTCGTCAGGCACGACCCGAACGCCCCGACCCCGGGCACGAGGAGCGCGTCCGCACGGCCGGCCACGTCCGCGTCGCCGGTGATGAACGCCTCCGCCCCGGCGGCGACGAGGCCGCGCTGGGCCGACCGGACGTTGCCCGCCCGGTAGTCGAGGACCGCGACCCGCGGTGCGGTCACTGCAGCACGCCCTTCGTGGACGGCACGCCGCCCGGCGCGGTGACGGCGACGGCGCGGCGCAGCGCCACGGCGACGCACTTGAACACCGACTCGAAGATGTGGTGGGTGTTCTCGCCCGACAGGTTGTGCACGTGCAGGGTGATGCGCGCGTTGGCGACGACCGACTCGAAGAAGTGCTTGATGAGGGTGGTCTCGAAGGTCCCGTTCACGAGCTCGACGGGGGTCTGCACGTCGTAGACGAGGTACGGCCGGCCCGAGAGGTCGATGGCGACGCGGGTCAGCGCCTCGTCGATCGGCACCGTCGCGTCGCCGAAACGCTCGACGCCGGCGCGGTCCCCCCAGGCCTCGGCGAGGGCCTGCCCGAGCGCGATCCCGACGTCCTCGGTGGTGTGGTGCGCATCGATGTCGAGGTCGCCGTCGCAGCGCACCGTGAGGTCGAGGCGGCCGTGCCTGCCGAGCTGGTCCAGCATGTGGTCGAAGAACGGGACGCCGGTCGACACGTCGCAGGTGCCGGTGCCGTCGAGGTCGACCTCGACGACGATGGTCGTCTCCTTGGTGCGACGCTCGACGCGCGCGCTGCGGCTCATGACGGCCTCGATCGGGGCTGGAGGGGCGGGTGCGGCGGCGACCGTACCCCGGCCCTCAGCCCGACAGCACCTCACCGAGGGCGCCCAGGAAGGCGTCGTTCTCCGCCGGCGTGCCGACGGTGACCCGCAGGCAGCCGGCGAGCCCGGGCGCCGTCGAGAAGTCGCGGACCAGGACCCCACGTCCGAGGAGGCCGTCGAACACCTCGCCGGCCTCGGTGACCCGGAACAGCACGAAGTTCGCCACGGACGGCCACACCCGCGACACCCCCGACAGGCCGTCGAGCACGCCGATGATGCGGTCGCGCTCCGCGGCGGTCTCGGCGAGGTGGGTGGTCAGCGAGGGGCGCTGCTCCAGCGCGACGAGCCCGGCGACCTGGGTCAACGCGTCGAGGTGGTACGGGAGGCGGACCTTGCGGACGTCGTCCACCACCCAGTCGTGGGCCAGCAGGTAGCCGAGCCGCAGGCCGGCCAGCCGGTACGCCTTGGAGAACGTTCGGGTCACGACCAGTCGCGGAAGCTCGTCGAGCAGGCGAACCGACGCGTCCGGGTCGTCGGAGAACTCGACGTACGCCTCGTCGAGGACGACGAGGCCGTCGCACCCGTCGTGCAGGGCGCGGACCGCGTCCAGCGTGAGCGCGACACCCGCGGGGTTGTGCGGGCTCGCCACGACGACGAGGTCGGGAGCGTGCGCGTCGACCGCCTCGGCGGCGACCGTCGCCGTGAGGACGAGGTCCTCCGGCAGGTCGTGCTCGACGACGGGGGTCGCCGCGACCCGGGCGATCAGGGGGTGCGCCGAGTAGCCGGGACGGAACAGCAGCATCCGACGGGTGGGCCCGCCGTAGGCCTGGAAGAGCTGCAGCAGCACCTCGTTGGACCCGTTGGCGGCCCACACCCGCTCGACGGGCAGGCCGACCGTGTCACCCAGCGCGGTCCGTAGCGCCGTGGCGGGACGGTCGGGGTAGCGGTTGAGCTCGAGGCCGCGGATGCGCTCGGCCACCGTGGCGAGGAACGCCGGCGGGGGCGGCTCCGCGGTCTCGTTGGTGTTCAGCCGGATGGGCACGTCGAGCTGCGGCGCGCCGTACGGGGTGACGTCGACGAGATCAGGGCGGACCGGGACACGGTCGGGCCGAGGACTCACGAGCCCGGCTCGGTTCCACCCCGCGAGCCAGGCTCGGTTCCACCCCGCGAGCCCGGCTCGACCCGCACCTGCACGGCGCGGCCGTGCGCGGGGAGGTCCTCGGCGTCGGCGAGGGCCCGCACGCTCGGGGCGAGGTGGAGGAGCGCCGCCTCGTCGTACTCGACCCAGTTGACGGGCACCAGGAACGACGAGGTGGTGAGACCGCCCGTGAACCTGGCGGTCCCGGAGGTCGGCAGCGTGTGGTTCGGCCCGGCCGCGTAGTCGCCGAGGCTCACCGGGGTGTTGGCCCCGATGAACGTGGTGCCGCTGAACCGGATGCGCGCCGCGACCGCTGCCGCGTCGGCGGTCTGGACCTCCAGGTGTTCGGCCGCGAAGGCCTCGGCGACCTCCACGGCGTGGTCGATGTCGTCGACGAGCGCCACGGTGCCCTGGTTGGCGAGGGCGACCTCGACGCGCTCCCGGTGCTTCGTGCCGGCGACCTCGTCGTCGAGCGCGGCCTCGACGGGCGCGACCAGCGCCGGATCGGTGGTGATGAGGAGGCACGTGGCGAGCTCGTCGTGCTCGGCCTGCGCGACGAGGTCCGCCGCGAGGATCCGCGGGTCCGCGGTCCCGTCGGCCACGATGCCGATCTCGGTCGGCCCGGCGTAGCCGTCGATGCCGATCAGCCCCTCGGCGGCGAGCCGCTGCTTCGCGAGCGCGACGTACAGGTTGCCCGGGCCGACGACCTTGTCGCAGCGCGGGACGCTGTCGGTGCCGTACGCCATCGCCGCGATGGCCTGCGCACCGCCGGCGCGGACCACCCGGTCGACGCCGAGCAGCTCCGCCGCAGCGAGGATGGTCCGGTTCGGCATCCCGTCGGCGCCCGTGGGCGGGGTGCAGAGGACGATCTCGTCCACGCCGGCGACCTGGGCCGGCACGACCGTCATGACCACGGTCGAGGGGTAGACCGCCTTGCCGCCGGGGACGTAGACGCCGGCCCGCTCGATGGGGCGGTACCACATCCCCATGCGCGCACCGTCGCGCTCGTCCGACCACTCCTGCGGCCTGGCGCGCTCGTGGAACCAACGGACCTGGTCGATCGCGCGCTCGAGGGCCGCGCGGAGGGTCGGGTCGAGGTCGGCGAGCGCCTGCGCACGGACCTCGGCGGGGACGACGAGGTCGCCGACCTGCACCCCGTCGAAGCGGGCCGTCAGCTCCCGGACGGCCTCGTCTCCCCGGTCGCGGACGGCGTGCAGGGTCTCCTGCACCCCGGCCGTCGCCGCGTCGAGGTCGACGACCGGGCGTGGCAGCCGGGCTCGAGGGTCGGAGCGGTCACCACGCAGGTCGAGGACGGAGAGGCGGGCCATCGGCGTCGTCCCGAGTCGGAGGGTGGGGGCGGGCGGAGCGTACCCACGCCCTCGGGCGACCCGGCCCGTGGGCAGGGCGTCAGCCGGCGTCGCGCCCTCGCTCGGGAGCCGCGTGCAGGACGTGCACCGGCACCGTGCGCAGCGCCGGGAGCCGCAGCGTGAACGTGCTCCCCCGACCGGTCTCGGAGCGCAGGTCGATCGTGCCGCCCTGCCGCTCGGCGAGGGCGCGCGCGATGGACAGGCCGAGACCGGGCCCCTGGGTCCGGGTCAGGTGGTCACCGAGGCGGTGGAAGCGCTCGAAGATGCGGTGCTGCTCGCGCTCGGGGATGCCCGGCCCGCGATCCTCCACCGAGACGCACGCCTCGTCGCCCTCGACGTGGACGCGCACCACGACGTCCTCCGTCGTGTGCTTCAGCGCGTTCGAGATCAACGACTGCAGGATGCGCAACGTCGCCGCCTCGTCCGCGAGCACGGTCGGGATGGACGCGATCTCGAGCCGGACGCGGTCCGCCGTGGCCGGTCGGAACTCCCGCTCGACGGCACCGCGCGCGAGGACCGCGAGGTCGACCTCCGACGGCTGGATCCGCAGGGTGTCGCGGTCGATGTCGGCGACGATCAGCAGGTCCGCGATGAGCGACTCGAGCCGGTCGACCTGCGTCGCCATCGACGTGTGGATGGCCTCGACCTGGTCGGGCCGCAGCAGGTGGCCGCGGTTGCGCATGGTCGCGAGGAAGCCCTTCAGTGGCGTGAGCGGGGTCCGCAGCTCGTGCGACACGGTCGCGACGAAGTCGGCCTTCAGGGACTCGACCTCCCGCTCGGCCGTGATGTCGCGGGCGACGACCACGAGCCCGACGGCATCCCCGTCGGCTCGCACCACCGGGGCGACCGAGCAGACGACCCAGCGCCAGGTCCCGTCACGCCGCAGCACCTGCAGCGGGAGCGCGTCGACCCGTCCGCCCGTCTCCAGGAACCGGACGAGGTCGCCGGGGTGACCCGGCAGGACGTCGTGGTCGTGCTCGTCACGGATCCGCAGGACCGTGTACCAGGGGCGGCCGGCGGCCTCGTCGGGGGTGACCCCGGAGATCACGGCCATGGCCTCGTTCCACATCCCGACGGCGCCGTCGACGTCGAGCATCACGATGCCGTCCGACGCCGCGTTCACGACGTCGTTGAGCTTGGTCGTCTCGGCGGCGAGCCGGTTCCGCTCGTGCTCGACGGTCCGGTACAGCTCGACGCTGCGCAGCGCCACGGCGGCCTCGTCCGCGAGCGTCGCGAGCAGGGTCAACGCCGCGTCGCCCCAGGGCTCGAGGCCCCGTCGGTCGGCGACGGCCAGGGCCCCGATGGTGCGCCCGCGGTGGAGCAGCGGCGCACCGAGCGAGGTCCGGTGCCCGTCGTCGAGGTGCACGGGGTGGCCGCGACGCAGGGCCTCCTCGAGCGCCGCCTCCCGCTCCCCGTGTCGGGCGCGGCTCCGACCGACCTCGAAGGTCTCGACGTTCGAGCCATCGGTCAGGACGAGCTGGGCGCTGGCCCCACCGAGGAGCACCACCAGCCCGTGCAGGAACCGCTCCATCGCGTCCGGTGCATCGGTGAACTCGACGAGCGTGCGCGTCACAGCGTGCAGGCCGCGCATGCGTTCACGCTCCTCGAGGACGCCCACGTACCCGCGGTAGCCGAGGTAGAGGCCGACCATCAGCACCGAGGCGAGCAGCGTGGCTCCCGGTTCGTTCTCGGCCACGACGGCCAGCACCAGCCCGAAGGACGTGTTGCCGATGGCGGTGACGAGGTTCAGGCGCCAGACGTCGAGCACGGTCTCACGCCATGGTCGGCGCAGGAGCCGGCGGAAGAGCTCGGCGAGAGCCCCGAGCGAGACGAGGTTGAGCACCACGACGGCGACGAGGACGGCGATCACGCGCCGCACCCCGAGGCCCGAGCCGTCGACGCCGATCGCGGCTGCGGCGAAGGTCGCCGCAGTCGCCCAGAGACCGACCTGCCCAGCGTTGAAGGCGACCTTCGCTGCGTCGGACCGGTGTGCAGCGTGGCCGACCAGGCTGGCGCCGAAGACGACGAGCGGCGCCACCCCGACGGGGGCCGTCAGCAGCAGCGCGACGAAGATCCCCTCCTCGAGCGTGAACCCGTGGGAGGTCCCCTGCCGCTCGAAACGGAGCGGTATCAGCACGGCGACGGTGGCGGCGAGGCCGAGCGTTGCCAGCCCGACCACCGACTCGGCCTCGGCCGGCAGCACCAGGTAGGCAGCGAGGCAGGCGAGCGCTCCCGCGACGAGCAGACCGGTGGCGAAACCCCGGACGTCTCCTCGGTCGTGCACCTGCGTCATGCTCACCCGGTCAGTACCAGTTGCCCGCGTACCAGTTCCCGGCGTACCAGTTCCCGGCGTACCAGTTGCCCGCGTACCAGTTGCCCGCGTACCAGTTCCCGGCGCTCCAGTCCGACGATACGTAGGACAGCGGGTCGAAGAGCTGGTTCTGGGCGGTCAGCTCGGTCGTGTTGTCGAGCCGGACGGCCGGCAGGAGCGGCGACACCTGCAGGCGGTAGACCAGCGAGCCGCGGTCGGCCGCCAGCGAGCCGAGCCCGCTGGAGCGCTGGACGCCCTGGTTCGCGACCGGAGGGGCCGTGAGCGCGGCGGCGGCGGCGACGTCCACGACGCCGTGTCCGTCGACGTTGCGGTCCCGGACGGGGCCTCGGGCGGCGGTAGTCGTCAGCGCGCCCTTGATCTGGTCCGGCGTCCAGTCCGGATGTGCCTGACGCAGCAGCGCGACGGCCCCGGTGGTGACCGCGGCGGCGAAGGATGTCCCGCTCCCCCGCACGTAGGCGCTGCCGACGTGGGCGGAGGTGGCGTACCGGTCGACGCCGGAGCCGGGGGCGCGCAGGCCGACGAGGTGCGACCCGGGAGCGACCAGGTCGGGCTTGACGACCCCGTCGGCGATGGACGGGCCCCGGGAGGAGTAGGGGGCGACGGTGTCGTCGCCGCGACCCGGGGTGCCGTTGCGGTCGGTCGCGCCGACGGTGATGACCAGCGGGTCGTCAGCCGGCTTCGGGATGCGGCCCGGCCCCTCCGCCCCGTGGTTGCCTGCGGACACGACGACGACGATGCCGGCGTCCCAGGCGCGCTGCACGGCGTGGTTGAGCGGCGACAGGGCGTTGGGCTGGGTCGAGTCCGTGCCGAGGGACAGGTTGAGGACGCCGATGCCGTAGGTGTCCTTGAACGACACGACGTACTGGATAGCGGCAAGGACGTGCGACACGTCGGCCGCGCCGTTCTCGCCGGCGATCTTGACCGGCACGACGTGCGCTCCGGGCGCGACACCGGCGTGCTGGCCGGCCGAGGCCGCGCCGTTCCCGGCGGCCACGCCGGCGATGAAGGTGCCGTGTCCCATGCGGTCGACGCCGTCGCCCTCACCGGACAGGTCGAGGCCACCGACGACGCGGCCCGCGAGGTCCGCGACCTCGGTGACGCCGGTGTCGATGACGGCGATGCCGACACCGGAGCCGTCGACGCCGGCGCGGTGCAGGACGTCTGCACGGACGTGCTCGACGAACTCGCTGTCGCCGACGTACGTCCCCGGCTCGTAGGTGTGGTCGAGGGTGACGCTGCCGTCCGCCGCGATCTCGAGCACGCCCGGCCGGGCGCGCAGCGAGGCGAGCACCTCGGCGTCGATGGTGGCCGAGAACCCGTCGACGATGGGCAGCAGGGCCCCGACCTCGCCTCCGGCGGCGGCGACGGCCCTCGCCGCGCCGGCGGCCGCCGCGGCGGAGGACGTGCGCACGATGACGCCAGCGGTGGGGGCGCTGTCGAGGGCCGCGAGGACCGCGGGGTCGACGCTGGCGGGGGTGGCGGACTGCGCCGTGACCGCCCCGCCGGAGGAACGGACGACGTTCGGCGAGGGGGCCGGCAGGGCGGTCACGGACGCGGCCAGCGCCGAGAGGAGCGAGAACACGATCGCCGGATGACGGGTCCGACGTCCGCGTGCTGCGATGCTGGTGGTCACCACGAGTCGCTCTCCCCGATCGATGCGCTGACGTGGACCACCGTCGCCCGGGGCGTCCCGGGACGCACTGGGTCCGTTGTCCCAACCGGTCACCCGCGAGGTGCGCAGCGTGATCGGCGGGCGGAGAGCGTGAGACGTTGCGCGACAGGCGTTCGCCCTCTGGCGGCGCGCCAGCGCCGGGGGTCAGCCGGCGTCGCGCCACCTCGGGGCCGCACCCTCGTCCCCGCCGAACGTCCGGGTCCCGCTGTCGTCGTCGACCGCGTCGGGCCCGAAGGCCGACTTGATCTCCCCGAACAGGCCCGGGCGTCGTGAAACGCGCCAGGTGTCACCCAGCCGCCACACCGCGGACGAGCCGTCCGGCTGCGCGACACGCAGGTGCACGGGGACGTGGCCGGAGTGGTGCGACAGGACGTCCTTCAGCCGCGTGACGGCGTCCGGCGTGCACTGCTCCAGCGCGAAGGTGACCACGACCGGGCTGCCACGGACCTCCGAGAGGTCCGGTGCGCTCACCCGGTTCGCCGTGAGCTTCACGGACTCGTCCCGCGACTCGAGCCGCCCGGTCACGACCAGCACGGCATCCTCGGCGAGGACCTCGTGCGCCGCGCGGTACGTCGCCGGCCAGAACACGACCTCGACCGAGCCGGAGAGGTCCTCCAGCGTGGCGATGAGGTAGGTGTCGCCCTTCTTGGTGAACTTCTTCGTCAGGGCCGTCAGCACGCCGGCGACGGTCACCGCGGCGCCGTCGTCCTTCTCGCGCAGCGCCGCGCAGGTCGAGTCGACCATGCCCTCGAGCAACCGCTCGGTGCCGAACAGGGGGTGGTCGGAGACGTAGAGCCCGAGCATCTCCCGCTCGAACTTCAGCAGCTGCGTCTTGCCGAACTCCTCGGTGGCGATCTCGACCCCGTCGTCGAGGTCCAGCCCGGTGTCGTCGGCGTCACCGCCGTCGAACAGGGAGAACTGTCCGGCGGCCTCCTGCTTCTTCGCGGCGAGCGCAGCGTCGACGAGCGGCTCGTAGGCGCCGAGGAGCCCCTTGCGGCTGTGGCCGAGGGACACGAACGCCCCCGCGAGGACCAGGTTCTCGAGCGTCCGCTTGTTCAGGACGGACCCGTCGACCTTGTCGCAGAAGTCGCGGAAGTCCGTGAAGGCACCCTTCTCCGTGCGGGCGCGGATGATCTCCTCGACGATGCCGTCGCCGACCCCGCGCACGGCCGAGAGGCCGAAGCGGATCTCATCGCCGACGGGCGTGAAGTCGACCTCGGAGCCGTTCACGTCCGGCGGGAGGACCGCGATGCCCATGCGACGGCACTCGTTGAGGTACAGGGGCTTGTTGTCCTTGTGGTTCTTGACGCTGGTCAGCAGCGCCGCCATGTACTCGACCGGGTAATGGGTCTTGAGCCAGGCGGTCTGGTAGCTGACGACGCCGTACGCGACGGTGTGGGACTTGTTGAAGCCGTACTCGGCGAACTTGACGATCATGTCCCACAGTGAGGACATGAGCTTCGCGTCGTAGCCCTTCGCCGCCCCGCCGTCCCTGAACTGCTGCTCGAACGAGAGCATCAGCTCGAGCTTCTTCTTGCCGACCGCCTTCCGCAGCCCGTCGGCGTCCGCCATCGTGAAGCCCGCGATGTCCGTCGCGATCTTCATCACCTGCTCCTGGTAGACGATGACCCCGTAGGTCTCGCCCAGGATCGGCTCGAGGTCGGGGTGGTCGAAGCTGACCTCCTCGAGCCCGTTCTTGCGGTCGGCGAACGCGATGTGCATGTCCATCCCGAGCGGACCCGGGCGGTACAGGGCCAGCAGCGCCGAGATGTCCTCGAAGCGCGTCGGCTTCAGCTTGCGGACGAGCGCCTGCATCCCCGACGAGTCGAGCTGGAACACGCCGAGCGTGTGTCCGGTCGACAGCATCTCGTAGACGGCCGGATCGTCCATGTCGCCGAGGAAGGCCGGGTCGTCGAGGTGCACCTCGACGCCGCGGTTGGCCACGACGTGCCGCTCCGCATCGGACACGACGGTGAGGTTGCGCAGCCCGAGGAAGTCCATCTTCAGCAGGCCGATGGACTCGCACGCGCCCATCTCGTACTGCGTCAGGATGGAGCCGTCGTCGGTGCGCATCAGCGGGACGACGTCGGGCAGCGGCGAGGCCCCGATGATGACGGCGGCCGCGTGGATGCCGTGCTGGCGCTTCAGGCCCTCGAGCTTCTCCGCCGTCTCGAGGACCCGTGCGTAGGTGGGGTCCTGCTTGGCCTCCCGCAGCTCGGTCGACTTCGCGTAGGCCTCCGCGAGCGGCGGCTCCTTGCCCTGCACGGGCGGCGGCATCATCTTGCAGAGGTCGTCACCGACCTTGAACGGCTCGTCGAGCACGCGGGCGGCGTCGCGGATGGCGGACTTCGCCTTGATGGTGCCGAACGTGATGATCTGCGCGACGTGGTCCTCGCCGTACCGCTCCGCCGAGTAGCGGATCATCTCGCCGCGCCGGCGGTCGTCGAAGTCCATGTCGATGTCGGGCATCTGGATGCGGGCCGGGTTCAGGAACCGCTCGAAGATGAGCCCGTACCTGATCGGGTCGACCTGGGTGATGCCGGTGCAGTACGCGACGACCGAGCCACCGGCCGAGCCACGGCCCGGGCCGACGCGGATGCCGACGGAGCGGGCGTAGTCGCACAGGTCGGCGACGATGAGGAAGTAGGCAGGGAAGCCCATGTCCTCGATGACCGACAGCTCGTAGGCGATGCGACGCTCGACCTCGTCGGTCAGCGGGGTGCCGTACCGCTGCCGGGCACCGTCCCACACCTTCTGGCGGAGGAACTCGGCCTCCGTCATGCCGTCGGGGCACGGGAACGTCGGGAGCAGGTCGAGGTCGAACTTCATCTCGGCCGTGCACATCTCGGCGATGTCGAGCGTGGCCCGCAGCGCATCCGGTGCGGTGGTGCCGAACTGGTGCCACATCTCCTCGGCCGTGCGCAGGTAGTACTCCGGGCCGGAGAAGCGGAACCGGTCGGTGTCCGAGATGCGCGCACCGGTCTGGATGCACAGCAGCGCGTCGTGCGCCTCGGCGTCCTCGCGGTCGGTGTAGTGCGAGTCGTTGGTGATGACCGTGCGGAGCCCGAGCTCCTTGGCGAGCTTGTCGAGCAGCGGCCAGTTCTTGCGCTGCTCCGGGATGCCGTGGTCCATCTGCTCGACGAAGAACCGCTCGGGACCCAGGATGTCCTTGAAGTCCGACAGCGCCTGGCGCGCCGCGTCCTCGTCACCGAGCAGCAGCGCCTGGTTGACCTCGCCACCGAGGCAGCCGGAGAGGACGACGAGGCCGTCTGCGTGCTCGGCGAGGAGCTCCTTGTCGACGCGCGGCTTGTACCAGGTCCCCTCGAGGTAGGCCCGGGTCGAGAGCTTGACGAGGTTCTGGTAGCCGGTGTCGTCGATGGCCAGCGCGGTGAGGTGGTAGTAGCGGTCGCCGCCGGGCGTGCGCTGCTGGTCCCGCCGCGACCCGTGCGCCTGGTACAGCTCCGAACCGAGGATCGGGGTGACGCCCTTGGCCCTGCCGGTGCGGAAGAACTCGGGCAGGCCGAACAGGTTGCCGTGGTCGGTCGTCGCGACGGCGGGCTGGCCGTCGGCCGCCACCTTGTCGAACAGCGGCCCGATCTTCGACGCCCCGTCGAGCATCGAGTACTCGGTGTGGACGTGCAGGTGGACGAACGACTCGGACACGGCTCCCCCTCGCACTGGGGCACGGCAGGCGCGCACCGCTCGGCGGCGCCAGAGGCGGACGCGCACGCGGCACCGGGCCGACGCCCCGGTCGTGCGGGCCGTCGACGACGGCTCGGACTCGCCAGCAGAACTGGGACCCCGGCCGGGGGAAGGTCGGCCGGGACGCGAGTCACAGACGTGTCGTTCGCTCCTCGGGCAGGACCGTAGCACCTGCGCCGGCGGTCGCCGGGACCCGGTGCCGCGCCCCGCCCCGGCGCGCGCAGGGCGCTACGTGCCGAACGTGGTGCGGTCACGGTCCTCGGGCAGGAGCCCGGCCACACGCAGGCGCTCGGGGTCCGGGTCGACCGGTCCGAGGTCGACCAGCCGGACGGTCGGCGCGCCAGAGAGGGCCTGCAGGACCGCCGGCTCGGCCTCGACGAGCACCGCGAAGACCAGCGGCGCGCCCGAGGACACCACGTTGCGCACGGTCGACAGCGTCGCCAGGCGGTTCTCGAGGTCCTCGAGGAACGCCTCGTCCTCCACGGTGCCCGACTCGAGCAGCTCCCGCGCGGACGCCTCCTCCTCGGCGAGCTCGGCGAGCACGGGCGCCAGCGCCCCGTCGACGGCGCCGGCGAGGTCGTCGGCGACGACCGGGGCCTCGACCGGGACCGCGGCGTCGTCCGGCACCCGGAGCTGGACTCGGGTGACGGTCGCCCCGCCGGCGCCGGCGAGGACCTCGGCGACCTCGGCGGGGGTCAGGTACTCGACGAAGGACACCACGGCCGTGCGCGCCTCCGCGGCCGCGGACAGCTCGTCGAGGACGGCCCGACGTGCGTCCACGTAGGCGGCCAGGTCGACCCCACGGGGCGGACCGATCGTCGTCCGGTCCGGCTCCCCCACCCCGGGTACGCCGGCCCCCGGTCCGCCGCCGTCCGGTCGGCCGCCCGGCGCGTCGCCGGGGGCCGCCTGCCCGGCGCCGGCACGCAGCTCGGGCAGACGCTGGAGCTGCACCGCGGCGCCCGCGAGCACGACCACCCCCGCCACGAGCGCGACGAGCGAGCGGTTGCGCAGCCCGAAGCCGAGCGCGCGGCCGCCGGCGACCCGCTCCTCCCACCGGCCGAGGCGTCGGACGGGTCGGGCGAGCACGCCCCCCAGCCGACGGGCGCGGGCCTGCATCGCCGGGACGAGCCGGCGGTCGAGCTCGGCGAGCCGGCCCCCGGACGGACGGGTGTCGTCAGCCATCACCGTCGGCCCCAGCGGCGGGCCCTCGTTCGGCGCGGACAGCGGGGACCGCGACGCCGGCGGCCTCCGAGAGCCCGAGGACCGCGGCGGCGCCGGCGAGGTCCTCCGGGAGGGGCTCGGACACCTCGACCCGCTCCCCCGTCACCGGGTGGTCGAACCCGAGGGCGGCGGCGTGGAGGAAGAACCGGGTGAGGCCGAGCGCCTCGGGCAGGTCCCGACGGGCCCCGTACGTGCGGTCCGCGAGGACCGGGTGCCCGACCGCGGAGAGGTGGACCCGGATCTGGTGGGTCCGGCCGGTCTCGAGGGCGCAGACCAGGAGGCTCACACGGGCGACACCCCCGTGCAGCGGGACGACGGTGGTCGGCGGGACCTCGCTCTCGGCGCGGACCTCCCAGTGCGTGACCGCCGGCTTGCCGTCCTCGACGCAGGCGAACCGGGTGCGCTCCCTCGGGTCCCGCCCGATCGGGGCGTCGACCCTTCCGCTGACGGCCGGGAGCACGCCCTCGACGACCGCCAGGTAGCGGCGCTCGACGGCACGGCGCTGCAGCGCGGAGACCAGGCCGGCGTGGGCCTCGTCGGTCTTCGCCACGACGAGCAGGCCGGAGGTGTCCCGGTCGAGCCGGTGCACGATGCCGGGGCGTCCGGGACCGCCGGCCGGGGCGAGCGGCACGCCCGCCCCGTCGAGCGCCTGGACCAGGGTGCCCGTGGGGGTGCCGGCCCCGGGGTGCACGACCAGGCCGGCGGGCTTGGCGACCACCGCGAGGTGCTCGTCCTCCCAGCGGATCGGCGGCGCCGGCGGCACCTCGTGGACCACCGGGACGGCGGCCGGCAGGTCGACGACGAGTTGCTGGCCGGCCTCGACCCGGACCGACCGGGTCGTGACGACCGAGCCGTCGAGCCGGACGTGGCCGCCGGCGACGAGCGCGGACGCGCGGGAGCGCGACACGGCGCACAGGTCCGCCACCAGCGCGTCGACGCGGACGCCGGCGTCGGACCCCTCGCAGAGGTGCTCGACCTGCGCGGCCCCGGTCACGTGTCGGGCGCGACGTCGGCGTCCGGACCCGCGCCCGACGGCGCGCCGGCACGGTCGGTGCCCGTCCGCTCGGCGGCGGCCTGCTCGAGGTCCTCGCGCCACAGCGCGACCATCAGCAGCACGAAGCCCGAGATGATCGCCATGTCGGCCACGTTGAACCGCGGGAAGTCGCCGTAGAACGGCAGCCGGATCGCGATGAAGTCGACGACCTCGCCACGGAGGAACCCCGGCGCACGGAAGACGCGGTCGAGCGCGTTGCCCAGCGCGCCGGCGAGCAGCAGGCCGTACGCGACGGCGCCGCCCATCCGGGTCGTGCGGGGCAGGTTGCGCACGACGATGACCGTCACCACGACCGTGACCCCGAGGAAGAACGCCGTGGGGGCCCCGAAGCCGAACGCGCCACCGGGGTTGTAGACGAGCTGCCACCCCCAACCGTCCGCCAGCCAGTCGACGAGGCGGGAGCGGACCAGCAGCGTCTCCGCGAGCTCCTTGGTGGCCTGGTCGAACACCAGCGCGATCGCGGCGGCCAGCATCGACACCTGCAGCAGCCACGGGTCGCCCGGCTCGTGGCGACGACCACGGCCGGCCGCGGAAGGGGGCGGCACGTCGTCCGTCGCGGAGCCGCCGGTGGAGGCGCTGGCGCCGGGCGCCGCTTCCTCCCCGGCGCGGAGCGGTGGGAGCAGCGGCACGT
The DNA here is from genome assembly GCA_046566145.1 of Actinomycetes bacterium. Taxonomy (GTDB): domain Bacteria; phylum Actinomycetota; class Nitriliruptoria; order Nitriliruptorales; family Nitriliruptoraceae; genus JBKHXF01. The sequence goes on from JBKHXF010000018.1 coordinate 100,021, forward strand.
CAGCGACCGTGCTCGTCCAGGCGCTTGCACGCCATGCAGAGGGTCGTGTACGGGATGGCGTCGAGCCGGTCGGCGTCGATCAGCGTCTCGCAGCGCTGGCACGTGCCATAGGTGCCGTCGTCCATCCGGGCGAGCGCGTCGTCGATCTGGACCAGCACCTTGCGCGCGTGGGAGGCGAGGCTCTGGGCCCGCTCCCGCTCGACGTTCGCGGAGCCCGTGTCGGCCGGGTCGTCGTCGAAGCCGCCGTCACGCCACTTGGAGATGTCCGCCTCGGCATCGAGGTCGGAGGCCTGCGCGACGAGCTGCTCGCGCTCCTCGACGAGCGCTCGACGCAGCGCGTCGAGCGTCTTCTTGGGGAGGGTCTTCTTCGCCATAGGGCGCGGGACGGTACCAGAACCGCCCCGCTGGGCGGACGACCGTCGCGGGCACCGCGCCGGGGGGTGTCAGGCGCTGAGGACCGCCGCCCCCGCGGGGGTCGCGGACCCCGTCGCGGCGAGCGCGACGAGGACGTCGTCCACCCCCGCCAGGTAGGCGGTGGGGTCGTCGAAGAGGTACGCGCGAGCGGCCAACCGCTCCCGCACCTCACGCAGCGCGGCGGAGCCGGTGGTCGCGGCCTGCAGCGTCGGCGTCGTCGCGGTCGTCGCCATCGGGGACCTCCCACCTCGTCAGTCCGGACCCGTGTCCGGGACCTCGTGCCACCGCGTCCTGCGGTGGGGCCATCGTCCGCGCTCGTCGTTACGTGCCCGTGACACGGCCGTGTCGTCCCCACGACGATCGCGCGTCGACGGCGTGCGCGTGCGCAGCGCACGCCGGGGGTGGTGCCGCGCGGGCTCCGACGCGTAGGCTCGGCGACCGCGCCGGCCGTGAGGCCCGCGCCACGCGACGACGCGGACACGACGCGCGGAGCACACGCACCACGAGCGAGCCGGGACGGTGGGAGCCGGTGGAGCGTGCCGCGCGCCATCACCGCACGAGCGGCCACCACGAGAGGACGGCGCGACCCCGCGTCGACCGCGTAGGGGTGGACGGCTCCCCCACGACACGGGGGCCGCACCGGCACGAGCACCACCGCCGGCGCGGAAGCGAAGCGAGCGGTCCCCGCCGGTGCGCCGGCGGCGGGCAACGAGGGTGGTACCGCGGTCCGGCTCCCCGGGTCGTCCCTCGGCACCGAGGCATCGACGCCCGTGCCGGGCGAGGCACCCGAGGCTGCCGAGCGAGGCACCCGAGACCGCGAGCGAGCACCCATGGCTGATCCGTCCGCCACCTCCACCCCGACCGACGCCCCGGGCTGGCCGCAGCGCGACGCGCGCCCCGACCTCCCGGCGCTCGAGCGTGACGTGCTCGCACGCTGGCGGGACACCGACGTCTTCCACCGCTCGCTGGCCCAGCGCGCGGACGGCCCGGTCTGGACCTTCTACGAGGGCCCGCCGACGGCCAACGGCCGCCCCGGCACCCACCACGTCGAGGCCCGCGTCTTCAAGGACGTGTTCCCGCGGTACCGGACGATGAAGGGTGACCTGGTGCGCCGCAAGGCCGGGTGGGACTGCCACGGCCTCCCGGTCGAGCTCGAGGTCGAGAAGGAGCTCGGGCTCAACTCCAAGACCGAGATCGAGGCGTACGGCATCGAGGAGTTCAACGCCCGCTGCCGCGAGTCGGTCACCCGCTACGCCGGCGCGTTCGAGGAGCTCACCGAGCGCATCGCGTTCTGGGTCGACATGGACGACGCCTACTGGACGATGGACCCGGAGTACGTCGACTCCCTGTGGTGGGGCCTGTCGGAGCTGTGGGACCGCGGACTGGTGTTCGAGGACCACCGCGTCGCGCCGTACTGCGCCCGCTGCGGCACCGGGCTCTCCGACGCCGAGGTGGCGATGGGCTACGAGGTCGTCGAGGACCCGAGCGTCTACGTCCGGTTCCCCGTGCTCGACGGTCCGCTGGCGGACGACGGTGCCGCGCTGGTGGTGTGGACCACGACCCCGTGGACGCTGCCGAGCAACGTCGCCGTCGCGATGAACCCGGAGCTCTCGTACGGGCTGTGGCGCACCTCCGCCTTCGGCACCGACGGTGAGCTGCTGGTCCTGGCCGACGACCTGTCGTCGAAGCTCGGCGAGGACGCCGAGCGGGTCCGCGACGTCGCCGCCGACGAGCTGCTCGGCACCCGCTACGAGGCGCCGTTCACGATCGTCGAGGTGGAGCAGCCGTACCGGTACGTCGTCGCGGCCGGGTACGTCACCGCGACCGACGGCTCCGGCCTCGTCCACACGGCGCCAGCGTTCGGTGCCGAGGACATGGAGACCGGCCGGCGGGAGGGCCTGCCGGTCGTCAACCCGGTCGACGCCCAGGGCCGGTTCACGACCGGCCCGTGGGAGGGCACCTTCGTCAAGGACGCCGACCCGGCCATCACCGAGGCGCTGGCCGCCGACGGGCGCCTGCTGCTGCAGCAGGTCTACGAGCACACCTACCCGTTCTGCTGGCGCTGCAAGACGCCGCTCATCTACTGGGCGAAGCCGTCCTGGTACATCCGCACGACCGAGAAGCGGGACGGCCTGCTCGCCAACAACGCACGCATCGACTGGCACCCGGACCACATCCGGGACGGCCGCTTCGGCAACTGGCTCGAGAACAACGTCGACTGGGCCCTGTCGCGCGACCGCTACTGGGGCACCCCGCTGCCGTTCTGGCGCTGCGCCGACTGCACGCACGTCACCGTCGTGCGGTCCCGTGCCCACCTCGCCGAGCTGACCGGCGACGAGGCCGCCGCCACCTCCGACCCGCACCGCCCCTACGTCGACACCTGGACGGTCCCGTGCGAGCAGTGCGGCGCGGACGCGACCCGCGTCCCCGACGTCGCCGACACCTGGTTCGACTCGGGCGGCATGCCCTACGCCCAGTGGGGCTACCCGTGGAAGGGCGAGGAGGACTTCGCCGCCCACTTCCCCGCCGACTACATCTGCGAGGCGATCGACCAGACCCGCGGCTGGTTCTACACGCTGCTCGCCGAGTCGACCCTGCTGTTCGACGACCTGATGTCGCGCACCGTGCTGTGCCTCGGCCACATCGTGGACGAGGACGGCGCCAAGATGTCGAAGTCGAAGGGCAACATCCTCGACCCGTGGGAGCTCATCGACCGGCACGGCGCCGACGCGCTGCGCTGGCTGATGTTCGCCGAGGGCAACCCGTGGGTGAACCGGCGCGTCGGCCACACCTCCCTCGAGGAGGTCACCCGGCGGTTCCTGCTGACGCTGTGGAACACCCACGCCTTCTTCACGACCTACGCCCGCATCGACGGGTTCGACCTCGGCGTCGACGCGCCCGCGGTCGCGGACCGACCGGCGTCGGACCGCTGGGTGCTCGCCGAGCTGGCCGACGTCGTCGACACCGTCGACACGGCGCTGGCCGGGTTCGACGTCTCGACCGCCTGCCGGCGGCTCGAGCGCTTCGTCGACGACCTCTCCAACTGGTACGTCCGGCGCAACCGCCGGCGGTTCTGGAAGGCCGCCGAGGACGACCCGACCGACAAGGCCGCCGCGTACACGACGCTGCACACGTGCCTCGTGACGTTGTCGCAGCTGCTCGCGCCGTTCACGCCGTTCCTGGCGGAGACGCTGTGGCAGGACCTCGTGGTGTCGCAGGACCCCGACGCGTCGGACTCGGTGCACCTGACCGACTTCCCCGTCGCGGACGGTGCGTGGCGCGACGACGCGCTGCGCGCCGCGATGGCGACGGCCCGTCGGGTGGTCGAGCTCGGCCGGCAGGCCCGCAACGAGTCCGGCGTGCGGACGCGACAGCCGCTCTCCCGGGCGCTGGTGACGGTCCCCGAGCCGGAGCGTGGCGGGCTGCGCCTGCTGGTCGACGACGTCGCCGAGGAGCTCAACGTCAAGGCGGTCGAGCTCTCCGACGGCACGGGCGACCTCGTGGAGCGCAGCGCCAGGCCGAACTTCCGCGCGCTCGGGCCGGTGTTCCAGGCCGACGCGCCGAAGGTCGCCGGCGCGCTGCAGGCGCTGGACGCCGAGGCCGCCGACGCCCTCGCGGCATCGCTGGCCGAGACCGGCACCGGCACCCTCGCGGTCGAGGGGCGCGGCGACGTCGAGGTGACGGCCGAGATGGTCGAGATCGTCGAGACGCCGCGGACCGGGTGGGAGCTCGCGAGCGAGCGCGGGACGTCCATCGCCCTCGACGTCGAGCTCACCCGCGAGCTCGAGGTCGAGGGCGCGGCCCGCGAGCTCGTGCGTGCCGTCAACGACCAGCGCAAGGCGCTCGACCTGGCGCTCGACGACCGGATCACGCTGGTCCTCGCCGTGGACCCGGCCGCGCTGGCGGCCGAGCTGGAGGACGCCGGCTGGGTCGACGTCGTGGCCCGCGAGGTGCTCGCGACGCGCGTCTCGGGCGACGTCGCGAGCGCCGACGGCGGGCTCGTCGACGTCGACCTCGGCGAGCTCGGCGCCGCCCGCGTCGCGGTCCTGCCCGCGTGAGCGCGCTGCGGCGTCTCGGCGCGGCAACGGTGTGGCTGACGCTGGCCGCCGGCGCGGTCGGCGCCGTCCGGCAGCGGCGCGAGGCGGAGCAGGTCCGGGCCGGCACCCGTGTCGCGGCGGGGCCGGCCGGCGAGGTGCCGCCGGCGCGGCCCGCTGCCCCGCTGGCCGAGCGGGTCGCGAACTGGACCCCGGCCCGGCCGCGGACGGCCGCCGGTCGGCTGCTCGCGGCGGTCTGGGCCGCGCCCCTGAGCGTGGCCGGGCTCGGCCTCTGCCTCGCGGGTCGCGGACGGCCCCGGTGGTCCTCGGAGCACGGCGCGCTGGTCTGCACCGGCGTCGGCGGGATCTCCGGTGCCCTGCTCGCCCGGGTGGGTGCGGAGGCCAACGCCGTCGGCCAGGTCATCGTGTGCCGGGCGGAGGACCCCCCGGCGGTCCTCCTCGCCCACGAGACGGGACACGTGCGACAGGCCGAGCGCCTCGGACCGCTGCTGGCCCTGCTCTACCCCTGGTGGTCGGCCCGGTACGGCTACCGCGACCACCCCGTCGAGCGTGGCGCCCGGGCGGCCGCGCGAGCGTGGGCCGACCGCCCTCGCTGACCTCGACGGGCCGGACGCGCGTGTGGCCGGGGACGACGTCCCCGGCCACACGGTGAGGCTGGCGTCAGAGCGCCTTCTTGATCTCCCCAGCGAGGGTCTCGCCGATCCCGTTGACGGCGGTGAGCTCCTCGACCGACGCGCGGCGCATGTCCTCGAGCGAACCGAAGGCCTTGAGCAGGGCGTCCTGCTTCGCCGGGCCGACGCCCTTGATGTCGGCGAGGACCGCGCGGGCCGCGGCGCCGGTGGTGCGCTTCGCCGTCGCCTTCTTGGCGGTCGCCTTCTTGGCGGTCGACTTCTTGGCGGTCGCCTTCTTGGCCGTCGACGTCTTGGCCGTCGGGGACGAGGCCGCCGCCTTCTTCGCGGTCGACTGCTTCGCGGCCGACTTCTTCGCGGTCGACTTCTTCGACGTCGACTTCGTGGCGGCCGCGGCCTTCTTCGACCCGGTGCGGACGACCTGGATCTCGGAGGTGTCGTCGGCGGAGGGGGCCGGTGCCGTGGTGGCCTTCCTCGCGACCGCCTTCTTCGCCACGGCCTTCTTCGCCACGGCCTTCTTCGCCGGCGCCGAGGAGCGCACCACGACCGCCTCGTCGTCGTCCTCGAGCAGGTTCGTGCGTGCGGAGGCGGCCGCGGTGCTCGGGCGGACCGGCGCGCTCGGGGCAGCGGCCGGGCGCGCCGGGGCGGCGCCGGGGCCGTACCCGGTCGCGGGGGCCTCGCTCGGCTCGCTGCGACGGCGCATCAGCACCCCGCCACCGAGGAAGAGCATCGCGAGCACGCAGGCGCCGATCGACGTGTAGATCAACGCGAGGCCGTCGGCGAAGAAGCCCGCGATGAGCGTCACCGCAGCGACGATCACGAGGAAGAGGCTGAGGACGATCACCGAGCTACCACCCTTCGCGGTGCATGGTCTGGCTGGACGTGTTGTGGCACGGATCCCGGAGCCTAGTCGCGGGCCGGCCGGTGCTCGCCGCACGGTCCCCCTCGGGCGGGTGCGGCGCGACGCGGGAGGCTATCGGACGCGCAGGGCGGCCCGACACCTGCGTCCGGTCCTCAGCGGGGCTCGTCCTCGTCGTGGACGCGGACGCGCAGGGTGCGGTCGTCGAAGCTGGCGGCCCCGAGGTTCGACGGGTCGACGAGGTCGACGACCTCCGCCGGGACGTCCTCCGGGACGTCGCCGGGGCCGCCCTCCGCCGGCGTGCCGTCGCTGGCCGGCCGGGTCGAGACCTCGTCGAGGAGCCGGAGCTGCTCCTCGAGGTGGCTGCGGAGCCGCGAGCGGTACTCGCGCTCGAAGATCCGCAGCGCCTCGATGTGCCCCTCCAGGGCGTGGCGGCGCCGGCGGATCTCCGCCTCCTCGGCACGGGCGGCCTGCAGCGCCTCGACCCGCAGCTCCTCGGCGTCGAGACGCGCCTGCTCCATCGCCTGGGCGGCGTCACGCCGGGCCTCGTCGAGCAGCTCGGCTGCGCGCTCCTTGGCCTCCTCGAGCGACTGCTCGGCAGCGCGTTGGGCCGTCACGAGGGTGCGCTTGAGCGTGGCCTCGGTCTCGGACGCCGAGGCCAGGCGCTCCTCGCTGCGCCGCAGTCGGGACTCGGCGTCGGCCGCGCGCTGCTGGAGTCGCTCGATCGTGTCGGCGACCTCGTCGAGGAGCTCGTCGACCTGCGCGACCGCGTAGCCGCGCACCGCCTGCTTCAGCGGGTAGTTCGCGATCTCGTCGGGGGTCAGCACGGGGGCCTCGTCAGGGTCGGGACGGGGGTCAGCGGCAGAGGACGCTCCGGAGGATCGAGATGCCGAAGAACAGCACCAGGATCGAGAGGTCGAGGGCGACCCCGCCGAGGCGCAGCGGCGGGATCACGCGGCGCATGGGCTCGAGCAGCGGGTCCACGAGCCCGCGGACCGCCCGCACGAGCGGCAGGATCGGCTCGGGCGGGGCCGGCACCCACGACAGCACGACGTAGGCCAGCAGCACGATGACGTAGGCCTGCAGCGCCAGGCAGACGACGGAGAGGACCATCAGGCGCCGCCCCCGAGGCGGTAGCCCATCGCCTCGAGCCGGTCCACCTCGTCGTGCGGGACCTCCGCGCCCTCCGGCACGAGCAGGAACGCCCGGCTGCCCACACGGGTCAGGCTGCCGCGCAGCGCGTAGGTCGTGCCGGCGACGAAGTCGAGCACCCGACGGGCCGTCGTCTTGTCGACGGTCGCGAGGTCGAACAGCACCGCCTGGTTGGCGCGGTAGCGCGCCCCGACGACCTCGCAGTCCTCGAACCGTTCGACGTTGACCACGGTGGTCCGCACGGTCGTGCCGGTCCCCCCGGGGCGCTCCATCGCGCGCACGTGCGGGCTGCCGGCGTCGGCGGCCCGCAACGGCCGGACGTTGGTCGCCTCGGGTGCGCTCGCGGGCACACGGTCGATGCCACGCGGGTCGCGCTGCGGGGCCGCGAACTGCTCCGGCAGGTCGTCGTGCTCGTCGGGCTCCTCGTAGAGCCCGAGGTAGATGAGCGTCTTGCGCCACATGCCACCGGACATCGTCGTCTCCTTCACGGCTGCCACGGGCGGGTCCCTCTCGAGCCGAACAGCGCCGTCCCGACGCGCACGTGCGTCGCGCCGGCGGCCACGGCGGCCTCCAGGTCGGCGGTCATCCCCATCGACAACGCGCGGACCTCGGGGAACGTCCCCGCGAGGTCGTCCCGGGTCGCCGCGAGCGTCTCGAGGTGGGGACGGGCGTGGGTGTTCGCGTCGACTCCCTCGGGAGGGAGCGGCGGCACGGTCATGAGGCCCTCGACGGCGACGTTGGGTCGGTCGCGAGCGTACGCGACGAGGTCCGCCACCTCGTCCAACCCACACCCGCCCTTGGCGGGGTCGTCGCCGACGTTGACCTGCACGAGGACCCGTTGGACCAGACCGGCGTCCTCGGCCAGCCGTTGGATCCGGTCCACGAGGCTGCGGCGGTCGACGGAGTGCACGAGGACCCCGTCACCGACGACGTCCCCGGCCGCGCGACGCTGCAGCTGCCCGACGAAGTGCCACCTCGCGCCCGCCACCTGCGCGTCGACGAGACCGCGCTTGGCCGCGAACTCGGTGCTGCGGTTCTCGCCGAGGTCGGGCACCCCGGCCTCGACCGCGGCCACCGCGAGCGCCGGCGGGTGGGTCTTGGTCACGGCGACGAGCGTCACCTCGGCGGGGTCACGCCCGACGGCGGTCGCGGCGCGCTCGATCCGGCCACGGACCTCCGCGACGCGGTCGGGCAGGGCAGCGAGGGCGGCCTCGAGCGCGGGGTCGCGGCGGGTCACGGCGCACCTCGCAGCACCACGACGCCGAGCTGCCGACCGGCGTTCGCGTCGGCCCGGTGGCTGAAGAACCGGTCGGCGTGGCAGCGGGTGCAGGGACCGGCCGTGCCCGCGTGGTCGACGTCGAGCTCGTCGAGCCGGCGTCGTACCCCCGCCGGGAGGTCCAGGGCCGGGGTGCCCCACGTGGTCGTCCCCGCCGAGCCGGGCACCTGCGCGTCGACCTCGTCCCGCAGCGCGGCCGGGACCTCGTAGCAGCAGCCACCGATGGCCGGGCCGAGCGCCGCGCGCAGCCGCGCGTCCGCCCCACCCACCTCGCGCAGGGCACGGACGGCCGCGTCGACGACGCCGGCGGCGAGGCCCGCGCGGCCCGCGTGCGCGACGCCGACCGCGACCGCCCGGCCGTCGTGGTCGTGGGCCGCGAGGAGGACCGGCACGCAGTCGGCCACCTGCACGCCGAGCGGACGGTCGGGTTCCGCCGTGACGAGCGCATCGACGCCTCGCACCTCCGCGCCGGCGGGGGTGGTCCCGTCGACGACGGCGACGTCGGGGCCGTGGACCTGGTGCATCAGCACCAGCGCGCTCGCGTCGATCCCGACGCGCCGCGCGAACGCGGCCCGGTCCGCGGCCAGCCTCGCGGGCTCGTGCGGGCGGCGGTGGGAGAGGTTCCCCGCCTCGCCGACGACCGGTGGCACGTCGGGGGCGCGCCCCGTGGTCCAGGCGCCGACACCGGGCCCGAGGTCGACGTCGGTGACCTCGGGGCCCTGCAGGTCGGTGGGGGTCACCGCAGGAAGGACGGGATGTCCAGGTCGTCGTCGGCGTCGATGACGACGCGCTGGTCCTCGTCGCGCTGGGCCGCCTCGACGGGGCGGCGGAAGACGTCCTCGTCCTCGTCGTCCTCGTCGTCGCCGAGCAGCGGGTCCGCCGCCGGCGCGGCGACCGGCTCCGGCCGCGCCTGCACGAACGCGCCCTGCTGCTCGACCGGGCCCTCGAACTTGTCGAAGCCCGCCGCGATGACGGTGACCTTGACCTCGTCGCCGAGCGAGTCGTCGATGACCGCACCGAAGATGATGTTGGCGTCGGGGTGGGCGGCCTTCGTGATGACGTCGGCGGCCTCGTTGACCTCGAACAGCCCGAGGTCGGAGCCACCGGCGAGCATCAGCAGCACGCCGCGGGCGCCGTCGATCGACGCCTCGAGCAGCGGCGAGGAGATCGCCAGCTTCGCGGCCTCGAGCGAGCGGTTGTCACCGCGCGCCTTGCCGATGCCCATCAGCGCGGAGCCCGCGTCCTTCATCACGGTGCGCACGTCGGCGAAGTCGAGGTTGATCAGGCCCGGGGTCGTGATCAGGTCGGTGATGCCCTGCACGCCCTGCAGCAGCACCTCGTCGGCGAGCTTGAACGCCTGCACGACCGAGGTCTCCCCGTCGGCGATCTGCAGCAGCCGGTCGTTGGGGATGATGATGAGGGTGTCGACCTCGTCCTTGAGGTCGGCGATGCCGCTCTCGGCCTGCACGGAGCGCCGGCGGCCCTCGAAGGTGAACGGGCGGGTGACGACGCCGATGGTGAGCGCGCCCATCTCCTTGGCGACCTGCGCGACGACCGGTGCACCGCCGGTGCCGGTGCCACCGCCCTCGCCGGCGGTGACGAACACCATGTCGGCGCCCTTGAGGACCTCGACGATCTCGTCGCGGTGGTCCTCGGCTGCCTGCTTGCCGATCTCCGGGTCGGAGCCCGCGCCCAGCCCGCGCGTCAGGTCACGACCGATGTCGAGCTTCACGTCCGCGTCCGACATGAGCAGCGCCTGCGCGTCGGTGTTGATCGCGATGAACTCGACGCCCTTCAGGCCCGCGTCGATCATCCGGTTGACGGCGTTCACGCCGCCGCCGCCGATGCCGACGACCTTGATGACCGCCAGGTAGTTCGTGGGGTTCGTCGCCATGGACGCGCTGCTCCTGCTCTCGGGTCAGGCTCTCGGGTGAGGTGGGTGCCGCGCCCCCGCGGCGCAACCCTCACCCTCTAGTAGAGGTTCACACTTATGTAAACCTGCGGGTCGCCGGAAGGTAGACAGCCCCGCCCTCGACGGTCAAGCGTCCGTGACGTGCGCGCCCGTCGACGGCGTCAGCGCGACACGATCGGGGTCGAGGGGGCCCGCACGTCGATCACGGCGACCTGGGTGTCGCGCAGGTCCTCGAGCACCGCCCCGAGCGCGCGCGCCTTCTCGTCGAGTCGGCTGGCGTCGCCCACCCGGACCCGCACGCCGTCGGCGAGCAGCAGGTCGACCTCGTCGGCGTCGGTCACCTCGACCCGGGCGACGGTGGCCAGCAGCGGACCGGGGATCCCGGTCACGACCTCGACCGCCTCGCCCGCGCCGGCGGTCAGCACGTCACCGGGGGCGGGCAGCGCCGCACCGGCGGGGAGCGCCACCTGCAGCAGCCCCTCCTCGAGGCCCGCGGCGATGACGGTCCCGGTGGCGTCCACGAGGCGCCCCTCCTCCCCCGCCACGAGCACGACCGCCGGCTCCCGCTCGACGACCGTGACCCGGATGGTGAGGGGGTCGACCCGATCGGCCGACGCCGAGGCGACCAGCGGCAGGGCGGTCACCCGGTCCTCCACGGCGCCCAGCCGCAGGCGCAGGGTGGAGGTGCCGAGCGTCAGGTCGGCCGCCTCGCGCACGGTGGCCTCGTCGAGCCGGTCGACACCCTCGATGCGGACCTCCGCGAGCTCGACCAGGGGGCTGCGCTCGACCGCCACGAGGACCGCCAGCACGACCAGCGCGATCGCGACGGTGACGGTCCGTCGCAGCCGCCGGCGCCGGCGCTCCTCGCGGACCTGGCGGCGCCGCTCCGCGATCCGGTCGTCGACGGGCACCCGGGCGACGACCGGCGCGTCGCCCCGGACCTCGTCCTCGGTCGTCCTCGTCGTCACGGCTCGTCCGTCCGCTCCCGCTGGTCCCACCCGGCCGCGTCCACCACGACGACCTCCGGGTGCAGGTCCACACCGTGGACCTGGGACACACGGTGCCGCACGGCGGCGATCAGGTCACGCACGTCCGACGCCCTCGCACCCGGCTCCGTCACGACGAAGTTCGCGTGGAGCTCGCTGACCGAGGCGCCGCCGACGCGCAGCCCCTTGCAGCCGGCCGTGTCGATGAGCCGGCCCGCGGAGTCCCCGGGGGGGTTGGTGAACACCGAGCCGCAGTTGGGCTGGTTGATCGGCTGGTGCTCGCGGCGCCAGGCCCGGATCTCCGCGATCTCCTCGCGGATCGCCTCCGCGTCGGCGCGGTCGAACGCGAGCGTGGCCCCGAGCACCACGCCGTCGCTCGGCAGGGCGGTGCGCCGGTAGCGCATCCCGAGGGCCTCGCGGGTCCACGTCTCGCGCGTGCGGGACGACAGGCGGAAGACCTCGGCCTCGACGAGGTGGTCGACCATCTCGCCCCCGTGCGCGCCGGCGTTCATCCGCACCGCGCCGCCGAGCGAGCCGGGCACCGCCGCGGCCCAGGCGACGCCACCGCAGCCCGCGTCGGCCAGGCGGACGGCGAGCGCCGGCAGCGGCTCCGCGGCGCCGGCACGCGCCACCACGCGGTCGCCCTCGTCGCGCACCTCGACCCCGCGGAAGCCCCGGCCGAGCGACACCACGACGCCGGGGAAGCCGCCGTCGGCGATGAGCAGGTTCGACCCCCGGCCGACGACCAGCGTGGGGAGGCGGGCGAGCGCGACCAGCTCGCCGACCGCGGCGAGGTCCCCCTCGGTCTCGGCCTCCACGAGCACGCGCGCCGGCCCGCCGACCTTGAGCGTCGTGTGGCCGGCGAGCGACGCGTCGGCACGGACCGTCCCGCGCACGCGCCCACGGAGCCACCCCGCGGGGTCGACGACCGGGTCGGGTGTCACGGTGGCGTCCACCGGGGTCACGCCCGCTCGCGCAGCAGCTCGAGCAGGGCCGGGCCGACCTGCGTGACGTCGCCCGCGCCGGTCACCAGCACCAGGTCACCGGGCTGGACGACGTCGGCGAGGTGGGACGCCACGGCACCGAGGTGCGGCTCGTAGTGGACCGACGCGCCGGCGGCGGACGCGGCGTCGGCGACGAGCCGCCCCGTGACGCCCGGCTTCGGCGGCTCGCCGGCGCCGTACACGTCGGTGACCACGACCTGGTCGGCCGCGGCGGCGGCCCTGCCGAGCTCGGCGCCGAGCGACTCGGTGCGCCAGTAGCGGTGGGGCTGCACGACGAGGACGATGCGGCTCGGCTGCTCGGTCCGCGCGGCCGCCAGCGTGGCCCGCAGCTCCGTGGGGTGGTGCGCGTAGTCGTCCACGACGGCGACGCCGGCGACGGTCCCGAGGCGCTGGTAGCGCCGCTGGGCGCCGGTGAAGCCGCGCAGCCCGGCCGCAGCGGCCTCGACGTCCCGGCCGAGGTGGGCCACGACGGCCAGCGCCGCGGTCGCGTTGCGCAGGTTGTGCTGCCCGGGCACCGCCAGCTCGAGCGGGACCGTGACGTCGCCGGCGCGGACGCGACCGGACGCCGGCCCGGCCACGACCAGGTGGACGTCGGCGCGCGGGTCCTCGCCGTAGGTGAGGACGTCGTCGAGGTCACGGGCCAGCGCCGCGGCACCCTCGTCGTCGAGGCACACGACCGCCGGCGCGCCGGCGGCACGCCGGGCGAGGAACGCGCGGAACGTCTCGGTCACGTCGTCGAGGTCGGCGAACTCGTCGGGGTGGTCGAGCTCCAGGTTGGTGACGACGGCGACGTCCGGCACGTAGGCGAGGAACGACCGGTCGGACTCGTCGGCCTCGGCGACGAACACGTCGTCCGCGCCGGCGTGCGCGTTCGTGCCGGCCTCGTTGAGCTGCCCGCCGATCGCGAAGGACGGGTCGAGCCCGGCGGCCTGCAGCGCCACGACGGTCATCGAGGTGGTCGTGGTCTTGCCGTGGGTGCCGGCCACCAGCACGGCGCGGTCGCCGACCATGAGCGAGGCCAGCATCTCCGCCCGGCGGACGACGTCGAGGCCCCGCTCGCGCGCGGCGGCCACCTCGGGGTTCGTCGCGGGGACCGCCGTCGAGGTGACCACCACCTCGGCGTCCCCGAGCGCCGCGGCGTCGTGCCCGACCTGCACCCGTGCGCCCATGGCCCGAAGCTCGTCGAGCGCGCGTCCCTCGTGGAGGTCGGTGCCCGAGACGGTGTGCCCGCGCTGCAGCAGGATGCGGGCGATGCCGCTCATCCCGGCACCGCCGACCCCGACGAGGTGGACGCGGCGGGTGGTCGTCAGGTCGACGGTCACGAGGTGCTCCGGTGGGTCGCGGGGACGGTGCGGACTTCCCGCGCCGGCGGGCGGCGGGTCCCGGCGGTCAGTCGGTCGGACGGGGGCGGGCGGGCAGCTGGTCGACGACGATCCGTGCCACGTTGGTCGCCGCGTCGCGGCGCCCGAAGGCCCGTGCCGCGTCGGCGGTCTCCCGGCGGCGTGCCGGGTCGGTCAGCAGCGGGCCGACCGCTGCGGCGAGTGCCTCGCCGGTGAGGTCGCCGTCCTCGATCACCACGGCGCCTCCGGCCTGCTCGAGCGCGCGGCCGTTGTGGAGCTGGTGGTCGGCGGTCGCGTGCGGGTAGGGCACCAGCACCGAGGGCAGCCCGAGCGCCGTCAGCTCCGCGATCGAGGTCGCGCCGGCCCGGCACACCACGACGTCCGCGGCGGCGTAGGCCAGCCCCATGTCGTCGATGAAGTCGACGCAGCGGACCGCCGGTCCCCGACCACCACGGCGAGCCTGCTCCCACCCCGCGGCCGTCTCGCCGTACAGCGTCGCGCCGGCGGCGTGCAGGAACTGGACGGGCGCGCCCCAGTGCGGGCTGGCGGCGATGGCGGCCCGGTTGATGCTGCGCGCGCCCTGGCTGCCGCCGAAGACGAGCACGGTGGGGAGGTCGGGCTTGAGCTTGAAGTGCGCCCGGGCCTCGGCGCGCAGCGCGTCGAGGTCGAGGTCGAGCAGGTCCTCGCGCACGGGGTTGCCGGTGACCGCGACCCGCTCGGGGTGACGGAACCGGTCGGCCGAGCCGGGGAAGGTGACGGCGATGCGGTCCGCCCAGCGGGCGGCGAAGCGGTTGGCGAGCCCGGGCACCGAGTTCTGCTCGTGGACGACCAGCGGCAGGTGCAGCCGGGCGGACGCCCACGCCAGCGGGAAGCTGACGTAGCCCCCGAAGGTCACGACGCCGACGGCACCCTCCGCGCGGCAGATCGCCTCGCACCGGCGGATGGAGCTGCGCAGCGCCCCGGGGACCTTGAGCAGCCCGGGCGTGGCGCGGCGCGGCAGCGGGAGCACGTCGATGTGGTGCAGCTCGAAGCCCGCCTCGGGCACCAGCCGCCCCTCGATCCGGTCGGCCGTCCCGACGAACACGGGCTCGACGTCCGGGGCCAGGCGCTGCAGCTCGCGCGCGACGGCGATGGCCGGGAACACGTGGCCGGCCGTGCCGCCTCCGGCGAACAGGACGGTGCGGGTCGCGCTCACACGGGCCTCACGGGGGTGGGGTCGAGGTCGTCGGACGTGTCGCCACGGCGCGCGATGGCGACGAGGATCCCGAGCGCGAGGAGCGTCGAGACCAGCGAGGAGCCACCGACGCTCACCAGCGGGAGGGTCACGCCGGTGATGGGCAGCAGGCCGGTGACGGTACCGATGTTGAGCATGGCCTGACCCACCAGCCACGCCGTCACCACGAAGGCCACCGTGCGACCGAACCGGTCCCGGACGGTCCCGGCGACGTGCAGGCCGACGACGAGCAGCGCCCCGAACAGCGCGAGCGTCGCGAGGGCGCCCACGAGGCCGAGCTCCTCCCCGATGATGGCGAAGATGAAGTCGGTCTCCGGGTTGGGGATGTAGTTCCACTTGCCGCGCGAGCTGCCGAGCCCGAGGCCGAACCACCCGCCCGACCCGAGCGCGAAGAGCCCCTGCAGGAGCTGGAACCCGGCGCCCTGCGGGTCGGCCTCGGGGTGCAGCCACCCGCTGATGCGCGCCATCCGGTACGGCGCCGCGACGGTGGCCGCGGCCACCAGCACCCCACCGAGGGCGAGCCCGGTGCCGACCAGCCGCATCGGGATGCCCTCGATCCAGAGCACCAGGGCCACGATCACGGCGAGCAGGATGGTCGTGCCGAGGTCGGGCTCGAGCATGACGAGCAGCGACTGCAGGCCGAGCAGGGGCAGGGCCGGCACCAGCAGGTGCGACAGGGTGAGCTCGCGGTCGTCCCGGCGCTTGCGCGCGATGACGTCGGCCAGCCAGAGCACGGTCGCGATCTTCGCGAGCTCGGACGGCTGGACCACGAACGGACCGAGCCCGATCCACCGCGTCGAGCCGTACACCGTCACGCCGATGCCGGGGACCAGCACCACGATCAGCCCGACGAGGGACACCGCCATCATCGGCCACGACAGCCCGCGCCAGACCCGGTGGTCGAGGCTCGCCGCGAACACGAACACCGGGATCCCCAGGGCGGCCCAGACGAGCTGGCGCCGGAACACCCCGAACGGGTCCCCGCCCTCGGCGGCGTCGACGAACGACGCCGAGAACGACATCACGAGACCGACGAGCAGCAGCGCGGCGGTCAGCACGGTCAGCGCGGTCGCCTCCCGGGTCCAGCCGTGCACGCGGCGTGCGTCCACCCAGGCGGCGACCCGGGCCCGCAGGCCGGGGCGGGCGCCGGCGCGGGCGGTCGCCGCCCGCGTCGGTGTGCTGTGCGGGGTCACCGTCATGCGTTCGCTCCCGTCCGGTCCGGTCCTGCCGAGCTCGTCGTCGCGCCCTGATCACCTGGCGCCGGGTCGTGGTCCCGGCCGTCGCCGTGCGTGCGAGCGGCCGCTGCGAAGCGGTCACCCCGATCGGCGTAGTCGTGGAACATGTCGAACGACGCGCACGCCGGCGCCAGCAGCACCGTGTCCCCCGCCCGCGCCACGGCCGCGGCGGCGGCGACCGCCTCCTCCATGGAGCGGGCGGTGGTGTGGGCGACCCCGCCGGCGTCGCACACCGCCGCGAGCTCCCCTGCGCTCGCACCGAACAGCACGGCGTGCCGGACGGCACCGAGGGCGTCGGACAGCACCGACAGGTCGACGCCCTTCGCGAGCCCGCCGGCGAGCCAGACGATGCGCGGGTACGAGGCGAGCGCCGCGGCGGCCGCGTGCGGGTTGGTGGCCTTCGAGTCGTCGACCCAGGTGACCCCGCCGGCGGTGTGCACCACCTCGAGGCGGTGGCGCCCCGGACGGAACGTGCGGGCGGCTCGGCCGACCGCGTCCCTCGGCACGCCGGCGAGCAGGGCGGCGGTCGCCGCGGCCGCGGTGTTGGCGAGGACGTGCGGGGCGTCGGACGCGAGGTCCGCGACGTCGACGACCGGTCCGTCGTCGGGCGTCCCGCTGGCGACGAGCCGGCCATCGACCACCCCGACGCCCGGCGCGCCGCCGGCGCGGTGGCCACCCGAGAACGTCGCGAGCCGGCCCGGGGCGGCGCTGGCCCGCGCGACCAGGTCCGGGTCGTCGACGGGCACCACGGCCCAGTCGGTGGCCGCCTGGGCCCGCCAGATCCGTGCCTTGGCGTCGGCGTAGGCGGTGCGGTCACGGTGCCAGTCGAGGTGGTCGTCGGCGACGTTGAGCAGGACCCCGACCTCGGGCCGCACCGTCGAGCAGAACCGGAGCTGGAACGAGGACAGCTCCGCCACGAGCGTCGCAGCGGGGTCGCTGCCCGCGGCGGTCTCGGTCACGGTCCGCCCGATGTTGCCGCAGGCGTGGGCGTCGACGTCGCCCTCGACGAGCATCGCCGTGAGCAGCTCGGTGGTCGACGTCTTGCCGTTGGTGCCGGTCACGGCGAGCAGCCGGCGCGGGTGCAGCCGCAGTCCGAGCTCCGGCTCCGACCAGACCGGCACGCCGGCGGCCGCGGCGGCGAGGAGCATCGGCGCGTGCTCGGGCACCCCCGGGGACGGGACCACCAGCCGCACGCCCTCGAGCAGCGCCGACGGGTCGGCCCAGTCGAGCACGGTCGCACCGGGGAGCGCGTCGGGGTCGGGCACGCCGGCCTCGTCGGTCACGCGCACCTCGACGCCGGCGGCGACGAGGGCGGCCACGGCGGCACGACCGGACGCCCCGGTGCCGATCACGAGCACGGGGCCGTCGGGGCGCACGGGCTCACCCACCGCCGACCACCCGCGGGACCGACTCGGCGTAGAAGGCTCCGAGGCCGACGGCGATCCCGATCGCCGCGATGATCCAGAACCGCACGATGATGGACGTCTCCTGCCACCCGAGCAGCTCGAAGTGGTGGTGCATCGGGGCCATGCGGAACACCCGCCGGCCGAAGACCCGGAAGGCGAACACCTGCACGATGACCGATACGGTCTCGGCGACGAACAGGCCACCGATGAGGACCAGCAGCAGCTGGGTGTTGGTCGCCACGGCGAGGGCGGCGAGCAGGCCGCCGAGGGCCAGCGAGCCGGTGTCGCCCATGAAGATGGAGGCGGGTGGGGCGTTGTGCCACAGGAACCCGGCGCAGGCCCCGAGGGCGCAGGCGGCGATGACCGCGAGCTCCAGCGCGTCGCCGGCGTTCGCGAGCCCGTACGCCTGCGGGTTCCGGAACTGCCAGAACGCCATGAGCGTGTAGGCGCCGAAGACCATCGAGCCCGAGCCGGCGGCGAGCCCGTCGAGCCCGTCGGTCAGGTTCACGGCGTTGGACACGCCCGCGAGCAGCACGAACATCCACACGAAGAAGGCGGCCGCCGGCAGGGCGAGGGCGATCTCGCCCGTCACCGAGATGTTGGCGTCGATGCCCGCGACCGACGGCCCGAGCGCGGCGAACACCGCCGCGATGAGTCCCTGGCCGACGAACTTCGCCGTCTTGTTGAGCCCGAGGTTGCGCCGCATCCGGATCTTGATGAAGTCGTCGGCGAAGCCGACCCCGGCCATGCCCACGAACGTCCCGATGACCAGCAGCCCCGCCGGCGTGAACCGCAGGCTGCCGACGTGGGCGGCCAGGTACCCGATGACGGCGGCGATGACGATCGCCGTGCCGCCCATGGTCGGGGTCCCCGCCTTGGACTGGTGGGCCGGACCCTCGTCGCGGATCATCTGGCCGAAGCCGCGCTCACGGAAGTAGCGGATGACGAGCGGGGTGCCGACGAGCGACAGCACCATCGACAGGGACGCGCCGACCAGGATCGCGATCACGCGCCGTCCCCCCGCGCCTCGACGAGCCCGGCGGCGACGGTCTCGAGCCCGCCCACCCGGCTGGCCTTGACCAGCACCACGTCGCCGGCGACGAGCTCGTCGCGCAGCAGCGCGAGGGCGGCCTCGGCGTCCGGCACCTCCACGACCCGGTCGGGGTCCGGGGCGTCCTCGCGGGCGCCCGAGGCCATGGCGGCGGCGCGCTCCCCCACCACGACCAGCAGGTCGACGCCGGCGGCGACGGCCCGGCGGCCGGTCCGCGCGTGCTCGAGGTCGTGGTCGGCTCCGATCTCGGCCATGACGCCGAGCACCGCCACGGCCCGGCCGCTGCGCTCGATGGCGACCAGCGTGTCGAGGGCGGCGGCCACCGCGGTCGGGTTCGCGTTGTAGGCGTCGTTGAGGACCACCACGCCGCCGGCGTCGACGACCTCGCCGCGCCAGCGGGAGACCGCGACGTCGGCCAGCGCGTCGGCGGCGGCCGCGAGGTCGACGCCGGTGGCGCCGGCGACCGCCAGGGCGGCCGCGGCGTTGTGCAGGTTGTGGGCGCCCGCGATCGGGAGGGCGACCTCCACGTCGCCCCACGGGGTGCGGACGGTCCCCCGCGGCCGGGCGAGCCGGTCGAGCTCGACGTCGGTCACGACGACGTCGAGGTCGCCGGTGCCCTCCGGGCCGTAGAGCAGGACCCGGGCGTCGGTGCGCTCGGCCATGGCGCGCACGCGGTGGTCGGCGCCGTTCAGCACGGCCGTGCCGTCGGCGTCGAGCGCCTCGACGAGCTCGGCCTTGGCGACGGCGACGTCCTCGACCGTGCCGAACAGCTCCAGGTGGACACCCGCGACCGCGGTGACGATGGCCACGTCGGGCCGGACCCAGGGCGTCAGCGATGCGATGTGGCCCCGTCCGCGGGCACCGATCTCGACGACCAGCGCCTCGGTGTCCGGTCGGGTGGCGAGGAGGGTGAGCGGCACGCCGAGCTCGTTGTTGAACGAGCCCGGCGCGGCCACCGTGCGCCTGCCGGCCGAGAGCGCGGCCGCGGTCAGGTCCTTGGTGGTGGTCTTGCCGACCGAGCCGGTGATCCCCACGACCAGCGGGTCGACGGTGTCGCGCACGTGGGCGGCCAGGACGCCGATGGCGTCCCAGGTGTCGGGGACCTCCACCACGGCGGCGCCGCCGGCGTCGACCTCGCGCTCGACGAGGACCGCGCTCGCCCCGCCGGCAGCGGCGTCGGCCGCGAAGGCGTGCCCATCGGCGTGCTCCCCACGCAGGGCCACGAACAGGGCTCCCGGGCCGGCGCGCCGCGAGTCGGTCTCGACGGCGTCGACGACGGTCGTCGGGTCGCCGACGCGCAGGGTCCCGTCGACGGCCCGGGACAGGGTGGCGAGGTCGAGGGGGATCACGCGGGGGTCCTGTCGGTGGGGAGCGTGCCGGCGGCGCGCTCGGCCAGGGCGGCGGCGGCCTCGACGCGGTCGTCGAAGGGGCGGACGACGCCGGCGGCCTCCTGCCCCGTCTCGTGGCCCTTGCCGGCGACGAGCACGACGTCGGCCTCGGCGGCGCGCGCGACGGCGGTGCGGATGGCGGCGCGACGGTCCGCCTGCACCACGACCTCCGCGGGGGCGCCGGCGGCCACGGCCTCCTCGGCTCCGGCCCGCACGGCGGCGAGGATCGCGTCGGGGTCCTCGCTGCGCGGGTTGTCGGACGTCAGCACGGCCAGGTCCGCCCGCGCCGCGACCGCGCCCATGAGCGGGCGCTTGCCACGGTCCCGGTCGCCGCCGCACCCCACCACCACGTGGAGGCGGCCGGCGGGCGGCAGCGCCGCCCGCAGCTCGCCGACGACCCGCTCGAGCGCGTCGGGGGTGTGGGCGTAGTCGACGAAGACGCGCGGACCCGCACCGGTCGGGCCATCCGGGCGGGTCACCTGCTCCAGCCGACCCGGGACCCCCGGACAGGCGGCGACGCCGGCGACGGCCGCGTCCGGCGCGACACCGGCGGCGACGGCGGCGAGCACCGCACACGCGGCGTTGGCGAGGTTGTGCCTCCCGAGCAGCCGGGTCGACAGCGGGAGGTCCCCGTCCGGGCCGCGCAGGACGCCGCGCACCCCGTCGAGGCCCGTCTCGACGTCGACCAGCCGGTGGTCGACCCCGTCGACCTCGCCGACGGTCGTCACGGGCACGGCGGCCTCCGCGGCCACCCGGGCACCGATCCCGTCCTCGGAGACCCACACCACGGCACGCTCGGCGAGGTCACCGGCGAAGAGGCGCTGCTTGGCGGCGAGGTAGGCCTCCATCGTCCCGTGGAAGTCGAGGTGGTCCTGGGTGAGGTTGGTGAAGACGCCGACCGCGAACCGGGTGCCGTCGACCCGGTGCAGCGCGAGCCCGTGGCTCGACACCTCCATCGCCACCACGTCGACGCCGCGCGCGTGCATCGTGGCGAGCAGGCGCTGCAGGTCGGTCGACTCCGGGGTGGTGCGCACGCCCGGCTCGGGCACGCCGTGCACCCGGGTCTCGATGGTCCCGATGACGCCGGTGCCGAGGCCGCCGGCGGCGGCCGCGGCCTCCACCAGGTAGGCGGTGGTGGTCTTGCCGTTGGTTCCGGTCACCCCGACGACCGCCAGCCGCTCGGCCGGGTGGCCGTGGACGCGGGCCGCCGCGGGACCCGCCGCCGCCCGCACGGAGGGGACGCGGACCTGTGCCACGTCGAGGTCGAGCCAGCGCTCGACGAGCAGGGCGGGGGTGCCCGCGGCGACGGCGGCGGGCGCGTGGTCGTGGCCGTCGGTGACCTCGCCGGGGATCGCGCAGAACAGGACCCCCGGTCCCGCCCGACGGGAGTCGTGCGTCACGTCGTCGACCGCGACGTCGGGGCCGCGGCGCTCGGCGTCACCGAGCGCCGCGGCGAGCGCGGAGAGCGGGGTCGACACGGCGGTCCGTGGGGTCTCGGGGGCGTGGGACGGCGTCCGGCGGAGCGTAACGGCGGGCCTGCGGCCGACCGTGCAGCCCGGACGGGGTCGTCCGTCCGTCCGGGCACGTCCGCGGGCCCTCAGCCCGTGGTCCGGCGAGCCGTCGCGTCCGGGGTGGCCGGGACACCGGCGTCCGTGGGCCGGGCCCCTCCCGCGCCGGTCCCGCCGTCGACCACCGAGCGACCGTCGCCGCCGGCGGGCGCGCCCACGACCGGCGACGTCGGGGCCGTGGCGTCGGTGGCCGGGCCCTCGAGCGCCGCCGCCCGGGCGGCGGCCTCGGCCGCCCGGCGGGTCTCGGCGGCGTCACGCAGGGCGGCCTCGAGCGGCGCCCCCGGCGTGGTCGGTGCCACCCGGCGCTGCAGGAGGCTGAACTGCATGACCTCCGCGAACACGGGCGCGGCGACGATCCCGCCGTAGATCGGGTAGGGCTCGTCCACCATCACGGCCACGACGAGCTGGGGGTCCTCGGCCGGCGCCATGCCGACGAAGGACGCGATGTACTCGCCCGAGTAGCCGCGCCCGTCGACCAGCGGCTTGCGGGCCGTACCGGTCTTGCCGGCGACGGTGTAGCCGGGCACGGCGGCCCGGGTGCCGGTGCCGCGCTCGCCGGTGATGACCGTGGCGAGCATCTCACGGACCTGACGGGCGGTGCCCTCCGACACGATGCGTCGGGTCGCGCCCGGGTCCGACGGGGTCAGCCGTCCGTCCTCGCCGACGGTGCCGCGCAGGATGCGGGGCTGCGTCGCGATGCCGTCGTTGGCGAGCGTCGCGTAGAAGCTCGCGGTCTGGAGCAGCGTGGTCGCGACGCCCTGGCCGATGGCGATGGTCGGCAGGGAGGTGCTCCACCACTGGTCGACCGGCAGGATGAGGCCGGGAGCCTCGCCCGGGAAGCCGACGCCGAGCCGCTGGCCGTAGCCGAAGCGCGCGAGGTACTCGGCCAGCCGCTCCTCCCCCAGCTCCTGCGCGACCATGATCGTGCCGACGTTGGAGGACTCCTGCATGACCTCGGTGAACGTCATCTCGACGGTGGGGTGGCGGTGCGAGTCGGTGAAGGTCTTGGTGCCGACCCGGATGTTGTCGGCCACGGTCATGACCGTCTCCGGGGTGACCACGCCCTCCTCGAGCGCGGCGGCGGCGGTGATGGCCTTCTGGACCGACCCCGGCTCGAACACGTCGGTCACCGCGCGGTTGCGGATGCGCTGGGGGTCGACCTGGCTGCGGTCGCCCGGGTCGAAGCCCGGCGCCGACGCCATGGCGAGCACGTCGCCGGTGGCGGCCTCCATCACCACGACGGACGCACCGACGGCGGAGAACGCCTCGACGGCCTCCATGGCGGCGCGCTCGGCGACGTGCTGGATCTCGCGGTCGATGGTCAGCACGAGGTCGCTGCCGGCGACGGGCGGCGCGAGCTCGCGCACGCCCGAGGCGATGTCGAGGCCGCCGGGGGCGCGCTCGAGCACGAGCTGGCCGGGGCGACCGCGCAGGACTCCGTCGTGCTGGAACTCGAGCCCGTGCAGGCCGGCGCCGTCGATGTCGGTGAAGCCCACGATCTGCCCGGCCAGCGACCCGGCGGGGTACACCCGGCGCGGCTCCGTCAGCACCCCGATGCCGGGGAGCCCGAGCTCCCCGACGGCGCGGCCGACCTCCCGGTCGAGCTGGCGGCCGAGGTAGACGAAGTGCGCGTCGCGACGCAGCAGGGCCTCGAGCTCTCCGGCATCGCGGCCGAGCAGCGGCGCCAGCGTCGCCGCGACGGTGGCGGGGTCGGCGGCCGGCGGCTTGGTCAGCCCGTCGGGGGTCCGGGTCGGGCGGAAGGCCCGCGGGTCGGCGTAGACGGTCGCGGCGTCGACCGAGGTCGCGAGCACCTGCCCCTCACGGTCGTAGAGGCGGCCGCGGCGCGCCGGCAGCTCGATCGAGCGGGCCCGCTGTGCGACGCCACGCTCGGCGTACTCCTCCGCCCGCACGACCTGGACCTGGACGAGCCGGGCCGAGATGGCCGCCAGCGCGATGAGGTAGACCGCCAGGAGCCCGGCGATGCGTCGGGCCGCGGGCGTCCGCGGCAGCCGCAGCGGCCGCCGGCGGATGCGCGTCGCGTCGGTGTCGAGGCCCCGCTGCCCCGCCCGGGTCACCTCAGCGCTCCGCGGAGAGGACGGGCTTGAGCGGGTCCGCCGTCTCGCCGGAGTCGACGACGGCACCGTCCACGGCCCCGTCGGCCGGCAGCGCCCGGTCGACCAGCAGGTAGCGCGGGGACTCGGCGCGGATCATCCCGAGCTCGGCGGCGGCCCGCTCGATGCGGGCCGGGTCCTCGAGGCGGGCGACCTCGGCGACGAGCTCGCCGTAGCGCTGCTCGGCGTCGCGGACGGCCGTGTCGAGCTCCCTCGCCTCGACGGCGTGCCCGGCGGCGAGGGCGTTGATGGTCACCGTGCCGAACACCAGACCGGCAGCGAGCAGCATCGTCAGCAGCGCGAACAGCAGCGCGTGTCGCCGGCGCGGGGCCCGCACGACGCGCAGGTGGCGCCGGCGGCGCCCGCTCGGGTCGGCGACGGGGCGCAGCGCCGGTCGGGATGGGGAGGTCAGGGCGCTCACGGGTGTGTCGCCTCTCTCCGCGGGGCGGCATCGTGGGGTGGAGGGGGCAGGCGCCGGACGGCGCGCAGGCGCGCGGCCGAGGCCCGGGGGTTGGTCGCGAGCTCCTCGTCCGACGGCCGCTCGGGCCGGCGGACGAGGAGCTCGACGTCGGGGACGCGGCCGCAGGCGCACACCGGGAGATCCGGTGGGCAGATGCACCCGCGAGCCGCGTCGGTGAAGGCCCGCTTGACGATGCGGTCCTCCAGGCTGTGGTAGCTGAGCACGACCAGCACGCCACCGACCGCGAGCCGGTCGATGGCCTCGGGCAGGAGGCGCTCGAGGGCCTCGAGCTCGCCGTTCACGGCGATGCGCAGGCCCTGGAAGGTGCGGGTCGCCGGGTGGCCACCGGTGCGACGGGCGGCCGCCGGGATGGCGCCGCGCACGACCTCGGCGAGGTCCGTGGTCCGCTCGAAGGGACGCTCGCGGCGCCGGTCGACGATGGCCCGGGCGATCCGGTCGGCGAAGCGCTCCTCGCCGTACACGGAGATGACGCGCCGCAGCTCGGCGGGCTCGGCGTGGTTGACGAGGTCGGCCGCCGTGGTGGCGGCGTCGGGCCCCATCCGCATGTCGAGGGGCCCGTCCTGGCGGTAGGAGAACCCGCGGTCGGCCTCGTCGACGTGCATGGAGGAGATGCCGAGGTCGAGCAGCATCGCCGCGACCGTGGGGACGCCGAGGGCGTCGAGCACGTCGCCGAGCGCGTCGAACCGCACCTGCGCGAGGTGGGTGGTGACCTCGGAGGGCAGCGTCGCGAGCCGGTGCGCGGCGAGCTCGTGCGCGTGGGGGTCGCGGTCGAGCCCGACCAGCATCGCGTGCCCGAAGCGCCCGACGCGGTCGGTGAGCACGGCGTGGGCGTGCCCCGCCGCGCCGAGCGTGCCGTCCACGTAGGGACCGTCGGGCGCCGCGCCGAGCAGCTCGACCACGCGGTCGAGCAGCACGGGCACGTGCGGGGCCTCGGGGGCCACGGCGGTCTCCGGGTCGTGGGCGGCGTCCGGGCGGACGGGGACGAGGACGGTCACGCGGCTTGCAGGCGGCGGCGGCGCCGGCGGCCGGCCACGAGCGGCGCGAGGTCGAGGGCGAGGACGCCGAGGGCGAGCTCGCGCAGCTCGCCGGAGAACTCGAGGATGGTCTCGAGCCGCGCGACGGCGTGGTCGCGCTCCGGTCCCTCGAGCAGGTCGATGGCCGCGAGCAGGTCGCTGATGGTGCGCAACGTGGTCCCCTCGTCGTGGGTGCGGGTGGCGTCGTGCCCGGTCACTGGAGACCCCCGGCGAACTGGCCGAAGGGGCCGTCGAGCGAGGCGAAGGCCTCCTCGGCGATCTCCCGGTAGCTCTCCCAGGTCTCGCGGGCCCAGATCTCGACCTTCTCGTCCGCGCCGTTCACGGTGAGGTCCTTCTCGAGCCCGGCGTACTCCCGCAGGCGGGGGGGGATCGTCACGCGCCCCTGCGAGTCGGGCACCTCCTCGTGGGCCCCGGCCAGGAACACGCGCAGGTACGCGCGGGCGCGCTGGTCCTCGCGCGGGAGCGAGCGCAGCTCCTCCACGCGCCGCTCGAAGGCGGCCCGCGGGTAGACGTCGATGCAGCGCTCCTGCGACGGGGCGAACACGAGGCCGCCGGCGAGGCGCTCACGGAAGCGAGCCGGGAGGATGACCCGGCCCTTGTCGTCCAGCGTGTGCTGGTGCTCTCCCATGAACACGAGTGCCGCTGCCCCGTCCGTCTCGCACCCCGCTCCACCACGGGATGGGAATGTCCTCCACTTCGCTCCACGGTACGCCGCAACGTCCCCCACGTCAACGCGTTCGGTCGATCATCTGCCCGGCCAGGACGCCGAGAACGTCCACGGACGGCCGTTCTCGGGCGGGGAGCGATGTGGAGCGGTGCCGGCACGACGACCCGGGACGACCACGGGGACCCGACCCCTCGGAGGTCGGAGCGCCCCCGAAGGCGCCCTCCCCGCCGCCCCACACCGCCCGGAACGGACAGGACGGACCCACGACGGGGTCCCGGTGGAGCGGAGTGGGGCGCCGAGCGGGGCTGCGGCTCAGTCGATCCCGGCGGGGCGGAGCGTCAGCCGGGCGATGCCCCCGAACCACAGCTCGGCCAGCGTCGTGACGGCCGCGTCCCGCGCCCCGTCGTCGGCCACGTCCACCCGCTGGGTCGCGTAGCCCTCGACCATCGCCACGAGCGCGCCGGCGGCGATCGTCGGGTCGTGCCCGGTCCCCCGCAGCGCCGGCGCGAGCTGGCCCGCGACGCGGTCGACGTACTCGGCCCGCACGTCACGCAGCCGGTCGAGGAAGTGGGCCTCGTGGCTCGCGGCCTCGAGCCAGGTGCGGATGACGTCGGCCTCGCCCACGAACACGTCGACGAAGCGCTCGATGACGCCCTGCACGACCCCGCGCGGGTCGGGCCCGTCCCACGGCTCCTCGGTCACGGCGCGCAGGGCTGCGGCGGTCTCGTCGAGCAGCGCGTCGAGCACCGCGGCCTTGTTCTCGTGGTAGGTGTAGAACGTCCCGTGGGAGACCCCGGCGGCCGCGGTGATGTCCTCGACCCGCGCCGCTGCGTAGCCGAGCTCGCCGAACACCTGCCTCGCAGCGGCGCGCAGCCGGGCGGCGGTGGCCTGGCCGCGGGACGTCCGCGGCCCCCCGGACGCCGGCGACGGCTCCGTCGCGGCCTGCTGCCCCTGCTCCACGCCCCGCTCCTCCACCGTGCCCGCGCCGCACCGCACGGCACCTTCCGGTGCGTCGGACCCTCGCACCGTCCGGGGCCGCGCCGCCGGTGGGCCGCGCGGTTCCCGCGCAGCCGACCCGCGCGGCCGCGGAGGTGGTTGTGCCCGTCGCGCCGCGACCCTACCGTTGGCCCCGGTTGACGTCGATGTCAACATCATCAGCGGCTAGGAGGTCCAGGGTGTCGTTCACGTGTGACGGGTGCGAGCAGGAGCTGTCGGGGCCGCGTGTCGTCTTCACCACCGAGGCGACCGATGCCCGCGGCGTCGACGTCGAGGTCGCGAAGCGGTGGACGACCTGCCGCCCCTGCGCGGACGACCTCTTCGACCGGATCGGTGAGCCCTCCCCGTGGTCCGACGAGGACGACAAGACGATGGTCCTGCCGGACGAGGAGTCCGTCGGGGCCCAGATGGGCGGGTTCCTCAGCGCACGCCGCTGACCGCACCCTGCAGCGGGCCCGGGCGGGCCGTCGGTAGGCTCCGGCCGCCACACCGATCCCGCACGCCCACGCCGCCCGCCAGGGGGAGCCCGTGACCACCACCCGTCCACGGCGGCGTGGGACCGTCCCCGACCTGCACCGGGTCGCCGAGGTCCTCGCCGCCATCGAGGCGAACGTCGTCAGCGTGGTCGAGGGCAAGGCGGACGCCGTCGACCTCGCGCTCGTCGCGCTGATCGCCGAGGGTCACCTCCTCATCGAGGACGTGCCCGGCGTCGGCAAGACGCTGCTCGCGAAGGCGCTCGCGCGCTCCATCGACTGCTCCGTGTCCCGGATCCAGTTCACGCCAGACCTGCTCCCCTCGGACGTCACCGGCGTGACCGTCTACTCCCCAGACACCGGCGAGTTCGAGTTCAAGCCCGGCCCCGTCTTCTCCAACATCGTGCTGGGCGACGAGATCAACCGGGCGGGCCCCAAGACCCAGTCGGCGCTGCTCGAGGCGATGGAGGAGCGCACCGTCACCAACGACGGGGTCACCCGCGAGCTCGGCGCGCCGTTCCTCGTCATGGCGACCCAGAACCCCATCGAGCTCGAGGGCACCTACCCGCTGCCCGAGGCCCAGCGCGACCGCTTCATGATGCGGCTGTCGATCGGCTACCCGGACGCCGACGCCGAGCTCGCGATCCTGCGCACGCACGGCCAGTCCGACCGGGTGCGGGAGCTGCGCCCGGTGACGGACGCGGCGACGGTCGCCGAGATGATCCGGATCGTCCGCGACGTGTACGTCGCCGAGCCGGTCGAGCGCTACATCGTGGCCCTGTGCCGGGCCACGCGGGCGCACGAGGACGTCGAGCTCGGCGCCTCGCCGCGCGCCGCGCTCGCGATGCTGCGGGCCTGCCGCGCCCAGGCGGTCCTGCGCGACCGGGACCACGTGACCCCCGACGACGTCAAGGTCCTCGCGCCGCACGTGCTGCCGCACCGGCTGATCCTGCGCGCCGAGGCGCAGCTCGCCGGCCGCTCGCCGCGCCAGGCGATCGACGACGTGGTCGCCGGGGTGCCCGCGCCGACCGAGTGACCACTCCGAGCGACCCCCGGGTGACGACGTGCTGACCGACCGCGGCAAGGGGCTCGTCGCCACCGCCGGCGTGCTCTGGCTCCTGAGCCGGCTGCTCGGCGTGCCCGCGCTGTCCATGGCGGCCGTCGCCGCCCTGGCGCTCGTGGCCCTGGCGGTCGGCTCCACGATGCTCGCCTCCGCCTCCCTCACGGTGCGGCGCAGCGTCCAGCCGGCCCGGCTCTTCCACGACGCCGACGGCCGGGTGGAGCTGCGGGTCACCAACCGGGGCCGCCTGCCGACCGCGACGTTGCAGGTCGAGGACCGCATCCCGGCCGCGCTGGCCGACGGGGCCCGATTCGTCCTCTCCCCCGTCCGCGCCGGCGGCGGCGTGACGCTGCGCTACCGGGTGCACGGCCGCCAGCGCGGTCGGTTCGACGTGGGGCCGCTCGAGGTCCGGCTGCGCGACCCGTTCGGCATCGCCGCCCGCCGGCACACGTTCGCCTCGACCGACCGACTGACCGTCTACCCGCCCGTCTGGCGGCTCCCCGCCGGCCTGCCGCTCGGCGGGCGTGCCGGCAGCACCGGTGACGGCACGCCGAGGCCGCTGCGCTCCGGCGACGAGCTCGCGACCATCCGCGAGTACGTCCGCGGCGACGACCTGCGCAAGGTCCACTGGGCCTCGACCGCGCACCGCGGCAAGCTCATGGTCCGCCAGGACGAGTCCCCGCAGAACCCACGGGCCACCGTCGTGCTCGACGTCCGGCTCGGGGTCCACCGGGGCGCCGGCCCGACCTCGTCCCTGGAGGCCGCCGTGTCGGCCACCGCGAGCGCGATCTACCACGTCGCCGAGCGCGGGTACGGCAGCTCGCTGCTCACCCGCCCGACGGCCCGGCCCGGCGCCGGCGTGCGCTGGGAGGCCGCCCTGGAGGAGCTCGCCGCGATCGGTCCCGACGGCGCCGCCGACCTCGCGGGCGTGTGGCAGCAGCTCGCCACCGGCGCCGCCGACGCCAGCGTGCTCGTCGCGGTCGTCACGGTGCCCGACGCCGTGCTGTTGCGGCAGATGGTCCGCGCCGGCCGCGGGTTCCCCCTGCGGGTCGCGGTCCTCGTGGACGCCCCGAGCTACAGCCGGGCCGTGCGCAGCGACGGCGGCGCCGTCGGCACGGCGGCCGCGCTGCGGGCGGCGGGATGGCGCGTCACCCTGCTGGCCCAGGGCGACCGCCTCGACCACCGGTGGCGCGAGCTCATCAGCCAGACCCCGACCCGGATCGCCTGACCGCACCCCCACCCCGACCCGAGGCAGGACGTGACCCGAGCACCGCTCCACGGCGCCCTCGTCGCGCTGGCCGTCGCCGGCGCGCTCGTCGGGATGACCCGCGTCTTCGCGACCGGCGAGTGGTGGGGGCCCGCCCTCGCGGCGGCCGTGCTGGCGACGGCCGCGGCCGCCGGCGCACGCCGGGTGGGCTTCGGGTCGGCGGCCACGCTGGTCGCCTCGCTCGTCGGCCTGACGGTGTTCACCTACATCGTGCACCTCCCCTCCGGCCCCCTGGTCCCCGGGCTGGCCCAGCTCGCCGACGCGCGCGAGCTCTTCGGCGACGGGCTCGAGCAGCTGCGCGAGGAACCCGCGCCCACGGTGCCGCTGCAGGGCCTGCTGCTGCTCGTGACCACCGGCGTGTGGGCCACCGCGCACGCCAGCTTCGAGCTGCTCAACCGGCTGCGTCGCCCGGGGCTCGCGCTCGTCCCCCCGGCGGTGCTGTGGGCGGTGCCGCTCGCGATGCCGCAGCCGGCGGGCGAGACCTGGCGGCACACGGTCCCGTTCCTGCTCGGGTGCGTCGTGGTGCTGCTGGTCGAGAGCGACGCGGACGTCGCCGGGTGGGCCCGGGATCGCGCCGACGCCCGCCTCTCCAGGGTGGGGCTGGGCGTCGGCGGCGTCGCGGTGCTGCTCGCCGCGGTCGTGCCGGGCGTCCTGCCCGGCTACCAGGCCGACGCGTGGCTCGACCTCGACGGCGGCAACGACCCCCGCGGCTACCAGCCCATCGTGGACGTCGGCGACCGCCTCTCCCTCCCGGTGCCCCGCCCGGTCCTGCGCGTCGCCACCGACCGACCCGTCTACCTCCGGCTCGCCGCGCTCGACAGCTTCGACGACAACACCTGGCGGCTCGGACCGCCCGGGGAGGCCTCCTTCTCCCCCGACTCCGCCCAGCTGTTCGACGCCTCGGACGAGCTCCCGCCGGAGACCCCCATCTCGGTCGGCGACGACCTTCTGGTCGACGTGGAGGTGCTCGATCTCGAGAACATCTACGTCCCGGTCCCCTACCAGCCGGCCCGCATCCTCGGGCCCGCCCGGCGGCAGATGGTGTACTCGACCGTCGGGGGGTTCGTGGCGACGGGTCAGCTCAACGAGAACGAGATCGGCGGGCGGCTCCGCCCCGGTGTGCAGCAGGGCCTGACGTACCGGGTCGAGGCGGTGCTGCCGACCCCGACCGCGGCGGCCCTGCGCGAGTCGACCGCAGCACCCGGCGAGGTGGCCCCCTGGCTGGTCCTGCCGGGCGGCGACGAGGGGCGCTACGAGCGCTACCGGGTCCTGGCCGAGGAGCTCTACGCGGAGGCCGGTGCGACGACGAACGTCGACCGCGCCCTCGCGCTGCAGCGGTGGTTCACCTCCGACGGTGGGTTCGAGTACTCCCTCGCCGACCTGGCCCCGCTCCGCGGACCGGGGGCTCTCGAGGCCTTCGTGTTCGAGGACCGGGTCGGGTACTGCGAGTACTTCGCGACGGCCATGGCCGTCATGCTGCGCGCGAGCGGCGTCCCGGCCCGCGTCGCGGTCGGGTTCCTGCCGGGCGAGCTGCTCGCCGCGGCCGACCCCGCGGCCGGGCGCGACCGCGACCTGTACGAGGTCTCGAGCTCCGACGCGCACGCCTGGGTCGAGGTGCTGTTCCCCGGGTTCGGCTGGATCAAGTTCGACCCGACGCCCCGCGCCGACGGGGCCACGTTCGCCCCGTCCGCGGACGACCTCGACCCGTTGCTCAGCGAGGCGGAGCAGGAGGCCCAGCAGGAGCTCGAGCCGCCCGACGCCGCGACGGAGGCCCCCACCGACGTGCCGGTTCCGGACACCCCGGACCTGCCCGAGGAGGACACGCCCAACGACGCCGGCGGCGCGCCCGGGGCCGGGGAGGACGCCGGCGTGCCGGTCGCGCTGCGCGTCGGCTCCGGCCTGCTGCTGCTGCTCACGGCGGTCGGGGTGGGCCTCGTCCTCGCCGAGCGCCGCGTCCGCGGGCGGGCGCACCCCGAGCTGCCGGCGGACGAGCGGGTCATCGTCGCCCAGCGTCGCGTCCTCGCCGCCGCGCGCGCCCTCGGCGTCGGTCGCATGCCGCACGAGACGATCGTGGAGGTCGCGGCCCGCTGGGCCGAGGAGGGGCGGGTCGACCCGAGCACCGCCGCCGCCTTCGCGCGAGCCGTCCAGACCTCGGCGTTCGGTCCGGGCGTGGACGACGCGACCGCGGAGGCCGTCGACGAGACCGCCGAGCGTCTGGTCACGGACCTGCGCACGTCGGTGGAGCCCCGCGATCGGTGGCTCGCGCCCGTTCGGGTCCCGCTGGCCGAGGCCGGGGTCCGGGGTCGGCGTCTCGTGGCCGCCGGCGCCCGGCTGTTCCGCGAGGACCGCGACTGACCGAAGCGACACGCGTCGAGGCGTGCGTCCACGAGGACCGGTCGGGACGCGGTGTCAGGCCTCGGGGTCGCCGTCGCCGCGCAGCACGCGGACCGCGCGCTCCCCGAGCGTGCCGTCCCCCTCGCCGACGGCGCGGACGCCGATCACGACGGAGGTGAACATCAGGGCCATGCCGGCCAGCGCGAGCCACTGCGACACGACGAGGCCGAGCAGCAGCCCGAAGCCGAGGACGAACCCGGCGACCGCGAGGCGCAGCCGGCGACCGCGGTGGTCCACGGCGGTGGTCCGTCGGGCGCGCTCGACGAAGCGAGGGTCGTCCTCGGAGAGGCGACGCTCGATCTCTGCGAGGATGCGCTCCTCGTGCTCCGACAGCGGCATCGTGGCTCCCGCGGCTCGACGCGTCCGGCGAGTATACGAGGGAGGTCCGGAGCGGGCACGGCCTGCGGATGGCCGTCCGGTGGCCGTCCACCGCCGGCGCGCGGTGCGCGCGTGTCGCGCTCGCCGGTCCGCCCGACGGGGGCGTGCGAGGCTGCGGGCACTGCGGCGGCGGGGCCGGTCCGCGACGTGACTAGTACGCGGGGACGGTATGTGAACCATCTTCCGCCCCGGGCCTTGTCAATGGCCCGGGTGGTGTGCAGAACTGTCGACGACGGGAGCGACGCGGAGCCTCCCCACCCGGTCCACGGCCGGACCGACGCCCCCACGGAAGAGACGGCGACCGCCATGCCCCCCACCGCCACCCCCGAGCTCGTCAGCGACCACACCGACGAGGCCAACGCCCTCGTGCTGGAGCACGTCGACCTCGTCGGGCACGTCCTCAACCAGGTGGCCGTTCGCTACCCGCGGCACGTCGACCGGCAGGAGCTGTGGAACGCCGGTGCCCTCGGCCTCGTCGACGCCTCACGCCGGTACGACGGGTCCACCGGGATCCCGTTCCCCCGCTACGCGATGATCCGGATCCGAGGGGCCATCATCGACTCGACGCGCACGCGCGACTGGTCGACCCGGGCGCTCCGCCGCGGGATGCGCGCCGTCCGGGAGGCGTCGGAGCGCTTCCAGGTCGAGCACGGCTGCGAGCCGTCCGTCCCCCGCCTCGCGGAGATGCTCGACATGACCGAGGCGCAGGTCGAGGCCTACCGGACCGCGTCCGTCGCCTCGAGCCTGCTCCACCTCGACCAGCGGGTCGGGACCGGCGAGGGCGAGGTCATCACCCTCGGTGAGCTCATCGAGGAGGGCGCACCGGACCACCTGCCCGCGGAACGGCTCGAGCGCCGCGAGCTGACCGGGACCCTGCGCGTGGCCATCGAGCACCTCCCGGACGTCCAGCGCGAGGTCATCGTGCGCTACTACTTCCGGGGCGAGCTCCTGCGGGACCTCGCCGAGGAGATGGGCATCACCGAGGCCCGCGTCTCGCAGATCCGATCCGAGGCGTTGACGGCGATCCGGGCCTACTTCGCCGCCCAGTTCGACACGGTCCCGGAGGTCGACGAGCGAGCGCCCGGCCGACGTCGACGGGCCGCCTTCATCGCCAACGTCTCCACCCACGCGTCGTGGCACGACCGGATCCTCGCGGCCGACCGCCCGCTGCGGCCCCTCGAGCGCAGCGCCTGACGCCACCCCTGCCGCGCTCGCGGTCGACCTCCACACCCCGGCCGGGCCGCGTCACGCGGCCCGGCCGGTCCCATCGCCGGGGGCGTGGTGGCGACCGGGTCAGGCGCCGACGAACCGGGGCTCGCGACCCTCGAGGCTCGACACGACGGCCTCCTTGAAGTCGGGGCCCTCGATGCAGGCGATCTGCGCCTCGGCCTCGGCGCGCAGCCCCGCCTCCCGGTCGCGGCCGAGGTTCTCGCGGAGCAGCCGCGGGACCCGGCGGAGCGCACCTGGGCCGGCCGCGACCCGGCGGGCCCAGTCGAGCGCGGCGGCCTGGGGGTCCTCGGCGGGCAGGGCGACCTCGGCGAGGCCGATGGCCAGCGCCTCGTCGGCGCCGACGCGCCGCGCGGTGAGGGTCAGCTCGGTGGCTCGCCCGAGGCCGACGAGCCGGGGGATGCGGACGCAGCCGCCGAGGTCGGGCACGAGCCCCCAGCGTGCCTCCATGACGCTGAGCTGGGCGGTCGGGGCGACCAGCCGGACGTGGCAGGCGACGGCGAGCTGGATGCCCGCCCCGAAGCAGGGTCCCTCGATCGCCGCGACGGTCGGGGTGTCGCACTCCTCGAAGGCGGTGAAGGCGGACTGGAGCCGGTCGATGAACTCGAACGTGATGCCCTGCTCCGCCTGGCCGCCGAAGATGGACGTGTCGATGCCCGACGAGAAGGTGCCGTCGCGTCCCCGCACGAGGATCGCGCCGACCTCCGGGTCGGCGTCGGCGGCCTCCGCGGCGGCGCGCAGCCCGTCGAACACGGCGAGGTCCATCGCGTTGCGCTTCTCGGGCCGCTCGATGGTGACGACCGCCACGCGGTCGACGATCTCGGTGCTCACGGCGTCGGCCACGGTCGGCTCCTCGGGCTCGTGGGTCGGGGACGGCACCCGCCGGCGCGGGTCGGACCGAGCCTAGGCGAGCACCGCCGTCGGTACGCTCCGCCGCCGGGGCCCGGCCGGGCCGCGTGGACGGCCGGGGACGGCCGGAGCAGACGGGAGCCGCGGTGCCGCTGGAGCGTGAGTGGGTGTCGGTCACCGACCCCGACGACGACCACCTGCGCTACACGTTCGACGTGACGTTCCTGCTGTCGTCGTACACGTGCATCTACGGCGCCGGGTGTCGCGGGGTGCGGACCGACCGGGTCGACGAGGTCGTCGGGTGCTGCGTGCACGGCGCGTACCTCAACGAGGACGACGACCCCGCCGCGCTCGAGGCCCTCGTCAGCGACCGCCTCGACCCCGACACGATGTTCCACCACGCCGAGGCCGTGGCCGGCGGCGTGCTCGAGGTCGACGACGAGGGCGAGACGAAGACGCGGACCGTCGACGACGGGTGCATCTTCCTCAACCCCGAGGGCTTCGCCGCCGGGATGGGCTGCGCGCTGCACCACCTCGCCGACCGCGACGGCGTGCACCACATGACCCACAAGCCGGTCGTGTGCTGGCAGCTGCCGCTGCACCGCGCCATCGAGGAGCAGGTCGCCAACGACGGCGAGGAGCTGCAGGTGCACACCATCGGCCCGTTCGAGCGCGGCCACTGGGGCGGCGGCGGGGCGGAGTTCCTGTGGTACTGCACCGACCAGCCCTCGGCGTACGTGGGCGACCACCCGGTCTACCGGTCGATGGAGCACGAGCTGCGGGAGATGGTCGGCGACGGCGTGTACGAGGAGCTCGTGGGCTACCTCGACCGCCGGCGCCGCCAGAGCCGTCCCCGGATGGGGTTCCTGCCGGTCGTGGACTGACCCGCCGGCGCCGGCGGGCCCGGCGCGTCAGAGGATCCGGCGGTCGTCGCCCGTCGGGGCGGCCGGGTCGTCGTCGCCGTCGTCGAGCAGGACGGCGTAGCTGACGCGCGCGTCGGGGAACCGCTCCGCGACCTCGTCCGCGACCCGGTCGACGCCCTCCCACCGCACGTCGGTGTCGAGCGTGAGCTGCCGGGCGGCCTCGCCCTCGGCGAGGTTCGACACGCCCACCCCGAGCAGCCGCACGCGGGCCCGCTCGAGCCGCAGGCCGTCGAGCAGGTCGCGTGCGAGGTCGGCGACGTCCCGGGTCCGGTCCGTGGGCAGGTCGAGGGTGGTGGAGCGGCTGATGGTCTCGAAGGTGGAGAACCGCACCTTCAGGGTCACGGTGCGGCCCGACAGGTTCGACCCGCGCAGCCGGCGGGCGACCTTCTCCGCCAGCCGCAGCAGGTGCCGCTGCAGGACCTCCGGGTCGTCGACGTCCTCCTCGAAGGTCGCCTCGGCGCTGACGGACTTCGCGCCCTCGTGTGGCTCCACGCGGCGGGTGTCGACGCCGTTGGCGAGCCGGTGCAGCTGCGTGCCGAGCGCGTCGCCGACGAGCCGGGTGAGGGTGCGCAGGTCGGCGTCGGCGACCTGCCCGACGGTGCGGAACCCGTACTCCTCGAGTCGCTCGACCGTCCGCGGACCGGCACCCCACAGGTCGCGCACCGGCAGGGGGCGCAGGTACGCACGCACGTCCGCGGCCGCGACGTGGGCCTGCCCGTCCGGCTTCGCCTTGCCCGACAGCAGCTTCGCCATCGACTTGGTGGGGCCGACGCCGATCGAGCACGGCAGGTCGAGCTCCTCGCGGATCCGCCGGCGCAGGGCCGCGGCGATCTCGACGGGCGGACCGAACAGCCGAACGGCCCCGCCGACGTCGAGGAACGCCTCGTCGAGCGAGAGCGGCTCCACCAGCGGCGTGACGTCACGGAAGCGGGCCATCACCTCGGCCGAGACGTCCCGGTACACGTCGAAGCGCGGCGGGACGACCACGAGGTCGGGGCACAGCCGGCGGGCCCGGACCATCGGCATCGCCGAGTGGACGCCGAAGCGGCGGGCCTCGTAGCTGGCCGCGGCGACGACGCCACGGTCGCCGCCACCCCCGACCACCACCGGACGCCCGACCAGCGTCGGGTCGTCCCGCTGCTCGACGGAGGCGTAGAACGCGTCCATGTCGGCGTGCAGGATGGGTTCGCCAGGGCGCTCGACCACGGGCCCGTCGCTCCTCGCCGGACGGTGAACACCAGTTCGGTCCAGCGTAGCGCTGCCACCGGCGCCGGTAGCGTCGCCGGCCCGCACTCCCACCGAGCCCGGAGCCGCCCGTGCCACCGATCCACGCCCGAGTCGACCACGTCGCCGTCGCCGTCCCGGCCCTGCGCCCGGCCCTGGCCCGCTGGGAGGACGAGCTCGGGGGCGCGCCGATGTGGGAGTTCGACAACGGCACGTTCGTGGGCGTGCAGGTGCGCTACCCGGCCGGGAAGCTCGAGCTCATCGCCCCGCCGTCCGACCCCGAGCGGGCGCAGGGCAGCTTCGTGGCCGGGTTCCTCGACCGGTTCGGGGCGCAGGTCCACCACCTCACCCTGAAGGTCGACGACCACGATGCGGCGCTCCGCTCGATCACCGCGGCCGGGCTCGACGTCGTCGACGTCGCGCAGCAGGGGCCGCACTGGACCGAGGGCTTCCTGCGTCCGAGCCAGGTCGGGGGGATGATCGTGCAGGTCGCGTGGACCGACCGGACCGACGAGGACTGGGCGGCCGCCAACGGCGGCACGCTCCCGGTCCCCCGCGACGACGCGCCGCCACTGCTGGGGCCGACGCTGCTGCACCCGGACCTCGTGGAGGCGGCGAAGGTCTGGTCGACGCTCGGTGCGTCCGTGGAGCCGGACGACGACGGCTTCGAGGCCGTCTGGCCGGGCTCCGACCTCACGGTGCGGGTCGAGCGGGCGCCGGCGGGCGTCCGCCCGGGCCCGCGGGCGCTGCGGTTCCGCGGCGCGGCGCCCGCGCCGGCGGGCGGCGCGCACGGTCCGGCGGTCGAGCCGGCCTGAGCCGGCCCCACCCCGGCCCGAGCCGGCTCAGCCGCGCCGGCGGCGGTGCAGCGCGCCGGCGGCGCCGAGCGCCCCGAGGGCGAGCACGGCGATCCCCCCTCCGGTCTCGGGCAGCGGCGCGCCCGCCGGGGCACCACCGCCGTCCGTCGTGCCGGCGCCCCGCCCGAACATCGCGAGCACCTGCGTGGTCGGCCGGTTGACCCAGTGCATGCTGAGCACGGCGGTCGGCAGGAACCGGATGCGCTCCCCCGCCGCGTCGGCGGCCCAGCCGTCCGGGTCCTCGCCCTGGTCCTCGGCGAGCGCGTCGCCGGCGGCGGCGAGCGCGGCCCAGAGCCGCTCGGCGCAGGTCACGAGGTCACCGTCGACGCCGAGCTCGTCGGCGCCGCAGTAGACCTGCGAGGTCGGGTCGGTGACGTCGCCGTCGAGCACCATCTCGAGGTCGCGGAACACCTGGCCGTAGAACCCGTCCTGGAACGCGGAACCGACCGACCCCGGGGCGTCGTGGAACCCGCCGCGGGACACCGTGTCGACGCCACGGCCGAGCGCCGGGTCGAACACCGCCCGGATGGTCGGCTCCCACCAGGCGTCGGCGATGGCGATGGCGGCCGCGTGCTCGTACTCGCCGTCCCCGTCCCCGTCGCGACGCAGCGCACCGTCGGCGATCCACGCCTCGAGCAGCTCGACCATCCGCTCCTCGCGGGCGGACGGCGCCGGCGCGGCACGCAGGACCTCGAGCGCGGTCGGGTAGACGTCGGTGCCGCGCAGGTCGGCGAGGCCGGCCTGCTCCATCATCTGCACCAGCCGCACCGGCGAGATCTCGCCGGGCCCGGTGGCCTCGATCTGGTCCTCGAGCAGGTCGGCGCGGTACAGCGCCGAGTAGCCCCACTGCGAGTCGTTGGCGGACCAGGCCGGCGCCTGCCGGTTGTTCCACGACACCGCGTAGCCGCGCTCCGGATCGATCTCGTGGGGGACCGCCTCGACGCCGAGGTAGCGGTCCTCGCCGGACGCGTCGGTCTCCCACTCGTTCTCGCCGGTGCCCCACACGGGGAAGTCCGGGTCGAGGTCGGTGGGCCGCACCGGGTACAGGCCGCCGTGCACGAAGGCGATCTCGGAGGCGTTCGCGTAGCCCCAGTTGGTCGACAGGTTGTGCGACTCGCGGAAGATCTCGACGAAGTCGCGGGCGGTCCGCCCCTCCCCGCGGTTCATCCGCAGGATCGACACGCCGGCGTCGAGCTCCTTGAGGTAGGTCGAACGCTTGCGGGACACCGCGACCGCGAGGTCACCGATGCGGCCGCGGCCGGTCACGGGGCCGTGGACGGTCCGCTCGACGATGATGTCCGGCAGGGCCTCCTGCCCGGCGATCGGCTCGGGCGCCTCGCGCAGCACGCGGCGATCCATCGGGACGCACTCGCCCTCGAAGAGGTAGTGGACCTCCTGCTCGTCGGCGACCCCACCGTCGGGGTCGCAGAGCACCTCGATGTAGGTGTCGATCATGTCGCCGCCGCCGGCGGTCGCCGTCCACGCCTCCGACTGGTTGCGCCCGATGATCACGACCGGGGACAGGCCCGGGAAGGCCGCGCCGCGGGCGTGGATGGTGGGCGAGTGCAGCTCGTTCTCGACGAGGATCTGCGGGTCGAAGTAGCCGGCCTGCGGGCCGCCGAGCAGGATCGGGTGACCGGTCGAGGAGCGCTCCCCGTCGACGACGAGGTAGTTCGACATGCGGGCGTCGTCGGCCCGGGACAGGTCGATCGTCGCGGAGGGGTGCTCGACCTTCAGGTTCTCCCAGCGGATGCGCGACGCCTCGTGCAGCGCCTCGAGGTCGGCGGCGGCCGCGCCGGCGGACGTCGGCAGGAGGCCGACGAGCGTCTCGGGCAGCTGCTCGATCAGGCCCTGCAGGCCGGTGTCGCCGCTCGAGTAGCCGAGCGCGTTCGCCGCGGTCGGGCGTGGGCCGCCCTCGACGGTCATGTAGGGGAAGTCGTCGAGCGTGTGCACGACGCCGTCGTCGTCGGTGCGGTTGCGGAAGTCGTCGTAGACCAGGCGCGCCTGCTCCTCGCCGTAGGTGTCGACGAGGTCGAGCCAGCGGGCCGCGTTGGCGAGCTCGCCGCCGCCGCCGGCGCCGAACAGTGCGCGGACGATGCACACGACCGCCACGATGTCGGTGGGGCGCCACGGCGCGATGTCGTTGGCGGGCAGCAGGTCGGCGAGGCCGGCGGGCTGCGGGATGCGGCCCTGCTGGATCTGGGTGATGGCGTGGTTGATGCCCTCGGTGTAGGCGACGAGCCCGTCGATGAGGTCCTGGCCGGTCTGCCCGTACTCGGCCGGGATCCGGTCGAGCATCGCCTGGAACTCCTCCTCGGTGTAGCCGTAGATGCGGGCGATCTCGGCGTCCGCCAGCCACGAGGCGTTGTCCCCGAGCAGCTCGAACGCCTCCGCCCGGCCGAGGGCGCGCAGCAGCTCCATGATCGGCAGCCGGTCCTCGACGACCGCGTACCCGGCCCCGAAGGCCATGGCCTCGTCGGTGTCGCCGTAGACGTGCGGGACCCCCCAGCGCGCATCGCGAACGATGCGGACGTCCGCACGCGGCCGGTAGTCGCGGGCCACGTCGGTGACCTCGCGGAAGCGGCCGTCCTTGAAGTAGGTCGAGGTGAGCTCGTCCTCGGTCAGCGTCGGGTAGCCCTGGACGAGGTCGTCGTAGGCCCGCAGCTCGGCCTCCTTCTCCTCGATCGGGGCCCCGGGCGGCGTGACGGTGCCGTGCAGCAGGGCGTCGTCGATCGACTCGAGGAACGCGGGGTCGAGGTGGCTGCGGTCCGGCTCCTGCCCGGTGGCGGGCAGGGCCGTGGCCAGCACGGCCGCGCAGAGCAGCACGAGCGAGAGGGGGCGACGCACCGAGGGTTCTCCCTGATCTTCGGATACCCGCCGGTACTTCCACGTCGGGCGGCGGGACTCCTCCCGGCTCGCACCGAGTCCGCTAGAGCCCGGCCAACTCCAGGGCCTCGACGAGGCCGTCCGCGATCGGCACCCGGGCCGTCTCGAGCTCGGCACGCGGGTGGCTGCCGCTGTCGACCAGCACGCAGCGCGCCCCGACGTGGGCAGCCGCCACCGCGTCGTCGAGCGCGTCACCGACCACGACCAGGTCCCGGATCGGCACACCCCGGGCGAGCTGGCGGGCGAGGTCCGCCTCGACCCGCTCGAGGTGGGAGGCGAGGTACGGCGCCTTGGTGCCGCCGCCGGCGCCGCGCAGCCCGTCGACGCGGACGAACCGCGCGGTGAGGCCGAAGCGTTCCACCAGCGGGAGGAGCTCGTGGTCGCGGTACATCGACAGCAGCGACTGGGACGCGCCGGCGGCGGCGACCGCGTCGAGAGCGTCGTGCGCGTCCGGTGCCAGCCGTGCCTGGTCGAGCGCGGCGGCGTAGGCGCGGTGGAACACGTCGTCGAGGTGAGGCCACTCGGCATCGCCGATCGGCCGACCGAACAGCCGCTCGTAGAAGACGTGGACCGGCCGGGTGTAGTTGTCGCGGTAGTCCGCCGCCGTGACGGGGTCGTACCCGGCGTCGGCCATGACGACGTTGACCGCCGTGACGACCAGGGGCAGGTCGTCGAGCAGCGTGCCGTTCCAGTCCCACACGACGTGTCGCATGCCGGGAGGGTGGCGGGCGGACGGGCTCGGGGGCAACCAAGCCCGGCGGCGTGCGCACGCCGCCGGCGCGGCCACACCGCCGGCGCGTCCCGGCGGGCGGGGATCACCGCGACCCGCGGCCCCACTCGCTGGCGGTGAGCCCGCGCGGACGGGTGACCTGCCGCTCGTGCGGCGCCGGGGTGCCGCGCTCGGCGAGCGCGTCGGGCAGCCAGCCCTCCTGCCACGCCCGCCACAGCCGCGACAGGTCCCACGCCCGCAGGCCGGTCACGGTGGCGCCGAGGTCGCCCCGGCGCGACACCCGCCCCTCGACCACCAGCAGCCAGGCGTGCAGCACGGTCCAGGCGTTGTCCTCGAGGGTGCGCTCGAAGAAGGTCGCCTGGGTGGTGCCGGTGCGGTCGTCGAGCGACAGGAACAGCACCCGCTGCCCGGAGCGCTGCTGCGGCGACTGGACCGCGACCTTCACGCCGGCGACCCGGATCACCTGCTGGACGGGCAGCCGTTGCAGGTCGCTGGCCCGCGCCACCCCGAGGGCCTCGAGCAGCGGCTCGTAGTACGACACGACGTGGCGGGAGATGTCGAGCCCGGTCGTGGCGAGCTCGGCGCGGGTGCGTTCGGCGTCGGTCTGCGCCGGCAGCCGGGGCTCGTGGTCGGCGTGGAGGTCGAGGGCGGTCTGCTCACCGCCGGCGTGGGCGACCCGGGCGACGGCCCGGCGCGTGTGGCCGGCCCACAGCTCCTCGGCGGCGAGCCGCAGCACGCGCCGGTCGCGCGGGCCGTCGCGCCGCCCGACCCCGCCGACGTGGTCGAACGCGCCGATGGTGGCGAGGTGCTCGGCGGTCGGCCGGGCGAGCCGGGCGCGGGCCCGCACGTCCTCGAGCGAGGTGAACGGCCGCCCCTCGAGCAGCGAGTCGACCTCGTCGTCGGTGATCCCGCGCACGTCCTGCAGCCCGACCCGCACCCCGTAGCGCCAGCCGTGCCCGGCGTCGCCCGAGTCGAACCCCGACGGCGGCACCGGACGGCCCCCACGGTCGGGCGAGCGGGCCCAGCCCGGCGGCAACCGCTCGCCGCGCAGCCCCAGCAGGTGGTCGGCGAGCCCCTGGTCGACCACCTCGACGGTGTAGGCGCGCTCGGAACGGTTGACGTCGACGGGCAGCACGGCGACGCCGAAGGTCCGGCACTCGTCGAGGACGAGCCGCTTGGGGTACATCCCGGGGTCGTGGGTGAGCAGCCCCGCCATGAACTCGGGCAGGTAGTGCGCCTTGAGGTACGCCGAGCGGTACGTCGGGACGGCGAACGCGGCGGCGTGGGCCTTGCAGAACCCGAACGACGCGAACGACGCGACCTGCCTCCAGATGGCCTCGGCGTCCTCGCGGGCGAACCCGCGGTCCTGCGCGCGGGCGAGCACCCAGCCGGCGATGGCGGGCAGCCGCTCCCGGTCGGCGAGCTGCCGGCGCAGCAGGTCGGCGTAGGACAGGTCGCACCCCGTCAGCGCCGCGAGCGCCCCCATGACCTGCTCGTGGTAGACGATCACGCCGTGGGTCTCGCGCAGCACCGGCTCGATGGCAGGATGCACGGCCGGCGGCTGCTCCTCGCCGTGCCGACGTCGCACGAACGGCGTGACCATGTCGGCCTTCACCGGCCCGGGGCGGAACAGGCTGATCTCGGTGATGAGGTCGCCGAAGTGGTCGGGCTGGAGCCGACCGAGGAGCTCCTGCTGGCCGGGCGACTCGATCTGGAAGATGCCGATGGAGCGCGCCGACCGGACCAGCTCGTAGGTGGCTGGGTCGCCGTCGGGGATGTCGTCGAGCTCGAACGGGTGCCCGCGGGTGTGCGGGATGAGGTCGAGCGCGTGCCGCATCGACGACAGCATCCGCACCGACAGCACGTCGAGCTTGAGCAGGCCGAGCGCGGCGACGTCGTCCTTGTCGAACTGGCTCATCGGGTACCCGGCCGCGGAGCGCTCGAGCGGGGTCCGGTCCACCAGCGTCGTGTCGGCGAGCAGGATCCCGCAGGGGTGCAGGGCGAGGTGGCGCGGGAAGCCGTCGATGCGCTCGACGATGTCGAACAGCTGGGTCAGCCGGCCCTCGTCGAGCCGGGCGCCCCTGAGCTCCGGCAGCCGCTCGAGGACGCCGCGGACGTCGCGGGCCCGGGCGTGGGTGAACGCCTTGGCGACGTGGTCGACCTCGTCGGGGGGCAGCCCCAGCACCTTGCCGACCTCGCGGATGCCCATGCGCGCCTGGAAGGTGTCGACCATCGCGACGCAGGCGGTGCGCTCGTCGCCGAAGCGGGCCAGCACCATGTCGTAGACGTCGGGGCGGCGGTGCGCCTCGACGTCCACGTCGATGTCGGGCAGCTCGTCGCGGTAGGGGTTCATGAACCGCTCGAACGCGAGGTCGTGGGCGACCGGGTCGACGTCGGAGATCCGCAGCGCGTAGCAGACGAGGCTGCCCGCGGCCGACCCCCGGCAGGCGGCGATGACCCCCAGCTCGCGGATGCCGGCCACGACCTCGGCGACGGCGAGGAAGTAGTCGTGCAGGCCGAGCCGGTCGACCATGTCGAGCTCGCGCTCGAGCCGCTCCCGGACCCTCGGGGTGACCCGGGGGTAGCGCTCGGCGACGCCGTTCCACGCCCGGCGGTGCAGCTCGCCGGCGGCGACCTCGTCGGACATGCCGGTGAGCCGCGGGACGTGCAGCTCCCCGATGCCGAGGTCGACCTCGCAGGAGGTCGCGACGTCGTGCGCGGCGACGAGCAGGTCGGGCCGCTCGGCGAAGCGGCGCGCCATCTCGGGCCCGGTGGTGAACCACGCCTCCGCGGAGGTGCGGCCGAGGTGGTGGCGACCGAGCGGGACCTGCTGGCGCACGCAGCGCAGCACGTCGGCGAGGACCACGTCGTCGCGGGTGAGGTAGCGCACGTCGTTGGTGGCGACGGCCCGCACGCCGAGCCG
Source organism: Actinomycetes bacterium (assembly GCA_046566145.1). Classification (GTDB taxonomy): domain Bacteria; phylum Actinomycetota; class Nitriliruptoria; order Nitriliruptorales; family Nitriliruptoraceae; genus JBKHXF01. The sequence continues at coordinate 144,007 of JBKHXF010000018.1, forward strand.
GTCGGCGAGCTCGAGGGTGCGCCGGACCCGGGCGTCGTCGCCCGGCTCGCTCGGGTCTCTCCCGCCGCGTCCGCCCGGCGGGGTGAGGTGGTGTCGCACGCCGAGCAGGACCGCCTCGCGGCCGAGCACCTCGAGCCACCGACGCAGCTCGACCTCGGCCGCGTCGGCCCGCCCGGCCGCGAGCAGCCGCCCCACCGGCGAGTCGGTGCCGAGCAGCGCGTACGCACCCCGCCGCGACCCCGCGAGCGCCACGTCGTCCCAGGCGAGGTGGGGCGAGGAGCGCTCGGCCAGCGCCGCGTCCGCGGCGACGCCCCGGCCGAGGTGGGCGCGGGTGACGGTCCGGCACAGGTCGCCGTAGCCGGCGGTCGTGCGCGCGAGGAACGTCACCCGGGGCGCGTCGTCCTCGAGGAACGCCGGGCCCCGTGCCGGCCGGCGCGCCCGCGGGTCGTCGACCTCGTCCCGGCCGGCGAGCCGCCGGCGCGTGGCGCGCTCGGCCGCCTCCGTGGTCGAGTGGCGCCGGCGGCCGGCGCGGGTGAGCTCCCAGCCGGGCCGGTCGAGGTCGGGCGCGAGCGCCAGGTCGACGCCGAGCACCGGGGTGACGCCCTCCTCCGCGCAGGCCCTCGTCAGCCGCACCGCGCCGTAGAACCCGTCGCGGTCGGTGGCCGCGACGTGGGTCATCCCCGCGGCCCGGGCCGCGGCCGCGAGCTCGCGTGGGCGGATCGCGCCGTCGCGCAGCGAGTAGCAGGTGCGGGCCGACAGGTGCGCGAACGGCACGCCGGTCGCCGGCCCGGGGGCGCCGCCCCCCTGGGCGCGCAGCCGCCGGACGACGTCCTCCGCGGCCTCGGCGGCGCGCCGCACCTCGTGGGCGCGGTCCTCCTCGAAGGTCTCGGACTCCTCCTGGCTGAACCGACGGGACGCGGGCACGCGGGGTCAGTCCCACACCCGGTCGAGACGCCACTCCCCGCCGCGCCGCACCAGCTCGTACACGCCCGACAGGGGCCGGCCGCCACCACCGCTCCCTGTCACCCGCCCGGACGCCTCCACACGCCACATGTCGGTCTGCTCGATCCGCACGGGCTCGCCCGACGGGCGACGCCACCACCCGGGGTCCTCGCGCCAGTGCCCCAGCACGCTCACCACCCGGTAGCGCTCACCGCGCCACTCGAACGACGCCGGCGCCTCACGCCCGGTCGGGCCCGCGGGGCCCTCCTCGGCCGCGAGCACGACCGTGCCCAGGTGCTCCCGGTACCGCTTCGTCACCTCGCCACCTCCTCCTTCTCCACGCGCCTGTCGGCGTCTCCTGCCGGACGGCCGCGTTGCCGGACCGTCGGCGACGCGTCATCGAACGTGTGTTCGATTCCGTGTGGCGAACGTACGACCGGGGTGCGACACGGGGCAACGCCGGCGTGCGCCGCGACGGCCCGGCGTGCGCCCCCCGCAGCGCCGCGACGCCCCACGCCCGCCGCGACGTCACACCAGCCCCACCAGCAACAGCGCCCGACCGCGCGACGCGGCCGCCGGCTCAGCCCCGCCCGGCCTCCGCCAGCAGCTCCCGCGCGGCCGACAGCGCGACGACCTCGACGGGGGTCCCGGCCGCGACGCGACCGTTCCACTCGCCCAGCCGCTCGGTGGTCAGCCCCGACCCGAACGGGGCCAGCGCCGCCAGCACCCCGGGCCGGTCCTCCCGGACACCGTCCCGCACGATCGCGGTCACCACGAACGCCGGGAACACCCCGAGGTCGTCGACCAGCGGTTGCTGCCCGAGCGCCCACGCGGTCCCGTCGGTCGCGGTCGTCAGCCCCGCGACGCACTCACCCTCGGCCACCCCGACCACCGCGAGGTCCGGGGTAGCCGGCACCACCTCGAGGGTCGCCCGCGACACGGAGTACGCGTCGAGCACGGCCCCCAGCCCGTCACGCCGGGCCGCGAACTCCGGGTCGACGCACAGCGCCGGCTCCGGCAGCTGGGCCAGGCGCGCGGCGAGCTGCGAGACCGTCCGCAGGTCGCCGTGGACACCCGGAGGGCCCTGCACGACGAGCGCGAACGTCGCGTCCGCGGGCGGTTGCTCGGGCCCCCGGGCCGTCGCGAACACCGGTCGCTGCCACAGCAGCCCGCGGTCCTCGTCGCGCTCCCGGACGCGCGCGAACGACTGGCGCTGGTCCGACGGCGGGTCGGCGCGACCGAGGACCTCGAGCCACGCCTCCCCCGTGTAGGCCGGCAGGACGTCCACGTCGCCGAGCTCGAGGGCCCGGCGGGCGTCGGCCCGGTCGGCGAGCTCGTCCACGACGGCCGGCACCCGGGCGGCACGCAGCAGCTCGGCGAGCACGTGGGCGAGCAGCCGGGACTCGGGCTCCGGGCCGGTCCCCACCAGGACGGGGGCCAGGCCGGACCCGTCCGGCGAGGGCGTGGCGCCGGGCGACGGCGACCCGGTCGGGTCCGGGGCCGACGCCGTGGGCGGCGGCGGGGTCGTCCCCGACGGGCCGGCCACGCACCCGGACGCGAGCGCGACGAGCAGCGCCGCCGCCGGCGCGGCGGCGCGCGGACCACGGGTCGGGGGACGCACCACGCCGGCAGCGTGCCAGCCGCCGGCGCCGCGCGCGTCGCGGTACCCTCCGAGGCCGCACCCGCCCCCGCACCCACCCGCCCGAAGGGGTCCCCGTGGCCATCCCCGCCCTCTCCCGTCGCACGTTGCTCCGTGGCACCGGCCTCGCCGGCCTCGGCGTCGTCCTGGCCGCCTGCGGCGGCGGCGAGACCGACCCGGGGACGACCGCGCCCGGTGGGACCGACCTCCCGGTCGACGGCGGCGACGTGTCGAGCGCCGCGCTCGAGGCCGCCGGTGTCGCCGACGGCGAGAACGTGCTGACGCCCATCGTGGCGACGTTCGAGGTCCTGACCGGCCCGACGGGCCGCGTGCAGTTCGGGCTGCTCGACGCCGAGAACACCCCGCTGCTCGACGCCGAGGTCCAGGTCTGGATCGTCGGCGGAGAGGGCACCGAGGTGGTCGCCGGCCCGCTCGAGCCGATCTTCTACGGCGAGGGCCTCGGCACCCGCGGGGTGTACGTGCTCGAGCCGGCGCTCGAGACGGCCGGCCTGCTCGACCTCGTGGTCGCGACCGACGGCGGCGCCCGCGTCGGCACGGCCGCGCTGCGCGTCATCGCCCCGGAGGAGTCCGCGGTGGTCCGGCCGGGCCAGGAGTTCCCGTCGTTCGCGACCCCGACGACCGCCGACCCGATGGGGCTCGAGGAGCTGTGCACCCGCACCCCGCCCTGTGGCATGCACGAGCTCTCGCTCGACGAGGCGCTCGCGATGGGCAAGCCGGTGGTGCTGACGGTCTCGACCCCGAAGTACTGCCAGACCGCCGTCTGCGGCCCGGTGGTCGACGTCGTCCTCGCGGCCAAGGAGGCGCGAGCCGACCAGGAGGTGCTGTTCATCCACGCCGAGGTGTTCACCGACGCCGGCAACACGCCGACCGACTACGTCGCCGAGGACCTCGCGCTGCCCACGGAGCCGTGGACCTGGGTGATCGGCGCGGACGGCGTCGTGACCGACCGCTTCGACGGACCCGTCGTCGCCCCGCTGCTCGAGCAGGCGCTCGACGCGCTGTGAGCCGCCGGCGTCTCCTGCTGCTCGCCGCCGGCGGAGTCCTCGCCGCCGGCTGCGCCGGCACGCCCGCGACGACCGCGACCGACGACGCGGCCGCCACCTCGTCCCCCGCCGCCACGTCCACCCCCTCCGACGAGCCGACCATCGAGCCGGGCGCCGACGCGACGAGCCCGGCCGCGACCACCGAGGCCTGCGGTCCCGTCGCCCAGCCCCAGGTCCAGTCCGGCGGCCACCTCGTCGGGGACACCGACCCGCCGGTGCCCTACTCGTCCACCCCGCCGACCTCGGGCTGGCACGCCTCCGGGCGCGTCGAGACCGCGGTGTACGACGTGGAGCTGACGGACCCGCAGATCGTGTCGGTGCTGGAGGCCGGCGACATCGTGGTGACCTACGACCCCGCGGTGGTCGCCGAGGCCGACGTGGCCGTGCTCGTGCAGCTGGCCGAGGGCCCGCTCGCCGAGAGGCTCGCGGTCACGCCCTACTCGGCGGACACCGAGGCGCCCGTGATGCTCGCGGCGTGGGGCCACCTGCAGGCGTGCAGGTCCGTCGACGCCGCGGCTGTCGAGGCGTTCGTCGCCGAGCACGAGGGCCTCTCCGAGGGGCACTGACCGAGGGGCACTGACCGAGCCGGCACGGACCGAGCGGGGACGGACCGAGCGGGGACGGACCGAGCGGGGACGCGGGGGCTAGCCCCGCCGGCGGAGGCGACGGGCGACCTGCGGCGGGAGGATCCCGACGTCAGAGCTCGCGAGCCGCTCGCCCCGCTCACCGGCCCGCACCAGGCCGCGCACGGCCGCCCCACCGACGAGCACGACCTCGGCGAGGAACATCACGAGCAGCGCGACGCCGAGCGCCTCGAAGAGGTCCGGGAGCGCCAGGCCCTGCCCCGTCAGCCCGCGCACGAGCCACCACGCGACCGCGAGCAGGACGAGCACCGAGGCGGTCACCCCCACGCGGCGCGCCACGCGCTGCCAGTCGACGATCGGCTCGTGGCCACCCTCGGGGTGCTGCCCCTCGTCGCTCACAGCGCCGGGTCGCCGAGGTCGAGGCGGAGCAGCAGCAGGGTCCGACGGATCTCGGCCTCGACGGCGGAGATGTCGAGCGGCAGCTTCACGTCGTTCTGGGGGTACAGCTCCTGGAAGGACGTCTCCCCCGCGCCGACCAGCAGGCCGCGCTCCAGCAGGTGCTCCCCGAGCTGGAACGACCACGTGAACACGATCGCGTCGTGGTAGTCGTGGAGCGTGAAGGTCAGGAACCGGTTGAACGCGAGCTGCCACATCCGGCCGCCGCGGCGCGACTGTCCGGACGCGACGAAGCCGAGCTCCTCGATCTCGTCGTCGAAGGTCGTGTCCGTGGCCACGGTGGCGCGCCTCCAGCGGGGTCGGTCGGTCCGTCGGTGGGTCCGGGACGGGAGGCTACCGGCCGACCGGTACCGCCTCGTTGCGCCACGCGGCCACGGTCGCGACGCTGCGTCGCCATGTGCATCCAGACCCCACCCCACACCACGTCCCGCGCCACCGTCCCGGGCGCCAGCGACGAGCGCCACCCGCCCCCCCTCCGGCGCCCGGCACGCCGCCGGGTCCGCCCCGCGGCGGCCCTGCTGGCGCTGGCCCTGCTCACCGCCGGCTGCGCCTCCGGGGAGGGACGGCAGGGCGAGCTCGCCGTCGAGCTCGCGCGGGCCCGGCAGGCCCAGGAGGAGCTCGCCCAGCGCGTCGCCGACCTCGAGGCCCGGCTCGGCGACCCGGAGGGCGAGGACGGCGCCGACGGTGGACAGGACCCCATCTCCGCGCTCGAGACGCAGGTCGCCGACCTCTCCGCCGGGCTCGAGGAGCTCGCCGGGACGCTCGCGACCGAGGTCGGGGCCGAGCGCGCCGCACGGGAGGGGGCCGACACGGACCTCGACGGGCAGGTCACGGCCCTCGACGTGCGCCTCTCCGACCTCCAGGCCACGGTGGCGCAGCTCGCGACCAGCCTCGAGGAGCTGACCGACGAGGTCAGCTCGCTCGAGGCGCGCTTCACCTCCCACCGCGACGACGCCGCCCGGCACCGCTGAGGGGCGGCGGCTGCCCGACGCACGCGGGGGCCTGCCGTACCCTCGGGGCGCATGTCCGACACCCCGCTCCCGACCCTGCCGGAACGCATCGGCGGCCGCTACCACCCCCAGGCCCGCATCGGCCGCGGTGGCATGGCGGAGGTGTGGCGTGCGCACGACGAGGTCCTGCAACGCGACGTCGCCCTGAAGGTGCTCCACCAGCACCTCGCCGACGACCCCGCCTTCGAGGACCGTTTCCGGCGCGAGGCCCGCGCCGCCGCGGCGCTCAGCCACCCCAACGTCGTGGCCGTGTTCGACTGGGGCGAGGGACCCGACGGGACGTTCCTCGTCATGGAACTGGTCCCCGGCGCCAGCGTGCGTGACGTCCTGCGCGTCCGTGGCCGGCTCACCCCGGCCGAGGCGCTGACCGTGCTCGGCCAGGCGGCCGGCGGTGTCGCCGCGGCGCACCGGGCCGGGCTCGTGCACCGCGACGTGAAGCCGGAGAACCTGTTGATCGGGGCGGACGGCGCGGTCAAGGTGACCGACTTCGGGCTGGCGCGGGCGGCGGCCGCGAGCACGGCGACGTTCGCGGACGCCGTGGTCGGCTCGCCGCACTACCTCGCCCCCGAGTGCGTCCGCGGCGAGCCCGTGGGGCCCGCCACCGACGTGTACGCCCTCGGCGTCGTGCTCTACGAGTGCCTGGTCGGGGCACCCCCCTTCCAGGGCGACACGCCGATGGCCACCGCCGTGCAGCACACGACCCGCGGCGTCCCCGCGCCGAGCCTGCAGGCCCCCGGCACGCCGCCGGCGCTCGACGCCGTCGTCGCCCGCGCCACCCACCCCGACCCCGCCGAACGCTTCCCCGATGCGGCCGCGTTCGCCCAGGCCCTCGCGGCCGCCGTCCCGGAGGGGCCGGCGGCGGTCGACCTGCGCGATGGGACCTACCCCACCGTGGTGCTCGCCGGCGCCGCGCGCGAGACCCTCGTCGGCCTCGGCGCGGAGGTGGCCGACACGACCCGCATCACCGGACGGATCGCCGGCTCCACGACCACGACCCTCGACCCGGGCGACGACGCTGCCGGCGACGAGGCGGGCAGGGGCGGGACCTCGGCACCCCGCCGGCGCTGGCCTCGCCGGCTGGCCTGGCTCGCGCTCGTCGCCGTGCTGCTCGGCGCCGGCGGCTGGACCGCCTGGGACCGGGTCATCGCGCCGGTCACCGACGTCCCGAGCGTGGTCGGCGACCCCGTCGACGTCGCCCGCGCGGAGCTCGAGGCGGCCGGCTTCTCGGTGGCCATCGCCCCGAACCGGGAGTTCGACCGGACGGTCCCGGAGGAGCACGTGCTGCGGCAGGACCCGACGGGGTCGATCCGCCGCGGCGAGACCGTCCTGCTCACCGTCTCCGCCGGGCCGCGCACCGCCACCCTGCCGGCGGTCGCGGGCCGCGAGGAGGCCGACGCGCTCGCCGAGCTCGAGGCGATGCCCATCGACGTCGAGGTCACGGTCGAGCGTCGCCACGACGACGAGGTCGCCGAGGGGCTCGTGGTGTCCACCGACCCCGCCGGCGGCACGACCGTCGAGGAGGGCGGCGCCGTCGCCGTCGTGGTGAGCCTCGGCAGGCCGCCCGTGGACGTCCCCGACGTGCTCGGGCTCGCCCTCGAGGACGCGCGGGCCTCGATGCGGGAGGCCGGCCTCGAGCTGACCGTCGCCGACGAGGTCCACGACGACGACGCGCCGGCCGGCACGGTCCTCGCGACGTCCCCCGGTCCGACCACCGAGGTCCGGCGAGGTGACACGGTCGAGGCCGTGGTCTCGCTCGGGCCCGCCCCGGTCGACGTGCCGGACGTGCGGGGGAAGACCGAGCAGGAGGCGACGGCCGAGCTGCGGGCCCTCGGGCTCCGCGTCGAGGTCGTCGACGTCGAGACCATCATCCCGTTCCGCGCCGGTCGGGTCGACGAGCAGGACCCCGGCCCTGGCACGCGGGTGCGACGCGGCGACACGGTCCGCATCTTCGTCTGGCGCTGATCAGCCGGACTCGGTGCCCTGGTCCCCGTCGGCCCGTCGCCGCGCGACCTCGACGTCCGCGCCGACCGCGTCGTGCCCCTCGACCCGCAGCTCCGACACGGCGAGCTCGTCGTAGGTGTCCCCCGGGTAGACCTCGAGGACGGTGATCCGCAGGCCGGTCGTCAGCCGCGGCGGGTCGAGGGTGACCTCCTGCAGCCCCTGCTGGTCGAGGAACGTGACCTCGACGGCGTCGCCGGCGTCGAACGAGACCCGGACCTTGCGCACGCGGGCGTCACCGAGGTAGCGGCCGTCGTCCGACTGCGAGCCGTTCGCCAGGACGAGGGCGGTGACCCACACCGGCCCGTCGAACTCCAGCGCGATGGTCTCCCCCACGCCGGTCGGGTTCTCGGCGGCGTCGTTGTTCCACGCCGTCGTCAGGTCGCCGTCGACCATGTTGGACGCGGCGAACGAGGTGTCGCCGGCGTCGGGTGCCGTGCTGCTCGCCCCGATGGCCGCGACCGGGAGGTCCAGCGGCTCGTCGGAGTACCGGGCCGCGTCGAAGGTCGGCGCCGCGGGGATCTCGTCCTCGTCGCCGTTGCCGGGGCCGGTCCGCAGCGCGACCAGCCCGCCGATGAGCGCCCCGAGCAGGACGCCGACGCCGATGACGACGGCCACCACCCGGCCGACCCGAGGGGTCTCGGTGTGGTCCATGACGGGCAGGTCGGCGGTGCGGCTCTCGGGTGAGTCCGGCACCGGGCCGGGCACCACGACATCGCGCGCCGCCGGCGGCGTGCCGGTCCGCAGGTCGGTGCCGCACCGGCCGCAGAGCTCACGACGGGCGCTGTTCGCCGAGCCGCAGTGGGGGCACCGGAGGCGGTCGATCTGGTCGTCGCCGGGGCCGGTCGCGGCGACCACCTGCGTCGTCTCCGCACCGCCCATCGCGGCCGCCTCGTCCGCGGTCGGGACCACGGCGGTGGGGTCCGCGCTGGTCCGACCGGTGACGGTGGGCAGCGTCGCCCCACACGAGACGCAGAAGCGGGCCCCGACGAGGTTCTCGGCGCTGCAGGACGGACAGGTCACGACGGGGACGCCTCGGACGGGTCGGGTGCGACGTGGGCGGCGAGAGCGTAGGGGCTCGGCCCCCACCCGGGGGGCACCCGCGCCGCGGAGCTGCCCGCCAGGAGCCGACCGACGTTGTCAGGCTCGCCGCAGGCGGGCGCGACGGGCCGCGTCGTGGACCCAGGCCAGCGCCTCGTCGAGCGGCCGCGGTCGGAACCCGAGCACCGCCGTGAGGTCGCGTGCCGGGTCGACGACCGCGTCGGTCCGCGAGGACTCGAGCAGGGGCAGGACGAGCGCCAGGTCGAGCCCGGTCGCCCGCGCGACCGCCGGCGCCGCGGCACCGGGGGGCGTGTAGGGCAGGGGCAGCGTCGGGCGCCACGGGAGCCCGGCCACGGCCGCGTAGCGCTCGGTGAGCTCGTGGTAGGTCACGGCCTCGGGGACCCCCACGTCGAGCACCCGGCTCGCGCTCGGCGCCGAGGCGAGGACGGCGAGGAGCGCCTCGACCACGTCCGGGCCGGCGATGGGCTGGACCCGGTTCCGCGCGAACGGTGGGGCGAACCGGACGGGGCTGCGCGCGGCGGCGTCGAGCATCCGGAACGAGGCCGACGCGGGGTCGAGGACGATCCCGGCCCGGACCTCCGTCACCGGGACGTCCCCCTGCGCGAGGGTGACGCCCGCCTGCTGCCGGGCGTACATGTGCTCGCTCATCGTCGGGAGCCGGTCGTCGTCGAGCAGCCCGCCGAGGTAGACGACGTGCGCGACGCCGGCGCGTTCTGCGGCGTCGCGGAAGGTCGCGGCCTGCCGGCGCTCCCGCTCCGCGAGCCGCCCGAGCCGGCCCTCCATGCCGTGCACGAGGTAGACGGCCGCATCGCAGCGGTCGAGCGCGGCCTCGAGGTCGACCCACCGGGTGACGTCGCCGACCACCACCGACACGTCGCCGGCCCAGGGGTGCACGGCGACCCGGGACCGGTCGCGGGTCAGCGCGACGACGTCGTGCCCGCCGGCGAGCAGCGCCGGCACGAGGGCCCGGCCGACGGCGCCGGAGGCACCGGTGACGAGGACGCGCACGGGGGCTCCGCTCGGGGTGGGGGCGCGGGTCGGGGAGGTTCGGCCCGACGACCGCGTCGGACGGGCAGGCGGTAGCGTCGCGCCCGACCGGGCGCCCCACCGCGTCCGGACGGCCGCCCCCGGGGCGCCGACCTCCGACCGGCACGTGGAGGCAGCGTGACGTCCGACGCGACCGAGGCCTGCCCCGTCGCCCTCGAGGCATCGCTGGGGGCGTTGCGCATGGAGGGCGGGGCCCTCGGGGCCGTCCTCGCGCACCTGTCGCCGGAGGCGCTCGATCGGCCGAGCGTGCTGCCCGCGTGGACCGTCCAGCAGCTGCTCGCGCACCTCGTGCGCGGGGTCGACCGCATCACCGCCTACCTGGCGGCACCGATCCCGCCGCAGGCACGGACCTCGTGGACGACGTACTGGACCGCCGGCGCGGCGAACGTGGACCCGGGGTCGGTAGCGGAGCGGGCCCGCCAGTTCGCCGCGAAGGTGAACGGCCGCACGGTGGTGGAGGTGTGGGAGACCAGCGTGACCCGCGCGGTCGAGGAGGCCGCCTCGTGCCCGCCGGGCCGGCTGCTGCAGCCCCCCTTCGGCCCCATGCGGCTCGACCACTACCTCACGACCCGCGTCGTCGAGCTCACGGTGCACGGACTCGACCTGCGGCGCTCGCTCGACCTGGAGGCCGTCTGCACGCCGCCCGCGCGCGAGGTCACCTGCCACGTCCTGGAGCGGCTCCTCGGAGGGGAACGTCCCGACGAGCTCGAGGACGACGTCGCGTTCGTGCTGGCGGCGACGGGCCGACGGGAGCACCCCGACCCGCGCCTGCCCGTCCTGACCTGACCGACCGTCCGGGCGACGACCCGAGGGGAGCCCCCACCGTGCTGGAGACCGCCGAGGAGCTCGCGGCGCTGCAGGCCGCCATCGACCGGACCTGGAGGTCGGCCGGCGACCACCTCCTCGAGGTCTGGCCGGAGCGCTGCCGCATGGACGCGGAGGAGCTCACCGACCGGATGACCGGCATGAGGGTGCTGGTCCTCGCCACGGCATCCTCCGACGGTCGGCCCTTCACGGGCCCGGTCGACGCGTTCCTCGTCGGGGGGTCCTGGCACCTCGGCACCGCGCCGGGGGCGCTGCGGGCCCGACACCTCGCGGCCCGACCAGCCTGCTCGGCCACCTACGTCGAGGGCGAGGAGGTGGTCGTGACCGTCCACGGGCGCGCGGTGCCGATCGACCCGCTCGCCACCGAGCGGTACGCCCGGGTGTGCAGGGAGCGGTACGGGCCCGACTGGGACGGGTGGCACGTCGGGAACCCGTACTGGCGCATCGAGGCCGACCGGGTGCTCGCGTGCGACGGAACCCGCCGCTGAATCAGCCCGGCGCCCGCCGGTCGGCGAGCCAGGCGACGAGGTGGTCGTGCGCGGCCGGGCCTCCTGCCACGAGCCCGTCGCGGACCGCCCCGCCGAGCGCGCGACGGACGTGGGAGACGCGCCCACCCGCCTCGGTGACCAGCAGCTCGCCCGCGGCCCAGTCCCACGCCTGGAGGCCGAACTCGAGGTAGCCGTCGAGCCGACCGGCCGCGACCCACGCGAGGTCGAGCGCGGCCGCGCCACCGCGTCGGAGGTCGCGGACGTGGGCGAGCAGCGCGGCGGTGTCGCCGGCCCACGCCGCGCGGGTGGACGGGTCGTACGCGTACCCCGTCGCCGTGAGGGTCCGGTCGAGGTCCGCGACCGTCGTGACGCGGAGGTCGAGCGACGTACCGTCGCCGGGGAGCAGCCGGGCGCCGGCACCACGGACGGCCGCGAACGTCTCGTCCCGCTCGGGGTCGTGGACCACGCCCACCACGGCCCCGTCCGCGTCCTCCGCCGCGACCGACACGCACCACTGCGGGATGCGGTAGAGGTAGTTCACGGTCCCGTCGAGCGGGTCGACGACCCAGCGCAGCCCGGTCGTGCCCGGACGGTTGCCGCTCGTGTCCTCCTCGCCGAGCAGTCCGTCGTCGGGCCGGGCGGTGAGCAGCGTCGCCACGACCGCACGCTCGGCGGCCCGGTCGGCCTCGCTCACCGGGTCGGTCGCGGTCGTCTTGGTGTCGACGGCGAGGTGGTCGGCGCCGGCGGCCCGCCGGCGCTGGTGCTCGAGCAGCACGCCGCCGGCGCGCCGCGCGGCGGCCACGGCGAGCTCGAGCAGCGCCTCGGGGTCCGGGGCGCTCATCGCGTGTCGGCCGGGGTGGCGGTCACCCGAAGAACACCTCGGCCACACGGTAGAGCTTGTCGGGGACGGTCTTGAGCTCGCCCACGGCCTCGCGCAGCGGCACCGGCCCGACCCGGAAGTCGTTGTACGCGGTCATCATCCCCCACTCGCCGTCGCCGGCGAGGTCGGCGGCCTTGACGCCCATCCGGGTCGCCAGGACGCGGTCCATCGGGTTCGGCGAGCCGCCACGCTGGATGTGGCCGAGGATCGTCACGCGCGCCGGGAAGTTGGTGCGCTGCTCGATCTCCCACGCGACCGCGTGCCCGAGCCCGCCGAGCTTCGGGCGTCCGAACTCGTCGAGCTCCGGGTCGGCGAGCTCCATCGTGCCCTCCTTCGGCTGGGCGCCCTCGGCGACCACGACGATGGAGAAGTCGCGCCCGGACCCGGCCCGGTGCTTGATGTGGCGGCCGACCGCCTCGATGTCGAACGGGACCTCGGGGATGAGGATGGCGTCGGCACCGCCGGCCATGCCGGCGAACGTCGCGATCCAGCCGGCGTGCCGGCCCATCAGCTCGAGGACCATCACGCGGTTGTGGGACTCGGCGGTCGAGTGCAGGCGGTCGACCGCCTCGGTCGCGACGTCCACGGCGGTCAGGAAGCCGATGGTCAGCTCGGTGCCGTTGACGTCGTTGTCGATCGTCTTCGGGATGCCCACGATCGGGATGCCCTCGTCCTCCCACAGGCGGGTCGAGGCCGAGAGGGTCCCCTCGCCGCCGATGACGACGAGCCCGTCGAGCCGGAACACCTCGAGGGTGTCCTTGATCCGGGCGATGCCGTCCTCCTCGCGGTACGGGTCGACGCGGGAGGTCCCGAGCAGCGTGCCGCCGCGGTGCAGCAGGCCGCGCGTGGAGGAGATGGTCAGCTGCTCGGCCTCGCCCTGGAGCACGCCCTTCCAGCCGTTGCGGAACCCGAAGGTCTGGATGTTGCGCTGGTCGCAGCGCCGGACGATGGCGCGGATGGCGGCGTTCAGGCCGGGGCAGTCGCCGCCGCCGGTGAGGATGCCGATGCGGTTGACCATCGTGGTGGGGGCCTCGTGTCGTGGCGTGCGGGTGGCGGCCCGATGCAAGCGCTTGCAGGGTCCGGGCCAGCCTAGGCGACCACACTAGGCTGGCGCCGACGCCCGGCTCGGCCGGGCGCGCGTGGGAAGACGAGCGGGAGCAGACGGTGGCGCGCATCCTCAGCATCGACGAGGGCACCACGGGGGTCCGTGGCTTCGTGGTGGACGAGACGGGGGCGATCCTCGGCTCGGGCTACCGCGAGTTCACCCAGCACTTCCCCCGTCCCGGCTGGGTCGAGCACGACGCCGTGGAGATCTGGGAGGCCACGAAGGTCGCCTGCGCCGAGGCGCTCGAGACCGCCGGCACCGCGCCGGCGGAGGTCGACTGCATCGGTATCACCAACCAGCGCGAGACCACCGTGGTGTGGGACCGGGCGACGGGCGAGCCGATCCACCACGCGATCGTGTGGCAGGACCGCCGCACCGCGCAGGCCTGTGACGCGATGAAGGAGGCGGGCCACGCCGGCGTCGTGCGCCGCACGACCGGCCTGGTCGTCGATGCCTACTTCTCCGGCACCAAGGCGGCGTGGCTCCTCGACCACGTCCAGGGCGCGCGGGAGCGCGCCGAGGCCGGCGACCTCGCGCTCGGCACGATGGACACCTGGCTGGTGTGGAACCTCACCGCCGGCGCGGCCCACGTCACCGAGCCCTCCAACGCCTGCCGGACGATGCTGTGGGACCTGCGCGGCGACCGCTGGTCCGAGGCGATGTGCGACCTGCTGCGCGTGCCGCCGGCGCTGCTGCCGGAGGTCCGCGACTCCTCCGGCGAGTTCGGCCGGACCGACCCGAACGCGTTCCTCGGGATCGACGCGCCCATCACGGGCATCGCCGGCGACCAGCAGTCGGCCCTGTTCGGGCAGGGCTGCTGGGAGCCCGGGATGAGCAAGAACACGTACGGGACGGGTTCGTTCCTGCTGCTCAACACCGGCACGGAGGCCCCCGAGTCCACCAACGGCCTGCTGACGTCCGCCGGGTGGCGGATCGACGGCCGGACCACCTACGTCCTCGAGGGCGCGATCTTCGTCACCGGCGCCGCGGTGCAGTGGCTGCGGGACGGGCTCGGCATCATCGACTCGGCCGCCGAGACGGAGGCGCTCGCGGCCGAGGTGCCCGACGGCAACGAGGGCGTCTACCTCGTCCCGGCGTTCGTCGGGCTCGGCGCCCCCCACTGGGACCCCTACGCCCGCGCGTCGCTGCTGGGCATGACCCGGGGCACCGGCCGGGCCCACCTCGCCCGGGCCGCCATCGAGGCGATGGCGTACCAGTCGGCCGACGTCGTCGACCTCATGGAGCGCGAGTCCGGGCAGGACCTGCAGGAGCTCCGGGTCGACGGCGGCGCCGCCGACAACGACCTGCTGTGCCGCTTCCAGGCCGACGTGCTCGGGGTGCCGGTCGTCCGTCCGAAGGTGTCGGAGACGACCGTGATGGGGGCCGCGTACCTGGCGGGCCTCGGCGCCGGCATCTGGGCCTCGACCGACGACCTCGCCGACGTCTGGCAGCTCGACCAGCGCTGCGAACCGTCCATGGACGCCGCGACGCGCGAACGGCTGCGACGCGGGTGGGCGGCGGCCGTCGACCGGTCGAAGGGGTGGGCCCACGTGGTGGAGGAGCAGACGTGAGCGACGACGACGCGATGACGCCCGAGCAGGCGGCGGCGCTGACCGACGCCGAGTGGCGCGAGCGGCTCGACCCGGCGGCGTACCACGTGCTGCGCGAGGCCGGGACCGAACGCCCCTTCACCGGGGCGTACTGGGACCACCGGGACGAGGGCACCTACCGCTGCGCCGGCTGCGGCGCCGAGCTGTTCACCTCGGACACGAAGTTCGACGCGCACTGCGGCTGGCCGAGCTTCTTCACCCCGTTCGCCGAGGACCGCGTCGTCGAGGTGACCGACACCAGCCACGGCATGGTCCGTACCGAGGTGCGCTGCGCCCGCTGCGACGGCCACCTCGGGCACGTCTTCGACGACGCACCGGACCAGCCCACCGGACTCCGCTACTGCATCAACTCGCTGAGCCTCGCGTTCGAGCCGGGGTGAGGCGCAGGGCTGACGCGTGGCCCGTCCGCGTCAGCTCGCGCGCCGCTGCTGGCCGCCGTCCTCGCGACGCGCGGCCGCCGGCGCGGGGGTCGAGAGGTCGTCACGCAGGTCGATGCGGCCCTTCTTGACGTTGGACGCGTACTCGTCCACGTACTCCTGCCCCGACAGCATCATGATCTCGAACATGAGCTCGTCGGTCGCGGAGCGCAGGACGAACGGGTCCTCCCGGTCGGCGTGGTAGCGCGACAGGTCGAGCGGCCGGCCGTAGCGGATCGTGATGGGCTCGCGCCTGGGCAGGTAGCTCCCCGTGGGCATCGCCCGGTCGGTACCGACGAGCCCGACGGGCACGATCGGGACCTGCGCCTCGAGCGCCATGCGGACGGGGCCGGTCTTGCCGCGGTAGAGGCGGCCGTCGGGGCTGCGGGTGCCCTCGGGGTAGATGCCCACGAGGTCACCGCGCGACAGGATCTCGACGCCCGTCTCGAGCGCGCCGTCCCCACCCTTCGCATCGCGCTTCACCGGCACGACGCCCGTCGAGGCGAAGAACCACCGCGTGCGCCACGAGTCCCAGTAGTCGGCCTTGCCGAGGAAGTACACCGGGTTCTCGGGGAACAGCGGCAGCACCAGCGAGTCGATGAACGACAGGTGGTTGCTGGCGAGGATCGCCGGCCGGCCCGCCGGGATGTTCTCCACGCCCTCCACCTGGATGTGGAAGTACGGGACCATCACCTTCGGCAGGATCCGCCGGAGCGCCCGGTACATCCCCGGTGCGTCGGTCATCCCAGACAAAGCCCGCTGCTCCTCGTTCGGCTCCCGTGGCCGTCCCCGGCGGCAGCCTACGGTGCACGGCGGGGGGCGTCGACCGTGGGACCCTCCAGCGGATGGGGTCGGACCGTCGGCGTGCGCGCACCGCACCGTTCGTCACGATCGGGTGACGAGGTGGTGTCGGGCATGCCATGCGTCGCCGCCCGGCGCAGGGTCACGCGAGGTGGCGGGCGAGGAAGTCCCGCTGGAGCAGCAGCAGGTTCTCGGCGACGACCTCCTGCGGGGTCATGTGCGTCACGCCCGACAGCGGCAGGAACCCGTGCGCCCGACCCGCGGCGAGCAGCGCGCCCGACAGGGCGAGGCTGTGGGCGGCGACGACGTTGTCGTCCGCGAGCCCGTGGATCAGCAGCAGTCCCGGCTCGGGGCGCCCGTCGGGCAGGGGTGCGACGTCCACGAGCGCCCCCCCGTCCACGAGCGACGACACGCGGTACGCCTCGGGCTGCTCGTCGGGGTGTCCCAGGTAGCGCTCGGTGTAGGCGGTGTCGTAGAGCCGCCAGTCGGTGACCGGGGCGCCGGCGATGCCGGCCCGGAACACGTCGGGGCGCCGCAGCACCGCGAGGGCCGCGAGGAACCCGCCGAAGGACCAGCCGCGGATGGCCACGCGGTCGAGGTCGACCAGCCCCGGCTCGAGCGCCGCGAGCGCGTGCAGGGCGTCGACCTGGTCGTCGAGCACGGGCGTGGCGAGGTCGAGGTGGACGGCCCGCTCGAAGGCCGGTCCACGCCCGGGCGTGCCGCGGCCGTCGACGACCAGCACCGCGTGGCCCTGGTCGGCGAACCACTGGCTGGTCGTGTGGGCATCCCGGGCTGCGACGACCCGCTGCGCGTGGGGTCCGCCGTAGGGGTCGAGCAGCACCGGCAGCGGGCCATCGGTCGCCGGGTCGTGCCCCGTCGGCAGCAGCAGTGCGGCGCGCAGGCGCCGTTCGCCGAGCTCGAGCATCCGGACCCGCGGGGTCACCAGCGGGTCCTCCGCGTCGGAGCGGAGCACGATCGGGGCATCCGCAGCCGGGTGGTGCACCGTCGTGGTGGTCGGGCCGTCCAGCGTCGCCGCGGACACGAGCCGCACCCCGCCGCGCACGGCCGTCGCGTGCACGCCCGCGCCGGCGGTGTGCGTGCTGACCCCACCGGTGGCGGGGTCGACGGCCAGCACGTGGGTCGAGGTCGGATCGTCGTCGACGTGCGCGGTGCACCAGACGGTCCCGTCGGGGGCGACGGCCGCGACGCCGGTGACCTGGACCCCCACGGGGGTCAGCGGCGCGGGCGCGTCGACGCCGCGCGTCACGGCGACCAGCGCGCGGCTGCCCCCCGGGCCGTGCTCGTGCAGGTCGACGACGTCGAGGAGGCGCCCGTCGGGCAGCCAGCGCGGCGCGCCGGGGACCACGTCGATCCACGCCGGGTCGGTGTGGACCACGACGTCCTCCAGCGTCCCCGACTCGAGGTCGACGGTGGCGACACGGCGGGTGCGCTGGTCCCGGGTGAGCAGCACCGTGGTCAGGGGGCCGTCCTCGTCCCAGACCACCTCGACGAGGTACGGGTACTCGTCGCGGTCCCAGCGCACGTCGACCCGGCGGTTGCCGTCGAGCTCGAACACGGCGAGGCGGACGTCGGGGTTGGTGGTGCCGGCCGCCGGGTAGCGGTGCTCGACGGGCGGCCGCCCGGGGTGGGCCGGGTCGGCGATGTGCCACAGCGGCACGTCGCGGTCGTCGACGCGGGCGGCGGCGATGCGGGTCCCGTCCGGCGACCACCAGTGCCCTCGCACCCGCTGGAGCTCCTCGGCGGCGACGAAGTCGGCCACGCCCCAGCGCACGCCGTCCTCGGCCGCGAGCGTGCGGGGCTGCCCGCCACGTTCGAGCACGTGCAGCCCGTCGTCGGCGACGTAGGCGATGCGCGTGCCCGTCGGGTCGACCCGGGGGTCGTACGCCCCCGCCGGCGCGGCCTCGCGGGTGACCTCCCCGGTGGCGACGTCGACGGTGTGCAGGGCGCCGGCGACGGTGAACACGGCGCAGGTGACGTCGCGGTCGGTCGCGTACGCGGTGACGCCGCCGGCCTGCTCGCGCAGCCGCTCGCGGCGGGCGCGCTCCTCGGCGGGGAGGCCCAGCTCGTCGGCCCCGCCGAGCGCCGCGGCGTCGACGAGGAGCGTCTCGCGTCCCGACGGCAGGTCGACGCGGAGCAGGTCGGTCACGGGGTCGTCGCCGGCGCGGGAGCGGAGCAGCAGCAGGTGGCCGCCGTCCGGGGCCACGGTGACGGCGCGCGGGCGACCGAGGCTGAAGCGTCGGGTGCGGGCGTGCTGGCGCGGGAAGGAGTCCGGGGTCCGCGTCACGCGACACCCTCCGCGCCGGCGGTCGGCTCGGCCCGGCCGGGGACCTCGTCGGGTGCCCCGAGGGTGGCGAGCACCGGCCGGTGGTGGCTGACCACGTCGACCGGCGGGTCGGTGTGCACGGCGCAGGAGCGGACCAGCAGGGCCGGGTCGACGAGCACCACGTCGTAGCGGGCGCTCGGCTCGGGGGTCGGGTAGGTGTCGCCCCGGCCGGTGCCGGCCGCCGCGAACGCGTCGACGTAGCGGGCGGTGAGCCGCTCCCCCGCCGGACCGCCCGGCGCCTCGTTGAGGTCCGCGCCGACGACGGACGGCAGGTCGATGGTCGCGAGGAACGCCAGCAGCTGCTCGGCGTGGTGGGCGCGGGCCTCGGGCCGCAGGCCGAGCTGGACGGCCAGCACGCTGATGCGGGTGGAGCCGACGCCGACGATCGCGTGGGCGGCGTGGCGGGCGGCGGCCCCCCCGGCGGGGTCGAGCTCGACGTCGTTGGACGACAGCACGCGCGCGTCCCCGCGGGTCAGCAGCGCCGCGCCGGTGCGACGGCCGCCGGCGCGGTGGGCGACCTGCATCCCGGCGGCCTTCGCGAGCCGGCGCAGCCCCAGCCGGCTCGGCGGCTCCAGCACGCACAGCACGTCGGGCTGCGCGGCGCGGAGCACGGTGGCGGCCGCCTCGACGTCCAGGGCACCCCCGACGTTCCAGGTCCCGACGGTGATCACGGTGTCTCCTCCGAGCTGCGCAGGTCGTCCTCGAACAGGTCGCGTGCCAGGAGGCCCGCGCCGACCATCCCGGCGTCGTCGCCGAGGGCGGCGAGCTCGATGCGCGCCGGCGGCCGGTGGGCCGCGCCCATGGTGCGCTCGGCGGCGACCCGCCGAGCCGTCGGCAGGACGAGGTCCGCGGCGTGGGTCCCGGCGCCCCCACCGACGATGACGAGCTCGGGATCGAAGGCGTTGACCAGGCTCGCGATGCCGACGCCGAGCCAGTGCCCGACCTCCTCGAGGACCTCGCGGGCGAAGGCGTCCCCCCCGAGCGCCGCGGCGGTGACCCGCTTGCCGTCCAGCTCGTCGAGCTCGCCGTCCAGCAGCACGCTGGCGACGGCGCCGGTCGCGAGCCGGTCGTGGGCACGCGCCGCGATCGCCGTGCCGGAGGCGTAGGCCTCGAGGCAGCCGGCGTTCCCGCAGGGGCACAGGCGACCGCCGTCGTGGACGATGACGTGGCCGAGCTCGCCGCCGAGACCGTGGGCGCCCTCCACGAGCCTGCCGCCGAGCATGACGCCCCCACCGACGCCCGTCCCGAGCGTCAGCATCACGACGTCGTCGACCCCGGCACCGGCGCCGGCGCGCTGCTCCCCAAGCAGGGCGACCGACGCGTCGTTGCGGACCGCCACGCGCACGCCGAGGCGCTCGCCGAGCAGGGCCGCGAGCGGCAGGTCGGTGACCCCGAGGTTGGGGCCGTAGCGGATGGTCCCGGTGCGGTCGACGATGCCGGCGATGCCGACACCGACGGGGAGGCCGGGCCCGAGGTCGCTCGCGAGGTCGACGAGCTGGTCGAGCAGGGCGTCCGCGTCGCGTCGCGGCGTGGCCACCCGTCGCCGCTCGAGCACGGTGCCGTCCGCGGCGAGGGCGCCCGCGACGAACTTGGTGCCGCCGACGTCGATGCCGACGCAGACGGGTCGGGACACGGTGGGCTCCAACGGCAGACGGACGGGGCCGGCGGCGGGCACGAGGCTCGACCGGGGCGCCGAGGCTACTCGTCCCCGTCGTCGTCGAGGTCGATCGGCTCGTACCCGCCGCCGGGACCGCCGACGCCGTGTGCGTGCGCGTCGAGGACCGCCCGGGCCGCGGCAGCGAGGTGCCGAACCGCCTCGCCGAGGTGCGCGACGACCTCCGGCCGGGCCTGCTCGACGGCGCGGATGACGGCGCACACCGGGCAGACCTGGCACGCGGCCGAGTCACCGGGGTCGTGCCGGTGCGCGGCCGAGTCGTCGGTCCCGGGGCCAGGCGCACCGGGTCCGGTGCCGCCGGCGCCGGCGGCTCTCGCCGCCCGGCCGAGCTCACCGATGGCGTCGGCGGCCTCGTGCCACCACTCGCGGCCGGCGCCGTCCCGGGCCGCACCCGGGCCACCATCCTCCGCGCCGGCGCGCGCCGCGCGGTGTGCGAGCAGCGGGTCGACCGCCGGGTCGGTGGCCTCGTCGGGCGACCCGCCGGAGGCCCACCACGGGGCCCCCCGGGGCGCCGTGCCGGTCGGGTCGTGCGCGCGCGCCCCGTCGGCCATCAGCCGGCCACCGCGGTGGCGGGCACGCGGAAGCGGACCTCGAGCGCGCCGTCGCGCAGCCGCGCGCCGGCGACGTCGCAGCGTCGCAGGGCCGCCGGGAGCGGCACGGTGCGCTTGGTGCCGGCCACCTTGACGTGCAGCTCGGCGCCGCGCCGTGCGAGGTCGACCTCGTCCTTCGCGGCGAACGGCAGGGCCACGCGCAGCACCCAGCCCTCGTCGGTGCGCTCGAGCTCGAGCGGACGGGCGTCGTGGAGCACCTCGGCCGGGTCGGTGTCGCCGTAGAGGGCGGCGGCGAGCCCCTCGAGCCCCTCGACCCCGACGAGCTCGTCGTCGAACAGCGGCGCGGTCAGGACCGGGGTGGGGGCGAAGCCCTCGCGCACCGTGGCGAGGTGCGTGGCGTGACGCTCCTTCCAGCGGGCGAGGTACGGGTCGGTGATCTCGTCGGGCAGCACCCGGTTCACGACCACCGCGTCGATCCCGTACCCGAACAGGGCGAGGGAGGTGGCCGTGCGCATCGCCTCGGCGACGACCATCCGCTCCGGGTTGACCACGAGCCGGATGGTCGAGCGCGAGGTGTCCTGCAGCAGCGCGTGGACCGCGGCGAGGTCCTGGTGGACCCGCTCGACGGCACCGAACACCTCGTCCTCGGGCACGGGCACGCCCCCGACGGTGCGCATCACGGGCCGGACCGCGCGCGCGACGCGACGGCCCGGCTGCATCACCCGCTCGACGTACCACCGCAGGGCATCGGGCAGGGCGAGCAGGCGCAGGGTCTCGGCGGTCGGGGCGCAGTCGACGACGACGAGGTCGTGCTCGCCGGACGTGGCCTGGTGGTGCAGGTCGATCAGGGCGAACAGCTCGTCGAGGCCGGGCAGCAGCACCAGTTCCTCGGCCTGCACCTCACCCACGCCACCCCAGGCCAGCAGCTCGACGAGGTAGTCGCGGACCTCGCGCCAGTGCCGCTCGAGCCGCGTCTGGGCGTCGATCTGCAGGGCCTGCAGGCGGGGGGCGACCGTCACGGCGTCGTCGCCCAGCGCGACGTCGTAGGCGTCGGCGAGCGAGTGGGCCGGGTCGGTGGAGGTGATCAGCACCCGCGCGCCGGCGGCGGCGGCCCGGGCGGCGGTCGCCGCCGCCACGGTCGTCTTGCCGACGCCGCCCTTGCCGGTGAAGAGCAGGACACGCGTCATCGGACGAGGGCTCCTGGGGCGGGGGGCGGCGGGACGGGCGAGGGCGCGGCGACGGGCGGGTCGACGGCCCGCGAGGCTACCCGCCGGCGACCCCCGGCAGCGAGAGCGCCGCGCCGAGGAACGCGATGGTGGTGAGCCCCACGACGCCGACGACGAGCCAGAGCAGGGTCCGCGACCCGAGCACCTGCTGGGTGCTCCCGGACGTGAGCAGGTGGGCGTCGTACACGGAGCCGAACAGCAGCACGAAGGCCCCGGCCACGAGCGGCATGGCCGGCAGGAGCGACGCCTCGGACGCGGCGGCGCCCTGCAGCAGCAGCACCCCGCCCACGAGCCACAGCACGTACAGCAGGGCGCGACCGATCCCGGCGACGGGGCGCCCGAGCAGGACGTGGCCGGCGCCCGGCAGCAGCGCCGACGCGACGAGCGCCGCCACCGGCGGCACGTCGGTCCGCAGAGGCGGCTCGCCGTCGCCCACGAGCTCGGAGCCGAAGCGGGCGCCGCAGCCGGGGCACGTGGTGCGCTCCATGGGGGTCCAGGTCCCGCACCGGCCGCACGCCCAGTCGAGTCCCTCCGGGCCACGCCGGAAGCGCCCGTCCCCGAGCAGCTCCGGCTCGGCGTCCTGCCGGCCGGCAGGGGCGGCGTCGGTGCCGGCCGCCGGCGGAGCGGTCGGGTCGGTGTCCGGCCCGGCGACGAGCTCCACGTCGAGATCCAGCTCGACCGCCGGCGCGGGAGGCGGGGGTGGCGGCGGCGGGGCAGCGAACGAACGGAAGCACTGCGTGCAGAACGGGGCGGACTCGGGGTTGTGGGCGCCGCAGTCGGGGCACCTCACGCCGGCCACCCCGCGTCCTCGCGCTGGGCCGACTGGAGGTGGTCCTTGGCCGCCCACAGGCCGCGGCGGAGCGCTCGCCGGTACCCGGCGAGCACGGCCCGCGGCCGACGCGCGCTCGACTCCCCGACCACGACGTGGTGCACGACGGTCCCACCCCAGCCGCGCTCGAGCCAGAACTCCGCCACCCCCGCGACGTCCCCCGTCAGCGTCATCCGGAAGCCCGTGTCGAGCCGCCACTCGCCGCACACCGCCCGCACCCGCAGGGTGCGTCTGCCGGCGCGCAGCGCGAGGTCGTAGGTCTCGTCGGGCGCGTCGACCGGGGTGACGCGGACACCCGGCCACCAGGCGGGCCACCGGGCGACGTCGGTCAGGAAGCGGTAGACGTCCGGCGCGGGCGCGCGGACGAAGCCGTCGTCGTCGATGTGGATCTGCACCCGGCGGAGGCTACCGGCGGGCCCCCCGCCGCCGGACGAGGAGCGACGCCGCGACGGCCGCGAGGGCGCCGGCGAGACCGCCACCCGTGGCGGGCAACGACGGCGCGCCGCCCCCGGCGGTCCCCTCCGACCCACCGGTCGTGGGGCCGCCGTCGGTCCCGCCGCCGGCAGCCTCGACGCACACCCCGGTGGGCTGCCGGGCGAAGGCCTCGTCGCGGACCACGCCCTCCCACTGCGGCGCGCCGGCGCGGGCGAGCCCCGGGTCGGGGACGCCGAGCAGCCAGCCGAACGTGGGGGCGAAGTCGACCTGCTCGGCCTGCTCGGGCAGCGCCTCCGTGTCGTCGACCACGTCGACCGCGTCCGGGTCGGACGGGGCGACCGAGGAGGGGGCCGCCAACCCGTCCCAGCCGCCGCTGATGAGCGCGGTGATGTGCCGCGTCACGGCGTGCCCGTGGTTGCCGGGGATCGGGTTGGCCCGGAGCGACCCGGCCTTGCGGCCCTCCTCGACGTACACGAAGATCTCGCCGGCGCGGTCGGTGCCGGCCAGGCGCCACGCCGGGTGCACCGCGTCGAGGTCCTGGCCGGGCTCGAGGGGGTTCGGCTCGCGGTACAGGGCCTCGGCGACCCCGTCGAGGCCCGACAGCACCTCGCGGGCCGCCAGCAGCACCACGTCGCGGTCGACCGCGTCCGGGTCGAGCAGGTAGACGAGCGCGGCGCCCCCGTTGTTCGAGACGAAGAACCGTCCCTGCGTGCGCGGGTCGGCCTCGAGCGCGCCCTCGATGTCCACGTTGCCGCTCTCCGGCAGGGCGTAGTCCATCGAGTGGTCGGAGGAGATGACGAGGACGGTGCGGTCCCACATCCCGTTGGCCTCGAGCGCGGCGCGGACCGTCCCGATCAGCGTGTCGGTCTGCTGCAGCGCGGCGCGGCGCCCGCCGGCGACGATGCCGGCGGAGCCGGTGGGGTCGACGTGCCCGGCGCGGTCGACGTCGCCGAGGTTCGCGAACAGGTAGTCGGGCTGCTCCTGCGCGAGCTCCTCGAGGATGAAGCCGACGGTCGAGATGTCGGGCGCGTGCCCCGAGCCGGGGATGTTGAACTGCGGCTGCGGGAAGTCGCGGTCCGCCTCCCCCTCGAAGATGAAGTGCACGTAGTTCTTCGAGAACACGGTGACGGTCCGCAGGTCGGGGCACGCCGTCTCGATCGCGGTCACGAACGAGTCCGCCTGCAGCAGCCCCGGCAGGCCGAGGTCGGGCGACGACGGTTCGGTGTCGCCGGCGGCGGCGCGGCCGTCGTTGCCCGGGATGCCGTTGGTGCCGGGGTAGGTGCCCGTCGCGATGGCGACGTGGTTCGGCAGGGTCTCGGCCGACATGACGGACCGCGCCTGCTCGTACCACGTGCCTGCGTCCCGCAGCGACTGCAGGACCGGGGTGTCCGGGCCGACCTCCGAGGGGTGCAGCGAGTCCACCGTCAGGTGCACGACGTGGACCCGGTCCACCTCGGCGTCCTGGGCGACCGCGGTGGTCGGGACGAGGGCGGCGGCGAGGGCGGCGACGGCAGCGCCGGCGGCGAGGTGCTTCACGGTGGGTCCTCGGGGCTGCGGGGGGTGCGAGGGGGTTGCGGGAGGTTCGGCGCGGCCGGCGACCGGGAGGGTCGGACCCGGAGGTGAACGGAGGTCAGACGCCGGTGGTCCGGGAGACGAACGCGAGCACCTCGTCGGTGACGAGGTCGGCGTCCCAGTCGAGCATCGGCACGTGGTAGCTGCGCTCGCAGACCACCTCGGTGATGTCCGCCGAGGCCGCGAACTCCTGGACGGCCCGGGAGTTCCTCGGGTCGACGGTGTGGTCCTGCGGGGACACCACGACGAGCAGCGGGCACGTCAGGTCGAGCAGCTGGGCACGGATCCGCGGGAGCTCCCGGATGAGCGACTGTGCGGCCTTGGCGGGGACCTTCGAGTAGGCACCCTCGTCGACCCCGGGCTTGGCGATGTCGTCGCTCGGCAGCCCCGCGAGGTCCCGGGGGACGACCGGCAGCACGTACTGCAGGATCGGGGCGACCTTGGCGAGCGCCTGGTCCGGGTCGAGGACCTGCGGGTTGATCACCACCGTCGAGACGATCTCGTCGGGCCGGCGGCTCGCGACGTCGAGGCTGATGGTCCCACCCATCGAGTGGCCGACGAGCACCACCTGGTCGCAGCGGCCACGGAGGTCGTCCACGGCGCGCTCGACCTCCGCCCGCCACTCCTGGTAGCGGGTGCGCGCCATGTCCTTGACGGACGTGCCGTGGCCGGGCAGCCGCGGGACCTCGACGCTGTAGCCGGCCGCGTTGAGCGCCTCGCCGAGCGGTCGGGTCGCGAGCGGGTTGCCCGTGAAGCCGTGGGTGACCACGACCCCGACGGTGGCGCGCTCGCCCTCGCCCGGGGCGGCCCACGCCTCGGCGCCCGGGATGATGGCGATGGTGTCGACCACGGTGGCTCCTGCGTCGCGTTCGTCGGTTCGCCCCCACGCGGGCGCTCGGTGCGGCACGCTAGACGACGGGAGGGGTCGTTCGGGTGCGGGAGGCACGCGGTGGCGACCAGTGGAACGACGGGACGGACGGGCCCCGAGGACACCTCCGGACGCACCGACCCCACCGACGGGGGGCAGGTGGCCGTCGCCGGCGCGCTCGTGCGCGCCCCCGGGCGTCCCCGGGGCGCCGCCGCGGTCCCGGGCCCCGAGGGCGCGCGGGCCCGCGCCGTCACCGCCGCACGCTCCCGCGCCGGCGGCACGGTCGCCGTCGCGCTCGCCACCGTGGTCGGCCTCGAGCTCGTGCGGGTCTGGCTGCCCTCGGTCGTGTTCGTGTACGGACGTGCCGGATCGACCCCGGCGACCGAGATGGGCGCGTTCGCGCTCGGGCTCGTCACGGCGGCGGTCGTCGCCGGCGCGCTGACGGTCCGACTCGGCCCGGCACGGCTCGCGACCGCGATGCTGGCCGTGGCACTGCTCGCCCGGCTCGTCCTGCAGGGCGGGCCGGGGGGCGGGGTCCAGCTCACGGCGGCCAGCGTCGGCGCCGTCGCCTGGACGGTGTGGCTCGGCGCGCTCGCCGGCGGGGCGCTGCCCCGGCGGCTCGTCGCCCGTGGCCTCGCCCTGGGGCTCGTCGTCGACGTGGCCCTGCGCGGGATGCTCGCGACCGCGGAACCCGTGTGGACCGCCGGGGCCGCCGGCTGGCTCGTCGCGCTCGCGCTGGTCGTCGCCACCGGCGCGTCCTGGCGCGACGCCGTGGCCCGGCGCGGGCCCCGGGTGGCCCCGGACGGCGGTGCCGCGATCTGGCTGGCGCTCGGTCCGGTCCTGCTGCTGTGGGGCGTCGTCGCCGGACTCCCCTCCCGGCTCGTCACCCTCGACGGGCTGCCCGTGTGGCTGGCCGCCGCGGTCCTCGTCGGCGCCGCGTCCCTGGCCCTCGGCGGCCTGCCGGCGCTCGCGTCGCGGCACCCACGGTCCGTGGCCGGGGTGGCCGCCGGCGGTGGGCTGGTCACGATCGCGACCGGCGTGGATGGGGCCACGGTGCCGGCGACGGTCACGGCGGCCGCGCTGCTGGTGCTGCTCGGGGGCGCGCTGGCCGGGTTGGCCGCGTCGTCGCGGCCCCCCCGCCGGGCCGGGGACGGCCGGCCGCGCGGGCGCTCCCGGGCCGCCGCCGGCGGCGCCGGCGGCGTGCTCGCCCTGACGGTGCTGGGCTTCGTCCTCTACGCGTCCTACGACGTCGACCTCGGCGTCGACCCGGCGACCCTGCTGCGCGTGGCGGTGCTGCTCACCGTGCCGGCGCTGGTCCCCCTCGTACGTCGCCGCGTCGTCGACCTGACCCACGCCGACACGGATGCGGTGCCGCCGGGGGCGCACGCCGAGCGCCGGCTCGTCGCGGCCGGCGCGGGGGTGCTCGTGCTGGCGACGGCCGCCGGTGGCGCGCTCGCGTCGGCACCGGCGGCCCCTCCCCCGTCCACGCTCACCGCCGGCGAGCCCGCGCTGCGCGTCCACCTCCACAACGTCCACATGGGGATCGACACGCGCGGCCGTTTCGTCCCGGCGGAGCTCGCCGCGGTCGTGCGCACCGAGCGTCCCGACGTGGTGGTGCTCAACGAGGTCGACCGGGGCTGGCTGCTCCAGGGCGGCCACGACCTGCTCGGCCTGCTGGCGGCGCGGATCGGCCTGCCCCACGTCGCCTTCGCGCCGGCCGCGGACGAGGTGTGGGGCAACGCGGTGCTGTCACGCTGGCCGATCTCGTCCGAGTCCGTGGTCACGCTCCCGGTCGGCGGCGTGCCGATGCGCCGCTCCGCGCTCGAGGTGACCATCGCGAGCCCCCACGGCGACGTCGTGCTGCTCGCCACGCACCTGCACCACCTCGACGACGAGCCGGACGTCCGGCTCGCGCAGGCCCGGGCGGTCGCCGAGCTGGTGGCCGCCAGGGACGGGACGCCGGTGATCGTGGCCGGCGACCTCAACGCGCAGCCGGGCGACCCCGAGCTCGCCCCGCTCGAGGCGCTCGTCGCCGACCTCACCGGCCGCCCCGACCCGACGTTCCCGTCGTGGGACCCGCAGTGGCGCATCGACCACGTCCTGGGCACCCCCGGCCTCACCGGCGTCGACGCCACCGTGCCGCGCAGCGAGGCCTCCGACCACCTCGGCGTGGCCGTGACCGTCCGGCTCCCCTGACCCCGTCCCGCGACCCACCCAGGGGTGTCAGGCGGGGTCGGGTCGGCCGCCCGCGCCGCCGGCAGCGACGACCTCGGTGAGCAGCGAGCGCATCCGCTCGGCGATGCCGTCCCAGCCCCACCGCGCCTCGACGTGGGCCCGGCCGGCGCGGCCCGCCGCCGCGCGTGCCGCCGGGTCGGCGAGCCACCGGTGGACGGCGTCGCACAGCTCGGCGACGTCGGTCCCGTCCACGACCGTCCCGGTCCCGGGCGCCACGGTCTCCGGCGCCCCGCCGGAGTCGCCGGCGACGACGGGGACGCCGCAGGCCTGCGCCTCGAGGAACACGATCCCGAGCCCCTCGACGTCGGTGCCGGCACGGCGGGTCCGGCACGGCATGACGAACAGGTCGAGCGCCGCGTAGGCCCCGGGGAGGTCGGCCCACGGCACCCGTCCCGGCACCACCACGCGCTCGAGGTGTGCGGCGCGGCGACGCAGCGCGGCCTCGAGCGGCCCGGTCCCGGCCAGGACGAGCCACGCCTCGGGGTGCAGCTCGGCGAGCCGGGGCCACGCGTCGAGGAGCTGGTCCTGGCCCTTGCGCGGGACGAGCCGGGAGATGCAGCCGACCAGGGGGGCGTCGGGGGGGACGCCCCAGCCGGCGCGGACGGCGGCCCCGTCCACGCCCGGGTGGAACAGCTCCAGGTCCACCCCGGGGGGGACGTGCGCCACGCGCGGCGCGGCGAGGTGATCTCCGAGCTCCCGGCGGGTGAACCCGGAGATCACGGTGGCGGCGTCGAGGTCCCGGGTGGCGCGCCGGACCAGCCGACCGAGCCGGGCCGTGGCGAGGCCGGCCTCGAGCCCGTGCGTGATGCCGACCACGGGCACGCCGAGGTCGGCGCGGAGCCGCCCCGCGAGCTCCCCGAGGGGCCAGGTGGCGCCGAGCACGACGACGTCCGGGCGGTGGTCCCGGGCGACGACGCGGACGAGGTCGCGCACCGCCGGCGTCGGCTGGACCGAGCCGGCGGCGCGCACGACCCGGTACGGGGCGGCGCGGTCGTGGTCCAGGGCGTCGGGATGGGCCGGCCCGACCACGACGGCGTCCTGCGGGTCGAGCCGCAGGAGCAGGTTGTGCAGGAACTGCTCGATGCCGCCGGCGCGGGGTGGCAGGTCGTTGGTCAGCCACAGGGTCCGGGGCCCCGGCCGCGCCGGCGGCGCGGTCACGGGGCGTCCCCCGGGATGGCCGGGTGGCGACGCTCGGCCTCGGCACGGCGGAGCTCGTCGAGGTCGGGGAGCTCCAG
Source organism: Actinomycetes bacterium (assembly GCA_046566145.1). Lineage (GTDB taxonomy): Bacteria > Actinomycetota > Nitriliruptoria > Nitriliruptorales > Nitriliruptoraceae > JBKHXF01. The sequence goes on from JBKHXF010000018.1 coordinate 172,904, forward strand.
CCCGAGGTGCGTGGCGAGGTCCACGGTGGCACGGATGCGGGCGTCGGCGGTCGGGTGCGAGCCCCGCAGCCACACCGCCCACGTCGGCGGGGTCGGGTCGGCGAGGTCGCGCACGACGAAGGTGCGGGCGGTCGCGATGGGCGGGGTGGCCGCCCCCGAGAGCTCGAGGCCACGGGCGTCCGCCGCGGCCTCGACGCGTCGCGAGGTCCAGGTCACGACGGGCTGGCCGACGAGCGTCGCGACGGCCGCGACCGCGGCGACGACGGCGACGAGGCGGGGGTCGGCCGGGCCCCTCGCGTCGACGAGCCCGCGGACCCGTCGGCCGGCGAGGAGACGCGACAGGACCAGCAGAGCCGGGAGGACCCCGGTGGCGGTCGCGAGCACGCCCCGCGGGATGTCGCGGTGCTCCCGGTGCGCGAGCTCGTGGGCGACCACGGCGGCGACCTCGTCCGGGCCGAGCTCGAGCAGGGTGTCGTACACGACGACCCGGCGGCTCGGCCCGAGCCCGGTCACGAAGGCGTTCACCCGGGTGGTGCGCCGCGAGGCGTCGCCGACCAGCACCTCGAGGTCTCCCTCGCCGGCGCGCTCCAGCACCGTCTCCACCGCCGTGCGGGTCGGGCCGGCCGGCAGCGGGGTGGTGGTCAACCGCAGGGGCTGCAGGACCAGGGGGTCGAGCAGGACGAGGACCGCCGCGAGGACCGTCGCCGCGACGGTGAGGCGGTAGGGCCACGAGCGGGGCCAGCGGTGCAGGGCGGTGACGACGACCGCGCCGGCGGCGGCAGCCACCAGCACGGGGGTGCCCGCGGCGAGCGCCCAGTCGGCGAACCAGGTCCCGAGCCCCGCCGTGCGGAACCCCCAGCGGCCGTCCTGGACGAACCCGAGCGCGAAGGCGATCGGCAGGATCGCGAGGCGGGTGAGGCCGACGGCGAGCACCGCCACGAGCGCACCCCGGGCCGCGCGTCGCCACCCGCGCGCGTCCGCGCTCCCGGACAGGCGGGCCACCGCGCGTCGCCCCGCCGGGAGCGCGAGCAGCAGCACGGGCACCAGCACGTCGAGCAGCGTCGCGACGGCGATGCCGAGGTAGCGCGGGCCGGTGTAGGCGGCGACGGTGGCGAGGACGGCCGGGTCGAAGGCGTCGAGGTCGGTCGGGACCGCCGGCAGGTCGGGGGCCAGGGGCCGGGCGAGCGTCGCGACGACCCCGGCGAGCGCGAGCGCCGCGGCCAGGGCCGCGGAGGGCACCACGCGGTCGTGCCGGTCGGGCGCCTCCGCCGGCGCGGCCGCGGCCATCAGCGGGTCGGCTGGTCGTCGGGGCGCGCCTGCCAGACCGCGTCGGCGGCCGCCACGGCGGCGGCGAGGGCCGCGGTGGCCTCCTCGCGGGCCTCGACGACCGTGGTGAGCTCGGCGGTGGCGGTGTCGTACTGCCGCCGGACCGGGTCGAGCCGCACCACGAACGCCGCCGCGGCCTCCTCGTCGTCGCGGTAGAAGGAGCGCTCGGTGACGGCGTCCGCGACGTGCTGTCGGACGCGGTCGAGCACCTCCGCGTGGCGCTGCAGGATCTGCACCACCGCGTCGGCGGTGCGGGCGTCCTCGCGGACGGCCTCGAGCACGGCGTCCTCGGCCTCGAGCCAGCGACGTGCCCATCCGGGGTCGACCTCGTCGCGGGCGCTCGCCAGCACGGCCCGGCTCTCGTCGATGGTCACGGCGAGCTCGGCGAGCTGCTCCCGCAGACCCGGGAGCGCCGCGGCATCGAGGGATGTGGCCTCCTCGGAGAAGGCGTCCTGGGCCTCGTGCACGGTGCCGGCGTCCCCCATGGCGACCACGGCGGCGTCGAGGGCCGCGACGGCGTCGAGCGCCTCACGGACCGGCCGGACGACGGCACGGTGCTGCTCGGCGCTGGCGGCCACGGCGGCGTTCACCCGCGCGACCGTGCGGCCGTCGTCGGTGGGCAGGTCGGGCTGCCCGCCGCACCCGGCGGCCACGAGCGCCAGCGCCAGCGCGAGGGCCGACGGCAGGACGGGGCGGAACGGGGCACGCATGGGAGCGGACGGTACCGGTGCGGCGCTCAGGGCTCGCCGGCGTCGTCGGTCGCCCTCGCCTCCCGCGGCGGCCTCGGCGTGGTCTTCGGCTTCGGCTTCGGCTTCCCGCTCGCCGCGCGCGTGCTCGACCGCGTCGTGCGCTGCGGGCGCCGGGTGAAGCCGAGGTCGCGCGCGAGGTCGGAGGCGGCCTGGATGCGGTCGGTCTCGGGGTCGTATATCCAGGTCGCCGTGCGGGCCCGTCCGCGCTGTTCGAAGCGGACGGAGACCTTCCAGCGACCGTCGCGCCGGCGCGCCACCCTCCAGTCGAGCTCCGTCGGCCGGACGCCACGTGCCCGCATCGAGCGCTCCACCGCCGCCTGCAGCGGCTCGCGGCTCTCACCCAGGCGCGGCCGCTCGAGGCGGTGCGCCCAGGCACGCGCCAGGATCCGGGTCCGCTCGGCCTCGATCGGGGGGAGCCAGCGCTCGATGTGGGCGGGGTCGGTCCCGGCCGCGCGGGCGACCGCCCGCACGCTGCGGCCCGCCCGGAGCTGCGTCTGGATCTCCGCGGGGGACAGCAGGGGCTCCCGCGGCGGGGCCGGGTCGGCTGGCGACCGCGGTGCGGTGCGTCGGCCGCCGTTCGGCATGCGGGTCGGGGTCCGGGACCCCGACGAGCGGGGCGCCGGCTCCGGTTCCGGCTCGGGTTCGGGTTCGGGTTCGGGTTCGGGTTCGGGCTCCGGCTCGGGTTCGGGCTCCGGCTCGGGTTCGGGCTCCGGCACTGGCTCCGGCTCGGGCTCCGGCTCGGGCTCCGGCTCCGGCTCGGGCGGTGCCGCGACGACCGTGACCGACCCGAGCGAGGGCAGCAGGACGAGTCCGTCGTCGAGCTCGTCGTCGAGCTCGCCGGCCGGGTCGGCGGCGGGCTGGCGCCCCGCACCACCGTGCCGCTGCGGGCGCGCGAACGGCGAGCGGGGGTCCGTGTCGATGAGGATGCGGATCTCACCCGTCGGATCGTCACCGACCCCGTCGGCCGGCTCGTCGAGGGCCCGGTCGTGGTCCTCCCCCGGGTCGTCGAGCTCACCGTCGAGCTCACCGTCCTCCTCCCACGCCTCGCCCGGTCCGTCGGCGAGCACGAGCTGCGGCAGCGCGCCGGCGGCGACGAGCTCGGCCACGGTGTCGTCGACCTGGCCGTCGATCGGTACGACGTACCGACCGGCGCCGTCCGCCTCGGTGTCGAGGACGAGGTAGCGCAGGTCGGCCGAGTAGCCGATCAGGTGGAGCTCGATCACCGCCGGACCCTTCACGCACTCGCCGGGCGGAGGTCGGACACCGGGCGGGCGGGGACGCACGGTAGCAACGACCCCCCACCCGCCGGCCACCCCCGACCACCGGGCCACGGGCCGCTGGGTGGCGTCAGCGGGAGCGCTCAGCCCAGCAGCGGCACCAGGGCGCCCCCGTGCAGCAGGTCGACGCCGTGCTCCCGGAGCCGACCGCGCAGCTCGCGGTCGTCGGTCACGACGAGCAGCGGTTCCGTGGGGTCGGAGGCCGCGACCGCCAGCACGATCTCGTCGTCGGCCGTCACACCGGGCACGGTGAACCGCACCGTGACGCCGCGCAGCCGCTCGCCCTGCACGGGACCGGCCGTGCTGGTGTCGAAGAACACCTCCGGCTCGACGCGGCGGCGCGCCGCGAGGGTCGCGAGCCCACCGACCAGCCACGCCCGCTGCTCCGCGAGCGACCAGCCGCCACCCCGCCGCTCGGTGGCCGTGAGCGTCACGTTGTAGCCGTCGACCAGCACCCGCCGGCCCGGCTGGAGGAGCAGCTCGGCCGCCTCGCGGGTGTCGGGGTGCACACCGGCGGGGAGGCGTGAGGGACGTCCAGGGCGCAACTCGTCGTCGCTCGACGCTCCCGCCGCGGTGCGACGACCCGCGGCCCCGAGGGCCGGCGCCGCGGCCGCCGCGTCGGCGAGCGCCGATGCCCGCCCCTCCGCCGTGGCGGCGCGCTGCTCGGCCTCCTGCGCGGCCCGTCGGGCGGCCCGCAGCTCCTCGCGCAGGGACGCGACGGTGGCGTCCTGCCGCCGGCGTTCGCGCTCGACGGCCCGCTCCCGCTCCTCGCCGGCGGCCTCGAGCGCGGCCCGGACGGCGGCGAGCTCGGCGGCGACCTCGTCCCGCTCCCGGTGGACGGCCTCGGCGCTGCGCTCCAGCGAGGCCGCGCGGGCCTCCGCGCCGGCGGTGGCCCGCCTCGCCGCGTCGCGCTCCCGGCGCAGCTCCGCCGCCCGGTCCCGCACGCGTGCGAGCTCCTGCTGGGCCTCCTCGAGCCGGGCGGCGAGCTGCGCCGTCTCGTGCTCGGCCGCCGGGGCGGTCGCGGACGGCTCGGGCCGGCCGCCCTCGAGCAGCCACGCCGGCAACCCGGCCGGATCGGCCTCGACGAGCCGCGCGTGCAGCTCACGCCACAGCGTGCCGCCGGCGGCCACGAGCGCGCACGCCTCGGCACGGACCCGGCCGCCGGCCAGACGCACGGGCGGCGCCGCACGCAACCGCGTCAGGACCGGATCGACCTCGCGATCGGGGACCGCGTGCATCGCCGCGCGCAGGTGCGGGAGCACGAGCGCCCACGCGTCGCTCGGCAGGGCCTCGAGGTCAGCGGCACGGGGCGGCGCCACCGCCTCCCCCGCGGCCTCCGCGCCCGTGCCCCCCGGCTCCCCCACACTCAGTTCGGGGAGACGACGACGCCGAGCTGCTCGAGCCGCGCGAGGAACTCCGTCGTGGGCGTGCCCTGGAGCTCGGCCATGGCGTCGAGGTCGTCGTAGCGGACGAACAGCATCCGCGAGCCGTCCCCACGCTTGGACTGGATGTAGGTCAGGTACTGGACGGCCGGCGTGAGCTCGCCCTGGCTGGCGAGCCGGGCGACGTCGAGCCCGACCGTCGCGGCGCGGCCGCGATCCGCCGGGTCACCCGTGCGGGGACGCTCGACGGCCGCGACGACCTCCTCCGGCAGGGCATCGGGGGCGTCGCCGATCCCCAGCGGGACGCCGGCGCCGTCGCCGACGGCGCCCGGGTCGGCGCCGTACCCCTGCCCCGTCGCGGCGCGCGCGCCGCGGCGGGACCGCAGCAGCGCGGCGACCCCGGCGAGCACCGCGATCGCGAGCAGCCGCCGGCGCCCGCGTCGGGGCGCGGAGGCGGTCCCGGGGGTCGAGAGGTCGTCGTCCATCGTGCCACCGTAGCGCTGCCGCAGGCCCCGGGAGCGGGGTTCCGCCGGGGGACGTCAGCCCGCCGGTGCCGGCTCCACGACCACCGCGTCGTCGCGCCCGCACCAGCGGCAGGTCACCGACTCCACCACCCGCGAGAGCACCTCGCTGGACTCGACGACGCCGGCCCCGCCCAGGTCCACGTGGTGGAAGTCGCGGGACCGGACGGTCTGGAGCACGTCGAAGCGGGTGACGTTGCCGCAGCCGTCGCAACGGAAGCGGTGGGTCTCCTCGAGGCCGAGGGCGAGGTCGACGTCGGGCACGGTCGGGGTCCTGTTCGGGTTGGACGGGCAGGGCGGGGACGGGCGGGCCGTCAGGCCTCGGGGCGTGGGCGCGTCGCGGCGAGCCAGGCGGGCTCGCGGGTCAGCGGGGTGGGGCCACCGTCGGGCGAGAACCACGGGCCACCCGGCTCGGTCGGCAGGTCGGGCAGGGCCACGTCCGACACGTCCGCGCCGGCGGCGAGCGCGTACACCCCGGCGCGGCACGCGGCGGCGAGCTCGGCCGCGCGGATCCCGTGGTGCGGGTCGGGCTGCTCCTCGAGCCGGTCCGCCGACCGGGTCCACATCGTGACGGCGCCGCGGGGGTTGCCGCGCTGCACGTGCACGCAGCCGACCGCGACCTGGATGACGGCCTTCCAGAACGCCACGTCGGGCTCGGGCGCGTGGTGCCAGACGTCCTCGAGGCACTCGTGGGCCTCGAAGAAGCGCTGCTCGCCCCAGAGGCGGACCCCGTTCGCCAGCGCCCCCTCGACCGTGTCGTGCTCGTGCTCCTCGACGAGCTCGGTGACGTCGGTGTCGTAGGGCAGCGGCCGGCCGGTCCGGTCGCGCGGACGGGCCTGCTCGGGGCGGCCGTGCTCGTTGCGGTCGCGGTCTGAGAGCACGCAGGGTCCTGTGGGGTGGCGGGCGGCCGAGCGTAACTGGCGCCGCCGGAGGGGCCCGCGCTCAGGGCAGGGCACGCCACCCGCGGGCGTCGTGCACGGCGGTCCCACCGAAGCCGGGGTGCGTGCCCCACGCCGCCCGGACCTCGCCCAGCACGCGGGTGACGTCCGCGCGGGTCTCGGCGGAGAAGTCGACGTGCCCGAGACCGGTGTCGACGGTCTCGACCCCGACGACGGCGGTGCGCCCGGCGGCGGCGGCGACGTCGAGCTCGCGTCGGACCAGGGCGAGGATCCCGTTGGGCCCGCTCGTGGTGTCGCGGTATGCGAGGACCACGATCCCGTCGGTGGCCGCGACCACCCGGTCGAGCAGCGGCCCGTGCCGGCGGTGGGCCAGGTCGGCGTCGTCGAACCAGAAGGGCACCACGGCGGAGAGCGGCGTCGCGCCGGCGCGCTGGGTGGCGTCGTGCAGGGCGCCGACGAACGACTCGATCAGCCGCGCGCGCCGGCGGGAGCTCGACCAGTCGGGCAGCAGGTGGGGCTCGACGTCGACCACGAGGGCGTCGACCAGCCCGGCGCCGGCCACCTCGGTGACCCAGGCCAGCAGGTCGGCGCGCCGGTCGTCGGCCCACGAGGGGTCCCCGGCGACGCCGACCACGCGCACGCCGGCGGCCCGTGCCTCCTCGACCCGGCGCACGACGTCACCGCGCCGCGCCGCGCCGGGTGGGACGTGGAGGTAGAGCGTGTCGGCGCCGGCGTCCAGCACCGTGGCCACCGCGGCCACGTCGGCCGGGTCCCACACCCACAGGGCGTGCCCGGCCGGCCCGGTCGTCGACGCAGCCGCCGGCGCCGCCATCGCCAGCACGCTCGCCACCGCGAGCGCGCCGGCGCCGGCGCGCCCGCTCGGGCGCGGCCCCGCGCCCACCGTCCGACCCACCACCGGGCACCCCCACGCTGCGTCGACGTCCGTGCCCCGGAGCGTGTCCGGCCGACCGCCGGCGCGGGGCCCGACGACGACCGGATGCGACCTCCGCACGGTGGGGTGCGCCGGCGCGGTCGGGGTACCGTCCGCCCCATGCCGGAGCTGCCCGAGGTCGAGTCCGTCCGCCGCCAGCTGGCCCCCGAGCTCGAGGGCCACGCGGTGGTCGACGTGTGGTGGGACCCCCACCCCCAGCAGCGCTTCTCCGCGGTCGACCGGGTGGTGGGGCACGTGGTCCACGCCGTCCGCCGGCGCGGGAAGTACCTGCTCTGCGACCTCCGGGAGGAGGCGCCGGGGCACGGTGACGGCCCCATCGGGACCGACCGCGACGAGGGCCCCTGCTGCGAGCTGGTCCTGCACCTCGGGATGACCGGGTCGTTCCGCCTGCTCGACCCCGCCGGACGGCCGCAGGACCTGGCAGACGGCGAGGACGCCGGGGCCCTCGTGGTCGACCTCGACACCTACGGGCGGGCCCGCTTCACCCTCGACGACGGACGCACGCTCGTGTTCCGGGACCCGCGGCGGTTCGGGCGCGTGTCGGTCGTCGACGCCGGCGACCACGCCGCGATCCCGACCCTGGCGGCGCTCGGTCCCGAGCCGCTCTCCGACGACTTCGACCCGGACGTCTTCGCGGCGGCGCTGGCGCGCACGGGCGCCCCGGTGAAGGCGGCGCTGCTCGGGCAGCGCCTCGTCGCCGGCGTCGGCAACATCTACGCCGACGAGGCGCTGTGGCGGGCACGCATCCACCCGATGTCGCGACGGGTCGGACGCGACCGGGCCCGGGCCCTGCACACCGCCGTCCGCGAGGTGCTCGCCGAGTCCATCGAGCGCGAGGGCACGACCTTCCGCGACTACCAGATGGTCAACGGACGGTCGGGCCGCAACGCCGACTTCCTCGACGCCTACGGCCAGGCCGGCCTGCCCTGCCGACGCTGCGGCACACCGATGCGCGGCACGGTCGTCGCCCAGCGCGGCACCACCTACTGCCCCCGCTGCCAGCGGGCCTGACCGCCCGCGGCGCCGGCGGTCGGCGCGACCCTCGCGCGGCTCAGCGGGCCACCAGCCCCCCGGCGACCAGCGCGTGCGCGAACTCCCGCGCCGCGACCTCGTCGTCGACGCGCACCTCCATCGGCGGGAACGCGAACCACGACAGGATGAGCCGGACCACGACCTCGGCGGCCTCCCTCGGCCGCACCCGGCGGAGCTCGCCGGACGCCACCCCCTCCGCGATCAGCTCCGCGAACAGGTCGAGCAGCCGGCCCACGAGCGCCCCGTCGTTGGCGGTGATGCGGGGCAGCAGCAGCCCGGGCTCGTCGTCGCGCCCGCGGGTGAGCACCGGGTGGGTGACGTAGAAGTCGACGCCCGCGAGGAAGGCCGCCTCGATGCGCGCGGCGACCGTCGACCGGTCCGCCGCGGCCTCCCGCAGCCGGCGCTCCAGCCGGTCGGCCTCGGCCTCCAGCAGCGCGTCCACGACGGCGTCCTTGTTGGGGAAGTAGCGATAGAGCGTGGCCTTCCCGGCGTGTGCCTCGCGGGCGATGTCCTCCATCGTGGTCTTGCGGATCCCGACGGCGACGAACCGGCGGGCCGCCGCCGCGAGCAGGTCGCTGCGACGGTCTCGGGTCCCGTTCGAGGACGGCATCGGGCTCCTGCGGGCTCCCCCGGCCGCGCGGCCGGGTCGTGGCGTGGATGGGTCCGGTCCCCCGGACGTCGGACGGTGGCGCCAGCCGCGAGAGCGGCGCACGGTCGGGGTGCAGACCTCCGTGCGACGCTAGTCGGGGTGGGCGGAACCCGCCGTGCCCCCCCGACGTTCAACCCTGCGGGGCCGTCCCTCGGCCCCCGCGACACGATCGAGGGGAGCCGCCCGTGACCGCACCGTTCGACACCCCGTCCGGCGACGCCTGGCAGACGCGGGCGGCCTGCCGCGACGCGACGGTCGAGGGCTTCTTCTCCTCGGACGACGACGCGCAGAAGGCCGCGCTGGAGCTGTGCGCGGGCTGCCCCGTGCGCACGCCCTGCCTGCGCTGGGCGCTCTCGGTCGACGAGATGCACGGCATCTGGGGCGGCACCACCGAGCCCCAACGACGGGCGATGATCCGGGAGCGCCGCCGCGAGGCACGCCGACGTCACGAGGCCGCCTGACCCCCGCACCACCCGCACGACCCGCACCACCACCCCTCTCGCGCCCCGACCGGTCCCCCGGTCGGGGCGCGTCCCGTGTCACACCGGTGCGCGAGGCTCGTGGTAGAACGTCCGTTCGACAGAACGCCAGTTCGATGACGGACGGCGTCCACCACGTCCGCCGCCAGCCTCGCCACAGGTGCGCCGATGCAGACCGCGCTCCCCCTCCCCGCCGGGTCCGGCGGGCCGACCGCGGCCCAGCCCTCGTTCGACGCGCTGGGACGCTCGCTGTACGACACGACCTTCGTGGTGCTCGACCTCGAGACCACGGGCCTGCGGGCCGGCGAGGACCGCATCACCGAGGTCGGCGCCGTGAAGGTCCGCCGGGGCGAGGTCCTCGGCGAGCTCCACACGCTGGTGCACCCCGGCCGCGGCATCCCGCCGGCCATCACCGCGGTGACCGGCATCACCGACGCGATGGTCGCGGGCGCACCACCGATCGAGGCGGTGTTGCCGACGCTGCTCGAGTTCCTGCGCGACACCGCGCTGGTCGCCCACAACGCCCGCTTCGACGTCGGGTTCCTCGACGCCGAGCTGACCCGGCGCGGCTACGGGCGGCTCACCAACCCGGTGGTCGACACCGCCCGCCTCGCCCGCCGCGTGCTGCGCGACGAGGTGCGCGACTGCCGGTTGTCCACGCTCGCCCGGCACCTCCGGGCCCGCACGAGCCCAGAGCACCGGGCCCTGCTCGACGCCCGAGCGACGGTCGACGTGCTGCACGGCCTGCTCGAGCGCGCCGGCTCGCTCGGGGCCGTCACGCTGGAGGACGTCCGCGACCTCTGCACCTCCCGCTCGGACGCGGCGTTCCGCAAGGTCTCGCTGGTCGACGGCGCACCGCGCGCGCCGGGCGTCTACCGCTTCCTCGATGACCGGGGCGAGGTGCTCTACGTCGGCAAGGCGACCGACCTGCGTGGCCGGCTGCGCACCTACTTCGGGCAGGACCCGCGCCGGCGGATCGCGGACATGGTCCGCGAGACGGCGAAGGTCACTTGGGAGCTCACGCCCACGGAGCTCGAGGCGAACGTGCGCGAGGTGCGGGCCATCGTGGCGCACCAGCCCCGCTACAACCGCCGCTCGAAGCACCCCTCCCGGGCGGTGTGGCTCGCCCTCACCGACGAGGCGTTCCCGCGGCTCTCGATCGTGCGGACCCCCCGCGAGGGACCGATGCTGGGGCCGTTCACCTCCCGCCGACGCGCGGAGTCGCTCGTCGACGCCGTCCACGAGGTCGTGCCGGTGCGGCGATGCACGTTCCGCATCCGGCGGGCGCAGGACCACCCGACGTGCGCCCTGAAGGACCTCGGCCGCTGCGGCGCGCCGTGTGACGGGACGCAGGACGCCGCGGCCTACACGGCCGCGATCGCTCCGCTGGTCGCGCTGCTCGACGGTGACGCCCGGGACGTCCTCGAGGCGCTGCGAGCACGGATGGGCGAGCTCGCCGGCGCCCAGCGCTACGAGGAGGCGGCCCGGGTCCGACGGCGGCTCCACGCCCTCGCCGACGTGGTCGCGTCCGCCCGAACCGTGGCGCCGCTCGAGCGCACGGCCGACCTGGTGGTGCGACGGCCGGGCCCCGGCGACGTGCACGAGGTGGTCCGGCTGCGCGACGGGCGGCTGTGGGCCACCGCGGTCGTGCCGGGCGTCGCCGACGACCGCGACGCCGCCGTCGCGGTCGGGGTGGGTGGTCTGCTCGACCCGGTGGCGCCGCCGGCGGAGGAGGTCCCGCCGGCGGCGCGCGCCGAGGAGCAGCGGCTCGTGGCGCGGTGGCTCGCCGGGCGGGGCTGCCGGGTGGTCCACGTCGACGGGGAGCTGGCCGAGCCGGTGCGCGGGGGCGCCGCGGTGCACGCGGCGGCCGCCGAGGCCCGCCGCCTGTCGCGGCAGGTCGGGCGCGACCGCCAGGTCCTCGCCGGCGACAAGGTGGCCCGCCGGGGCTGACCCCACCCCGGTGGACCGGCCCCGATCAGGCGACGACGGAGCCCGGCGGCAGGTCGCCGTCCACGCCCAGGAGCCGGACGGTCCCGTCGGCCTCGAGCCCACCGAGCAGGAGGAACTCGCTCGGGAACCCCGCGACGCGCTTCGTGCCGAGGTTCACGGCCCCGACGACGGTCCGCCCGAGGAGCTCCTCGGCGGGGTAGTTGGTCACCTTGGCGCTGGTGCGCAGCGTGCCGACGTGGGGCCCGAAGTCGACCGTGAGCCGCCACGCCGGGTCGCGGGCCTCGGGGAAGGGCTCGACGGCCACGACCCGACCGACGCGCAGGTCCAGCGCGAGCAGCGGCGCGATGCCCGCCTCGGGCTTCGCCGGCACGGTGGCCGGGTCGTAGGGGCGACCCTCGGGATCGATGCGGTGCGGACCGTCCACCCGGCTCAGCCCGCCCCGCCCGCGAGCTCACGGCTGCGGGCGACCCAGCGGTCCTTGAGCCGGAGCGCGTCCCCGGACGCGAGCACCTCGCGAGCACGGACGATGCCGGCGGCGAGGTCGTCGACGACGTCGGCCGCGTACAGGGCCGCCGCGGTGTTCAGCACGACGACGTCCGCCTTCGGGCCCGGCTCGCCGCCCAGCACCGCGTCGGCGATCGCGACGTTCTCCTCGACCGAGCCGCCCTGCAGGTCGGCGAGCGTGGCCCCGGGCAGGCCGAGCTCGGCCGGGTCGAGCGTCCACTCGGCCACCTCGCCGTCGCGGACCTCCCACACGCGGCTCGGCGCGGTGGTGGTGAGCTCGTCGAGCCCGTCCTCGGAGCGGACGACCAGCACGTGACGCTTGCCGAGGCGCCGCAGCGCCGCGGCCATGCGCGGGGCGAGGGCGAGGTCGGACACCCCGACGACCTGGTGCGCCGCGCCGGCCGGGTTCGACAGTGGCCCGAGCACGTTGAAGACGGTCCGGATGCCGAGCTGCACCCGTACGGGCGCGACGTGGCGCATCGCCGGGTGGAACGAGCGGGCGTAGAGGAATCCGATCCCGAGCTCGGCGACGGTGGTCGCGACCGCCGGCGCCGGCAGCTCGATCGCGACGCCCCACGCCTCGAGCAGGTCGGCCGAGCCACAGGTGCCGGAGGCGGCCCGGTTGCCGTGCTTGGCGACGCGGACCCCGGCGGCCGCGGCCACGAGGGCGGTGACGGTCGAGATGTTGAAGGTCCCGGCGCCGTCCCCGCCGGTGCCGCAGGTGTCGAGCAGCGGCCCGTCGAGCTCGATCGGGACGGCGGCGTCGACCATGGCGCGGACGAAGCCGGCGATCTCGGTGTCGGCCTCGCCCTTGGCCCGCAGCGCGACGAGGAACCCGGCGATCTGGGACGCCTCGGCCTCGCCGGCCATGATGGCGCGCAGCACCCCGCCGGCGCGCTCCTCGTCGAGGTCCTCCCCGCGCAGGAGCGTGGCGAGCACCTCGGACCAGACGACGGACGGGGGCGTGACGGACACGGCGGCCTCGGGGGTCGGCTTGCGCGGGGCACGCTAGCGGGAGGCAGCGTTCCGCCCGACCTCGGACCTCGGGGCGCGTCGAACGCTAGGCTCGGCCGACGCCGACCGCCTCGGGGGCACGCGTGACGCAACGACACCGCATCCTCGTCGTCGAGGACGAGGAGGACCTCGCCGCGCTCGTCAAGGTCAACCTCGAGCTGGCCGGCTACGAGGTCGAGACCGCCTCCGACGGGGCCGCGGGGCTCTCCGCCATCCGCGACCGGACGCCCGACCTGGTGCTCCTCGACGTCATGATGCCCATCCTCGACGGCTGGGCCGTGCTGCGGGCGGTCAAGGAGGACGCCGACCTGCAGGACCTCCCCGTCGTGATGCTCACGGCGCTGTCGGAGGAGCGCGACATCATCCGCGGGCACCTGCAGGGCGCCGTGCAGTACGTCACGAAGCCGTTCGAGATGCGCCGGCTCCTCGGCGCCGTCGAAGCCGGCCTCACCGAGCCCGACGACGACGAGCGGCGCGCCCGCCGCGATCGGGTCCGCGAGCTGCTGCGCCGCCTCGCCGAGCTCGACTCCGGCCGCACCGCCGAGTCGGCCGTGCGTATCTCGAACCTCGAGCGGGTGCCGACCCCGGCCCCGCCCGAGCCGGACGTGACCGACGCCGAGCGCGCCCGGCTCGAGGAGCTCACGGAGAACCAGCGCTACGTGGCCGAGCAGCTCGCCGCGGGACGCAGCGCCCGGGACCTCGCCAACGAGCTCGGGGTGTCGCGCTCGAACGTCTACGCGACGCGCAAGCGCATCGCGCGCAAGCTCGGGGTCGGGCCCGACGACGTCGCCGACGAGGCGCGTCGACTCGGGGCCGACGACGAGGACGAGACCGCCGACGCCTGAGCAGCCGACTCAGGCCTCGGCGTCGACCGCCGCCTCGGGGGTCGACGCGACCGCCGGCGACGGGGCTCCGACCAGCTCGCCGACCGCCCGCGACAGCGCGAACGGGTCGACGGGCTTGGCCACGATGCGGGCCGCGCCGGACCAGTCCGACAGGAACCGGTCCTGCTCGCGGGCCGTCAGCACGACCGCCGGCGGGACCGGCGTGCCCTCCTGCTCCCCGGCCTCGCGCAGCTCGTAGAGCAGCGAGAAGCCGCCCTGGGGCGAGAGGTCGCCGTCGACCACGAGCACGTCGAAGACCTGTTCCGTCACGAGACGGCGCGCCTCGCCGCCCGTGGGCACCTCGACGACCTCGGCCCCCTGGTGCAGGCTCAGCGCGCTGCCGGCGCGCAGGCGCTCGCGGGCGTCCTCGGAGACGATCAGCACACGCACGTCGGGCCCCTGGGGTCGCGGTCGGTGGCGTCGGGCGCGGCGCATGGTCGCCGCTGCCGGACGACCCGGCAAGTCGGCCGGGTCGCCTAGCCTGCCACACCGTGGACGAGCGACCCCCGCGGACCTACCTCGACGTCGCCTCGGCGTGGCCGCTGCGCCCCGAGGTGCGCGCTGCGCTGGCGGACGCCGCCGAGGTGGCCTGGGCCGACCCGGCGCGTCGCCACGCCGAGGGCCGCGCCGCGCGGGACCTGCTCGACCGGGCGACGGCGACGCTGGCCGCCCGGCTCGGCGCGCCGGACGACGGGGTCGTCTGGACGTCCGGGGGCACCGAGGCGGTGCACCTCGCGGTGCTCGGCGCGGCCCGGGCGGCCGCCCTGCGGGGCGAGGACCGCCGTCACGTCGTGGCCGGCGCGGTGGAGCACTCCAGCGTGCTGCGTGCCTGCGAGCGCCTCCGGGACGCGCACGGTTTCGAGCTCGACGTGGTCGGCGTGGACGGCAGCGGCGTGGTCGACCCCGAGGCGGTCCGGGCGGTCCTGCGCCGGGACACGTTGGCCGTGCACCTCCAGCACGCCAACCACGAGGTCGGCGCGGTCCACCCGACCCACGAGGTCGGGTCGCTCGCCCGTGAGGTCGGCGCCGTCCTCCACGTCGACGCCTGCCAGACCGTCGGGCAGCTCGGTGTGACCCTCGACCAGGTCGGCGCGGACCTGCTCAGCCTGTCGGCCGCGAAGCTCGGCGGGCCCCACGGCGTGGGGGCGCTGCTGCTCGGCCCGCGCGCCCGCGTCGCCGCGCTGCAGGAGGGCGACGAGCGCCAGCGCCGGCGGCGTGCCGGCCTCGAGGACGTCGTGGGGGCCGCCGGCGCGGCGGTGGCGCTCGAGGTGGCGTCCGCCGCCATGCCGACGGAGCGCTCGGCGCGGGAGCTGGTCCGCCGGCGGCTGCGCGACGGCCTCGCGGCGGTGGACGACGTCGAGGTCCACGGCCCGCTCGCGGACGCCCACCCGGGCATCGTCGCGGCGAGCGCGCTGTACGTGGCCGGCGACGCGCTCGTGACCGAGCTCGACGCCGCCGGCTTCGCCGTGCACTCCGGGTCGTCGTGCGCGCAGGAGTCGGGCGCGCCCAGCCACGTGCTGGTCGCCATGGGTGCGCTCACCCACGGCCACGTGCGGGCCTCCTTCGGGCCCGAGGTGACCGTCGACGACGCGGACCGGTTCGTCGCGGCCTACGCGGACGCCGTGGCCAGGCTCCGGGACGCGGGCGGCCGACGCGACCGGGGGTAGCCTCGCCGGACCGAACGACCGACCGCACCCGCAGGTGACCGTGAGCGACGAGCCCCTCCCCCCGGACGCCACCGACGTCCGCGTCGTGGACGCGCTCGGGCTGCCCTGCCCGAAGCCGGTGATCGAGCTGGCGGCGGCGGTGCGGGAGGTCCCGGTCGGTGCCCGGGTCCGCCTGCTGGCCGACGACGTCGCCGCGAAGGTCGACGTCCCCGTGTGGTGCCGGATGCAGCGCCAGACGCTGGTGTCCGTCGAGGCCGATGGCGCGACGCTCGTCTTCCTGGTCGAGAAGGCCCGCGAGCTCGCGTGAGCCCGGTGTCCGAACGGCCCGGACGTCGCCGTCTCCTGACGAGGCCTCGGACGCTCGCTAGCGTCCGCGCCCAGGAGGGCCGGCGCCACCGGGTCGCGTCGGCCGGGAGCACACCAGGAGCCGCCGTGTCGGTCACCAGCACCATGATGGACGTCCCGCTCACGCTCAACAGCATCCTCGAGCACGGCCGACGCGTCCACGGCGCGTCGAGGGTCGTCACGTGGCAGGGCGACCACGCGCGCGAGGTCACGTTCGCCGACACCCACGAGCGGATGCAGCGGCTCGCCAGCGCGCTGACGGAGCTCGGCGTCGGCGAGGGCACCGTCGTCGGGACGTTCTGCTGGAACTCCCAGGAGCACCTCGAGGCGTACTTCGCCATCCCGTGCATGGGCGCGGTCCTGCACATGCTGAACATCCGGCTCTTCGCCGACCAGCTCGAGTACGTCGTCCGCGACGGCGGCGACGAGGTGATCATCGTCGACGACTCGCTCGTGCCGGTGCTGGCACAGGTCGCGGACCAGCTCGACACCGTCCGCTGGTTCGTGGTCGTCGGCGACGGCGACGCCGACGGCCTGCCGGCCGACCGGGTGCGGCGCTACGACGAGCTGCTCGCCGCCGCCGAGCCGGGCTTCACCTGGCCCGACGTGGACGAGTGGGCCCCAGCGGCCATGTGCTACACGAGCGGCACGACCGGCAACCCCAAGGGCGTGGTCTACAGCCACCGCTCGAACTGGACGCACACGTTCGGGGCGGCGGTCGGGGGCCTGCACGTGTCCGACCGGGACCGGCTGCTGCTGATCGTCCCGCAGTTCCACGCGAACGCCTGGGGCCTGATCTACCTCGGCTGGATGCAGGGGGCCGACCTGCTCATGCCCGAGCGGTACCTCCAGCCCGAGCCCCTGGCGGCCTTCATCGCCGCGTCGCAGCCGACGTGCTCCGCCGCGGTCCCGACCGTCTGGAACGGGCTGCTGCAGCACGGCGAGCAGGCCGAGCTCGACCTCGCGTCGCTGCGGTGGTGCGTCGTGGGCGGCTCCGCGGTCCCCCGCTCGCTGATCGACGCGTACGACGAGCGGTACGGGGTGCGCATCATCCAGGCGTGGGGCATGACCGAGATGAGCCCACTCGGCGCGGTGGCCATCCCGCCGCGGGGTGCCGATCCCGACGACGACGCCGCGTGGCGGGCCCGGACGGGTCGCATCGCACCCGGTGTCCAGATGCGCCTCGTCGACGACGGCGAGGAGCAGCCGTGGGACGGTGAGTCCATCGGCGAGATCCAGGTCCGCGGACCGTGGATCACGGCGGGCTACCACGGCATCAGCGAGGACCCCGACCGGTTCACCGAGGACGGCTGGCTGCGCACCGGCGACGTGGGCGTCATCGACGCGCAGGGGTTCATGCAGATCGTCGACCGGACCAAGGACGTCATCAAGTCGGGGGGCGAGTGGATCAGCTCGGTCGACCTCGAGAACGAGCTGATGGCCCACCCCGACGTCGTGGAGGCGGCCGTCATCGGCGTGCCCGACGAGCGGTGGGACGAGCGCCCGCTCGCCTGCGTGGTGCTGCGCGACGGCGCCGAGGTGTCGGCGGCCGACCTGAACGGGTTCCTCACCGAACGGGTGGCGCGGTGGTGGCTCCCGGAGCGCTACGCGTTCGTCGCCGAGATCCCCAAGACGTCGGTCGGCAAGTTCTCCAAGAAGCACCTGCGGGCGAGCTTCGAGAGCGACGACCTCGAGGTCGTCGAGGCCTGACCGGGGCGCGGCTCCGGTCACCGCCGGCGCCGGCGGCCCGACGTCACGCCGGCGGGGATCCGGCGACGTCGGCCCGGAGCAGGTCCGTGACCAGGTCACGCAGGTCACCGGAGCGGAACGGCTTCTCCAGCAGCGCATCCGCGCCGACCGCGGCGATCCGCGGCTCGTCCCGGCCGTGGCCGGTCACGAGCACGACCCGGACGGCCGGGTGCAGCGCGCGGACCCGCTCCGCCAGCGCCCCGCCGTCGAGGCCGGGCAGCTCGAGGTCGGTCACGAGGAGGTCGACCGACGCCGACTCGGCGTGGATGAGCGCCTGGGCGGGGTGCCGCACCACCGTGATCTCCGACGCGGTGTCCCGCAGCACCCGCTCCATCAGCAGCGCGACGTGCTCGTCGTCCTCGACGACGAGCACCGCGCCGGGCAACGGCGCGTCCGGCTCCGCGACCTCGTCGGCAACAGGGGGCGGTGCGACCGCCGCCTGCCCCTCGGCCCCCTCGCCGGCGAGCGGCAGCAGGACCCGTACGGTCGTCCCGCTGCCGACCACGCTGTCGATCTCCACGCGTCCGCCCAGCCGCGTCACGATGCCCTCGACCACGGACAGGCCGAGTCCGTGGTCCCCGCTCTCGTCGAAGGTGGTGAAGAACGGGTCGAAGACGCGCTGCAGGTCGGCCGCGGGGATCCCGACACCCGTGTCGACCACCGTGAGCCACGCGAGGTCCACCCCCGCGTCGCGCCGGCGCCCGACGCCGAGCTCGACCGTGCCGCCCTCGGGCATGGCGCGCCGGGCGTTGCTGACGAGGTCGAGGAGCACCTGCTCGAGCTGCACCGGGTCGGCCAGGACGACGGCGTGGTGGAGCTCCGTCTCCCGTACCCGGACGGTCGGCCCGGCCACGGAGTCGAGGACCGGCAGGAGGTCCGCGACGAGCTCCCCGAGGTCGACGTGGACGAGGTCGCCGGGGTGCACCGACCCGACGGCGAGCAGCCGTCGGACGAGCTCGCGCGCACGCTGCACCGCGTCCAGCACGACCTGGAACCGGGGCGCGAGCGACGGGTCGGTCTCGTCGCGGAGCAGCTCGGTGTGGCCGCCGATCGCGGTCAGCAGGTTGTTGAAGTCGTGGGACACCCCGCCAGCGAGCCGGGAGATCGCCTCGACCCGGTCGCGGTGGCGCTGCCGTGCGGCGCGCTGGAGCTCGTCCGTCACATCCCTCTCGAGGTGCAGCAGCGTCCCGTCGTCGAGGGGCTGGATCGTGCACAGCGCGCTGCGCTGGGCACCGCCGTGCGTCCGCCGGCGCACCTGCGCGAGGAACCCCTCCTGCCCGACGTGGCGGCAGCGGGCGATCCACGCGTCCCGATCGGTCAGCCAGGGCGGCAGGACGCCGACGACCTCGTCCCGTGGCCACCCGTAGTGCTCCACGGCGGCGCGGTTGCAGGCGACGACGCGACCCTCGCGATCCGTCACGATCGAGGGGTGGGGGACCGCGTCGAAGCGCTCGACCATCGCGCGACGGGCGGCCTCGGCCTCGCGCCGTGCCGCGACCTCCCTGCGCTGCGACTCCTCGAGGGCGCGCAGCGCCGGGACGAGGACGCGCGCGTGGCCGGCCGCGACGATGCCGAGCAGGAGCAGCACGGGGAGGGTCACCAGCCACCGGGCGCGCGACATCCGTGCCTGCGTGTACGCCG
This sequence comes from Actinomycetes bacterium, assembly GCA_046566145.1. Taxonomy (GTDB): domain Bacteria; phylum Actinomycetota; class Nitriliruptoria; order Nitriliruptorales; family Nitriliruptoraceae; genus JBKHXF01. Next base: position 191,924 of record JBKHXF010000018.1, read on the forward strand.
TCTCGGCCTCCACCGCCTCGTCGAGCAGCGGCAACAGGTCGGCCGCCCCGCGCTGGAGCACCTCCGGGTCGGTCGTCCCCGCGAGGACCTCGCCCCCCTCCTGCACGAAGGCCCCGAGCGCGATGACGGTGCCCTCCGGCGCCAGGCGGTCGTAGCCCGGGCCCGGCGCCTCGCTCAACCGCTCGACGGTCTCGGTGATCTCGGTGAGCGTGGCGGCGAGGGTCGAGGCGTCGTCCACGGCGGCGGCCAGGGCGGCCCGCTGGGTCAGCATCCGGAGCCGGCCGGCGTCGTCGACGGTGGGGCCGGCGCCAGCCAGGCCACCGAGCGTCACCCACCCCGCGAGCACCGTCAGGCCGACGAGCACCACGACCAGCGCCAGCACGACCGCGGAGCGTCGCCGGGCGCGCTCGACCACCCGGCCGCCCCCGCCGGGATCGTCGCCCTCGTCCCTCGTGTCCGCTCCCACACCGACAGCCTACGCCGACGGCCCGGCGCGGACGCATCGACACGACGACGGGCCCCGCCGGTGTGGCGGGGCCCGTCGTGGTGTTCGGTGCGCGGTGCGACCGGGCGGGTGCTCAGAAGGTGGCGGACTCACCGCAGGCGCAGGACCCGGAGGCGTTGGGGTTCTCGATGGAGAACCCGGAGGCCTCGAGGGACTCCTTCCAGTCGATCACGGCGCCGCCGAGGTAGGGCTGGCTCATCGCGTCGACGCGGATGGTGACCCCGTGCTGCTGCTCGACGAGGTCACCGTCGAGCGCGCGGTCGTCGAAGAAGAGGGCGTAGCGGAAGCCGGCGCAGCCGCCCGCCTGGACGGCCACGCGCAGCGCCACCTCGCCCTGCTCGTCGGCGTCGGCGAGGAAGGACTGCACCTTCTCGGCGGCCGTCTCCGTCAGCGTGAGGGTGGAGGTCGTGCCGGTGGGGGCGTCGGTCGCGACGTCGGTGGGGGCGTCGGTGCTCACGGGTGGACTCCTGCGTGGCGGGTGGGTGGTCCCGGAGGACGGATCGGGGACCTCGGCGCGGGTCGGCGCGAGGGCCGCCCGGACGCGACAGTGTACCGACGGCGGCGCTCCGGGAGGTTCGGTGGGACGGCTCGCGCGGACCGGCCGGACCTGCTCCCGTCAGCCTCGGCGGCCGGCCAGCCGTGCCGCGGCGTCGGCGACCTCGGCGGCCGGATCGGAGCCGGCTCCGGCGGGGGCGGACGCCTCGGCGTCGATGACCCCGTCGGGGACCTCGTCGACCCGACCCGCCACGACGAGCACCGGCGTGCCGGCGCCGGCGGCCCGACGGAGCACCTCCGTGAGCACCTTGCCCTCCGCCGAGGTGGCGTCGAGCGCGCCCTCGCCGGTCACCACGATCTCCGCGCGGGCGAGCGCGTCGGCGAGGCCGACGAGGTCGGCGACGACCGGCGCGCCGGCGGTGGGCTCGACGCCGAGGGCGGCGGCGAGCCCGTAGGTGAGCCCGCCGGCGGCGCCGGTCCCGGGCACCGACGACAGCGCCTCGGGCGCGCCGAGGTCGCGGACGCAGACCCGCTCCCAGGTCCGCAGCGCCGCGGCGAGCAGCGTGACGTCCTCGGGGCCCGCGCCCTTCTGCGGCCCGAAGGTCGCCGCGGCGTCGTGCAGCGGCGTGCGCACGTCGGCGAGGAGGACCACGTCGACGTCGGCGAGGTCGACGCGCCACCCCGGGCCGACGCCGGCGACGCGGTGCAGGTCGGCGCCACCGACCTTCAGCCCCGACCCGTCCTCGACGGTGAGCCGCCACCCGAGCCCCGAGAGGGCACCGGTGCCGCCGTCGACGCTCGCGCTGCCGCCGGCGCCGAGCAGCACGCGACGCGCGCCGGCGGCGTGCGCGGCGGCCAGCAGCTGCCCCACGCCCCAGGTCGTCGCGGTCATCGGGGTGCGTCGGTCCTCGGGCACCCACCGCAGCCCGCACGCCTCGGCCGACTCGACCACGGCCGTGCCGTCGCCCCGCAGCAGCCACCGGGCGTCCCGCGGGTGACCGTTCGGGCCGCAGACCTCGGTGACCTGCTCCTGCCACGTGGGGTCGGCCGCGCAGAGGACGTCGAGCAGCCCCTCCCCGCCGTCGGAGAGCGGGACCTCGACGACGTCGTCCTGCGGTCGTGCGCGCCGCCACCCGGCCGCGACGGCGGACGCGGCCGCCGGCGCGGTCAGGGTCCCCCCGAAGGAGTCGGGACAGACGACGACGCGCACCCGGTGCTCCTGGCTCGGTGATCCGGTCGGGGCGGCGGCAGCGTAGGTCCTCGACGCGCACCGCCCGGCGCCCCGACGCCCGGCCCCCGACGCCCGATTCCACCGAGCGGCCCCCGGACCGCTCGGCCGCCGCTCGGTGGTACGCTCCCCGCAGGGTTCTTGTCATGCTGACAATAACTCGCCCTCCAGGAGCCCCGCATGAGCACGCTCGCCAAGCCCCGCGCCGCGGCGGCGCGCAACACCACCGCCACACCGACGATCCCCGCGGGGTCGCCGCTGCTGCTGCTCGGTCGCGGGACCGACCCGACCAGCGAGCGCGGCGTCGTGTGCCCGGGCGACCTCCCCTCCCCCAGCGACCCGGACCTCGTCGGCCGCGCCCGCCGTGCCCGTGAGGCGCTCGGCGACCGGGTCGTCGTGCTCGGCCACCACTACCAGCGCGACGAGGTCATCCAGTTCGCCGACGCGCGCGGCGACTCGTTCAAGCTGTCGCAGGTCGCCGCCGAGGCCGCCGCCGACACCATCGTCTTCTGCGGCGTGCACTTCATGGCCGAGTCCGCGTCGGTGCTCGCCCGCGAGGACCAGACGGTGATCCTCCCCGACCTCGCCGCCGGCTGCTCGATGGCCGACATGGCCGAGTCCCGGCAGGTCGTCGACGCCTGGGCGCGGCTCGAGCGCGCCGGCGTCGCCGACGTCACCGTCCCGCTGACCTACATGAACTCCACCGCCGCCATCAAGGCGTTCTGCGGCGAGCGACGCGGTGCCATCTGCACCTCCTCCAACGCGCCCCGCGCGATGCGCTGGGCGTTCGAGGTGGCCGGCGAGGGCGGCGACGGCGGCAAGGTCCTGTTCCTCCCCGACCAGCACCTCGGCCGCAACACCGCCGTGCTGGCCCTCGGGCTGTCGCTCGACGACTGCGTCGTCTACGACCCGTGGCAGCCGGACGGTGGCCTGACGGATGACGAGCTGCGCGCCGCCCGCGTCATCCTCTGGAAGGGCCACTGCTCGGTGCACGCCCGGTTCCTGCCCGAGATGGTCGACGCGGTGCGCGAGGAGCTCCCCGGCGTCGAGGTGCTGGTCCACCCCGAGTGCCGCCACGAGGTGGTGTCCCGGGCCGACAGGGTCGGCTCCACCGGGCAGATCATCCGCTGGGTCGAGGAGGCGCCCGCCGGCGCGACCATCGCCATCGCCACCGAGCTCAACCTCGTGAAGCGCCTCGGCGCGGAGCACCCCGACAAGCGGGTGGTGTTCCTCGACGACACCGTCTGCTTCTGCGCGACGATGAACCGCATCGACCTCCCGCACCTGGTGTGGGTGCTCGAGTCCCTGGTGAAGGGCGAGGTCGTCAACGAGGTCCGCGTCGACCCCGACACCCGGCACTGGGCCCGCGTCACCCTCGACCGGATGCTCGCCCTGCCGGGCGACGACGTCAGCCTGTCGGCGGCGACGAGCGCCTGAGGTCGTCGGGTCGCTCCGTCCCCGGCGCGCCGTCGGCCCCCAGCTCGACCCCGGGTGCGCAGACCGCGTCCCAGTCCCACCCGTCGTCGTGCACGAAGCCGCCGAGCAGGCGCCGGCGGTCGGCGCGTGCCTCCACGGCCGCCGCGAACTCCGCGTCGCTGACCGTCGGGACGCCGGCCGCGCGCAGCCGCGCGAGGTCCGGCGCCGGCGGTGGCTCGTCGACGGGGGTGATGTGCGCCGCCGCCAGCGTGTCGAGGAGGGAGCCGACGCCGGCGGTGGTCACCTGCAGCGGCAGCGGGTCGGGCCGGTGGTCGGGGTGGACGCCGGCGGAGAGCAGCAGCAGCGCGTCGTCGAGGACGGCCACCCGCGGCGCGAGGGCCGCGTGCGGCTCGACGTCGTGGAAGTGGTGCAGCACCGGGTAGGCGAGGTGGCGCTGTCCGGTGCGGTGCAGGGGCTGCGCGAACGCGGCGAGCTGCTGCTCGAGCGCGTGCCAACCGCGCTCGCCGGCGGCGCCGGACAGCACCACCTCGGCGGCGTCCCCACCGAGGCTCGACAGCTCCAGGGCGAGCGTGCGCCGGTCGGTGACCGCCCCGGTGACGGGCACCAGGTAGGTGATCGACAGCGTCACCACCGCGAGCCCGGTCAGCGCGCCGAGCACGACGACCGCCTGCCACACCCCGAGGCCAGGCCGGTACTCGCCGTTGCCGAGCGTCGCCACGACGTAGCCGGCGACGTACAGGCGCTCCGACGCCGTCACCGGCTCCCCCGTGGAGGTGTCCACCACCGCCGCCGGGGACGACACCAGGACCAGCCACCAGCCGAGCACCGTGCCGGCCACCCACGTCAGGAACACGCTGAGCACCACCAGCACCCCGGCGGTGCGCATGGCGACGTGCCGGCGCCGCCGGCGCAGGCACAGCCGTCGCGCGAGGTCCCACAGCCGCGTCGAGACGGTGGTGGTCAGCGGCCCGGCGCCGGCGGTCGCCGCGACGGTGGTCCAGAGCATGTCGAGGACCACGACGCCGAGCACCCCTGCGCCGAGCACCGCCCACCACCAGCCCACGTCGTCCTCCTGCTCTTCGCTCGGCCCCCGATGACACCCGAGCCGGGGCCGGCCCGCCGGTGGCCGTCCGGCCGGGCCGTCCGTGTGACCGGGATCGCCGAGCCGCCGGAGGCGGCAGCCTGCCCCGCGGGCCCGACGTCCACCGCCGTGTCCCGCCCCGCCACCGCCCCGGAGCCGACCGTGACCCACCACCTGCTCGTCAACGCCGACGCCGGCACCGCGACCGACGAGGCCGTGGAGGCGGCCGCGGCGGCCTTCCGCGCCGGCGGCGTCGAGGTCGCGGTGCACACGACCGACGACCCGGCCGACGTGCGGGCCGTGGTCGACGACCTGACCGAGCACGACGTGCTCGTCGTGTGCGGCGGTGACGGGTCGTTGCACGTCGCCGTTGCGGCCGCCGACGCCGCCGGCGCGCTCGACCGGGTGACCTTCGCGGTCGTGCCGCTCGGCACCGGCAACGACCTCGCCACCTCGCTCGGCACCCCGCAGGACCCGGCCGAGGCGGCGACGGCGCTGCTGGCCGGGGCCGCGCGCCCGGCCGACCTGCTGCGGGGCCCCGACGGGGCGGTCTGCGTCAACGCCCTGCACCTCGGCGTCGGCGTCGACGCGGCCGAGCGCGCCGCCGAGATGAAGGAGGGGGCCGGCGACGCGGCCTACCCCCTCGGTGCGCTCGCCGCCGGCACGGGCCCGCTCGGCTGGGCCCTCGAGGTCGAGGTGGACGGCGCCCCCGTGCGCCCGGACGGCGCGGACGACGGGCTGCTCCTGGTCGCCGTCTGCAACGGCCCGACCTTCGGTGGTGGCGCCCGCGTCGCCCCGGACGCCGCGATCGACGACGGCGAGCTCGACGTCGTCGTCTCCGCGGCCACCGGGCCGATGGCCCGTGGGGTGTTCGCCGCCGCGATGCGACGGGGCACCGCCGCGGAGCGCGACGACACCGTGGCCGTGCGCGGGACCAGGGTGGTCGTGACGGGTGACGCCTGCGCCGCCAACGTCGACGGCGAGCTCGACGGCATCGAGCGCGGGCGCCACGCGTGGGAGGTCGACCCGGGTGCCTGGATCCTCGTGCGGCCCGCCCGGAGCTGACCTCCGGCGTCAGCCGCGCGGGTCGGCGTCCACGAGCGGGGGCCGGGCGACCTCGAACGGCACCCCGGTCCCGCGCACGTCCACCTCGACGGCCTCGCCCGGCTCGACGTCCACGTCGAGGTAGGCGAGCCCGATCCCGACCTTCAGCGTCGGCGAGAAGGTCCCCGAGGTGACCTCGCCGACCTCGTCACCGTCCCGCAGCACCCGCATCCCGGGGCGTGGGGGGCGACGACCGTCCGTGCGCAGCGCCAGCAGCCGCCGGCTCGGGCCGGCCGCCTTCGCGGCGACGAGCGCCTCGTGCCCGACGAACCCGCCACGGTCGAGCTTCACGGCCCACCCGAGCCGGGCCGCGTACGGGTCGGTGTCGGTCGAGATGTCGTTGCCGTGCAGCGGGTAGCCCATCTCGGTGCGCAGCGTGTCGCGGGCCGCGAGACCGCACGGGGTCGCGCCGGCGCCGGTGAGGGCCTGCCACACCGCCGGCGCGGCCGTGTCGGGCACCACCAGCTCGCACCCGACCTCGCCCGTGTAGCCGGTCCGGCACAGCACCAGCGGCCCGTGGGGCGTGTCGACCTCGACGACGCCGAGGTAGGGGGTGGCGGCCGGGTCGACCCCGAGGACCTCGGCCACGAGCGCCAGCGACCGCGGCCCCTGGACGGCCAGCACGGCCCACGTCGTGGACGCGTCGGTGACCTCCACCCCCGGCTCCGCCCGCGACGCGAGCCGCGCGACCACCGCCGGGGTGTTGGCGGCGTTCGGGACCGTCATCCACCGGTCCGCGGCGAGCCGGTAGACGATGAGGTCGTCGACGATCCCGCCCCGCTCGTCGCAGCACAGCGTGTACTGGCTCTCGCCGTCGCCGAGCCCGGTGGGGTCGTTGGTGAACGACGCGGCGATCGTCGCCGTGGCGCCGTCGCCCTCGATCCACACCGTGCCGAGGTGCGACACGTCGAACACGCCCACGTCGGTGCGGACGGCCTCGTGCTCGGCCAGCGTCGAGGAGAACTCGACCGGCATGTCCCAGCCGGCGAACGGCGCCATGCGCGCGCCGGCGGCGCGGTGCAGCGCCGTGAGGGGGGTCGTCTGCAGGTCGGTGGGGTCGGCCACGGTGGGTCTCCCGGCGGGCTCGGGGTGGGGTCGGGCGCGACGCTACTCGCCGCCGGACCGGCCGTCGGGACGGTGGCCGCGCCACCCCCGCGGCCTGTCCCCCTCCCGTGGCTGCGGTAGGTTCGCGCGCGACCATCCCTGCCCGCCCCCGGCGCCCCCTCCCGCACGCGCCGGCGCACCTTTGGAGTTCCCGTCGTGGCCGACGAAGAGGTCAAGCTGCCGCAGCTCGGCGAGTCCGTGACCGAGGGCGTCATCACCCAGTGGCTCGTCGCCGTCGGCGACACCGTCGAGGTGGACCAGCCCATCGTGGAGATCTCGACCGACAAGGTCGACACCGAGATCCCCTCCCCCGTGGCCGGGACGGTCAGCGAGCTCCGCGCCGAGGTCGACGACACCGTCGAGGTCGGGCAGGTCATCGCCGTGATCGGCGGGGGCGCCGGCGGCGGTGCCTCCGAGAGCGGTGGCGACAGCGACGAGGCCGAGGCGGAGGCGCAGGCCGAGGAGGAGACGGAGACCGCGACCGACACCGAGCCCGAGGCCGCGTCGGAGCCGGAGCCCGCCGCCGCGGAGCGCCCCGCCGGCGGCGTCGAGCGCGGCAGCCACGACTACGACCTCGTCGTCATCGGCGGCGGCACCGGCGGCTACTCGACCGCGCTGCGCGCCGCCCAGCTCGAGCTGAAGGTCGCGCTCGTCGAGAAGGACAAGGTCGGCGGCACCTGCCTGCACTGGGGCTGCATCCCGACCAAGGCGATCCTGCAGACCGCCGAGGTCGCCGAGCACGCCCAGGAGGCCGCCGAGTACGGCGTGAAGGCGTCCTACGAGGGCATCGAGGTCGCCGCCCTCAACAAGCACAAGGACGACGTCGTCGACCGGATGTACAAGGGCCTCCAGGGGGCCCTGAAGGGTCGCGGCATCGAGACCGTGACCGGCACCGGCCGCATCGCCGACCGCAACACCGTCGTGGTCGACACCGAGGACGGCGAGCGCACCCTCACCACCGCCTCGATCGTGATCGCCACCGGGTCGAAGCCCCGCGAGCTGCCGTTCGCCGAGTTCGACGGCAAGCGCGTCATCTCGTCCGACCACGCCCTCTACCTCGAGAAGCTGCCGAAGAAGGCCGTCATCCTCGGGTCCGGCGCGGTCGGCATGGAGTTCGCCACCGCCTGGAACGCCTTCGGCGTCGAGGTGACCATCGTCGAGCTCGAGGACCGGCTGCTGCCGCTCGAGGACGCGGACACCTCCAAGGAGATGGAGAAGCAGTACCGCCGCAAGGGCATCACGGCGCTCACGGGCGCCAAGATGACGGACGTGAAGGCCACGTCGCGCTCGGTCACCTGCACCATCGAGACGAAGAAGGGCGACACCGAGGAGCTCAAGGCCGACCTGCTGCTCGTCGCCGTCGGCCGCGTGCCCGTCACCGAGGGCCTCGGCCTCGACGAGCTCGGCGTCGAGCTCGACCGCGGCTTCGTGAAGGTCGACGAGTACTGCCGCACCGGCGTCGAGGGCGTCTACGCGCTGGGCGACGTCATCCCGACGCTCGGCCTCGCCCACGCGTCGTTCGCCGAGGGCTTCCTCGTGGCCGACCAGCTCGCCGGCCTCGACGTCCTGCCGATCGACTACGCCGGCGTCCCGCGCGTCACCTACTCGCACCCCGAGGTCGGCTCCGTCGGCTACACCGAGGCGCAGGCCAAGGACCAGGGCTACGACGTCGTGGTCGAGAAGTACCCGTTCCAGGCGCTCGCCCGCGCCCAGATGATGAAGGCCACCGGCGTGGTCAAGGTCATCGCCGAGAAGGACGAGTCCGCCGAGGGCGGCGCGGGCCGCGTGCTCGGCGTCCACCTCGTCGGGCCCAAGGCGACCGACCTCATCGCCGAGGGCGAGCTGATCTACAACTGGGAGGCGACCCCGATGGACGTCGCCCGGTTCATCCACGCCCACCCGTCGCTGTCCGAGGCCCTCGGCGAGGCCCACATGGCGCTCGCCGGCCGGGCCCTGCACGGCTGACCCACCACCGCCCCACGCCCCACGCACCGCAACGCGCACACGAGGAGCCGTCTCCGTGGCCGAGAACGTCACCCTGCCCGAGCTCGGGGAGTCCATCACCGAAGGCGTGGTCACGCAGTGGCTCGTCGAGGTCGGGGACACCGTCGAGGTCGACCAGCCCGTCGTCGAGATCTCCACCGACAAGGTCGACACCGAGATCCCGTCGCCGGTCGCCGGCGTGGTGCAGGAGCTGAAGGCCGAGGTCGACGACACCGTCGAGGTCGGGCAGGTCCTGCTCGTCATCGGCGACGGTGACGGCGCCTCCGGGGGCGGCGGCAGCGACGACGCCGAGCCGGCCGAGTCGGAGCCGGAGGCGGCCACGGAGCCCGAGGCGCGCGACGAGGCCCCGACCTCCGACGACGCCGACGACGCGAAGGCCGCGGCCCCGTCCGCGCCGACCTCCTCGGCCCAGCAGGCGTCCGGTGGCGGCCAGGGCGGCGACGGCGAGGGCGTGCTGACGTCCCCGCTGGTGCGCAAGCTCCTGCGCGAGGCCGGCCTGTCCGCGTCGGACGTGCGGGCGACCGGCGACGGCGGCCGCATCACCCGCGAGGACGCCGAGCGGGCCATCGCCGCCGGCGGCGAGGGTGCCGGCGGGTCGGGCGACCAGCAGGCCGCCGCGTCCGCGCCGGCCACGGCCCCCGCGCCGGCGGCCGCAACGGCGCCCGCGCGGATGGTGCAGGTCCCCGCGTCCCGGTCGACCTCGCAGCCCGAGCCCGGCTCGGTGCAGGTCGACTTCGGCGGGCAGCGCACCGTCACGCAGGACCTGTCGCGCATCCGCAAGGCCATCGCCCGCTCGATGCACGACTCGCTGCAGTCCACCGCGCAGCTCACCGCCATCGTCGAGGTCGACATGACCCGCGTGATGGTGACCCGCGAGCTCGCCAAGGACGCCTTCAAGCAGCGCGAGGGCGCGTCGCTCTCGCCCCTGCCGATCGTGGCCCGCGCCGTGTGCATGGTGCTGCCGCGCCACCCGGCCATGAACTCGTCGATGGACCTCGAGTCGGGCACGGCGACGTTCCACAACTACATCAACCTCGGCATGGCGGTCGACACCGAGGGCGGCCTGATCGTCCCGAACATCAAGGACGCGCAGGACCTCACCGTCCCGGGCCTCGCCCGCCGCATCAAGGACATCGCCGACCGGGCCCGCACCAAGAAGCTCACCCCCGACGACATCCAGGGCGCGACCTTCACCATCACCAACACCGGCTCGCGCGGCGTGATGATGGACACCCCCGTCCTCAACCCGCCGGAGGTCGGCATCCTCGCGACGACGCTGATCGAGAAGCGTCCCATCGTGGTGACCGACGACCTGGGCCAGGACACGATCGCGATCCGGCACATGAGCTACCTGTGCCTGACCTACGACCACCGGATGCTCGACGGCGCCGACTCGGCGCGCTTCCTCCAGGACCTGAAGTACACCCTGGAGCACGTCGACTTCGGTCCGGAGGTCGGGCTCGGCGCCTGAGCCGAGCGACCCCGACCGGACACAGGACCCCCCGTGGACGCCGACGCCCCGACCCCCGACGCGGGGTCGACGCCGGCCGCGCGCCCTCGCACCGAGCCGAGGGCGCTGCGCGCCGAGCCGGACGCGCCGCTGACGGTGGTCGACCTGACGGGCGGCGAGCCGGTCCCCTACGAGCGCGCGTGGGCGTGGCAGCGCGACCTGGTCGCGCGGCGTGCCGCCGGCGACGTCGGTGACACGGTCCTGCTCCTGGAGCACCCGCCGACGTACACGATGGGCAAGCAGGCCGACCGCGCCAACGTCCGCTACGACGACGCGACGCTGGCCGAGCGCGGCATCGAGGTCGTCGACGTCGACCGCGGCGGGGACGTGACCTACCACGGCCCCGGGCAGCTCGTGGGCTACCCGATCGTGCAGCTCGCCGGGCCGCGCGTGGTCGACCACGTCCGGGTGCTCGAGCAGCTGAACATCGACCTGCTGGCCGAGCACGGCCTCGAGGGCACCCGCATCCCCGACTACACCGGGGTGTGGGTCGGCAGCGCCAAGGTCACCGCCATCGGCGTGCGCGTGTCGTCGGGCTGGGTCACCCAGCACGGCTGGGCCACCAACGTCGCGCCCGACATGGACGACTGGGCCGGCATCGTCGCGTGCGGCATCGCCGACGAGGACAAGACCGTCGGCTCGCTGGCCGGGCTGGGCGTCGCGACGTCGGTGACGGCCGAGGCGACCCGCACGTCGCGCCTGCTCGCCGCGCTCTACGGCGCCGAGGTCGTCCCGGCCACGCCGGCCGCGCTGGGTCTCGACCGCGACGGCTGACCGCCCCCCGCGCACCCGTCTGGGCGGGGCCGCCGGCGCGAACCGCTCGCCCCCACCACCTCGTACCCTCGCCGCCACGCCCCACCGAAGGCCCGTTCGTGGACCAGGCCACCGACCCGACCGCCGCCGACCGCGTCACGGAGCAGGCCACCGCCCTGCTCGTCGAGCGCGGTCTGCTGCCGCTGGCGCCCGACACGCCGCCGGCGCCGCGCAGCCGTGCCGACGAGCTCGGCCGGGAGCGCACGCAGCGCGCCGGCGTCGTGCGTCGCACCATCGACACGTCGCTGGCCGCCGGCCGCAAGCCCGAGTGGCTGAAGGTCAAGGCGTCGCGCGGCGAGCAGTTCCGCGACGTCGAGAAGCTCATGGGCGGGCTCGAGCTCAACACCGTCTGCGCCCAGGCCGCCTGCCCCAACATCTACGAGTGCTGGGAGATGCGCGAGGCGACGTTCCTCATCGGCGGGGACGACTGCACGCGCCGCTGCGGCTTCTGCCAGATCAAGACCGGCAAGCCCGACGGCTACGACACCGACGAGCCGCGCCGGGTCGCCGAGGCCGTGGCCGAGCTCGGCCTGCGCTTCGCGGTGGTCACCATGGTGGCCCGCGACGACCTCGAGGACGGCGGCGCGTGGCTGGTCGCCGAGACCATCCGCCAGATCCGCGCGCAGGTGCCCGACACGGGCGTCGAGGTGCTGCCGAGCGACTTCGGCTACGGCATGGACCCGGCGAAGGGCGCCGCCGCGCTGGAGCAGGTCGTCGAGGCCCGCCCCGACGTGTTCGCGTTCAACCTCGAGACCACCCGCCGGCTGTTCCCGATCATCCGGCCGTCGTTCGACTACGACCGCGGCCTCGCGTTCCTCGCGCTCGCCCGCGAGCGGTTCCCCCGCTCCACGGCGGTCAAGTCGAACATCATCGCCGGCATGGGCGAGACCAACGACGAGATCCTGCAGTGCATGCGGGACCTGCGCGCCGCCGGCGTGAACACGCTGACCATCGGGCAGTACCTGCAGCCGTCGAAGCAGCACCTCCACCTCGACCGCTACGTCACGCCGGAGGAGTTCGCGGAGTTCCGTCGGTTCGGCGAGGAGGAGCTCGGCTTCGAGCACGTCGAGTCGGGCCCGATGGTCCGCTCGAGCTACCACGCCGGGCAGCAGGCGATGGACGGCGGCGCCTGGACGGCGGCGGCCCACCACCCCCAGGGCTGAGGCCGACGCTCAGGCGTCGGGATCGTCCCCGGTGACGAGCCGGGGGGCCTCGTCGCTGCCCGTGACGTCGGTGCGCAGCCAGATGGTGCGCTGCGGGAACGGGATCTCGACGCTCGCGTCGTCGAACGCCCGCTTGATCCGGGCCCGCAGCTCCCGGGCGATGGCCCACTGGTCGCCGGGCGTCGTCTTGATGACGAGGCGGATGTCGACCGAGTCGGGACCGAGGTTCTGCACCCCCCACACCTCCGGGGCATCGAGGAACTTCGCCACGTACTCGTCCTCGGACGCCATCTGCTCGGCGACCTCGGAGATGATGCGCGACGCCTCCGCGACGTCGGTCTCGTAGGACACGCCGATGTCGAGCAGCGCTCGCGCCCACTCCTGGCTCATGTTGCCGAGCCGCCGGATCTCGCCGCTGGGCACGTACCACAGCGTCCCGTCCACGGACCGGATGCGGGTGGTGCGCAGGCTGATGCCCTCGACCACGCCGGTCGCCTCGCCCGAGTCGACGACGTCCCCGACCCCGTACTGGTCCTCGAGCAGCATGAAGATGCCGCTGATGAAGTCCTTGACGAGGTCCTGCGCGCCGAAGCCCAACGCCACGCCGATGATCCCCAGCGACGCGATGTAGGGGCCGAGCTCGATCCCGAAGCCCCCGAGCACCGTCAGCAGCGACAGCGTCCAGATGAACGCGGACGCGACGGACCCGAAGATCGACCCGAGCGCGTCGGCACGGCGTGCCTTGCGCTCCGTGGCGATGGCTGGCTGCAGCGGGGGCTCCGACAGCCGCGCCTTGGTCTTGAGCTTCGTCATCCGGGCGGCCCGGTCGGGGTCCTTGGCCCGGTCGACCGAGCGCTGGATGATTCGCTTGACGACGCGGACGACGATGGCCGTGAGCACCAGGATCACGACCGTGCGGATGCTCACGGCGACGATCGGGGACAGGTCGAGCTCGAAGGACTCCACGGGGGACCTCTCGGGTGGGCTGGTCGACCGGGGTGGCGTGGGTGCCCGGCCGGTACCGAGGCTAGGGTCGGACCGTGGCCGTCCGTCGGTCGGACCCGTCCGCGCGGACGTGGGGACCGCCGGCGGCCCGGTGCCCCGCACGTCCCTCCGCCCCTCGGAGGCCGACGTAACACGCCCGTAACACGGGCGGCACGGTCGGGAAACGGCTCGCCTCTAGCGTCCGCCACCGACCCCTCCCCCGGTCGGGCAGCGTCCCGACCTCGAGCGATCACCCACGAGAAGGAGCCACGTTGGCCAGCTCGCCACAGACCGCCCAGGATGTCCTGGCCCTCATCGAGAGCGAGGGCTACGAGTTCGTCGACCTGCGCTTCGTCGACCTCCCCGGCGTCACGCAGCACACCACGTTCCCGACCACGAACGTCAGCCTCAGCACGTTCGAGAACGGCGTCTACTTCGACGGGTCGTCGGTGCGTGGGTTCCAGGGCATCCAGGAGTCCGACATGCTCCTGATCCCCGACCCCACCACCGCGGTCGAGGACACGTTCCGCACCCGCAAGACCCTCATGATGTACTGCCACATCCACGACCCGATCACCGGCGAGGCGTACTCCCGCGACCCGCGCAACATCGCGCGCAAGGCCGAGGCGTTCCTGGCTTCGACCGGCATCGCCGACACGTCGTTCATGGGGCCTGAGGCCGAGTTCTTCATCTTCGACTCGGTCAAGTTCGACTCGCTCGGCCACGGCTCGTTCTACGAGGTCGACTCCATCGAGGGCGCCTGGAACACCGGGCGCGACGAGGAGGGCGGGAACAAGGGCTACAAGCCGCGCACCAAGGGCGGCTACTTCCCCGTGCCGCCGATGGACCACCACACCGACCTGCGCTCCGAGATGGTCCACAACCTCGAGGCGTTCGGGATCTCGACCCAGCTGCACCACCACGAGGTCGGGTCCGGCGGCCAGGGCGAGATCGGCATCGAGTTCGACACCCTCGCCGCCATCGCCGACAAGCTGATGACCTTCAAGTACGTCGTCAAGAACACCGCAGCCGCAGCCGGCCGCACGGTGACGTTCATGCCCAAGCCGATCTTCGGGGACAACGGCTCCGGCATGCACACCCACCAGTCGCTGTGGAAGGACGGCGAGCCGCTGTTCTTCGACGAGGCCGGCTACGGGCAGCTCTCCGACATCGCCCGCTGGTACGTCGGCGGCCTGCTCGCGCACGCCAAGTCGATCCTGGCGTTCACCAACCCGACGACGAACTCGTACCGGCGCCTGGTGCCCGGCTACGAGGCGCCCGTCAACCTCGTCTACTCGGCCCGCAACCGCTCGGCCGCGGTCCGCATCCCGCTGTCGGGCGACTCCCCGAAGGCGAAGCGCATCGAGTTCCGCGTCCCGGACCCGTCGTCGAACCCGTACCTGGCGTTCGCGGCGATGCTGATGGCCGGCCTCGACGGCATCCGCAACAAGATCGAGCCGGCCGACCCGGTCGACAAGGACATCTACGACCTCCCGGCCGAGGAGCTCGCGAACCTGCCGTCCGTGCCGCGTTCCCTGGAGGAGGCGCTGGCCGGGCTCGCGGAGGACCACGAGTTCCTGCTCGAGGGCGGGGTCTTCACCGAGGACCTCATCGAGACCTGGATCCAGTACAAGATGGAGAACGAGGTCGCCGCGGTGGCCCTCCGTCCCCACCCGCACGAGTTCGAGCTCTACTACGACATCTGAGGGGTAGCCCGCTGACCTGCGAGGATGCGGGTCAGTGGGCGTCTCAACTCACATCTGGCTCACGGGCGAAGGCCGCGTCCGCCGCTTGGCGGGCGCGGCCTTCGCTCGTCGGCATCGCGTGTGTGTAGGTGCGCAGGGTGACCCCCGGGTCGCCGTGCCCGAGGTACTCGGACTCGGCGAGCGCGGAGGCGACCACCGCTCAGCGATCTGGCGGCGGACCACGACCAGGGCCCCCGGCAGCGCCATCACCCTCGACGTGGTCGACGCGAACGCCGAGCCCCGCACGGTCGACGTGACCCTGGGCGGGGCGTCCGCACGAACGACGGACCCCTCCTACAGATCGGCGACGAGCACCTCCCGCCCGTCCCCGTCGGTCACGACGAACGCGGTGGTGTCGTGGCGGAGCAGGGCCGACTGCATGTTGCACTTGAGCGTGGAGTCGCCGGTGCCGAGGAACTCACCCGCAGGGAGCAGACGGCCGTCCGTCGAGCGGAAGGCCGCGTGGAAGGTCTCGCCGGCCGGCAATCCGCTGGCCACGAACCGCGCCTCCACCCCCCAAGTGTGGGGGATGAGCACCGCGGACTCGACGTCGATCGTCGGATCCAGCGCGCGCAGCGAGATCTCCTCCATGGGGATGGGGGCGCCGGTCGGCCCGGCAGCGAGCTCGGGTGCGGTGGACCGCCCGACCACCACCCCGCCACCCAACGCCACGACCACGACCACCGTCGCAGCCACCGCCGTCAGGATCCGTCGTCGGCTGTGACCGGCGGCCTCACGGCGTGCTCGTGCCTGCACGAGCAGGCGCTCCTCGGCGATCGCTGCGCCGATCCGTGCGCCGAGGTCGTGGGGGGGAGCGGGCGCCGTCAGCAGGGCCTCGGGGTCGACCGTCTGCAAGGCCTCGACCACGGGGACGAGCTCGGCCAGTTCGGCCCGACAGGCTGGGCAGCCGTCCAGGTGGACCTGGACCCGGGCGCGCTCCTCGTCGGGCAGGCCGCCCAGCGCGTACGCACCGAGGAGCTCGCGCAGCTCCCTGTGCTCGAAGCTCTCAGGCGTGCTCATGGCTGGATCCCCATCTCGTCCATGGCGAGCCTCAGCGCCCTGAGTGCGTAGAACAGCCGGCTCCGCAACGTGCCGACGGGGATGCCGAGCTCTGCGGCAACCCTCGCCGTGCGGGCGGCCCCTCAGATGTGACTCCACGATGGCGGTCCGATGCTCCTGTGTCAGGCGCCGCAGCGCTTCCTCGACCACCCACGAGCGGACGACCTGCTCGCTGAAGTCCTCCGCGGCCGGTCCCGCTCCGTGGGTCTGTGACAGGTCGACGAGGTCCTGCTGCCACGGCCTGACCCTGGCCGCCCGCACCTGGTCGATCATGACGTTGCGGGCGATCGCGAACAACCACACGCGGAGCGAGGCCAGCTGCGGGTCGAAGCGATCGGCGGCACGCCAGGCGCGCAGGAACGTCTCCTGCACGGCGTCCTGCGCGGCACCCGGGTCCCCGAGGTTGCGCAGGACGAACCGGTACAGCTCCGGGCCGTGTGCGCGGTAGGCAGCGCTGATGACGCCATCGTCGTCGAGGTCGATGACCGGCTGCGGCACGTACCGCCCGTCTCGTGTCTGCACACCCGTTCCTACGGCGCCCGAGCCCCAGGGGTTCATCGATCCTTCGTGACGAGTGAACGCTGGGCCCGTCAGGAGCGTATGCACGACCGTCCCATCACCCACCCTGGAAGGCACGACATGACGTCCGCAGCCACATCCCGTACCACCGCCACGGTGCTGGCGATCCTCACGTCCCTGCTCCTGCTCGCCACCCTGGCCTCGCCGGCTCTGGCGGCCCACAACGGCAACAACCGCGCGGACCTCGCCAGTCAGACCAGCGACGCGACCGGTCGTGCCGTCGTCAACTACTCCGAAGGCCAGGGGACGTTCAACGGCACCGTCACCGTGAGGGGGTTGGAGGCCGGCACGTACACCTTCCGCGTCACCCTCCGCGGAGGCAACATCACCCCCGTCTGCGAGCTCGTCGCCGGTGGGAACGGCGCCGCTGGCTGCTCGGCACAGGACCTCGATCTGCCGGGCTTCAACACCGCTGAGATCGTCGACGCGGGCGGCAACGTCGTCGCCAGGGGTGTGTTCGACCGTGCCGGCAACTGCCGCGACCCCCAGCAGGGCGGCTCGCTCTGCGAGTCCCCGGCCCTGAACCCCCGGCCGTGACGAGGGTTCGCCGCTGATCTCCGACGACGGTCGACCCGCCCTCCCGCGGGTCGTCCGTCCGTCGTCTGAAGCCGATGATGCTCGGTCACCGGCTGGGTGACGATCTGGTCATCGCAGGATCGCGATGGCGAGCGACACACGCGAGAACGGCGCCAGGGCTCGAAGGTCGAACTGGACTTCGTGACTAGTCTGAACGGAGGGCCAGCGAGGACCGTAACCACGGATGTCCACTCACCCACCCCATCCGTGGAGGCCACACATGCAACGCTCCCGTACCCTGCCGCGCTCCTTCGCCGCGCTCACGATCTCCGCCCTGGCCCTCGGCGTGACCGCGACCGCAGCGAGCGCCGACTACTACGGCTACAGCCGGTACAGCGACTCCGACCGCAACCTCAAGGTCGTCTCCTACATCAACGGCGACAACGGCAAGAACGCCGACGTCGACCCGGACAGCAGCTGCTTCAAGCCTGACCAGTACGACATGCAGGCCTTCAGCTCCGTCGCCTCGGGGAACCCGGGGGACAACAACGTCCACAACGACGCCTGCTTCCTCGACGACCGGGGCAACAAGGTCGGTGACGGCATCGGCGCGTCCTTCCAGACCTCCGGCACCGGCTACATCAGCGCCTGCCCTGACCCCGATGGCGCCGGACCCGAGTTCTCGCGCCTGCGCGACCTCGACGGCGACGGCCGCATGGACAGCTGCTTCCAGAGCAGCTACCAGGAGAAGGGCATCGCCGGTGACTTCGAGTACCACGTCCGCGTCAACAACGTCGGCGCCAAGGGCGAGCAGAAGGTCAGGTGGGGACGGGACGACGACGGTGATGGCCGCATCGACAGCTGGAACAGCGACGACGTCCGCATCGACTGGTCCGCGGACGGCAAGGGCGGCGGCGGCGACCGCTACCGCAGGTAGCACCGGCCGCGCAGTCGCGACTGCGGGCACCTGACCGCCCGGCCCCGCGTCCGGTGGTGTGGCTCACGGGTACGCTCCCCCGGTCGAGGCCGCCCTCTTTCTGGGGCGCCGAGGCCACGCCCCCGGCCGCTTCCACCGGCGCGGGGGCACCCCGCGCCCCAGCCCCGTGGCGGGCGCCTCAGCGGGTCGGGACGAGGTCGGTGAGCGTGAGCGTGTCGGTGACCACGTCCGCGTCGGCGAGCCGCTCCCGCTCGACGTGGCCGCGCACGACCGCGACGGTCCACATCCCGGCCGCCCGCGCCGCGGCCACCCCGACGCCGGTGTCCTCGACCGCCGCGCACGCCGCCGGGTCGACACCGAGGCGGCGTGCCGCCTCGACGTAGGGCACGCCGGTCGGCTTGTGCTCGGTCGTGTCCTCCGCGCCGACGAGCGCGCCCACCACATCGGTCAGCCCGCACACGTCGAGCACCCGCTCGACGTGGGCCCGCCGCGACGACGAGCACACCCCGACCGGCACGCCGGCGGCGTGCAGCGCGAGCGCCACGTCCACCGCGTCGCGGTGCACCTCCACGCCGGCGTCGAACAGACGGCGGAACTCGACCCGGTCCTCCTCGGCGAACGCCTCCGGGTCGCCGATGCCGCCCGGCACCCGGGCCTCCCAGTAGGCGAGCACCTCGTGGTTGGGCCGGCCGATGATGGTGCGCAGGTCCTCGTCGGTCACCTCGTACCCGCGCCGGCGGAGCACCAGACGGTGCGAGGCGTCCGACAGCGACTCGGTGTCGACCAGCGTCCCGTCGCAGTCGAACACGACCGCGGCCGGCAGCCCCGCGGGCACGGGCCGGGGGGCGGTCACGCCCGGGCCGCCTCGTCGTCGGGTGGCAGCGCGCAGCGCCGGCGGACGAACCGCACGAGCGCGCGGGAGAACGCGAGCGGGTCCTCCTCCGGCAGGAAGTGGCCCACCCCCGGGAAGGTGACCAGCCCGGCCTCGAGGTCGTCCGCGACTCGCCGCGCCAGCGACACCGGGGTGACCGGGTCCTGCTCCCCCCAGGCGACCAGCGCCGGCACGCGCAGCGAGTTCGGGCGCGGCGGGGCGGCCACGAACGGCAGGCGGGAGCGGACCTGCCGCACGGTCCAGTCCACCGCGGCCGTGCGCGCCAGCGTCCGGTAGTAGGCGAGCCAGTCCGCCGGCGCGTGGCGGATCGCCTCCGCGTACCCCGCGACCACCTCGTCGGTGAAGGGCTCGCGCACGACGGCGGCGTGGTCGAAGGCGCGGCGCAGGATCGGCACGGCCGCGGTGCGGAACGCGACCTCCGGCAGCAGCGGCAGGTTCAGCAGCGGGATGTGCCACGCGCGGCGCAGGTCGACCTGCCGGTACGGCGACGACGCCAGCACGACGCCACGGACCCGGCCCGGGTGCCGGAAGGCCGTGGCGAGCGCGACCGCCCCGCCCCAGTCGTGACCGACGAGCACCGCCTTGCGCACGTGCAGGTTGCGGATGAGCTGGCTCACCTCGTCGGCGAGCGTCTCGGGGTCGTAGGGGCTGCCCGGCGCCTCGGTGCGGCCGAAGCCCTTGAGGTCGGGCGCGATGACGCGGTGGCCGGCGCCGGCCAGCAGCGGGGCGACCCGCCGCCACGACGACCCGTCCTGGGGCCAGCCGTGCAGCAGCACCACGACGTCGTCGCCGTGGCCGAGCGCGCGCACCCAGAAGCGGACGTCGCCCCCGGGCACGTACCCCTCACGCCACACGCGGACCTCCTGCGACGTCGACGGCGTCCGGTGGCCGGGCAGCGTAGCCCCGGGGCCCTCCTACACTCCCGCCGCCGGCGGCCGCTCGCCGGCGGGAGCCACCGGACCCGTGCCACGCACCGACCTCGACGCCGTCGCGCACACCCTGCGCCACGCGACCGCCGGCGTGGCCGTGCTGACCGGCGCGGGCGTGTCGGTCGCGTCGGGCGTGCCGTCGTTCCGCGGCACCGGCGGCATCTGGGAGCGTCACGACCCGATGGAGGTCGCGACCATGACCGCGCTGCGCCGCGACCCGGCCCGGGTGTGGCGCTTCTTCGACGAGCTCGACGAGGTCCTCGGCACGGCCCGGCCCAACGCCGCCCACCACGCGCTGGCGAGCCTCGAGGACGGCGGCTTCCTCCAGACGATCATCACCCAGAACATCGACGGGCTGCACCAGCTGGCCGGCAGCGTCGCCGTCATCGAGCTGCACGGGACGCCTCGCACGCTCACCTGCACGTCCTGCGGGCGCACGTCGGGGCGCACGCCACCGCCGGCGCGGGACGCCGCCGGCGTGCCGCGCTGCCCCGACTGCGACGGGGTCGTCAAGCCCGACATCACCCTGTTCGGCGAGAACCTGCCCGGCACGACGCTGCGCCGCGCCGAGCACGCCGTCCGTCGCGCCGACGTGCTGATGGTCGTGGGCACCTCCGCCGAGGTCGAACCGGCCGCGCGGCTCCCCCGCCTCGCCCGGACGCTCGGCGCGACCGTCATCGAGATCAACCCCGAGCCGGTGCTCGACGGGGCCCGGTCCATCGCGGCGCCGGCGGAGGTGGTCCTGCCGGAGCTCGCCCGCCGCCTGCAGCCCACCGTGCTCGACGCGCTCCGGTCGCTGCTGCGCCGCCGGCGCTGAGCCGACCGCCGGCGCGGGCCGACGTGTCGCCGAGCACGCCGGGTCCGTGCGACGCGACACGGACGCCGCCGGCACGGCCGACGAGGGTCGCGGCTGACCGGTGGCACCCACGTCGCCGGCATCACCAGGAGCAGCAGCCGTGCGCACCCGCACCCGCCACCTCGCGAGCCTCGCCGTCGCGACCGCGCTCGCCGTCGGCACCGCCGTCTCGGCCCACGCCGTCACCGCCACCCTCGGCAACGACGTCGTCGAGCGCGGCCTCGCCGACACCTTCCGCGACTTCGTCATCGTCGACACCAACACCCCCGCCCCCTTCGACGGCACGATCGAGCGGATCGACTACTGGGCCCAGCGGCCCGGCGACATCCGCTTCGTGCTCGTCGACCCGGCCGGCGTCGTCACGTGGGTCGGACCCGTCGTGACCGCCACCACGGCCGGCCCCCGGTCCGTGACGCTCGACGCCCCGGTCGGCCTCGTGGCCGGCACCGACCTCGGCGTCTACTCGGTCGGGACGGGCGTGGTCAGCTGGCAGTACGACGACGCCGCGGCGCCCGCCCCGTTCACGGCCAACGCGTCGGGGCTCCCCGCGGTGGGTGACACCCTCGAGGTGGTGGCCGACTCCCGCCGCGTGTACTCCATGCGCGCCGACGTGCGGGCGAGCTCGCCCGAGGTGTGCAAGGACGGCGGCTGGGAGCGGTACGGCTACCGCAACCAGGGGCAGTGCATCGCGAGCGTCGTCGCGAACGAGCGCGCCGGGAAGGGCTGACCGGGCTCCGACGGGCCTGCGCCTCAATCGAGGGTGATGTGCTCGTCGGGGTTGGCGCGACGCAGGCGGTCCCGCAGGCGTCGCGCCCGCGCCGTGTCCCGCAGCACCGCCGCGACCCACCGGTTGCCGCCGGCGTCGCGGCGCGTCACGCGCCACGCGTCGGGCTCGTCCGCGTGGGTCACCACGACGGCGGACAGGCCGCTCGACGTCGCCAGCGCGTGGACGACGCGGGCCGGCCACTGCACGGCGTCCCCGACCTGCACGCCGACCTCCTCGTCGCCGACGCGGACGCGGCCCACCCCGGCGACCACCAGCAGCAGCGCGCCCACCTGCAGCACCTCCGGCGCGGTCTCGCCGCCGGGATCGAGGTGCAGGACGCTCACGGTCCCCTCGTCGGTGGTCAGCAGGCCCGCGACCGCGCCGGCGGTCGTCCCGGAGCCGTCCGGGTCGAGCGGGTCGGCGTCGCCCCGCCGCCACGAGTAGCGGGTGATCACGGCCGACCCCTCACGACCGACCGCCTCACGATCGACCCCCTCACGATCGACCCCCTCACGATCGACCCCAGGGCTCGCGGCTGGAGCGGCCCCACGTCGCGTCGTCGCGGGACACCGTGTGCTCCATGCCGTAGAAGACCCGCTCGGTGACGGCGCGGACGTGCCGGGCGTGCCGCAGGAAGTCCTCCTCGAGCTCCATCCGGCGCCCACGCCCGTACCCGACCGACCGGGCGAGCCGCTCGAGCACGTCCGGCTGGGTCGGCAGCACGTCGACGTTGCGTTGGCGCAGCAGGTAGAGGGCGTTGCGGACCCGCGACAGGAACCGGTAGCCCTCCCGCAGCCAGTCCGCGTCGCGGTGCCCGAGCAGCTCGGCGTCCTCGAGCGCGTCGATGGCGGTCGCCGTCGAGGCCGACCGCACCATCGGCACGGCGGCGCCGTGCCGGCGCTGCAGCAGCTGCACGACCCACTCGACGTCGGAGAGCCCGCCCGGGCCGAGCTTGAGGTGGCGCTGCGGGTCGCCGCGCCTGGGGAGGCGCTCCCGCTCGATCCGGGCCTTCATCTTCCGCATCGCGACGGCGTCGGCCTCGCTGAAGGCCTGCGGGTAGGTGTGCGGGCGAAGGAGGTCGAAGAGGCGGTCGCCGAGCGCCCGGTCGCCGGCGGCCACCCGGGCCTTCAGCGCCGCCTGGTGCTCCCACGGCTCGGCCCACCGGTCGTGGTAGGCGGCCATCGACGTGATCGAGCGCGAGAGCGGACCGTTGCGCCCCTCGGGCCGCAGGTCGACGTCGACCTCGAAGGCGGTCCCCTCCGCCGTGATGCGTCCGAGCGACGACACGACCCGCTCGGCCACCGCGATGGCGAACGCGTTCGCGTCCCGGTCGTCGACGCCGTCGGTCGGCGCGTGCACGAAGATCACGTCGAGGTCCGACACGTACGACAGCTCGCGACCGCCGTAGCGGCCCATGCCGAGCACGACCAGCCGCGCGGCCGGCGCGTCGAGGCCGCGCTCGCGCGTGACCTCGTCGGTGGCGGCGACCAGCGCGGCCTCGAGGCAGGCGTCGGCGAGGTTCGCGAGCTCCTCGCCGACGGTCGTGATCGACACGGCCCCGTCGAGGTCGCGCAGGACGATGCGCAGCAGCTCGTGGCGCTTGAAGCGACGCAGCGCCGCGGTGGTGTCCTGCCACTCGAGCCGGCCGAGCGCGAGCTTCACGGTCTCGGCACGGCTGCGCGACTGGGTCAGCACGTCACGGTCGGTGAGCCACTCGATGCCCTGGGGGTGGGCGAGCAGCAGCTCGCCGGCGACCTCCGAGGTGCCGAGGACCCGGGCGAGCAGCGTCGCCGCCGGCGGCACGTCGCGCAGGTGCCCGACGAGCTCGGCGTTGGGCCCCTGCGCGTCGACGAGGGTGCGCAGCATCCGCAGGCCCGTGTCGGGGTCGGGGGCCTCGGCGAGGTCGGCGAGCAGCGCCGGCAGGATCGCCTGCATCGTGCGGGCCTTGCGGCTGAACCCGCCGGTGAGCGCCCGCACGTCGCGCAGCGCCGCCCGAGCGTCGCGGAACCCGAGCAGGCGAAGCCGCTCCAGGGCCGCCTCCTCCCCGAGCGCCCGGACCGCGTCCGGACGGGTGACGTCGCCGACGTCGCGGGACACGACCGCGTGCGACTCGAGCAGCGGCCGGTAGAACAGCTTGGCGTGCAACTCCCGGACCTGCCCCTGCACGCGGCGGAGCTCCCGCAGGAACGGTGCCCGCGCGGTCGCCTCCCCGTTGGCTCGGAAGCCGAGCGAGCGGGCCAGCCACTCCTGGCGGTCGTCGTCGTCGGGGATGGTGTGGGTGCGCCGCTCGTTCGCGAGCTGCAGCCGGTGCTCGACGGTCCGCAGCAGCCGGTACGCGTCGGCGAAGGTCGCCGCGTCCTCGTCGGCGACGTAGCCACCCCGGGCGAGCGCGTCGAGCGCCGGCAGCGTGCCGGTGATCCGCAGGGCGGTGTCGAGCCGACCGTGCACGAGCTGCAGCAGCTGGACGGCGAACTCGATGTCGCGCAGCCCACCCGGGCCGAGCTTCACCTGGCGGTCGCCGTGGCGCACCACCTCGGGCTTGGCCTCGACGCGGCCCTTCATCTCGCGGATCTCGGCCACGACACCGGGGTCGAGGTCGTCGGGCCACACGAAACGCGAGGCCTCGTCGAGCAGCTCGGCGACGAGCGCCCGGTCGCCGCCGACGGCCCGGGCCTTCAGCAGCGCCTGGAACTCCCACGTCTTCGCCCACCGGTCCCAGTACGCGACGAACGACCCGACGGTGCGCGAGAGCGCGCCGGCACGCCCCTCCGGGCGCAGCGTCGGGTCGACCTCGTAGGCGCGGCCCATGGTCGTGGAGGCGTTGCAGAGGGCGAGCAGGCGCGTGCAGACCTGGGTGGCCTCGCGGGTCGCGACGGCGTCGTCGGCACCCTCGACGGGTGCGTGGACGAACATCACGTCGACGTCGGAGACGTAGTTCAGCTCGTGGCCGCCGAGCTTGCCCATGCCGACCACGCCGATGCGTGCGGCAGGGGCGTCGCCGCCGACGACCTGGCGGTGCACCGCGGCGAGCGCGCCGGACAGCACCCCCTCGGCGAGGGCCGCGAGCTCCCGGGCGACCTGCTCGACGTCGACCGCGCCCGTGAGGTCACGGGCGGCGATGTCGGCGGTCATCCGCCGACGGATCTCCGCGATCGCGGCGGCCTGATCGGGCTCGTCGGCGGCGACGACGGCCTGCTCGACCTGGTGGGCGACCAGGGGGGCGGTGACCTCGCCGACGCGCTGCAGCGAGCGGGTGGCAGACGGGTAGCGGGCCAGCAGGTCCCCCAGCGGCCGGGATGTGCCGGCCACGGCGACGACGCGCCGCAGCCAGTCCTCGTCGGCCCGCACCTCCGCGTACAGCGCGGGGTCGGCCGCCGCGAGGTCGGTCACGGTCGCGAACGCGTCGTCCGGGTCGGTCGCCCGCGACACGAGGTCGAGCACGACCGGGTCGGGCTCGGTGTCCTCCCACAGCCCGCACGTGGCCAGCCGGCGCAGCGCGAGCTCACCGTCGAGCCCGGCCGCGACCAGCCGTGCCCGGGTCGAGACCTCGCGAGGGGACACGGCGCTACAGCAGCGGGAGGTAGCGGTCGAGCTCGAACTGGGTGACGTGGGCGGCGTACTCGTCCCACTCCCGGCGCTTGTTGGCGAGGAAGTAGCGGAACAGGTGCTCGCCGAGCGCCTCCGCGACCAGCTCGGAGCGCTCCATCTCCGCGAGCGCCTCGCCGAGGTTCGCCGGCAGCCGCTCGATGCCGGCGGCGGCGCGCTCCGCCGGCGTCATCTCGTACATGTTGTCGGCCGCCTCCTCGGGCAGCTCGTAGCCCTCCTCGATGCCCTTGAGCCCGGCCGCGAGGATGACCGAGAAGGCCAGGTACGGGTTCACGGCCGGGTCGGGGGCGCGGTACTCGATGCGGGTCGAGGCGCCCTTGCGGGGCTTGTGCATCGGGATGCGGATCAGCGCCGAACGGTTCGACGATCCCCACGAGACGTGGACGGGGGCCTCGAAGCCGGGCACGAGGCGCTTGTAGGAGTTGATCCACTGGTTGGTGACGGCCGAGATCTCGCGGGCGTGACGCAGCAGGCCGGCGGTGAACTGCTTGGCCGTCGTCGACAGGTGGTGCGGGTCGGCCGGGTCGTGGAAGGCGTTGTCGTCGCCGTTGAACAGCGACAGGTGCAGGTGCATCGCCGAGCCCCACTGGTCCTCGATGGGCTTGGGCATGAAGGTCGCGTAGATGCCCCGCGACAGCGCCGTCTCCTTCACGATGAGACGGAACGTCATGATGTTGTCGGCCATCGTGAGGGCGTCGGCGTAGCGCAGGTCGATCTCGTGCTGGGACGGCGCGACCTCGTGGTGGGAGTACTCCACCGAGATGCCCATCTTCTCCAGCATGTTGATGGCCTGGCGCCGGAAGTCCTGCTGGACGTCCAGCGGCGTCATGTCGAAGTAGCTGCCGTTGTCGAGCGGGACGGTCGAGTCGGCGTCGGCGAAGAGGAAGAACTCCATCTCCGGGTGGACGTAGAACGTGAAGCCGAGGTCGGCGGCCCGCTGGAGGTTGCGGCGCAGCACCTGCCGGGGGTCGGCCGCGAACGGCTGACCGTCGGGCGTGAGGATGTCGCAGAACATCCGGGCGACGCCCTGCGCCTCGGGGCGCCACGGCAGCACCTGGAAGGTCGCCGGGTCGGGGACGGCGACCATGTCGGCCTCCTGCACCCGGGCGAAGCCGTCGATGGAGGACCCGTCGAAGCCGATGCCTTCGGCGAACGCGTTCTCGAGCTCGGCGGCGGTGATCGCCACGGACTTCAGGAACCCGAGCACGTCGGTGAACCACAGCCGGATGAAGCGGATGTCCCGCTCCTCGACCGTCCGAAGAACGTATGCGACCTGAGAATCCTGCTGGGTATCCATTACGCGCAGTCTACCCCCGGATTCGGCCCCTGCCGGTGTTAGGCTGGGCGCAGACGGCGAGACGGGAGGCGAGATGCGCAGCATCCGGGTGGCGCTCGCACAGGTCAACCCGACAGTCGGCGACCTGTCCGGAAACGCCGCGATCATCGAGGACGCGATGTCGCGCGCGGCCGGGCTCGGCGCCGATCTCGTGCTGCTTCCCGAGCTGGCACTCACCGGCTACCCGCCGGAGGACCTGCTGCTTCGCCCCTCCTTCGTCTCCGCCAACCTCGACCGGCTCCACGACCTCGCGCGGGCGTCCACCGACGTGGCGGCGATCGTCGGGTTCGTGGACCGCAGCTCCGACGGCGCGCTGCACAACGCGGCGGCGGTGCTGTGCGGCGGCCGCGTACGCGGCGTCTACCACAAGGTGCGGCTGCCGAACTACGGCGTGTTCGACGAGAAGCGCTACTTCGAGCCCGGCGATTCCTACCCGCTGTTCGAGATCCGCGGCGTGCGCGTCGGCGTCGTCGTCTGCGAGGACGCCTGGATCCCCGACGGCCCGGTCAAGCGCCTCGCCGAGGCCGGCGCCGAGGTGATCGCCGACA
>JBKHXF010000019.1:5000-85533 GCA_046566145.1 Actinomycetes bacterium
TGCGGGGTGAGCTGAGGGCGGTCGCAGTGACCAGGCTCAAGCGACTGTTTACCAAAAACACAGGAGCGTGCGAAGACGAAAGTCGATGTATACGCTCTGACGCCTGCCCGGTGCTGGAACGTTAAGCGGAGAGGTTAGCCTTGTGCGAAGCTTCGAAGCCAAGCGCCAGTAAACGGCGGCCGTAACTATAACGGTCCTAAGGTAGCGAAATTCCTTGTCGGGTAAGTTCCGACCTGCACGAATGGCGTAACGACTTGAGCGCTGTCTCAACCGGAAGCTCGGCGAAATTGCAACGCGAGTAAAGATGCTCGCTACGCGCAGCAGGACGGAAAGACCCCGGGACCTTTACTGTAGCTTGGTATTGGAGCTTGGTTCATCACGTGCAGGATAGGTGGGAGACTGTGAAGCTGACACGCCAGTGTTGGTGGAGTCGCCCTTGGAATACCACCCTTGATGTGCTGAGTTCCTAACCTCGGTCCGTTATCCGGATCAGGGACAGTGCCTGGCGGGCAGTTTAACTGGGGCGGTTGCCTCCTAAACAGTAACGGAGGCGCCCAAAGGTTCCCTCAGACCGGTCGGCAATCGGTCGTCGAGTGTAAAGGCACAAGGGAGCTTGACTGTGAGAGCGACAGCTCGAGCAGGGTCGAAAGACGGGCTTAGTGATCCGACGGTGGCATGTGGAAGCGCCGTCGCTCAACGGATAAAAGGTACCCCGGGGATAACAGGCTGATCCTGCCCAAGAGTCCATATCGACGGCAGGGTTTGGCACCTCGATGTCGGCTCATCGCATCCTGGGGCTGGAGCAGGTCCCAAGGGTCGGGCTGTTCGCCCGTTAAAGCGGTACGCGAGCTGGGTTCAGAACGTCGTGAGACAGTTCGGTCCCTATCCGCTGCGCGCGTTGGTGATTTGACAGGATCTGCCCCTAGTACGAGAGGACCGGGGTGGACGTACCTCTGGTGTGCCGGTTGTCCTGCCAAGGGCACGGCCGGTTAGCTACGTACGGTCGGGATAAGCGCTGAAGGCATCTAAGCGCGAAGCCCACCTGGAGATGAGATCACCCATCCCTTCGAGGGAGTAAGGGCCCCAGCTAGACGACTGGGTCGATAGGCCGGAAGTGGAAGTGCAGCAATGCATGCAGCTGACCGGTACTAATAGCCCGAGGGCTTGCCGTGCTCACGCTCGCGCTCGCTATGGAGTTCATCCTTGACCGTCCCCGCATCTCGCGGGCGGCAGACAACGGATGTGTTCCTCATATGGAACCATCCCGCACAGAGTCCCCGCTGGAGATGCATCAGATCTCCCGTGGTCATAGCGGAGGGGTCACACCCGGTCACATTCCGAACCCGGAAGTTAAGCCCTCCAGCGCCGATGGTACTGCCGGGGCAACCCGGTGGGAGAGTAGGTCGCCGCGGGAACCTTCTACGTGGAGCCGCCCCTTCGGGGGCGGCTCCACTGTTTCTCCCCCGAAACCGTCCCGATCGGGCGACCCCCCGGTCCGGGATCCACCACCCTTCCCGACCCGACGGCGTGGAGCACGACATGGCAGGAGCAGGCGAGGACCGACGTGGCGGCGGCGAGGACGCCGGCCGACGCGGGGGCGCGCCCCGGCGTGGGACCGGCGGGCAGGGCCGTCGTGACGGGCAGTCCGCCCGCGGTGGCCAGGGCCGGACGTCTGGCTCCACCGGCGGCGCGAACCGCCAGGGAGGTGGCGACCGTCGCGGCGGCGGTCCCGCGCAGACGGAGCGGGGCGGTGGCACGCCCATCGGGGGACCCGGCGGCTCCCGCGAGCCGGTCGGGCTCGAGCGCGCCCGTCAGACTCCGGGCGCACCCCCCCGGCGCACCCCCCCGACCGGGGGCGGTGAGCAGAAGGTCCCCCCGCCCCGGCTGCCGGAGGACTTCGACGGCGAGGTGTCGCGCGTCGTCCGCAAGGACCTCGCTCGGGCGATCCCGCGCAAGGAGGTCGCCGAGCAGGCCCAGCGGGCGATGGCCTGGGTGACCATGTGCCTCGAGGCACGCGACGGCGCCGAGGCGATGCCCGCGCTGCGCTGGCTCAAGCAGGTCGCCCCTCGGCTCCCGCTGGTGCGCGAGGCCCTGGGCGCGGCCCTCTACCTCGAGGAGCGCTACGCCGACGCCCTCACCGAGCTGCAGACCTACCGGCGGTTCACCGACGCCGAGGACCAGAACCACCTGATCGCCGACTGCCTGCGCGCGCTCGACCGCAACACCGAGCGCATCCCCGGGCTCGTCGAGGCGATGCAGCGCGACGACGTCCCCCTCGACCGGCGCCTCGAGGGCCTCATCGTGTGGTCGTCGTGGCTCGCCGACCAGGGTGACGTCGGGGCCGCCCGTGCCGTCCTGCGCCCGGCCCTCGACCAGCACGACCCTGGCCCGGACGTCGAGGAGCACCACCTGCGCCTCTGGTACGTCGCCGCGGACCTGGCCGAGCGCGCCGGCGACGACGACGGCGCACGGCGCTGGTTCGGCCGCATCGTGGACGCCGCCGACGGGTTCTACGACGCCGAGGAGCGGCTGGAGTCGCTGGGCTGACCGGACGGATCAGCCCACGGGGGTGAGCGTCCCCTCGTCGCGGCGCGTGAAGTAGCGGATGAGCCCGGCGGCGTTGGACTCGAAGCCGCTGAGCAGCTCGATCCGCTGCTGCGCCTCCGGGTCCGTCTCCAGCACGGTGCGGTCGAGCTCGTCGGCGAACCGCTGGCGCAGCGTCTCGGCGACGTGGTCGAGCTCGGTGCCGGTCGGGGCCGGCAGGCCGTGGGCCTCGTGCCAGGCCGCCTCGGCGGTCGCGGCCCACAGCCGCAGGCGCTCGTCGGCCTCCGCGAGCGCCTCGTCCGGCGGGTCCACCGGCCCGTAGTGGGCCAGGTAGATCCGGGCCGGCTCCCGCCGGCGGTAGCGCTCGATGGAGCTCAGGGCCGCCTCGAGGTGGAAGTCCGCCGGCGGCGTCGCGGGCCGCAGCACCGACATCCCGGGCAGCTTCACCCCGACCGAGTCGCCCGAGAAGATCGCCCCCGTCTCGGAGTCGTGCACCCCGATGTGGTGCTTCGCGTGCCCGGGCGTGTAGATGAGCTCGAGGGTGCGGCCACCCCCGAGGTCGACCGTGTCGCCGTCCGCGACGCCGAGCAGCCGCTCGGCCGGGATCGGCGTCGAGTCGCCGTACACGACGTCGTACAGCTCGCCGTAGACCTTCGCCGCCGAGGCGTTGAGCCGCGACGGGTCGTGCATGTGCCGGGCACCGACCTCGCTGACCACCACCGTCGCGTTCGGGAACGCCGCGGCCACGTCGCCTGCGCCGCCGGCGTGGTCCAGGTGGATGTGGGTCAGCACCAGGTAGGCGAGGTCGTCGGGGTCCATCCCGAGCGAGCGGAGCCCGGCGATGACGTTCTCGATGGACAGCGCCGGCCCGCACTCGACCAGCGCCGGTCGTGGCGCGGTCAGCAGGTAGCCCGCCGTGACCGACGTCATCCCGCCCGTGAGCGTGTCGATGGCGATGACGCCGTCGTCGTACGTCTCGGTCGGCGGTGCCGCCACCGGCTCGCGCTCGCCCGTCGCCTGCTCGTCCGTCACGTCCGCTCCCTCGTGCCGTGGGTGGCGGACCCTACCGGCGCTCAGGAGAGCTGCTCGGGCTCCTCGTCCTGGTCCTCCTCGGCGCTCGGGTCGTCCTCGAGCGACGGCCGGTCCTCACCGAGGATGCCGACGTGCACGATGGCCTCACCGGGGGAGACCAGCGGCAGCGTGGTCGCGCCGATCACCACGCCCGTGTACGGGCTCGTGACCGTCGCCCGCTCCTCCCCGAGCGGCGACGTCGTGGTCCACAGCGCCTGGCCCTCGACGACCGGCTCGCCCGGTCCCACGTGCACGTCGAGGATGCCGCCGCGCTCCGCCCGGACCCAGCGGGACTCGTGCATCTCGACCGGCGGGGCCGTCGCCACCGGCGCACGCTCGACGACGCCCAGGTGGGCGAGCACCCGCAGGGTCCCGTCGCGCGCCACCGTGATGGCCTCCTCGTCGAAGCGCAGGGCCTCGCCGGCCTCGTAGGTCAGCACCGACACGCCGGCGGCGCCGGCGACCTCGCGCAGCGACCCGGGCCGCAGCGACGCGTCGAGCACGTACGGCGGGGCGAACGCCCGGGCGAGCTCCCGGGCGCGAGGGTCGCTCGCGTCGACCCGGAGCTGCGGCACGTTGGTGCGACGGTTCGCGGCCGTGTGCAGGTCGATGCCGACGTCCGAGCCGCTCACCACCTCGTCCATCAGCAGGCGCGCGACCCGCGACGCCATCGACCCGCCGTGGCTGCCCGGGAACGAGCGGTTCAGGTCGCGCCGGTCCGGCAGGTACCGCGAGTGGATCTGCGCCCCGAGGACGTTGACGATCGGCACGACGATGACGGTGCCGCACATCTCGGCCGGGTCGAGCAGCGCGAGCAGCTCCTGGCAGACCGCGATGCCGATGAGCTCGTCGCCGTGGATGGCCGCCGTGACGAACACGCGCGGGCCCGGCTCCGCCCCGTGGAGGACCGCCATCGGGATCGTGGTCCGGTCGCCCGTGTACGACTCCGAGGCCAGCGGCGTGATGTCGCGGCGCAGGCCCGGCGGCACCTCGACGCCGGCGACGAGCAACGGTCCGACCATGGGCTTCGCCTCGCGTGGGGTCGTGCGGGTCAGTGGCCGACGGTCGTGTCGAGGTCGCTGACCACGTACCCGCGTCCCGGGTCGATGGTGCAGCGACCCGCCAGCGCGCGCCGGCCCAGCAGCATCAGGAAGTTCATCCCCGAGCGGTCCGTCACGGTGACATCGGTGACCACGTCGACGGGTCCGACCACCACGCGCGTCCGGATGAAGGGTCGCTCCTCGGGGCGGGCACGCGTGTCGCGGACCCGTCGCAGGCCGGCCGCCGGCACGGTCAGTCGGTTGGACCGCGGGTGCGACCGGGGCCCGTGCAGCACCGTGAACCCGAGGATCGGGAGCTCCTCGCCGTCGAGCTCGTGCGTGCCGACGACCTCGAGGTCCTCCACGTGCAGCGCGGAGGAGCGCGCCCCCGTGTCGAGCTTCACCCGCAACCGCGGGATGTCGAGCTCGGGCAGGGCGGCCTGCTCCTTCCAGCCGAGGACCGGCAGCGGCGTGGACACGGCGGGCTCTCGGGGTCGGCGGCGAGGACACGGGACGTGCCCGCCGAGGCTAGCCAGCCCGTCGCCGCCGGCCCGTCACCCGCCGCGTCGCGGCGGGTGGAACTGCGGGACCCCTCGCCGGCGCCGGCGGTCGTCGAGCAGCAGCAGGAGCACCACGCCGGCGAGGAAGCCCGCGACGTGCGCGGAGTACGCCACGCCGGAGTCGACCGCCGGCTCGGCCGACGCGAGGACCTGCAGCACGAACCACCCGCCGAGGATCAGCCAGGCCGGCACCGTGATGATCGCGGCGACCAGGAACCACGAGCGCATCGCGATGCCCGGCAGGATCGACACGAGGTAGAGCGGGAAGCCCGCGATCGCGTGGACCCGGGCCCGGGGGTACAGCAGCACGTAGGCGCCCAGCACCGCCGCGACCGCGCCCGACGCGCCGAGCAGCGGCGTGCTCGAGCCGAGGTTCAGCACGGCGAAGGCCGCCGTCGCGACCGCCCCGCCACCGAGGTAGAAGCCGAGGAAGCGCAGGTGGCCGAGCCGGTCCTCGACGTTGTTGCCGAACACCAGCAGGTAGACCATGTTGCCGCCGAGGTGCACCAGCGAGCCGTGGAGGAACATCGCGGTGACCAGGCTCGCGAGGACCGACTTCTCGCCGATCGCGGCCGCGCAGGAGCCGATGACCTCGGCGGCCTGCCCCTCGGAGAGCTGGTCCAGGCCGGTCAGCTCCGCCGGGATCGCAGCCCATCGGAACAGGAACGCGGCCTCCTCGCACCCGCCACGGGGCTGCAGCAGCAGGAAGACCGCGACGTTGATGGCGACCAGCACGCCCGTGACCCACCCGCGCCGGCGGGCCGGGTTGACGTCCCCGATCGGCAGCACGTCCGGCCGGCTACAGCGCGGCGCGCAGGCGCAGCATGTCGGTCATCGACGCGTGCACCCGGATGCGCTGGCTGGTGTAGGCCCTCGAGAAGTCGAGCTCGCCGTCGGCCAGCGCGATCAGGTCGTCCGAGTCGACCACCAGGCGGATGTCGGGGCGCCGCACCGCCGGGCCGGCCTCGATCTCGGACAGCTCGCCGTGCGACCACGTGGCGTGCCAGGTCAGGCCCAGGTCGGGGCACTCCGCCTCGATCAGCCGCTTCGAGGGCATCATCGAGCGGTAGGCCGGGTCGATTCGGTCGAGCCGGCCGATGAGCAGCGCGATGGTGCGCTCGACCTCGTCGACGGATGCCACGGTGTGGTGCGTCTCCCTGTGTGCCGCCGGGCGCGGGGTGCGGCGCCGGTGCGGGTGGTGGGCGCGGCCGGTGCCACCACGCGGTCGGGACCGTAGCACCGTGACACCGGCCGACCGGGCGGGTGGAACGCGTCCGCCGGGTGCGCGACGATGCGGCTCCACCCAGCAGGAGGCACGCGTGCGACGACTGCTCCCCGACCCCGACCCCGGCGAGCATCCCGTCGGGGAGGCCTACGCCGGGCTCGTTTTGCCCGCGCCGGCCGCCGGCCGGGCGACCCACGTCGCCCTCGGGATGGTGAGCTCCGTGGACGGGGCCGCCTCCATCGACGGCACGTCCGGGGCGCTCGGCGGCGAGGCCGACGGGGTCGCGTTCCGGGCCCTGCGCGCCGCGTGCGACGCCATCGTCGTCGGGGCCGGGACCGTCCGCGCCGAGGACTACGGGCCGCCCACCGGCGACGAGGCACGGCGCCGCCGGCGCGCCGCGGCCGGGCTCGCGCCCGTGCCGCGCCTGGTGGTGGTGTCGGGGAGCCTCTCGCTCGATCCGTCGGCGCGGATCCTGTCCGACCCCGACCACCCGCCCCTGCTCGTCGGCACCACCGCGGCACGCCACCGGGATCCCGACCGTGTCGCCGCGCTCGAGCAGCGCGCCGAGGTCGTGCTGCTCGACGCCGACCGGGTGGACCCCGCGGCCCTGCTCGAGGTGTGCGCCGAGCGGGGGCTCGTCCGGCTGATGGTCGAGGGCGGGCCGGGGCTCAACGCCCAGCTCCTCGCCGCCGGCGTCGTCGACGAGCTCTTCCTCACGCTCGCACCCCGGCTCGCCGGCGCGAGCGAGCACCGCATCGTCGACGGCTCCCTGCCGGACGCGCCGGTCGAGCTGACGCTGACCTCGCTGCTCGAGCACGAGGGGGAGCTGCTGCTCCGGTACGGCGTGGCGCGCCCTCGCTAGGCTCGGGCGCGGCCCCGACCGGGGCGGGAGACCAGGAGCCACGATGAACAGCGCCGTCCAGAAGTACCTCGAGGCCGCCTCGGGCCTGACGAACCTCACCAAGTCCAAGGCGGAGCAGGTCGTCAAGCAGCTCGTGAAGCAGGGCGAGGCCGCCGGCGACAACGTCGGTGACCTCGTCGAGGAGCTGCTCGAGAAGCAGAAGCAGAACCGCGAGGCGCTCGTGTCGGTCGTCAAGACCGAGACCCAGCGCGCCGTCCGCGCCATGGGCGTGGCCACCACGTCGGAGGTGGAGCGGCTCCAGAAGCAGGTCGCCGACCTCAAGCGCGAGCTCGCCAAGGCCCAGGCGGCGCCGGCCGCGGCGCCGGCGAAGAAGGCCCCCGCGAAGAAGGCCACCAAGAAGACGCCCGCGAAGAAGGCGGCGGCGTCGAAGGCCGCGGCCAAGAAGACCGCCGCGAAGTCGACCGCCAAGAAGTCGACGGCCAAGAAGTCGCCTGCGAAGAAGACCGTCAAGAAGACCGCGAAGAAGAGCTCGTGACGCCGGAGCACCCACAGGCGGCCGGCTCGACCCCCGGGGCCGTCCCCGCCCGGACGGACGACCGCCTCACGGCGATCCGCGACGAGCTCGAGGCACTCGACGGGGTCGCGCTCGCCGAGCGCCCCGAGGTGTTCGAGCGGGTCCACCGGGTCCTCGTGGCCGAGCTGAACGCGCTCGAGGAGGTCTGAGGCGCCCTGGGCACCCGCCGTCGCCGCCTCGACGCCGAGCTGGTCCGTCGCGGCCTCGTCGGTGACCTCGACGGTGCCCGGGCGCTGATCGACGCCGGCCGGGTCACCGTCGACGGCGGCCCGGCCACCAAGCCGAGCTCGCAGGTCGCGCCCGACCAGGCGGTCGCGGTCGCGCGGCCGGCGGCGCGCTTCGTCAGCCGCGGCGGCGAGAAGCTCGACCACGCCCTCGCCGCGTTCGGTGTCGAGGTCGAGGGGCGCAGCTGCCTCGACGCCGGGATCTCCACCGGCGGCTTCACCGACTGCCTGCTGCAGCGCGGGGCGGCCCACGTGACCGGCGTGGACGTCGGGTACGGGCAGGTCGCCGAGCGCGTCCGCACCGACCCACGCGTCGAGGTGCGCGAGCGGACCAACGTCCGCGACCTGACCCCCGACGACCTGCCCACGCCGCCGGCGCTCATCGTCTGCGACGTGTCGTTCATCTCCCTCGCGTCGGTGCTGCCGACCCTGCACGCCCTCGGTCGCGGCGAGGCGGAGCTCGTCGCGCTCGTGAAGCCGCAGTTCGAGGCCGCCCGCCACGAGGTCGGCGAGGGCGGCGTGGTGCGCGACCCGGGTGTGTGGCGACGCGTGCTGGTCGAGGTCGTCACCGCCGGCGCGGCGGTAGGGTGGGCCTGCCGGGGCGTGGTGGCCTCGCCGCTCACCGGCCCGGCGGGCAACGTCGAGTTCCTCGTCCACCTCGTCCCCACCGATGCGCCGGGGCACCCCGACGACGTCGGGGCCGCGATCGACGCCGCGGTGGCGCAGGGGCGCACCCGCGCGGAGCAGGAGGGCACGTGAAGGTCGGGCTCGTGGTCCACACCGGCCGCGCCGACTCGCGAACGGCCGCGCACGACGCCGGTCGGCTCCTGAGCGACCTCGGCGTCGACGTCGTGGCGGCGCGCTTCGACGACGGGAACGGCGACGTCGACCTCGGCGTCCCGGAGGCCGAGCCGGAGGCGTTCGCCGCCGGCCTGGACCTCGCCGTCAGCTTCGGCGGCGACGGCACGTTCCTGCGGGCCGCACACCTGTGCCGGGACGCCGGCGTGCCCGTGCTCGGGGTGAACCTCGGCCGGCTCGGGTTCCTCGCGGAGGTCGAGGTCGACGACCTCGGCCACGCCCTGCGCTCCGTCGCCGACGGCGCGTGGCGGGTCGAGGACCGGGCGACGCTCGAGGTCGTGGTCGAGGACGAGCACGGCCGGGTCGTCGACGCCGGCTGGGCGCTGAACGAGGTGTCCATCGAGAAGAGCGCCCGCCAGCGGCTGCTGCTGATGGACGTCCACGTCGGGGAGAGCCTGTTCGCGAAGGTCCCGGCCGACGCGCTCGTGGTCGCGACCGCGACCGGGTCGACCGCGTACGCGCTGTCGGCGGGGGGCCCGATCGTCTCGCCGCAGGTCGCCGCCACGCTCGTGACCCCGGTCGCCCCGCACTCGCTGTTCGACCGGACGCTGGTGTGCGGTCCCGACGAGGCCGTGCGGGTGCTGGTCCTGCCCGACCAGGAGCCCGCGATCGTCTCCTGCGACGGGCGCGAGCCGGTCGAGGTGCCGGCCGCCGGCGCCGTCGTCGCCCGCGGGGGTGGCGCGCCCGTGCGCCTCGCCCGGGTCGGCCTGACCGACTTCTACGGGCTCGTCCGGCGCAAGTTCACGCTGCACTGACCGGCCCCGTCGCCGCATCGACGCCTCGCCGGCGGCATGCGTCCCCAGCCGGCCGTCGGGGCACCGTGGCCCCGGCCCGTCCCGAACGTACGCTCGCGCCCCGCCCGCCCCCCGTCGACGAGGACCGCCACCGTGCTCGACGAGCTCCGCATCGAGGGGCTCGGCGTCATCGAGGACGCCGAGCTGCGCCTCTCGCCCGGCCTCACCGTCATCACCGGCGAGACCGGCGCCGGCAAGACCATGGTCGTCACCGCCCTCGAGCTGCTGCTCGGGGCGCGGGCCGACACCTCCCTGGTCCGCGCCGGTTCGCGCGCCGCGTACGCCGAGGCCCGCGTCGTCCCCGTCCCCGTGGAGGCCGTCGAGGGCGGCTGGGTCGACGCCGACGCCGGCGAGCTCGTCGTCAGCCGCGAGGTCCCCGCCGACGGGCGCAGCCGCGCCCGCATCGACGGGCGGCTCGCGCCGGTCTCCGCGCTCGCGGAGGTGCTCGGCCCGGCGGTCGAGGTCCACGCGCAGCACGAGCACGTGGGGCTGACCCGCCCGGAGGTCCAGCGCGGCCTGCTCGACCGCTACGCCGGCGACCCGCACGCGCGGGCGCTTGCGGCCTACGCCGAGGCGTACGCCGCCTGGCGCGACGCCGTCCGCCGGCGCGACGAGCTCGCGGCCGACACGCACGAGCGGGCCCGCACCGTCGAGCGGCTGCGGTTCGAGGTCGGTGAGATCGACGCGGCCGCGCTCGACCCCGAGGCCGACGCGGCCCTGCCGACCGAGCTCGAGGTGCTCGAGCACGCCGAGGAGCTGCAGCACGCGGTGGCGCAGGCGGCCGCGGCGCTCGGCGAGGACGGCGTCGCCGAGCCACTCGGGGTGGCCGTGGAGGCGCTGCGGCGCCTGCCCGTCGACGATCCGACCCTCACCGCGCTGCGCGACCGGCTCGCCACCGTCGCGGAGGAGGTCTCCGACCTCGTCGGCGACCTCCGCGACGCGGGTGAGGCGCTCGAGGCCGACCCCGCCCGGCTCGAGGAGCTGCGCGCCCGCGCCCGGCTGCTCGGCGACCTGCAGCGCAAGTACGGCGCAGACGTGACCGAGGTGCTCGCCTACGCCGACGACGCCCGGGCCGAGCTCGCGCGCCTCGAGGCCGACGAGACCGACGCGGCGGAGCTCGACGAGCGGGTCGC
Source organism: Actinomycetes bacterium (assembly GCA_046566145.1). GTDB lineage: Bacteria > Actinomycetota > Nitriliruptoria > Nitriliruptorales > Nitriliruptoraceae > JBKHXF01. The sequence goes on from JBKHXF010000019.1 coordinate 15,886, forward strand.
CGCCCTGCGCGCCCAGGTCGAGGAGCGCGCCACCGCGGTCACGCGGGGCCGCGAGGTCGCGGCGGAGCGGCTCGCCGCGGCCGTCGACGGCCACCTCGCCGACCTCGCGATGCCGCACGCCCGCTTCACCGTCGCCGTGGAGCCGGACGACCCGGGGCCCGCCGGCGCGGACCGCGTCACCTTCCTGCTCGCCGCGAACCCCGGGGAGCCGTCGCGGCCCGTCGGCACCGCCGCGTCAGGCGGTGAGCGGAGCCGGGTGGCGCTCGCGATCGAGGTCGCCCTCGCCGACGTCGCCGACGCCCGCGTGCTCGTGTTCGACGAGGTCGACGCCGGCATCGGTGGGGCGACCGCGATGGCCGTGGGGGAGAAGCTGGCACGGCTCGCCCGCGGGGCCGTCGACGGCCGCCCACGTCAGGTCCTGTGCGTCACCCACCTCGCACAGCTCGCCGCGTTCGCGGACGTCCACCACGTGGTCGAGAAGGGCCTCGCGGACGGGCGCACGGTCACGACCACCCGTCAGGTCGCCGAGGACGACCGGATCGGGGAGCTGTCCCGGATGCTCGGTGGGGACGCCACCCGGACCGAGGGGCTCGACCACGCCCGAGCCCTGCTGCAGGAGGCGGCCGGGCGGCGCGCGTCGTGAGACGGGTACCGTCCCCGGCTGGCTCCGCCCCCCTCCGCGGCACCTGCCGGCGCCCCCGCCCCGCCCGTCCCCGCACCTGCCTGGCCCCATCGTGACCCGCCCCGACCCCAGCCGGGCGGCCCGCATGCGCGAGCCGCTCACCTCCCACGGCCCCGGCCGCGGGCGACGCCGTGGCCGCCGTGCGGGCGTCGTCTCGCTCGGCCCCTCCCCGGTCGGGGTGGGTGCCGTCGGTGACGGCGGCCGGCGCCCCGGACGGGGCTCGGCCCGGGCCCTCGTGGCGCTGGCCGTGCTCGCCGCCGGCGCCCTCGGGCTGCTGCAGGCCGCCGGCGCGGGCGAGGACCCCGCCGGGGAGGCCGCCGGGACGGCCCCCGCGGTCGCGGGCGCGCCGGCGGGCGGCAGCGACGCCAGCGCGCCGGCGCCGGCGGGCGGGCAGGACGCCGTCGTCACCCGTCCGAGCGCGACGACCCGCCCCTTCGCCACGGTGGGGGACCTGTCGCTGCACCTGCCGTCCGACGGGACCGTCCTGGTCGGCTTCCACGAGGCCTCGCAGCCCGCGGCCATGGCGATGACCCCGGTCGGCACGCTGCTCGACAACGCCAACACCACCCGGTTCACGCCGCCCGTCACGATCGAGGCGGGGAGCCCGTACGTGGTGATGTCCTCGCGTGGACGCCGACCCGCCCCGACGTCGGCCGTCGACCTCGTGCTGCGCGATGACGACCCGGTGCGCAGCCCCGTGACCGGGACCATCGTCGACGTCCGCCCGTACTCGCTCTACGACCGCTACCCCGACCACCGGATCGAGATCGTGCCGGACGGGCACCCGGGGCTCCGGGTCGTGCTCATCCACGTGGACCGGGTGAGCGTGCGCGTCGGCGACGTCGTGGTCGCGGGGGAGACGATCCTCGCCGAGACCGCCAACCGCTTCCCGTTCGGCAGCCACGTCGACCGCTACACCGAGCCGGAGACGTGGCCCCACGTCCACGTCGAGGTCAAGTCGGCCGACGCGCCCCGCCCGGAGGGCTGACCGGCGCGCGGTCGTTGGCCGCCCGTGGGGGCGGGCGCTACCGTCGTCGAGGCCGCGTGACGTGCGGCCACCGCTGGCGGGTCGACCGCCGCCGGCGCGAGGCTGCCAGGAGCACACGCGTGTCCCACTCCCCGGACCACACCCCGAAGTTCGTGTTCGTCACGGGGGGCGTCTCGTCGGCGCTCGGCAAGGGCATCACGGCCGCGTCGCTGGGTCGGCTGCTGAAGAGCCGTGGGCTCAAGGTCACGATGCAGAAGCTCGACCCGTACATCAACGTCGACCCCGGCACGATGAACCCGTTCGAGCACGGCGAGGTCTTCGTCACCCACGACGGCGGCGAGACCGACCTCGACCTCGGTCACTACGAGCGCTTCATCGACGAGCAGCTCCACCGCGGCTCCAGCGTCTCCTCCGGCCAGATCTGGTCGTCGGTCATCACCAAGGAGCGCCGGGGCGACTACCTCGGCAAGACCGTCCAGGTGATCCCGCACATCACCAACGAGATCAAGGACCGCATCCACGCGGTGGCGCGCACCGGCGACGGCGACGTCGACGTGGTCATCATCGAGGTCGGCGGCACGGTCGGCGACATCGAGGGCCTGCCCTTCCTCGAGGCGATCCGGCAGCTGCGCTACGACGTCGGCCGCGAGAACATCTGCTACGTCCACTGCGCCCTGGTGCCCTACATCGCCGCGTCCGGCGAGCTGAAGACGAAACCCGCGCAGCACTCCGTCCGCGAGCTGCGCTCCATCGGTATCCAGCCCGACGTGCTGGTGCTGCGGGCGGACCGCGAGCTCGAGGAGGGGCTCAAGCGCAAGGTCGCGATGCAGTGCGACGTCGACACCGCCGCCGTCATCGCCGCGGTCGACCGCAGCTCGCTGTACGAGGTCCCCCTCGCCATGCACGACGAGGGGCTCGACCGCGTCGTCGCGCGCCGCCTCGACCTGCCCGACGTCGCCCCGGACCTGACCGAGTGGCGCGCCATCGTCGACCGGGTGCGCGCGGCCCGCGGCAGCGTCACGGTGGCGCTGGTCGGCAAGTACGTCGAGCTTCCCGACGCCTACCTCTCCGTCGCGGAGTCGCTGCGGCACGCCGGCCTGAAGCACGGCGTCGAGGTCGACATCGACTGGATCTCCTCGGACGAGCTCACGCCGGACAACGTCGAGGCGCGGCTCGCCCGCGCCGACGGGGTGCTCATCCCCGGCGGCTTCGGCATCCGCGGCGTCGAGGGCAAGGTGGAGGCCATCCGGGTCGCTCGTGAGCAGCAGCGGCCGTTCCTGGGGCTGTGCCTGGGGCTGCAGTCCGCCTGCATCGAGTTCGCCCGCAACGTCGTCGGTCTGCCCTACGCGCACTCGGCTGAGTTCGAGCCCAACACACCCGACCCCGTCATCGACCTGATGCCCGACCAGCGCGACGTCGAGGACAAGGGCGGCACGATGCGGCTCGGGTCGTACCCGGCCAAGCTCGCGGCCGGGACCCGCGTCCGGCGGGCCTACGGCGACGAGCCGGTCATCTACGAGCGGCACCGCCACCGCTTCGAGTTCAACAACCGGTACCGGCAGCGCTTCGAGGAGCACGGGTTCACGTTCTCCGGGGTGTCGCCCGACGACCGGCTGGTCGAGTTCATCGAGCTCAGCGACCACCCGTGGTTCGTCGCCACCCAGGCCCACCCGGAGTTCACCTCGCGGCCCAACCGGCCACACCCGCTGTTCGACGGGTTCGTGGCGGCGGCGGTCCAGCACCGGCGCGAGGCGCAGGGCGTCCTGCCCGTCGAGCTCGACGAGCCGACGGTGGCCGAGATCGCCGAGGCGGTCGGCGTCGACGTCGACTGAGGCCGCGCACGCCCGGGACGGCCGCGCTCCGGGGTCGGTCCGTGACGCCACGTCACCGTCGCTGACCGTGCGCGACCCGTTCGTGCGGGGTGCGCATCCATGCGCCCTCCAGTGCTCGGACTAGCCCATCTCGGCCACCTTCCCGGCCTGGTGGACCGAACCGAGGAGGCGCGGCCCGACCGGGTCGCGACGACGTCGTCCTCGGGAGGACCCGCACGATGAAGCGCCGCACGCTCGCCACCGCCCTGACCGCTGCCGCGGTCGGCGGCATCCTCGCCATCCCCACCGTCAGCTCCGCCGGCCACGGGGGCGCGCTCACCGACGGCACCTTCTCCGGTCGCGCGGAGGTCGCCAACGGCGCCACCAACAACCGCATCGTGGGTGACCCCAACGGTGGCGGTGAGGCCTACGTCTTCTCCACCGGTGGGGGCGTCGTCTGCTACGTCCTCGAGGTCGACAAGATCGCGCCGGCCACCGCCGCGCACATCCACGAGGCCGCCGCCGGCGCCAACGGCCCGGTCGTGGTGAACCTCACGCCGCCGACCAACGGCTCCTCCGCGGGCTGCGTCGACACCGGCGACCAGGACCTCGCCGCCGACATCACGCTGCGCGAGCCCGAGAACTACTACGTGAACGTGCACAACGCCGAGTACCCCGGCGGTGCCGTCCGTGCCCAGCTCGGCAACTGACGAGCACCCAGTAGCCTCCACGGGGGCGTGCCGGCAGCCGCCGGCGCGCCCCCGTCGCCGTTCCCGCCGCCGTCCCCGTGAGGTCGCCAGGTGTTCGAGACGCTGTCGTCCGAGGTCGTCCACGACGGCTACGTGCGGGTCACGGTGGACCGGGTCCGGATGCCCGACGGCAGCACCGAGACGCGCGAGTACGCCACGAACTTCGACGCGGTCGCGGTGGTCGCGCTGACCGACGGCGACGAGGTGGTGCTGCTGCGCCAGTACCGCCAGCCCCACGGCACCTACTTCCTCGAGCTCCCGGCCGGCAAGCTCGACGTCGAGGGGGAGGACCCCGCCGACGCCGCGCAGCGGGAGCTCGTCGAGGAGGCCGGGATGCGTGCCGGAACCCTCGTGCACCTCACCCGCTTCGCGAACTCCGCCGGCTGGACCACGGAGCGCACCGACCTGTACCTCGCGACGGGACTGGAGCGGGTGTCACCGCCGGCGGACTTCGTCCCGAAGGCGGAGGAGGCCGACATGGAGGTCCTGACGCTCCCGCTGGACGCGGCGCTCGACGCGGTGCGCGACGGCACGGTCACGGACGCGAAGACGATCCTCGGGATCCTGCTGGCGGCGGACCGCCGGGCCTGAGCGCCTGGGCCCCAGCCGCCTAGAGCTCCTGCCGGACCAGGACCGCGGCTCGCTCACGCGCTCGCAGGTGCCACGCCCGGTCCTGCCACCGCGCCAGCGTCACCTCGCGCGCGTCGGCCTGGTCCTCCTCGGCGTGCCGCTCGAGCGTCCGGGCGACGTCCGGGTGGGTCACGGTGCAGTTCAGCTCGTCGTTGAGCGAGAAGGACCGCACGTCGAGGTTCGCCGACCCGACCGACGCCCACCGCCCGTCGACGGTGCAGACCTTGGCGTGCAGCATCGTCCGGTCGTACTCGAAGATGCGCACGCCGGCCTCGAGCAGCTCGGCGTACGCGGCACGGCCGGCGAGTCGCACGACCTCCGTGTCGGCGTGGGCCCCGTTGACGGTCAACCGCACGTCGACCCCCCGCCCCGCCGCGTCGCAGAGGGCCGAGACGAACGACGGCCTCGGTGCGAAGTAGGCGGTGGTGAACCAGACGCGCTCCCGGGCCGCCCGGACCGCGGCCCAGTGCAGCAGCTCGGCGTGGACCGGCCCGTGCGTGGCGGCGGAGCGCACCACCTGCACGCACGCGTCGCCGACCTCCTCGTCCAGGTCGTCGGGCGTGTCGGTGTGGATCAGCACGGTCCGCGTGGCCTCGGTCCAGCTCTGCACGAACGCGGCGGCGAGGTCCCGCACGGCCGACCCGCGGACGCGCACGTGCGTGTCGCGCCAGTGGTCCGGGTCCTGCGCGTCGCCCGTCCACTCGTCGGCGATGCCGACCCCCCCGGTGAACCCGGTGCGGCCGTCGACGACGAGGATGCGACGGTGCGAGCGGTGGTCGAGCTTGTGCGCCGTGTACCAGCGGGGCGGCCGGAACCACGCCACCTCCGCGCCGGCGGCCGTGAGCGATCCGACCAGGGTGCGGTCGATCTTGGCGGCCCCGACCGCGTCGAGCAGGACCCGCACCTGCACGCCGGCCCGGGCACGCTCGGCGAGGGCGTGCGCGAACCGCCGCGCGATGCTGCCGCGCCACCACACGTAGGTGGCGAGCTCGACCGAGCGCTCCGCGGAGGTGATCGCCTCGAGCATCGCCGGGAAGATCTCGTCGCCGTTGCGCAGCACCGTCACGTCGCACCCGCGCCGGATGGGCGCGGCGGTCAGGGTCGTGAGCACCTCCGCGAAGGCCAGGTCGTCGACGGGTGGCAGCTCCGGCATCGTGAACCCCACGACGCTGTCGCGCAGGTGCCGGGCGGTGGCGTAGCCGAGCAGGCCCACGAACGCACCGGCGGAGGCCGCGGCCAGGCCGCGGCGGTGCCCGGCCCGGCGGGCCGGGTGGTCGCGGCCGACGGTCTCGCTGTCGTGCCGGTGGTGGCCGGCGCCGTCCCCCTCCCGGTGGCGCAACCTCAGCCCTCCCCGGCGGCTCGACGCGCGCGGCGACGCTCAGCCTCGGTGCGGGCGAGGGCCTCCGCCTCCTCCGGCGTGGGGGCCGAGCCCCCGAGGTGCGCGGGGACCCACCAGGGGTCCTCGTCCTCGGTGGGACGCTGCGGGTGGGTCCGTTGGGCCGTGTCGACCATGGCGCCGATGCGGGACATCAGCTCGCGGGTCGCGGTCTCCGGGTCGTCCCCGGGGGCCACCTCGAGCGGTTCGCCGAAGCGCACCGTGATGACGAGGTCCCGCTGGCCGAGCCGGCGCGGGCGCCCCTTGGTGAACAGCCGCTGTGAGCCCCACAGCGCGCAGGGGACGATCGGGGCTCCGGCTGCCTGCGCCATCCGGACCGTGCCGGTCTTGCCGGGCAGCGGGACGAAGGAGCGGCTGATCGTCGACTCGGGGAACATCCCCACGAGCTCGCCGTCGCGCAGGAGCCCGGTCGCGTGCTCGATCGCCTCCGACGCCCGACCGCCGCGGTCCACCGGGATGTGTCGCATGGCGCGCATCAGCGGCCCCGAGACGGGGTGGTCGAAGGTCTCCTTCTTGGCGGCCCACCGGACCAGCCGCCTGCCCGGCGCCTGCAGCACGCCGTACCCGGCGAACACGAAGTCGAGGTAGCTGATGTGGTTGCTGGCGATGACGCCCGCGCCGGCGGTGGGCACGTGCTCGGTGCCCTGCACCCGGACGTCCCACCCCTGGGCCCGGAACGTCGCGACGCACAGGCCGACCACGCTGCGGTAGACGGGCTCCACGGTCGACCTCCGGGTCACGCGGTGGCGGGTGACGTGCCTGTCGAGCCTAGTGGTCGCCGCCTGCCCGGTCGGCCACCCAGTGGTCAGCGGCCTCCGCCATGCCCACGGCGAAGTCCCGCCGCGGTCGGAACCCGAGCTCCTCGGCGAGCCGGTCCCCGCGGATGAGCCCGGTCCAGGTCGGGGCGAGGTCCCGGTCGATCGGGTCGGGTGCGGCCGGGAACCACGACCGGACCTCGTCGACGTACTCCCCCCAGGTGGCGCAGCCTCCCACCACGTCGTACGTGCCGCCGACCGCCGCGTCCTGCTCGAGGGCGACGCGGACGGCGTCCGCGAGGTCGTCGACGTGCACGAACGCGAAGGTGTCCCCGGCGGCACGGGTGGGGGGAAGGTCCCCGTCGCGGATCCGCTCCGGGATGCGCTGCCCCCAGGTGGAGGTGGGGGCCCAGCCCAGCACCGCGGGGGGGCGCAGGATCGTGGTGGCGAGTCCGGCGAACGCCGCCGTCTCGACCTCCCGCTCCGCCTCCGCCTTGGTCAGCGGGTACGGGTCGCCCTCGGTGACGCGCGGAACCGACTCGTCGATGAGCAGGTGGTCCCCCCGGTCGTACACGGCCGCGGTGGAGACGTGGACGAAGCGCAGGACCTCGGCGGCCCGGGCCGCGTCGAGGATCGCGCGGGTGGCCCCGACGTTGACGCGGCGCACCTCGGCGAGGTCGTCGCCCGCGGTCGCCGCGCAGTGCACGACCGCCTGCACGCCGGCGGCGACGCCGAGGCAGGTCCCGTGGTCGGTGACGTCGCCCTCGACCTCGGTGATGCCGGGCGCGTCCAGCAGCTGCGACGTGCCGCGCCGGCGCACCAGCGCGTGGACGCGGGCGCCGGAGCCGGCGAGGCGGTGCGCGACCCGGGCCCCCACGAACCCGTTCGCGCCGGTCACGAGCACGCAGGCGCCGTCGAGCAGCACGGCCGTCCTCTCCGTCGTGGGTCGCCGTCGGGTCCGAGCCTAGGTCAGGCCCGCTCCACGCGGGCCCGGACGTCGCTCGGGAGCTCGACGGCCCGGGGCAGGCGCAGCGCGGTGATGCTGATGGCCCCGTCGTCGGCAGCGGCCACGTCGGAGCGTGGATCGGCGGTGACGCGCACCCCACCCCGCAGGTCGTGGACGAACCCGCCCTCGCCCACCGCGGTGAACAGCCCGTCGTAGCCGGTCTCCGCGACCGTGGTCACGCGGACCGGTGTGTCCTCGTCCGCGTCGAACGGCAGGTTCACGCTGACGACGTCGGCGTGGTCGTGCAGCCCGGCCTCGAGGATGACGTCGACGAGCCCCACGCAGCGGGTCGCCAGCCGGGCCCAGCCCTCGGCGTGGTCGTCGGCCAGCAGCGACCGGCGCCACCCGGCGAAGTCCTCCCGCACGCCGCAGGAGAACGCGATCGACGGGATGCCGGCGAGGTGGCCCTCGATCGCGGCGCCGAGGGTGCCGCTCGAGGCGACGAACGAGGAGCCGTGGTTGTAGCCGAGGTTGATGCCGGCCACGACCAGCGCCGGCGGCCCGTCGGGCCACAGCGCGTGGACACCGAGCTGGACCGCGTCGGCGGGCGTGCCGCTGCAGGTGGTGACGGTGAGCCCGTCGACCTCCGCCGTCGCGACGGTCACGGTGCCGACCCGCGTGATCGCCTTGCCGATCCAGGACCGCTCACGGTCGGGCACGACCACGCGGACCTCGCCACGTGCCGCGAGCGCGCGGGCGAACGGGACCAGGGCGGGGGAGTCGACCCCGTCGTCGTTGCCCAGCAGCGTCCATCCGCCGCCGGCGGGCGTGCCACCGGGCTCGGGCGGCGGGGTCACTCGGTGCGCTCGCGCAGCCGCTCGACCTCGGCCGTGAGGGCCGCGACGCGTGCGGCGAGCTCGCCGACCTCGGCGACCCGTGCCGCGAGCTCCGCGCGGAGCTCGTCGAGCGCGGTGTCCTCGTCCGTCGCACCGGCGCCGGCGGTCGCGCCGGCGGTCGGCGCGGGGCCGAGGCGGTGCGCGTGCCGGTCCTCCTTCTGGCCCGGTCCGCGGGGCACGACCTCGACGTGCCCGGCGGCAGCGAGCTCCTCGAGGACGGCGGCGACCTCCTCGAGCTCGGCGAACGGGTGCATCCGCTCCGTTCGGGTCCGCAGCTCGCCCAGCGTCTGCGGGCCGCGCAGCAGCAGCACCGCGAGCACCGCCTGGGCCGGAGGTGCGAGCTCGAGGGTCGTCGCGACCCGGTGCTCGTGCTTGAGCGACCGGCCACCCGTGACCGTCCGCACCAACGACACCGCGCGCAGCTCCGCGAGGCCGGCCTCGACCTGCCCGTCGGTCAGGTCCATCACGGGCTCGCGGGCGGAGCGCTGGTTGCAGGCGGCGACCAACGAGTTGACCGTCAGCGGGTACTGCTGCGGCGTGGCCAGCGACTTCTCGACGAGGCTGCCGAGGACGCGCTGCGCGACGGGGGAGAGGTCCACGGTCCGGCTCCGGGTGGTGGGGGCGGGCGCGACTCTACGACGCCCGGTGTCGTACCGTGCGTGCCCCTCCCGTGCCCTTCGACGCCCAGGCAGCCGTGACGGCGACCCCGCCCCACCCCGACGAACCCGCCCGTCCCGACGGACCGACCCCCGCCGACGGGCCGGCCGCGCCGTCGGGGCGCCCGGCGGTCCGGGGGGTCGTGGTCCTCGTCGTCCTGCTGCTGGCGGTCGGGTCGTGCACCGCGGTCGACCGGGCAGCGCGCCCGGGGAGCGGGGACGCGGCGCCCCCCACGGCGGCCCCCGCGCCGGCGGCGTCCCCCTCGCCGACGGCACGCCCGCCGGCCCCGCCGGCCACCCCGGCGGGCCGCTGGGCGCCGGCGCCGCCGGCGGACCCGGGCACGGGGACGGCCGTCGTCGCGGACGAGCCGGCCGCCGCGGCGGCCCGGGCCCTGCTCGGCGAGGTCCCGGTGGTGGTGGTCGTCCCGGCGGACGACGGCGTCGCGGTCCGGGTGGGGGCCTGGCTCGGGCTCCGCCTGCGCGCCCCCGTGCTCCCGGCCGCCCCTGCCACGTCGTCGACGGGCGCGGCGTCCCCGGCGGCCGCGCCGGCGGTGGTCGTGCCCCACGGCGACGGCCTGCCGGACCTCGCCGGTGTCGAGGTGGTCGTCGTCGTCGGCGACGTCGACCCGGCCTCGCTGCCGCGAGGGTGGCGCGAGGCCGACGTCCGCGCGCTCGACACGTCCGACGCGCCGCGCTCGCCGGTGACCGACCAGCCGCCGGCGCTCGCGCAGCTCGAGCCGGGCGGGCTGCTCGCCGAGGGCGTGGTGCCGGCGCGACCCGACCTCGACCCGATCGCCGACCTGCTCGACGCCGCCGACGCGGCCGCGCCCGACACCGCCGCCGCCGTGCCGCCGGCGGGCGTGGCGCTCGTCGACCCGGACGACGACGGCGCGCTGCTCGCCGTGGTCACCGCACGCGCCGGCGGCTGGCTCGTGACCGCCACCGACGCCGTCGACCCGCGTGCCGACCCGGCGCTGCGCGCGACGCTCACCGCCGGTGCCGGCACCCCCGCCGCGCTGCCGCCCGACGCGCCGGCCGTGGTGCTCGGGACCACCGCCGGCGCGCCGGACCCGGCCCTGCTCGACGCGCGCCTCGCCACGGTCCGTCGGGGGCTCGAGCTCCCGGGCGGCGGGCAGCTGCTGCTGCCGGGCCGACGACTGGTCGCGCTGTACGGCACGCCGGGCACGGGCGCGTTGGGCCTGCTCGGCGAGCAGGACGTCGCCGCGTCGATCGAGCGGGTCCGGGCGCTGGCCGCCGAGTTCGAGGCGGCCGACCCGGACGGCCCCGCCGTGCTGCCGACCTTCGAGATCATCACCACCGTCGCGTCGAGCGCACCCGAGCCGACCGGCGACTACTCCCGACGGGTGCCGCTCGAGGTCCTGCGCCCGTGGGTCGACGCCGCCGGCGAGGCCGGCGTGTACGTCGTGCTCGACCTCCAGCCCGGCCGCACCGACTTCGTGACGCAGGCCCAGGAGTACGCGGAGCTGCTGCGCGAGCCCCACGTCGGGCTGGCGCTCGACCCGGAGTGGCGCCTGCGACCCGACCAGGTCCACCTGCGCCAGGTCGGGCAGGTCGGGGTCGAGGAGGTCCAGGCCACGGCCGACTGGCTCGCCGCGCTCGTGCGCGAGGAGGCGCTGCCGCAGAAGCTGCTGCTGCTGCACCAGTTCCAGCTGCGGATGCTGCCTGACCGGGAGCGGCTGGTCACACCGCCCGAGCTCGTCACGGTCGTGCAGATGGACGGGCAGGGCAGCCAGCCCGCGAAGCTCGACACCTGGCGGGTCCTCACGACCAGCCCGGCGCCCGCCGGCGCGCTGTTCGGGTGGAAGAACTTCCTCGACGAGGACCTGCCGACCAGGTCGGTCGCCGACACCGTGACGCTCGACCCCGCCCCGGTGTTCGTCAGCTACCAGTGAGCGGTCAGCTCGCGATGCGCTGGCCGTCGGACAGGACCATCCCGTCGGCGCAGCGCGCCTCGATCGCGCCACCGCCGAACTGCTGCTCGTACAGCGTCCGGTAGCGGCCGGGGACCGCGACCAGGTCGGCGTGGCTGCCGGACTGCACGATCCGGCCGCCCTCGACCACGTGGATGACGTCGGCCTCGAGGATGGTCGACAGCCGGTGCGCGATGGCGAGCGTCGTGCGGCCCGCCATCAGGGGCTCCAGCGCCGTCTGGATCATCCGCTCGGACTCGGTGTCGAGCGCCGAGGTGGCCTCGTCGAGGATGAGCACCCGCGGGTCGGACAGGATCACGCGCGCGATGGAGAGCCGCTGGCGCTGCCCTCCCGAGAGCCGGGTGCCGCGCTCGCCGACGATCGTGTCGTAGCCGTCCGGCAGGGTGAGGATCCAGTCGTGCAGCGCGGCCGCGCGGGTGGCCGCCTCGAGCTGCTCGTCGGTCGCCTCGGGGTGGCCGTAACGCAGGTTCTCGGCGATGCTCGCGTGGAACAGCGTGGAGTCCTGCGTGACGTACCCGACGACGTCGGTGAGCGACGCGAGCGTGAGGTCGCGCACGTCGTGGCCGTCGATTCGCACCGCGCCGGCGGTCACGTCGTACAGGCGCGGCACGAGCGACACGAGCGTGGTCTTGCCGGCACCCGACGGGCCGACGAAGGCGTGCAGCTCGCCCGGCCGCGCGACCAGGGACACCCCGTCGAGGGCGGGGACGGGGACCTCGTCGTCGGTCCGGGGCGGGTAGGTGAACGACACCTCCTCGAACGTGACCTCACCGCGGACCTCGGTGCGGGGCAGTGCGTGCGCGTCGGGCGCGTCGACGATGTCCGGCTCGACGTCGAGGTAGGCGAAGATCCGGTCGAACATCGCCAGCGACGTGCGGAGCTCCACGCCGACCTGGAACAGCTGCACCATCGGGAAGAACACCCGGCTCTGCAGCGTCGTGAACGCGACCACGGTGCCGGCCGTCAGCTCGACCCCGCCGAGCGCGCCGCCGGCGCCGCCACGGGCCAGCACCCACAGCGCCGCCGCGTAGACGATGACGGGGGACAGGCTGAAGAAGGTCCGCACGATCGCGAAGAAGACCGTGCCGATCATCTCGCGCTGGGTCGCGGTGCGGGCCAGGACCTCGGACGCCTCACGGAAGCGCTGGGTCTCGTCGGCGGAGCGGTTGAAGACCTTGCTGAGCATCACGCCCGAGACCGACAGGGTCTCCTCGGTGAGGGCGGTCATCTGCGCGGTGGTCTCCTGCGCGTCCTTCGCGATCCGCCGCCGGCGCTCGCCGACCCGGCGGGCCAGCACGAGGAACACCGGGACGATCGCCAGCGTCACGATGGTCAGCGGCACCGAGAGCAGCAGCATCGCGACGAGCGACGACAGGACCGTCACGACGCTCGACAGCACGGTCGACGCGGTGTTGGTCACCACGCCCTGCACGCCCGTGATGTCGTTGGTGAGCCGCGACTGGATCTCGCCGGTCCGGGTGGAGGTGAAGAACGACAGCGGCAGGGAGCGCAGGTGCGCGTAGAGGTCGTCGCGCAGGTCGCGCATGACGTCCTGCCCGACGTCGGTGGCGACGTAGGTGCGCCACACCTCCAGCAGCCCGCTCACGACGGGGATGGCGACCATCAGCGCGAGGATCGTGGCGGCCTGCCGGACCTCGGGCCCGCCCTCGACGAACAGCGCGTCGTCGAACAGCGTCCGGATCAGCAGCGGGTTGACGACCCCGAGGCCCGCGACGAGCAGCACGAGCGCGACGACGAGGCCGACCCGTCCGCGGTGGCCGCGGAACAGCCCCGCGATGCGGCGGTAGGAGATGCGGGCCTCGTCGCGGTCACGCCGCCGCTCGCGGCGGCCCGGGGCTGGTTCGTCGGTCGTCACACGGCCTCCACGTCCGGCACGGTCGGGTGGTGCGCGGGAGCGAGCGCACCCCCGGACGTTCGCAACGCCGGGGGTGCGCGGACCCCTTCCCGCAGGTGTGCGCCTGCGCCTCAGCGGCTCACCCCGCCGCCCGGGCGAGGCAGTCCCCCGTCGAGCGCCCGGTCGGCCCGACCGTCCGACCACGCCGCCGTCCGACACGCCCACCCGTGGCGGAGTAGCGTGACGGTTCGAACCGCAACGACCCCTCCACCCTCCCGCACCAGGAGCCGCACCGTCATGGCAGAGATGCAGTACCGCCGCCTGGGTCGCTCGGGTCTGAAGGTCAGCGTGCTGTCCTTCGGGTCCTGGGTGACCTTCAAGAACCAGCTCGACACCGACCTCGCGGTCCGCTGCATGGAGGCGGCCTGGGAGCACGGCGTCAACTTCTTCGACAACGCCGAGGTCTACGCCGGTGGCGAGTCGGAGCGGATCATGGGCGAGGCGCTCGCCAAGCTCGGCTGGGACCGCCGCGACGTGGTCGTGTCCACGAAGTTCTTCTGGGGCATCCACGAGGGCGAGGGGCAGCAGGAGGGCATCAACTCGAAGAACACCCTCAACCGCAAGTACCTGCACGACGCCATCGACCGCTCGCTCGAGCGGCTGCAGCAGGACTTCGTGGACCTGATCTTCTGCCACCGGCCCGACCCGGACACCCCCATCGAGGAGACCGTCTGGGCGATGAGCGACCTCGTCTCCTCCGGCAAGGCCCTCTACTGGGGCACCTCCGAGTGGTCGGCCGACGAGATCCGCGCCGCCTACCACGTCGCCGAGCGCGAGCACCTGCACAAGCCGCTCATGGAGCAGCCCCAGTACAACCTGTTCTGGCGCGAGCGGGTCGAGCGGGAGTACGCCCGGCTCTACGAGGACATCGGCCTCGGGACCACCATCTGGTCGCCTCTGGCCTCCGGCCTGCTGACCGGCAAGTACCTCGACGGCGTGCCGGAGGGCTCGCGCGCGACGGTCATGGACTGGCTGAAGGACCGCCTGACCGACGCCGACGCGAACGCGAAGGTGCGTGAGCTGAAGGGCATCGCCGACGAGCTCGACTGCTCGCTCGCGCAGCTGTCCATCGCGTGGTGCGCCCGCAACCCCGACGTCTCCACGGTCATCACCGGCGCGTCGAGCGTCGAACAGGTCCACGAGAACATGGCGGCCCTCGACGTCCTCGAGCGCCTCGACGACGACGTCGTCGAGCGCATCGACGCGCTGTTCCCGCTTCCCTCGGCCGGCTGAGCCCCGCCGTCACGCGGGGCGAGGAGGGGCCGCCCGCGGGGCGCCCCTCCTCGCGCGACGGTGCGGCTCACCACCCCCTCGGGAGCGGCATCCCCTCGGTGAAGCCAGAGCGCGTCTGGACGCCGACGACCGCCCGCTCGGCGAGCTCGGCCAGCGTGCGGGCCCCCGCGTAGGTGCACGTCGAGCGCACCCCCGCCACGATGCGGTCGAGCAGGTCCTCGACGCCCGACGCCTCGGGGTCGAGGTGCATCCGCGCCGAGGAGATCCCCTCCTCGAACAGCCCCTTGCGCGCCCGCTCGAACGCGTCCTCCTCGGCCGTGCGCAGCCGGACCGCCCGTGCGGACGCCATGCCGAAGCTGATCTTGTAGGGACGCCCGTCTGCATCGTGCTCGAGGTCGCCCGGCGACTCGTGGGTGCCGGCGAACCACGACCCGACCATCACGTTCGACGCGCCGGCGGCGAGCGCCAGCGCGACGTCGCGCGGGTGACGGATCCCGCCGTCGGCCCACACGTGCGCGCCGACCGCCCTGGCCGCCTCCACGCACTCGAGCACGGCCGAGAGCTGGGGACGCCCGACGCCGGTCATCATGCGGGTCGTGCACATCGCCCCGGGTCCGACGCCCACCTTCACGATGTCCGCGCCGGCGGCGACGAGCTCCTCGGTGCCGGTGCGCGTCACGACGTTGCCCGCGACCACCGGCACGCTCGGGCCGAGCGCGCGGACGGCGGCGACGGTGTCGAGCATCCGGTCCTGGTGCCCGTGTGCCGTGTCGACCACCAGCACGTCCACGCCGGCGGCGAGCAGCTCGCGGGCCCGCTCGGGCGTGTCGCCGCTGATGCCGACCGCGGCGCCGACGCGGAGCCGCCCCGCGGCGTCGACCGCCGGCGCGTACAGCGCCGAGCGCAGCGCCCCGCGCCGGGTCACGAGCCCGACCAGCCGCCCGTCGGCGTCGACGACCGGCGCGAGACGTCGGTTCGCGTCGTGCAGCAGGTCGAACGCGGCGTGCGGGTCGACCGTGTCCGGCAGGGTCGAGACCTCCCGGGACATGACGCGCCCGACCTGGGTGAAGCGGTCGACGTCGTCGAGGTCGGCGGGCGTGACGACCCCCACCGGGGCTCCGTCGGGATCGAGGACGATCGCGGCTCCGTGGGCGCGCTTGGGCAGCAGCGCGAGGGCGTCGGCCACCGTGTCGGTCGGCGTGAGCGTGATCGGTGTCTCGAAGACCGGGTGGCGCGCCTTCACCCACGCCGTGACCTCGGCGACGACGTCGGTGGGGATGTCCTGCGGGATGACCGCGAGCGCGCCGCGCCGGGCGAGGGTCTCCGCCATGCGGCGACCCGACACGGCGGTCATGTTGGCGGCCACGACCGGCACGGTGGTGCCGGATCCGTCCGTGGTCGACAGGTCGACGTCGAGCCGGCTGGTCACGTCGGAGCGGGACGGGACGAGGAAGACGTCGTCGTAGGTCAGGTCGTGGGCGGGCGCGTGGCCCTCCAGGAACCGCACGGTGGCCTCCTCGGCTCAGGCGGGGCGATCGGGGTCGGGACGATCGAGGTCGGGGACGTCGAGCGCGACCACGCGGACCGCGCCGGCGGCGAGGTCCACGCGCACCTCGGTGCCCGAGACCTCGAGCGTGCCGTCGCCGGTGGACACGAGCGACCGGGTCTCGGGGGCCGCCGGCGCGGGGAGGCGCACGCTCCCTCGCCCCGGCCCGTCGAGGGCGACCGCGACGAGCACGACCGCGCCGGCGTGCCGCCACGTCCACACGAGCAGTCCCGTCGGGCCGTCGTGGTCGAGGAGCGCGAACACCCCGTCGCGGACCGCAACGTGCCGGGTCGCGCCGGCGAGGGCGTCGTGGAGCGCGACGACCGCCTCGTCGACCGGCTCGGTGGGGGCGCGGCGGAGCTGGACGGGCGTGCGCACCCGCGCACCCTCCCGCTGCCCGCGCTGCACGAACGCGAGCCCGGGGGAGAGCAGGGCGACCGTCGTGACCGCGGCGAGCCGCTCGGCGGGGACGGCGGCCGCGACGCGGACCTCGTCGTGGTTCTCCACGAACCGCACGAGGCGCTCCTGCAGCGCCGGCGGCAGCAGCAGCCGCTGGCGCACGCCGGCGGCGTCGCCGCGGAGCAGCGCGTCGCGCAGCGGCTTGTCGTAGGCGAGGTCCACCCCCTCGTCGAGCAGCCGGGCCTCGAGGTCCCAGTAGACCTCGGCGATGGTGAGCAGGTCGGGGTGGCGCCGGCGGACCTCGTCGAGGACCGCCGGCCACACCGGCGCGGGGTCCGCCTCGCCCCAGGTCCGGCGCACCACCTCCGGCAGCAGCAGCATGGCCATGTCGATCCGGACGCCGTCGGCACGCTCCGCGGCGGCGTCGAACATGCCGACCAGCGCCGGCGGGTAGCCCTCGGCGGCGAGGTCGAGCTGCGCGGTGTCGCGCCAGGGGGGCAGGGCGGGGTCGCGGCCGTGCGCGACCACGTGCGCCCCGCGGCGGACCCACCCGCCCGGCTCGCGCCGGGCGTCGGCGCGCGTGCCGGTGCGCACCAGATCCGGGCGCTCGGTCACCCAGGGGTGGTCGAGCGCCACGTGGTTCGGCACGAGGTCCACGACGAGGCCGACGCCGCGGTCGTGCAGCCGTCGGCGCAGGTCGGCCAGCGCCGCGTCGCCGCCGAGGTCGGGGTGGACCTCCATCCCGGCGACCGCGAACGGCGAGCCCACGACGTCGTCCTCGGTGAGGTCGGGCAGCGCCTGGCGGTAGGCGCGCCGCAGCCCCGGGTCGACCCGGGCCGCGACCCGCCCCGCCGGCCCGGTCCGCCACACGCCGAGCAGGTACAGCCAGTCGACGCCACGCGCCGCGAGGGCGTCGAGCTCGGCGTCGGGCACCGCGCGCAGCGAGGCGCGCGCACGCCCGGCGCCGGCGGCCACGGCGGACGTCCAGTGTCGCGCGTCCGCCTGGTGCAGCACCCGGTGGTGGCTCCGCGTCGTCGCGGGATCGGCCCGCAGGGCGGGGGCGGGGACGAGTGGCGTGGACATCGGCGGCCTGGTCGGACGGGGGTGCGGGCGGCGAGCCTACGATGGGCGCGTCGACAGGGGACCACGGCCGTGACCACCGCACCGAGCTCGCGTCCCGTGCTGCGCGCCCTGACCATCGCGGACGACCCGGCGGCATGGGCGGCGCTCGGGTTCACGGTCCACGACGGGACCTGCCACGTCGGCGGTGTCGACCTGCACCTCGAGGGTCGGGTCGGTGCCGGTGGCCTGAGCGGTTGGTGGATCGAGACCCCCACCGGGGTCGTGGAGGAGGTCGCGACGCTGCCGGTGGGTCGCCCCCCGGGCACCACCGCGTCCGCCCCGCCGGCGCACGCGAACGGGGTCACCGCGGTCGACCACGTCGTCGTCCGCACCGACGACGTCGACGCGACCGTGGCGGCGCTCGACGCGGCCGGGGTGCCCGAGCGCCGGCGGGTGGAGGGGCTGCGCGGTGGCTCCGGGACCTGGTCGTTCGCGCTGCTGACGACCTGCGCCCTCGAGGTCGTCGGGCCGACGGACACGCCGGGGACCCACCTGTGGGGGCTCGCGCTGGTGGCGCCGGACCTCGAGGCGACCGTCGCGGCGCTGGGGTCACGCTGCGGGCCGGTGCGGGACGCCGTGCAGCCCGGTCGCCGGATCGCGACCGTGCACGCGCCCGGCGTCAGCGTCCCGCTCGCGCTGCTCAGCCCTCGGCCGACGCTCAGTCCTTGACGAGCAGCTCGCCGAGCCAGACGACCACGGAGACGACCACCGCGCCGAGGAACGTCGCCCCGAAGCCCGTGGAGGTGAGGCCGAGGTCGAGCTGGCCGGACACGAACACCACCAGCGCCAGCATGGCCGCGTTGACGACCAGCAGGAACAGTCCGAGCGTGAGCAGCACCACCGGCAGCGCCAGGAGCTTCACGACCGGCTTGACCACGGCGTTGACGAGCGCCATCACGAGCGCCAGCACCGCCAGCGTGATCCACGTCCCGTCGAACTCGAGGCCGTCGACCACCCAGACGGCGGCGTAGATCGCGGCGGCGTACAGGGCGATGCGCAGGATGCGGGCGACCACGGCGGCTCCGACCGTCGACGGGGTCCACCGACGCTACCGGAACGGTGGACTGCGGTAGCGTCACGCGCACGTGGCCGCACCCACCGGGCTGCCGCCGGACACCCCAGGAGGCCGTCGTGCTGGACCCTCGACACCGCATCTCCATCGAGTTCTGCGTCCCCTGAAACTACATCCCGAGAGCCGTCGGTCTGACGGACGAGCTGCTGCAGGGGTGGGCCAACGTGCTCACGGGCGTCGAGCTGGTGCCGTCCTCTGGCGGGGCCTTCGAGGTCCGGGTGGACGACCGGCTCGTGTTCTCCAAGAAGGCGCTCGGCCGCCACGCCGAGCCGGGCGAGGTCGTCGCCCTGGTCCGTGACGTCGTCGGTCCCGAGGTCCGCGAGGGCTGACGGTCCGCCTTCCGGAGGAGCCCACGTGCAGCCCGAGATCCCGCTCGACGACGAGGTGCGGGTCGCGGCCGTGCGCGCCCTCGGGCTGCTCGACCAGCCGGCGGACGAGCGTTTCGACCGGATCACCCGCATCGCGCGGGCGGCCTTCGACGTGCCCATCGCCTACGTGTCGCTCATCGACGAGGGCCGGCAGTGGATGCTGTCGTGCGTCGGACTCGAGCAGGGCTCGAGCCTCGACCGCGGCGACTCGATGTGCGCCCACGCGGTCGGGGCGGGTCGGACCATCGTCACGCCCGACGCCCGGGTCGACCCGAGGTTCGCCGACAACCCGGCCGTGACGGGTCCGCCGCACGCGGTCTTCTACGCGGGCCACGTCCTGCGCGACCCGCTGACCCGCCACGTCGTGGGGACCCTCTGCCTCATCGACACCACACCGCGTGAGCTCGGCGCCGACGACCTCGCCCGGCTCGACGACCTCGCTGGCTGGGTCGAGGCCGAGCTCGCGCGGGCGCATCTCGCCGGGATGGTCGAGCGGGTGGAGGAGGAGCGGGCCCACGTCGCCCGGCTCTCGGAGGACCGAGCACGCCTGCTCGCGTCGCTGGTGGAGGGCGTCGTCGGCGTGGACGCCGACGGGCGCGTCGTGGAGGTGAACCCGGCCGTGTCGGAGCTCCTCGGGTGGGGGCGCGGGGACCTGCTCGGCCAGCGGCTGCACGACCTCGCACATGGCTCCCACGCGGACGGCACCCCGCACCCGTGGGAGGAGTGCCCCGTCCGCCAGACGCTGGCCGACGGTCGCCCGCGGCAGGTCGCCGGTGACCGCTTCGTGCGCGCCGACGGGTCGATGCTGCCGGTCGACCTCCTCGCCTCCCCGATCGTCGAGGACGGTCGCACCGTCGGGGCGGTCGTCACGCTCGTCGACGCCACCCCGCGGCTCGAGGCCGAGCAGCACCGCCGCGCGATCCTCTCCACCGTGTCCCACGAGATGCGCACCCCCCTCACCTCGATCAAGGGGTCGCTGTCGCTGCTGGAGGCCGGGGTCGCCGGCGAGCTCCCCGACCGCGCCGACGAGCTGCTGCACCTCGCGTCGGCCAACGCCGAGCGGCTCGTCCGGCTCGTCACCGACCTGGTCGACGTGGAGCGCTGGGAGCACGGCCACGTCCGCGTCGTGCGGGCCCCCCACCGGCTGGGGGAGGTCGTCGACCGCGCGGTCGCCTCGGTGCGGGTCCTGGTCGAGGACGCCGGGCTCGAGCTGCGGACCGAGGTGGGCGAGCACGAGGTCCTCGTCGACGCCGACCGGATCGAGCAGGTGCTGGTCAACCTCCTCGCCAACGCCGTCAAGTTCTCCGACGTCGGCGGCACCATCACGGTCGCCGCGAGCCCCAGCAGCGCCGGGGTCCAGGTCGACGTCGCCGACGAGGGCGTGGGCATCCCCCAGGAGCGCCTCGCCTCGGTCTTCGCCCGCTTCGAGCAGGTGGACGCCGCGGGTGCGCGCGAGCGGCTCGGCTCCGGCCTCGGGCTCGCCATCGCCCGCGGCATCGTCGAGGCGCACGGCGGGCGCATCTGGGTGGACAGCCGGCTGGGGGAGGGGACACGGTTCCACCTGACGCTGCCCGGCACCGACGCGCTCGACGTCCCGGCGGTGCTCGTCACCGCCGACGGCACCCGCGCGCTGCGTCTCGTCGAGGCGGTGCCGCTGCCGGTCGGTCTCGGACCCGCCGTCGTGCTGGAGCTCGACGACGCCCGTCGCTCGCTGCTCGACGAGGTGCTGCGCGCCGACGGGGCCAGGGTCGCGGCCACGCACCGGCTCGACGACCTCGACGCGCTGGCCAGCGGTGTGGAGGCACGGGCGCTGGTCGTGTCCGGCGAGGACGAGGCCCGCGTCGAGGCGGCGTTCGCGGCCCTCGGCGAGCGGGAACTGGGCTGCGTGCTGCTGCACGGCACCTGGGAGCAGGACGAGGCCGCCCTGCTCTCCCTCGGTCAGCGGATCGCCGCGCGGCTCGCGGGTCGCTGAGCCGGCGGGCCCGGTCGGGCGACCGGGGCTGCGGCCGTCACGGCAGCAGCGGCCGGAAGGGCTCGGTGCCGCGCACGAGGCGCAGGTCCCGCCCGGTGGCGGTGCGGGCGTAGGAGAGCGCCCGGTTGAGGTCGGTCAGGCCGTTCGCCGCGGTGAACGGGGCGAGGTAGATCACCGAGGTGACGCCGAAGGCGCGTCCGTTCGCGTCGAGCGAGCCGGAGCCCGAGTCGCCCGGGATCCCGGGGGTCGCCGTGTAGACGACGTGGGTCCACCCCCCGCCCTGCGTGCCGAGCGACGTGCCCTGCTTCGGGCTGAGCGCCGCGAGGCCCAGGCGCAGGCCGGAGTTGCCGTAGGAGAAGACGTCGGTGCCGAGGCTCGTCGTGGTGGTCCGCAGGCCCGTGGGGCCACCCCAGAAGGGCATCGACGGGTTGACGCGGCTCCAGTCGGCCGGGTCGACGCGCACGAGGGCGAGATCGTTGTTGGCGCACGCGTCGGGGTTGCTCTCCCTGCGGGCCTGCATGCTCAGCCACGCCGAGTAGAACAGCGTCCCGTTCCGGCTGGCCCCGTCGATCTGGACCGGGGTGCCGAGCCCCCGCGAGCCGGTCGTGCAGCCGTCGGTCGCGGTGCTCCCGCCGGTCCCCGCGCAGTGGGCGGCCATCCCGAGCAGCACCTCACGCGTGAACTCGCGGCCCTGGCTGTCCCGTCCGACGTCGTGGAACACGAAGTTGGCGGTGCACTGCTGGCCGGCCGTCACCACCTGCACCCCCGGCCGGATCGTGGCGGTCGACGCGGACGCCCACGCCGGCTCGGCCGAGGTCGTGACCGCCGCCGGCGCCGGACCCGGGGTGGCGGGGGCCGGGGCGGGTGCAGCGGCGAGCGCCGTCGCGAGGACGGCCCCGAGCGCGAGGAGGCGGCGGGCGGTGCGGCGGTGGGTGCGGTCGACGACCAACGGTTCCCCTCACGGCGGTGACGTCGACGTCACCAACGCGCGAGGCGGTGCGCGGTGTCACCCGTCCGGCCCCGGCGTGCGGGGACCGCCCACCCCGTCGGCGCCCCCGGGCGGGCTCAGAGGGTCCGCCTGGCGAGCTCGGCCCACATCGCCGTCGAGAGGCCGAGCGACTCGACGTCGACGCGCTCGTCGTGGCCGTGGAACCTGGCGGAGAACTCCTCGAGCGACGCCCGGGCGGAGAACAACCCCGCGCCGTAGGCGGGCACGCCACGCTCGCGGAAGAACGCCGCGTCGGTCCCACCGACGACCATCGCGGGCAGCACCTCGGCCTCGGGGTGGGCCTCGCGCGCGAGCCGGGCGAGCTCGTGCCAGACCGGGGTGTCGGTCGGGGAGCCCGTGCCGCCGCGCTCGGTGATCGCCGGCTCCCAGGTCACGTGGTCCGCGAGGTCGCCGAGGACGTGGGCGAGCTCCGCGTCCACGTCGGCGCCGGTCACCCCCGGCAGCGTGCGGATGTCGACCTCGATCACGACCTCGTCCGGGATGATGTTGGTCTTCGTCCCGCCGCGCACGATGTTGGGGCTGAAGGTCGTGTGGGTCAGCGCGTGGCAGTAGGCCCGCACGTTGGGGTCGGGGAGCCGCTCGATGCCGTCGAGGACGCGACGCGGGTCGAGCAGCTCGGCCTCCCGCTCGGGTGGCAGGGCCATCGAGCGCACGTACGCGTCCCAGAACCCGGTGACGGTGCTCGCCGGTCGGTGGGCGGCGAGCCGGCGCACGACCTCCGCCGCCTTGACGATCGCGTTGTCCGCGCCGAAGGGGCGCGAGCCGTGGCCGGGGGTGCCCCGCACCGTGATTCGCCGCCAGGCGATGCCCTTCTCCGCCGCGTTGATGACGACCTTCGGGCCCGCCGGCGTGTGGGTCAGCAGCCCGCCCGACTCGGTGAGCACGACGTCGCAGGCGACGGCGTCCCACGCGTTGGTGGTGAGCCACTCGGCGCCGAGGGTCCCGCCCGCCTCCTCGTCCGCGACCGCGAGGTAGACGAGCGTCCCCCGCGGCCGGAACGTCGGGTCGGTGGCGAGCGACCGGAGGGCGACGGCCATCGAGGCCGTCAGGTTCAGCATGTCGATCGCGCCGCGCCCCCAGACCTCGCCGTCGAGGAGCTCCCCGCCGAACGGGTCGTGGCGCCAGGCGTCCGCGTTCGCGGGCACCACGTCGGTGTGGCCCATGAGCAGCACCGTCGGGGCGGTCGGGTCGGTCCCCTCGAGACGTGCCACGAGCGAGCGGCGGCCGGGCAGGGGCTCGAACGTCTCGAGGTCGACCCCGGTCGGCTCGAGGTAGGCGGCCAGCGTGTCGGCGCTGCGGGCCTCGTGCCCCGACGTGGGGGTGCCGTCGTTGACGCACCGGTTGCGGATGAGGACCTGGAGCAGGTCGACGGTCTCGGCGGTCAGGCGGTCGTCGGCGAGGGGCACCCGGCGTGGCCTTCTACGTGTCGAGGTCGGGGTGACCTCGGCAGGGTAGGGGACGGGCGCACGAGCGACGGGCGCCGGAGGACCCCGGCGCCCGTCGGGTCCGGCCGTCGTGGTTGGTCGTCACCACGGCCGGACGGCTGGTCCGTGTCTCAGGGCAGCTGCTGGCAGCCCGCCTCGGAGACGACGGCGGAGCCGTTGACCACGACCTGCACGTCGTAGCAGGCCTGTCCGGCCGCGGAGGCCGGCAGCGCGGTGGTGGCGAGGGCGGCGAGGGCCGCGGCGGTCAGGGTCAGGGTGCGTCGCACGGTGCTGTGCTCCTGTGTCGGTTCGGGTGTTCGGTGGAGGGGTCAGGGGAGCGGCGTGAACGGCTCGGTGCCGAGCGCGAGGTCGACGTCGAGCGTCGTGTGCCGCGCCACGTACGCGAGCGCACGCGGCAGGTCGGTCACGCCGTTGGAGCCGGCCAGCGGAGCCAGCGCGAGCGTGGACAGCGAGCCGGTGGCCGCGCCGTCGGGGCCGAGGAAGGCGCTGCCGGAGTCACCCGGGACGCCGGGGGAGACGGTGTAGACGTTCGCCGTCCAGCCCCCGTTGGAGGTCGACAGCACGAGGCCGGTCTTCGGGCTCGTCGCGGTGAGGCCCAGGCGGAGCGAGGAGTTGCCCCAGGTGTAGACCTGGTCGCCGGCCGCGACGCTGGCGAGCCCGGTCGGGCCACCCCAGGTGCGCACGGTCGGGTTCACGCGACCGTGGTCGGCCGGGTCGAGGCGGACCAGCGCGAAGTCGTTCGCGGCGCAGGCGCCGCGGTCGGTCTCCCCCACGGCCTGCATGGTCAGCCACGACGAGTAGACGAGCGTCGCCGGCCGGGTCGCGCCCTGGACGTCCACCCGGGTGCCGAGCGGCAGGCTCCCGGCCCGGCACCCGTCGGTCGAGGTCGCGGCGCCGGTGCCCGCGCAGTGGGCCGACTGGCCGAGGTAGAGGTCACGGACCTGCTGCCCGCCGACCGTGCGGGTGCCCTCGAACACGAAGCTCGCGGTGCACTGGCCGGCGCCGGCGGTCACGGTCTGGGCGCCGGGACGGATCGTCGCGTCGGCCGCGTCGGCCCACGGGCCGACGGTGTCGGCCGCCGCGGCGGCGCTGCCGAGCGCGGACGGTGCCAGCAGGGCGCCTGCGGCGATCCCGACGGCAGCGAGCCGTGCTCGCGCCGTGCGGCCGCGGGCGGGGGCCCGGGAGGTCGGGGTCGGCGAGGTGGGGGAGGGCGACATGGGGGCTCTCGGTGGTCCGGGGGAGGGGTGCCGTGCCCTGATGACGGACCGGGCCGCCCGGCGTTAGCATCGTCGGACTAGTGCGCGCGGGCCACGCGCGTGTCGAACGGCCAACGCGCACTCGCCCCGGGCCCGTGCTCGGAGAGTGACCCGAACCTGCACCGAGCGTTGCCGGTGCGGGACCGCCCCCGACGACCTCGTCGGCCGAACCAGGAGCACCACGTGCGCCGCCGCACCGTCACCACCCTCGCCCTGCTCGCCGCCGCCGCCGGCAGCACCGTCGCGTTCGTCCCGCCGCCGCCCGCCGACGTCGAGGGTCCCTTCCCCGCCGGCGCGTGCGTCCGGGTGAAGGCCGTGGACCCCGACTACCTCTGCGTGCTCGTCTACGACCCGCGTCCCTGACCGGTGCGGCGACAGCACGGCCCCTCCGCGGCCGGCGGTCCGACCCCTCGCCCGGGTGACGCCGTCGACGTCGCGCTCGTGACGACCCTGCGATCGGCGGACGACCCGGCCCGCCGGGACGAGGCGTGGGTCGAGCTCCTCGCCCGGCACCGTGCCGGGGTCGAGGCCGTGTGCCACCGGCGGCTCGGTGGCGACCCGGCCGTCGACGACGCCGTCCAGGAGGCGTTCGTCCGGGCGCTCTCCCGGCTCGACGACCTGCGCGACCCGTCGCGCTTCGGGCCGTGGGTCCGCGCCATCGCGGCCAGCGTCTGCGTCGACGTCCACCGCGAGCGTCGCCACGCCCGGCCCGAGGCCGCGCCGGCGGCCGGACTCGCGTGCGACGGGCCGACGCCGGCCGACGTGGCGCTCGCGTCGGACGAGGCCCGGCGCCTGCACGAGCACCTCTCCCGCCTCGGGGAGCGGGACCGCGTGGCGCTGTGGCTGCGCGACGGTCACGGCGCCTCGGTCGGTGAGGTCGCGGCCCGTCTCGGGGTGACCGAGGGCAGCGCCCGTGTCCTGCTGCACCGTGCCCGCACGCGGCTGCGCCAGAGCCTCGACGTCCGTGGCCTCGCCGCTCCCGTCGCCGCGCTGGTGGCGCGCCTGCGGGTGCGGCAGGCCGGCGGCGAGCACGTGGTCGGGCTCGCGGCCGGGTCGGCTGCCGCCCTCGTGGTCGGCGTGTCCGTGCTGCTCCCGGGCGGGGCCGGTGGTGGGGCCCCGGACCCCGCCGCCCCCGTGCCGGTCGCGACCGCACCGGCGCCCGACGCACCCGCGTCCGTCGACGAGGCGGTTCCGTCCGATCCCACTTCCGCCGCCTCGGTTCCGGGGGCTCCGGTCCCCGGCCCCGGCGCGTCGTCCGGAGCGCCGTCCCCCGTCGCCTCGCCGGGGGAGGCACCGGTCGTCGAGCCGCGCGGCCCCGTCGTGACGCGGACGCCGCCGGCGCAGGAGCCCGTGGCCGAGGTGCGCGCCGGCGACGGGGGCCTCGACGCGCTCGAGGGACTGGTGTTCCTCGGTGACGGCGTCGAGGCCGCCGGCGACGACGCCGGCCCCGACGAGGGTGCCGACGGGGAGACCGACGACCAGGAGCGCCCCCGGCCGGTGCTGGGCGGCGACGGCCTGCCCGTCGGCGTCGAGCGGCGGGGCGACGGGTAGGGTCGGCCGCCGGCGCCGGCACCCGTCCGTCGCCGCGCCACGCGAGGGAGACGCACGTGCGACAGATGTCCGGGCTCGACGCCTCGTTCCTGAACCTCGAGTCACCCTCGTCGCCGCTGCACGTCTCGTCGCTCGTCGTCCTCGACGGCTCCTCCGCCCCCGACGGCTTCGGGTACGACCGCATCGTCGAGCTGGTCGGGTCGCGCGTGCGCAGCATCGCCCCGTTCCGCGAGAAGCTCGTCGAGGTCCCGCTCGGGCTCGACCACCCGTACTGGCTGGTCGACCCCGACTTCGACCTCGAGTTCCACGTCCGCCACTCCGCGGTGCCCGCGCCGGGCACCGCGCAGCAGCTCGCCGAGGTCGTCGCCCGCCTGCACGCCCGCCCGCTCGACCGCAGCCGGCCGCTGTGGGAGATGTACGTCATCGAGGGCCTCGAGGGCGGCGACGTGGCCCTGTTCACCAAGATGCACCACGCGGCGATCGACGGTGTCTCCGGTGCCGAGCTCGCCGCCGTGCTGCTCGACCTGACCCCGGAGCCCGACCCGGACCGCAGCTTCGGCCCACCGCTCGCGGCGGACCGCGAGCCCGGGCAGGTCGCCATGCTGGCGCGTGGTGCCCGCGGCCTGGTCCGCGCCCCGCGCCGCCTCACCCGGACCGCGGTGCGCACCGCGCGGATGCTGCCCGGGCTCTCCGGCCTCGCGGAGATGGCGCTGCCGGACCCGGTGCGCCGGCGGGTCGGGCAGGGTGACGGCGGGGTCATCGGCGGTCCGAGCCTCCAGGCCCCGCCGACCCCGTTCAACGCCCCGATCTCCCCGCACCGACGGGTCGCCTACGGCTCGATGTCGCTCACCCGGGTCAAGGCCATCAAGTCGGCGCAGGGCACCACCGTCAACGACGTCGTGATGGCGTTGTGTGCCGGGGCGCTGCGGCGCTACCTGCTCGAGCAGGACGCGCTGCCCGACCGGCCGCTGCAGGCCATGATCCCGATCTCCGTGCGCTCGGCCGACGAGTCCGGCGCCCTCGGCAACCGGGTCACCGCGATGGTCGGGGTCGTGCCCACGCACCTCGACGACCCGCTGGCCCGGCTGCAGGCGGTGAGCGAGAAGATGCGGGTCGCCAAGGACCACGACGCGGTGCCCGCCGACCTGCTCTCCGACATCACCCAGTTCGCCCCGCCGGCGGTCGCCGCCCGCGCCGCCCGCGTCGCTGCCCGCCTGCGCTGGGCCGATCGGCTCCGCCTGCCGTTCAACCTGGTCATCTCGAACGTCCCGGGGCCGCCGATCCCGCTCTACGTCGCCGGCGCCCGCGTGCGCCACTTCTTCCCGATCTCGGCCATCATCGACGGGCTGGGCTGCAACATCACCGTGATGAGCCACGAGGACGCGATGGACGTCGGCGTCACCGCCGACCGCGAGCTCGTGCCGGACCCGTGGCGCATCGTCGAGCTGGTGCTCGAGGAGGAGGCCCTCCTCGCCGAGCTGTCGGGCGTGTGACGGACCGGCGCTGGGAGGCCGTCGACCGCCGGCGCGCTGCCGCCCGGCGCGTCGCCCTGTCCGCCCTGGTCCTGGCGGCCCTGGTGGGGCTGGCGCTCGTGGTCCGTGTGCTCGCGTCCCCGCCCGGCCTCGCGGCGACCGCCGGCGTCGCCGCGGTCGCGGTGGGCGTCGCCCGGACGCTGGCCCGTCGGCTGCCCGACGAGCTCGTCCTCGACCTCGACCTCACCACCCCGCCCGTGGAGGCCCACGACGGTCCGCCGCTGCAGCGGCTCGTCGGCGCCGGCGGGCCGCCCCTGCTGCGCGACGTCGTGACCACGCTGCGCCGGGCCGCCGCGGACGACCGGGTGCGTGCGGTCGTGGTCCGCCTCGGCGGCCAGCCCGGCCTCGCCACCGTGCAGGAGCTCGCGGACGCGCTCGCGGAGGCCCGCGCCGGCGGTGTGCGCACCGTCGCGGTCGCCGACACCCTCGGCGAGTTCGGCGGGGGGACGCTGCTCACCACCCTCGCGGCCGCGTGCGACGAGGTCGTGGTCCAGCCCGGCGCCGAGGTCGCGCTGACCGGGCTCGTGGCGCGCCTGCCGTTCGCCCGCGAGCTCGTCGACCGGCTCGGGCTGGTCCCGCGCGTCGGCACCCGGCACGAGTACAAGCAGGCGGCGTCGGTCGTGACCGACGCGGACCTCACCGAGCCGCACCGCGAGGCCACCGGCCGGCTCCTCGCCGACCGGGCCCGGCAGGTCGTCGAGGCGATCGCCGCGGGACGGGGGCTCGACGAGGCGGACGTGCGCGCCGCCGTCGACACCGGCCCGCACACCGTGGACGAGGCGCTCGCGCTGGGGCTGGTCGACCGGGTCGCGTGGCGCGACGAGGTCCTCGACGAGCTCACCGGCGACGGGGAGGGGCCGGTGCTCGTTCCCGCCGACGCCTACCGCCGGCGCACGTCCCGGCGCCCGCCCGGCGCGCCACGCGGCCGCCGGCGCGGTCCGCGGTCCCGGCGACGGGTGGTGGGCCTCGTCGTGGCGACCGGGACCGTGGCGCGGGGCCGCTCGACCCCGACGCTCGGGGGCGGGACCACCATGGGCGCCGACGACGTCGTCGACGCGCTGCGGGCGGCCGAGCGTGACGAGCACGTGGCCGCCGTGGTCGTGCGGGTCGACTCGCGCGGGGGCTCGGCCGTCGCGTCGGCCAGCATCCACCGGGCGGTGGTGCGCTGCCGCGCCGCCGGCACGCCCGTCGTGGTGTCGATGGGCGAGGTCGCCGCGTCCGGCGGGTACTACATGGCCGCCGGCGCGGACCGCATCGTCGCGCAGCCCGGCACGATCACCGGCTCGATCGGGGTGGTCGCCGGCAAGCTCGTCACCGCCGGCGCGTGGGAGCGCCTCGGGGTCCGCTGGGTGCACCTGCGCGAGGGCGAGCACGCCGGCATCACCGCCCCGGAGCTCGACCTGTCGCCCGGCGAGCAGGCCCGCTTCGACGCGCTCCTCGACCACGTCTACGCCGACTTCACCGGCCGGGTCGCGGAGGGCCGCGGGATGACCGAGGCGGAGGTCGACGCCGTGGCCCGCGGCCGGGTGTGGACCGGCGCCGACGCGCACGCCCGCGGGCTCGTCGACGAGCTCGGCGGGCTGACCCGCGCGGTCGCGCTGGCGGCGGAGCTCGCCGGGCTCGACCCCGACCCGCGGGTCGCGGTCGTCGACGGGGCCCCGCAGGACGCGGCGGCCCGGCTGCGCCGGCGGCTCGGCGCCCTGGCCGGCGTCCCCGCGACGCTCGCGTGGCTCGCCGGCGTCGGACGTGTCGGACGCACCGCCCTCGAGCCGGTGCTCGCCGCCACCGGTCTCGACGGGCTCCCGCTCGACGGACGGGACCCCGCCGGGCTCGCGCCCCGCGGGGTCCTGCACCTGCCGGTGTCGCTGCTGCCGGACTGAGCCGGCGCGGCGTCAGGCGGTGGCGTCGTCCGGTGTCGCGACGGCCTCGGCGGGCTGCAGCCGCCGGCGCTCGCGCTGCGTCGGGGAGGGGAGCTTGATGTCGCGCACGAGGCCGAGGCCCTCGAGGCGCTCGATGACCCACGCGGAGACGTCGACCTGGCCGCGGTCGAGGCCGTGCCGCGCTGAGGCCGGGAAGGCGTGGTGGTTGTTGTGCCACGACTCGCCCATCGACAGCAGCGACAGCCACCAGACGTTGCGCGCCTCGTCGTGGGAGTCGTAGACCTCGTCGCCGAAGACGTGGCAGATCGAGTTGATCGACCAGGTCGTGTGCAGCTGCACGAAGATGCGCACCAGCCCGCCCCACACGAACGCGCGCAGCGCACCGCCGGCGGTGCCGGTCACGGCCCAGCCGATCGCGGCGGGCAGGGCCAGCGACAGCCCGACGATCGGGACGTAGAGGTTGCTGACGCGGACCACGATCGGGTCCTCGAGCAGGTCGGGCGTCCACTCCTCGGGCTTGGTGGTGATGGGCGCGAAGAGCCAGCCCACGTGCGCCCACCACAGGCCCTTCACGGTGGCCCACGCCCCGCCGTCGGGGTCGAGGTGGGGGGAGTGGGGGTCGCCGGCCGTGTCGGAGTACGCGTGGTGTCGGCGGTGCTCGGCGCACCACTTCAGCACCGGGCCCTGCATCGCCATGGTCCCGAGCACGGCGAGGGTGCCCCGCACGGACGGCGCGGCCCGGAAGCCGCGGTGCGTGAACAGGCGGTGGAAGCCGACGGTGATGCCGAGGGTGGTGAGCACGTGCAGCCCCACCAGCAGGCCGAGGTCGAGGGCGGTGACGCCCCAGCCCCACAGCCCGACGATCGCCCACACGAGGCCGACGAGCGGCGCGACGGTGTTGAACAGCACGAAGCCGCGGTGGAGGCGCCGGTAGGTCGGCGTCATCTCCTCGGTGCCGCGCCGTTCGAGCGCGTCGTCCGTGGCGGTGCGCATGAGGGTTGCGGACACGGGGTGCTCCTGGGTGAGGCGATGGCGCGACGCGCCGGCGGTCGGCTGGCGCCGGGTCGTCCGCTCGCGACGGCGCCGTGTCCGGTTCGGTGGCCTCGGGGCGGAGGTTCGTGGCCGGTCGCGCCCCGGCCCTCAGCCGGGGAGGCCGAGGCGCAGCAGCCGGACCCGCTTCTCGCCCCCGCCGGTGTCCTGCTCGCCGACCGGGACGAACCCGCGGGCCTCGTGGAACCGCAGGGACGCCTCGTTGCGGGGCCGCACGTTCACCTCGGCGCACACCGCCGCCGCCCCGGACGCCCGCGCGGCCGCCACGACCTCGTCGTAGAGACGCGCGCCCAGGCCGAGCCGACGGTGCGCGTCGGCCACGACGACCCGGTCGACGTAGAGGTAGGGCTGGGTCTCGGCCCGCTCGAACCAGGCGTAGTTCTCGCTGCGGTACCCGCACCCCGACGGCAGCGCGAGGACGAGCGCGGCGACCGTCGGGTCCGGCGCGTCGACGGCCACGATCGCGCGGGCGAGCCGGCTCATCCCGACGAGGTGGGCGAGCTCGTCGACGGACAGGTCGTTGACCGCCGGGACGGCCGCACGGTTGACCCGCGCCACCTCCGCGAGCAGCGGGTGGTCGGGGGTCAGGTCGGTCAGGTCGCGGGGCTCGAGCACGGCGGGAGCGTACGGGCGCCGCGGGGCTCCGAACCGTCGGCGCCGCCCACCCGACCGGGACCACCGCCGTGCCCAGCCCCGCGCGCCGCGCCCTCGTCGCCACCCTCGTGCCGCTCGTCCTCCTCGCGGGCCCGGTGGCCGCCGCGTCGCCCGGTGCTGGCGCGCGGTCGGGCACCCCCGCCGTCGTGGAGCTGCGAGACGACATCCGACGCGACCTGCCGGCGCGCGTCGACACGAGCCGTGACCGGCACCGGTTCGCCGTCGTCGGCGGCGCCCTCGTCGCGCTGGGAGCGTTGCTGGTCGCCGCGCGGCTGCTCACCGGGCCGCCCCCGCCGCCCTGACCCGCCCTGTCCGTTCGTCGTGGCGGTGGTCGTCCGGACCCCCACACTGGTCCGTGGTCACCGTGTCCGCGACCCGAATGGGGAACCCCGTGGCCCGCTCCGCCGCTCCGCTCCGTCCGGCCCCGATGCTCGAGGTGCAGCTGGGTGCCGGGACGCGGGCGCACCTGTTCCGCTCGTCGAACGGGGCGAACGCGAAGGCCATGGCCCTGCGTGACGGCGACGTCGCGTACGACTACGTGCTGTGCGGCGCCTCCGGCGCGCTGCGGCTCGCCGACGGGCTCGAGCTCTGCCGCACCTGCGCCTCGGTCGCCGAGCGGGTCGCCGGCACGGCCTGAGACCCGCCCCCCGCCCCCGTGGTCCGTCGCGGCCCGTGGTCGCACGCGCGGGGGTGCACCGCCACGCCGGCGGCAGCGAGCAGGTCGCCGGCCATGCACGTGGGCAGCCCCACGACCGCCGGCCAGCACCCGACCACGCGGGAGACCAGCGCGGCACCGGCACCCTGGATCGCGAGCGCGCCGGCGGCGTCGTCCGCCTCGCCCGTCGCGAGGTAGGCGTCGAGCGTGGCCGCGTCGAGCGGGTCGACGTGCGCGACGGCGTCCGCCCGCCCGCCGAGGACGCGGCCGTCGGGCAGCGCGACGGCGACACCGGACGTGATGCGCACGGCGCTGCCGGCGAGCACCGCGAGGATCCGGCGCGCGTCGTCGCGGTCGACGGGCTTGCCGAGCGTGCGCCCGTCGGGCGCGACGACCTCGGTGTCGCCGCCGAGCACGACCGCGCCCGGGTGGGACGCGGCGACGGCGCGGGCCTTCGCGTCGGCGAGGCGCCGGACGAGCGCGCCCGGGGACTCCCCGGGTCGCGGGGACTCGTCGACCTCGGCCACGGCGACCAGCGCCTGCACCCCGAGGGTGGCCAGGAGGGCGGCGCGACGAGGTGACGCCGAGGCGAGCACCACCCGCCGGCGGGTCACGCCCCGTCCGCCTCGCGGATGGCGGCCTCCGCCGTGGGGGAGCGGCGGATGTCGCCGAGGCAGACGGCCAGCACGCGCACGTTCAGCGGTCCCGCAGGTCCGCGCCGAGCGTGAGCACGACGGCGTCGAGGCCGGCCTCCTCGACCAGCTGGGGGGCCACCCCGATGGAGCTCTCGACCTCGCGGGCGACCAGCTCGGCCTCAGCGCGCTGGTCGGCGGGGTAGGCGACGGTGGTCGTGGGCTGCTCCGGGGCGTTGGCGATGTCGAGCACGACGTAGCCGCGTGCCGTGAGCGCGTCGCGCGCCGTCGCCGCGGCGCCCTCCACGCGGGCCCCGTTGCGGACCCGCACCCGGACGTCCTCGGGGGCGACCTCGGCCTGCTCCGAGGGGGCCACGATCGACGCGAAGACCGAGCCGTCGCGGAACGACGCGAACAGCGGCTCGGCGCGCACCTCATCGGCGAGCAGCACCTCCGCGCCCCCGATGTTCGCCGGCGAGGCCGGCACGGTGAAGGTCGCGACGCGGCCCGACGCGATGCCGCGCATCCCCCAGCCGAGGCGCCCGAGGTCGATGGGTCCGAGCCCGTCGTCGGCGGTCAGCGCGCCCCCGACCTGCCCGGAGACCCTCCACAGCCGCGTCGGCGACGTGAGCGTCGACGGCTCGGTGAGCTCGCCGGCGAGGGCCTTGAGGAACTGCTGCTGGCGCTCGATGCGCTTCAGGTCGTTGTCGATCTTCCGCACGCGGACGTAGCCGAGGGCGTCCTTGCCGCCGAGCACCTGGCAGCCGGCGGGCAGGTCGATGCCGGCGTCGCGGTCGGCGATGGGCGCGTCGAGGCAGAGCTCGACGCCGTCGACGGCGTCGACGATGTCCACGAAGCCGAGGAAGCTGACGACCATCGTGTGGTGGATGGGGATGCCGGAGGTGGCGGTCACGGTCTCGGCGAGGCACGCCATCCCGTCGACCTGCACGGCCGTGTTGATCCGCTGCTCGGTCCCGTCGCACCGCGTGACCCACAGGTCGCGGGGGAAGGCCAGCATCGCGGCGGCGCCGCCGCGGACGGACAGCACGAAGATGGTGTCGGTGCGGTCGCCGTCGAAACCGCCGAGGGTCAGCTCGCGACGCTGCTCGTCCGTCATCTCCTCGCGGGAGTCGGACCCGACGACGAGCACGTTCATCTGCCCGCCGGCGTACGGTGCGAGCCCGGCGACCTCGACGCGTTCGATCGAGCCGGACGCCCGCAACGCGACGAGCACGCCGAACAGCACCGGGGCGAGCAGCAGCAGCACGAGGACGAGCGCGACCGTGCGGCCGCCGCGGCGGCGCCCACCGCCGGTCCGGGCGGGGAGCCACGGCTCCTGCTGGTCCTGCGCGTGCTCGACGGGCGTGCGTGCCACGGTGGCCTCGCTGCGGTGACGGTGCGGGCGCCGACGGGGCGGGCGGCGCGGGCGAGGAACGTAGCCGTCGACGGACGCCCGACCGGTGGACCCTCAGCCGCCGGCGCGGCCCGGCGGGTCCTCGGAGGCGGGCCCGCGGAACTCCGGCCGCCGGCGTTCGCGGATCGCGGCGACGCCCTCGTGCACGTCCGGGCCGGAGAAGCCCAGGAACTCGTAGGCCAGGGAGGCGTCGAACGTGGGCCCGGCGAGCCGGAGCCAGTGGTTGAGGGTGTGCTTGGTCCACCGGATGGCCGACTGGCTGCCCGCCGCGAGCCGTCGCGCGACCTCCAGGGCTCGGTCCTGGACCGCGTCGTCGTCCACGCAGAGGCTGACGAGCCCGATGCGCTCGGCCTCCTCGCCCGACAGCGGCTCGCAGGTGAGCAGGTGGTACTTCGCCTTGGCCATGCCGCACAGCAGCGGCCACACGATGGCGGCGTGGTCGCCGGCGGCGACGCCGAGCTTGGTGTGCCCGTCGATGATCCGGGCGGTTCGGCCGGCGATGGAGACGTCGGCGAGCAGGCCGGCGACGAGCCCGGCGCCGACGGCTGGCCCGGTCATCGCCGAGACGACCGGCTTGGAGCATTCGAGGACGTTGTGGACCAGATCCCTCGCCTCGCGCAGCACGCGCGAACGGACCTCGAAGTCGTTCGCCATGTCGAGCACGAGGTCGAGGTCGCCCCCGGAGGAGAACACCCCGTCGGCGCCGGTGATGATGGCGACCCGGCAGTCGGGGTCACGGTCGACGACGTTCCAGACCTCGGCGAGCTCGCGGTGGCCCGCGTGGCCGACGGCGTTGAGCCGGCCAGGGGCCTGCATCACGATCCGCACGACGTCGTCGTCGGGGTGCTCGATGCGCAGGCTCTCGAAGCCCGCGTAGAGGTCGCTCACGATCGGCTCCGCCTCGTTCGCCGGTGGGGGCGCGGAGACCCTAGCGAGCGGGTCCGCGAGCACCCCCGCGCGAGGCGGGCGCCGGGATGGGTCAGACCTGCAGGACCAGCGGCTCGGGGCCGACGGCCACCGAGGTCGCGAGGCGCTGCTGCCACGCGTCGAGCTGGCGCTGGTTGAGGTCGGAGCAGACCGGGCAGGTCTCGTCGAAGAGGTCCTCGAGCTCGCAGGCGATCATGGTTCGGGTCCGTTCGTGGGGTCGTCACCGGTCCAAGCGCTTCACCTCCCCTTATGGTGACGCTGGTGGCCGGTTACGTTCGGTGAGCGCACGAACGCGCACCGTGGTGAGCGGGCGCCGCGCGTTCGAGCTGGCGGCGGGCCACCCCGACGAGGTCGGTTAGAGTCGACGCCGCCGTCGGGGACCCCTCGGCACAGCGAGCGGAGCCCACGTGACGCACCGCGTGCTCGTCGCGGACGACGAGCCCGACATCCGGATGCTGGTCCGACTCCAGCTGCGCATCTTCGACGTGGCGGTGCTCGAGGCCGAGGACGGGGAGCAGGCGTTGCAGGTGGGGCGGGCCGAGCGCCCGGACCTGTGCATCCTCGACCACCGGATGCCGCACCGCGCGGGTGCGGACGTCGCCGTGGCGCTCCGCGAGGAGCGACCCGACCTCCCGATCGTGGTCTTCTCGGCGTTCCTCGACCCCGCACTCGAGCAGCGCGTCCGAGCGGCCGACATCGACACCGTGGCGAAGGCCGACCTGGCCGGCCTGGTCGCCTGGCTGCGCGCCCACCTCCCCGCTCGGGCCTGACGGGGACGTCGGCCCCGGTCGGGCGTGCGCGGACCGTGGCGGGCGTCACGCACAGCGCGCGTTCCGCCTCGTCTGGTCACGCGCTGTCAACGGAGTTGCACGTTCCGTTCGTGCTGGTGCGTGGAGGGGCCGAAGGAACACCGCAGCAGTTCGGAGGTGCGCGTGGAACGGGACGAGCTCGGCGGGCAGACCCGCAGCTTCGATGCCGCCTATCGGTCCGCGTACCCCCGGGTCGTGCGCAGCGCGTGGCGCCTGTGTCGGGACCAGGCCCTCGCGGAGGAGCTCGCCCAGGAGGCGTTCGTCCGGGCCTACCGCCGCTGGTCGCGGTTGACGCGCAGCGGGACGGCGGAGCCCTGGGTCCACCGGGCCGCCACGAACCTGGCCCTCGACGCCGTCCGCCGGCGCACCCGTGGTCGCGAGCTCGAGGTCCTCGCCGAGCGGATGTCGCTCCCACCGGACCAGATCGGCGCCGCCGGCGCCGCGGAGGGCGAGCGCGTCGTCGCGCTGCTCGCCCAGCTCTCGCGGCGCCAGCGCGAGGCGGTCGTCCTGCGCCACGTCGCCGACCTGGCCGAGGAGCACGTGGCCGCCCTCATGGGCTGCAGCGTCGGCTCCGTGAAGGTCCACACGTCCCGCGGGCTCGCCCGTCTTCGCGAGCTCGCCGGCACCACCGACACCGACACCCACGCCCACACCAACCGAGGGGAGGGCCGCGATGCACGAGCGCACGCCGCTGACGCTGCTCACCGCTGACCAGCCGCCGAGGCCGATCGATCCCGAGGCCTCGCTCGCGTCGGTCCGACGCCGTGGTGCCCGCCGCGGCCACCTCGCCCGCGCCGGCGGCGTCGGCGTGGCCCTGTCGCTCGTCGCGTCGGTCGCCGTCGCGGCACCGCGGCTGTGGTTCGACCCGGTCCAGCCGGTCGTCGCCGACGAGCCCACCGAGCAGGTGGTCGAGACGCCGAGCGACACCGCCAGCCCCTCCGACGAGGCGACCGAGGGCCTCGTGCCCGACGTCGTCGAGCCGACCCTGGCGCCGGTGACGGAGTCGGAGCCGGCCGCCGACGCCGGGGCCGCACCCGCGCTCGGTGCGCCGTCGGTCACGATCCTCGCCCCCGCGGACGGCTCGACCCAGGGCTCGAAGGAGGTCGCGCTGGAGGGGACCGCGACGCCGGGTGCCCGCGTCCACGTCGGGCCGTGGGAGGCCGACGTCGACGCCGACGGCCGGTGGCGCCTGGTGCTGGTGCTCGCGAAGGGCACGACCACGATCACCGTGGTGGCCGAGACCGACGCCGGCGAGGCGCGCGACACCGTGACGGTGACCTACGCCCCGCCCGTGGCGGCCCCGAAGCCCGCCCCGAAGCCCGGCTCGGAGACCGGCTCGAAGACGGGCTCGAAGACGGGGTCCGGCACGAAGGACGGCGGTACCACGCCCGGCGCCACGACCTTCTCCGCCTCGCAGGACGCGTCCGTCGCCGAGGGCGACCCGCCCTCCATGACCTACCGCGGCACCGCGCCCGCCGGCGCCGCCGTGAAGGTGTTCTCCGACTGGGGCCACACCGTCACCACGGCCGGATCCGACGGCCGCTGGGTCGCCACGCTCACCCTCTCCGGCGCGCCCTACGGCGAGCACCGCACGACGGTCTGGGCGAAGCTCAAGGACCAGCCCGACGTCAACCGCAGCTTCGAGCTCACCACGAAGCGGGGCAGCGCCGTCGCGTTCACGGCGAGCAACACCCACGGCCGGTCCGACGCGAACCCACCCTCCGACGTCTACCACGGCACCGCGGCGCCCGGCTCGGTGGTGAAGGTCAAGAGCGAGTACCTCGAGGGCGGCAGGGTGTCGACCACCGCGAACGCCGACGGTCGCTGGGAGGTGACGGCCACCTTCGTCCACGCCCCGCGCAACTCGACCTTCGACGTCGGCGTGTGGTCGGAGGCAGCGAACGACTGGCGCTGGTTCACGATGACCGTCGGACCCTGACCGGTACCGTCGGTCGGACCCCGGCATCCCCCGCACCACCGCCGGGGCGGGAGAGTCCGACGTGCCCCAGGAGCCCACCCCCGTCCGCGACGAGCGTGTCGTGCCCGGCCCCGTGCCCGGCCCCGACGCGCTCGTCTCGGCCATCCAGCGGTCGGTGATCGGCGAGGACGAGGTCGTGGTCGGCCCCTACGGCCCCCGCCGCGTCACCTACGCCGACTACACCGCGAGCGGGCGGGCGCTGTCGTTCGTCGAGGACACGATCCGCGACACCGTCCTGCCGCTGTACGCCAACACCCACACGGAGTCGTCGGGCACGGGGCTGCAGACCACCCGGTTCCGGGAGGACGCCCGTGCGGTCATCCGTCGCTGCGTCGGCGCCGACCCCGACGAGCACGTGGTGCTGTTCTGCGGCTCGGGGTCGACCGGCGCGATCGACCGGCTCGTGCAGGTGCTCAACCTGCGGGTGCCCGCCGACCTCGACGCCCGGCACGGCCTGACCAACCACATCCCGGCCGAGCAGCGTCCCGTCGTGTTCATCGGCCCGTTCGAGCACCACTCCAACGAGCTGCCGTGGCGCGAGACCATCTGCGACGTCGTCGCCATCCCCGAGGACGCCGACGGCCACGTCGACCTCGCCGAGCTCGAGCGGCAGCTCGTCGCGCACGCCGACCGGCCGCTGCGCATCGGCTCGTTCTCGGCCGCATCCAACGTGACCGGCATCCTCTCGGACACGCGTTCCATCTCGGTGCTGCTGCACCGGCACGGGGCGCTGAGCTTCTGGGACTTCGCCGCCGCGGCGCCGTACGTCGACATCGAGATGGGTCCGCGCGTCAGCGACCCGCCGCACCCCGACGACGCGCTCGACCACAAGGACGCGGTGTTCATCTCCCCGCACAAGCTCATCGGTGGGCCCGGCACCCCCGGCGTCCTGGTGGCCCGACGCGCGCTGTTCACCAACTCGGTCCCGGCGGTGCCGGGGGGCGGGACCGTCGCCTACGTCAACCCCGACGAGCACGTCTACCTCGACGACGTGGAGCACCGCGAGGAGGGGGGCACGCCCGACATCGTCGGCTCGATCCGCGCCGGGCTCGTGTTCCGGCTCAAGGAGGCGGTCGGGGTCGAAACGATCCGGGCCCGCGAGGAGTCGTTCATCCGCCGGGCGGTGGCGCGCTGGTCGGCGCACCCGCACCTCGAGGTCCTCGGCAACCACGACGCCGAGCGGCTCTCCATCGTCTCGTTCGTCGTGCGCAACGCCGCGCCCCGGGTCGACGGCGTGCGCCACACCCCCTACCTGCACCACAACGCGGTCGTCGCCCTGCTCAACGACCTGTTCGGGGTGCAGGCCCGGGGCGGGTGCTCGTGCGCCGGTCCCTACGGGCACCGGCTGCTCGGGATCGACCTCGACACCTCCCACGCCTTCGAGCGCGAGATCACCCGGGGCTGCGAGGGCATCAAGCCCGGCTGGGTCCGGGTCAACTTCAACTACTTCATCTCCGAGCAGGTCTTCGCGTTCCTGCTCGACGCCGTCGAGTGGGTCGCCAGCCACGGGTGGGAGCTCCTCGGCGAGTACGACCTCGACGTCGCGACCGGGCTCTGGCGCCACTGCGGCGGGCTCGCCGAGCCACCCCTGTCCCTGGACGACTGGTCCTTCGACGAGGTCGCCGCCGGCGGCGTACCGCGCATGCCGCACCGCCGGCGCACCGCCGGCGCCGACGCGCTCGCGACCTACCTCCACGAGGCCGACGAGCTCCTCGCACGGGTCCGCGCCGGCGGCCGGCCGGATGGCTGCGTGCACCACGACGAGGTCGAGGGCGACGACTTCGAGGCGCTGCGCTGGTTCCCGCTGCCGCACGAGGTCCACCCCGCACGCGGCTAGGGTCGCCCGCTCAGTCGGGACGGCGATGTGGGAGGACGCGGCGCGTGGCGGGACCCCTCGAGGGCGTGAAGGTGGTGGAGCTCGCCGGGCTCGGCCCGGCCCCGTTCGCCGCGATGGTGCTGGCCGACCTGGGCGCCGACGTGCTGCGGGTCGAGCGCGCCGGCGGCCGCGGTCTCGACCTGACCGGCGGCGTGGCGGTCCCGCTCGACCGGGGCCGCCGCCGCGTGGCGGTCGACCTGAAGCACCCCGACGGGGCCGAGGCGGTCCTCACGATCGTCGAGTCGGCCGACGTGCTGCTGGAGGGGTTCCGGCCGGGCGTGCTGGAGCGGCTCGGGCTCGGTCCCGAGGTGCTGCTCGCCCGCAACCCCGGCCTCGTGGTGGGGCGCATGACCGGGTGGGGCCAGGACGGCCCGCTGGCGGACCGTGCCG
The DNA here is from genome assembly GCA_046566145.1 of Actinomycetes bacterium. GTDB lineage: Bacteria > Actinomycetota > Nitriliruptoria > Nitriliruptorales > Nitriliruptoraceae > JBKHXF01. The sequence continues at coordinate 56,032 of JBKHXF010000019.1, forward strand.
GGCACGACATCGACTACATCGCGGTCGCCGGCGCGCTCGCGCACTGCGCCCGCCACGCCGAGGCGCCCGTCCCGCCGATGAACCTCGTGGGCGACTTCGGTGGCGGCGGGATGCTGCTGGTCTCCGGGGTCCTCGCGGCGCTCGTGGCCCGCGGCCGCACGGGGCAGGGCCAGGTCGTCGACGCGGCGATGGTCGACGGCACCGCCCTGCTCATGGCCATGCAGCACGGCTTCCTCGCCGCCGGCGTGTGGGACCCGACCCCGGGCGTGAACCTCCTGGACACCGGCGCGCCGTTCTACGACGTGTACGGCACGCGCGACGGCGGCCACGTCGCGGTCGGCGCGCTGGAGCCGCAGTTCTTCGCGGAGCTCGTGGCCACGCTCGGCCTGGGCGAGGACGTCGACGTCGCGCGCCAGTACGACCGCAGCACCTGGGTCGAGATGCGCAGCCGGTTCTCGGCGACCTTCGCCGAGCGGACCCGTGACGAGTGGGCGGAGGTGTTCGCGGGCACCGACGCGTGCGTCGCCCCGGTCCTGCGGATGGACGAGGCACCCACCCACCCGCACCTCGTCGCGCGGGGCACGTTCGTCGAGGTCGACGGCGTCGTGCAGCCGGCACCGGCACCGCGCTTCTCCGGCACCCCGACGACCGTGCCCAGTCCGCCGACGTCCGCCGGCGCCGAGGCGGAGCTCGCCGGGTTCGGCCTCGACGCCGACACCGTCGCCGAGCTCGTCGCGGGCGGTGCCCTGGGCTGAGGTCTCCGGTCCGGCGACGCCGGCCGCGCTCGTGGCCCGCGCCGACCCTGACGGATGCAGCCGGCGGCCGGGTTCGCGGCCGTCGAGGTGCTGCCGATCGAGGACTTCGGGTTCTGGCGCTTCTACCGCCTGGTCCCGTGAGTCCACGTCGACGCCCAGGCCGCGTGCCTAGTCGGTGACCATCTCCGGCGGGAGGAACGACACGTCGGAGAAGTGCTGCAGCGACCAGATCCACCCGCTGGAGATCCGGGTGGTGCGCAGCACCGACACGGCCGCGTGGTTGGAGGAGAAGCGCTCCCACTCCCACGGGGTCGGGTCGATGCCGAGCAGGTGCGACACGATCACCGACGTGGTGCCGGCGTGCGTCACGAACGCGAACCGACGGACGTCCTCGGCGTCGGCGAGCTGCCAGACGTGCTGGGGGTCGGACGGGTCGCGCTCGGCGCCACGCTCGGCCAGCAGCGCCTCGACGTGGCCGGTGACGCGCTCGTGGAAGTCGCCGAAGGGCTCTCCGCCGCCGGGCAGGCCGGCCCACCACTCCTCGCGTGGCCGCCAGCGCATGCCCGCGAAGCGTTCGCGCACGGCGTCGACCGGCGAGCCGTCGAGGTCGGGCGGGAGGCGCAGCTCGAACAGGGGCTCGTGCACGGCCGGCTCGAGGCCGAGCCGCTCGGCGACGGGCGCGGCGGTCTCGCGGGACCGCACGGCGCTCGACACGTGCAGCTCCGCGATCTCGGTGCCGGCGAGGTGCGTCGCGAGGGCGGCGGCCTGCGCGTGGCCGAGCTCGGTGAGGCCGGGGTCGTTGAACGCGACCCCGTCGGTGACCCAGGCGGGCTGGGCGTGGCGGATCAGCAGCAGCTCCATGCCCCCGACGCTACCCGCCACCTGCGACCTCTCGGCCTGCACGGCCGCGGCGGGCGCCGGGGTCAGCGGGGGGCGAGGTCGACCAGCACCGAGGTGAGGGCGACGACGACACCGAGCCCGACCAGCTCGAGCAGGACGGTGCGGGCGAGGGTGCGGACCGCGCCGGCCGTGTCGTCCGGTCTGGCGACGGCGTCGTCGCCGGTGGCCACCTCGGCCGCGGCGAGGACGTCGGTGGCACCGCCGGCCGGGGTCGGGGCGAGCGCGGCGGTGACGCGGGGGACGAGCCGGCGGTGGTTGTAGGCGCCGACCGCGACGACCCCGAGCGCGGCGGCGGTCTTGGCGGCGAGCGTCCGGCCGTAGGGGTCGGCGAGGGGGTCGGTGAACAGCGTCGGGCCGGCGATCGCCAGGCCCAGCGCGACGCCGGACACGACGAGGGCTCCGACCGCCACGGAGGCGACGCGGGAGAACCCGGCGACCGCCTGGGCGAGGGCGACGGGCCGGGCGCGGCCGAGGACCCGGAGCCGGACCGCGAGCACGACGAGCCCGCCGAGCCAGGCGGCCCCGGCGAGGAGGTGCACGGCGTCCGTGCCGGAGGCGAGCAGGCCCTCGGTGCGGGAGTGGCCCGAGAGGGCGAGGGTGAGGGCGGCGCCGACCGCGAGCACGGTGGCGGCGGGTCGGGCCCGGCGGGCGGCGTCGCCGCGGACGGCGAGCAGCGCAAGGAGGGCGCAGAGCAGCCCGACGCGGACGAGGCCGGCCGTGCCCGCGGGGGTGGTCAGCAGCAGCCCGAGGGACGAGGCGCGCATGCCGGAGGCGGGGCCGGCGCCGACGAGGACGGCCGCGGCGGCCGGGGCGGTGGCCACCGTGGCGAGCAGCGCGAGGAGGGCGGCGGGGACGGCGACCCGACGGGCGACGCCGCCGGCGTCGCGGGCCGCCGTGGGCCCGGCGAGGGCCGCGCCGGCGAGGACGAGCAGGCCGAGGACGGTGAACCCGGTGCCGACGGCGCGCCACCGCACGATGGTCGGGTCGAGGTCGTCCGCGGCGCGGAGCGGGGCGAGGCCGGCGGTGCCCCGGGGTGCGGCCGAGCCGAGGGGTGTGGCCGAGCCGAGGGGTGCGGATGGAGCCATGGCGCCGTGCGTGGTGTGCGAGCCGGTGGCGCCGGCGGGGGGCGTCGCGGGCGTGCTGGCACCGCCGGCGGGCGGGTCGAGCAGCCCGCGGACGGTGAAGGCGACCTCGCCCGTGATCGGGTGGCCGTCGGCAGCCACGACCCGCCACGCGGCGAGGTACTCGCCGAACGGGAGGCGGGGCAGGTCCACGTGGAGCGCGGTGCCCTCCACCCGGACCGTCACCGGCACGGTGCCGCCGGCGGCGTCCGTGACGCGGATGCCCTCCTCGACGGCGGTGATCGACCCGGAGAACTCGACGCGCACCTCCGGGGGCGGGAGGGTCGTGGCACCGGAGACCGGCTCGGTGGCCACCACGTCGGTGTGCGCGGCCGCCGGCGCGGCGAGGAGCACGCCGAGGCCGAGCACCAGACCGAGCACCCGGACGAGGAGCGTGGGGACGGACGGGTGACGGCCACCGTCCGGGCCAGGCCGGCGGTCGGCCGGCGAGGAGCGGGGGGGCGGCGTGGTCACGGGGCGTCCGGACGTGGGCGGGGCGGGCCGGCGTGGGGTGCGTGTGCGAGAGGCGGCGCGACGGTGCCGGCGCTCACCCGACGCGTGCCGGGTGTTCGCGGCCGACGCCCGGTCGGCGTGCCCGACTCGTCTCCTGCGTCCGACCACCGTTCGGGTCACGCGGTGCGACCGGTCGGTCACGGTCCGTCGGCGGGACAGGTGTCCCATGCCGTGCGGCCGGTGCCCGTCGCAGACTCGGACCCACGGTCGGCCGTCCCGACCGGGTCGGAGGGGATGGGCGAGAGGCAGCGGCCGTGCGGACACCGTGGAGCGTCGTGGTCGTCTCCGCCGTGACCGCGGCGGCGCTCCTCTCGCCCGTCTCCGCCTCCGCCGTGTCCGCGCCGGCGGACGGCGCCCCCATGGACGCGGCCCTCGTCGCGGCGCTGGCGGCGGCCTCCCCGACCGACGAGCTGACGGTCGTCGCGAGCACCGGGGTCGCGGCCCCGTCGTCGTCGCTCGTCACCACGCTCCGTCACGCCGGCCTCGACGCCGTGCCGTACCGCCACCTGCCCGCGGTGGCGCTGCGCGGCACGCCCGCCGAGCTGTCCGTCGCCGCCACGACGGCCGGCGTGACGGGGCTGTGGTGGAACGCGCCGCTGGAGGCGACGCTGGCGCAGTCCCGGACGGTCGTCGGGGCGGAGCAGGTCCAGACCTCGCCGGAGCTCGGCTTCGACGGGGCCGGTGTCGCGATCGCGGTCCTCGACTCCGGGATCGAGGCGACCCACGCCGACCTCGCGTACCCGACCAAGACGATCCAGAACGTCAAGCTGCTCGGCAACCAGCACGTCTTCCGGGACCTCACCTTCACCGTCGAGGACGTGCCGAACACCGACACGACGACCGGGCACGGCACCCACGTCGCCGGCATCGCCGCCGGGGACGGGACCCGCTCCGACGGGCTGCACCGGGGGGTCGCGTCGGGCGCGTCCCTGGTGGGCCTCGGCGCCGCGGACGGCGTCGAGATGCTGACCGCGCTCGCCGGATACGACTGGCTGCTCGCCAACCACGCCCGGTACGGCATCCGGGTCCTCAACAACTCGTGGGCCGACGGGGGCATCACCTACGACCCGGCCCACCCCCTCAACGTCGCGTCGCGTCGCGCTGCCGACGCGGGGATCGTCGTCGTCTTCGCCGCCGGCAACGGCGGCAAGGGCGGGGACACCTTCAACCGCTACGCGTTCCCCGACTGGGTGCTGTCGGTCGGGGCCGTGGACAAGCTCGGTCGCCCCGCCGACTACTCGTCGCGCGGGACGGCCGCCCACCACGCGGACGTCGTCGCCCCCGGCACGTTCATCGCCTCGACGATGGCGACCACCGGGGTCGTCGGCGTCCCGAACCAGACGCCGTTCGACCTGACCGAGCCGACCCGGCCGCGCGTGCTGGCCCCGCAGCACGTGCCGTTCTACACGGTCAAGGTCGGCACCTCGATGGCGGCCCCCCACGTCGCCGGCATCGCGGCGCTGGTCCTCGAGGCGAACCCGTCGCTGACCGCCGCCGAGGTCCGTGACGTCATCCGCTCCTCGGCCCGGCCCGTCGCCGGCTGCCCGGTCGTCGACTGCGGCGCCGGGCTGGTCGACGCCGTCGGCGCGGTCCGCCGGGCGCTGGCCCTGCGGGCCGTCGCGCCCGTCGCGACCCTCACCGCCTCGCCCGCGTCGGGCGCCGCGCCGCTCACCACCACCCTCGACGCGTCCGGCTCCACCGACGCCGACGGCACCGTGGTCGCGTGGCGCTGGGACCTCGACGGGGACGGCACCGTGGACGCCACCACCGCGTCGCCGACGCTGGCGCACAGCTACGCCGCCGGCGTCTGGCACCCGTCCGTGGTGGCCGTGGACGACGACGGCCTGGTGTCCGCGCCGGCGGTGGCGACCCTGCGGGCGTCCGACCCGCCGGTGGCGTCCGCCTCGGCCCCGCGGCACGCCCGCAGCGGCGTCGCCGTCACCTTCGACGCGTCGGCGTCCCACGACCCGGACGGCACGGTCGTGTCCTACACCTTCCGGTTCGGGGACGGCACCGAGGTGACCACCTCGAGCCCGACGGTGACGCACACGTACGCGAGCGCTCGGCCGGTGTGGCTCGGCTGGTCGGTCGTGGTCACCGACGACGCGGGTCTGTCGGACGGCGTCACCGGCGCCATCAGGGTCACCCCCTGACGGGACGCTGGCGCGCCGGCGCGTCGGAGATGGCGGGCCGACGCTCCTGGTCGGGGGAGAGGCAGCAGTCGAGGGGGCAGAGGTCGGACTTCGGTCCCCGGACCCCGAGGGCCTGGCGGGGTGCGTCGGCGATCCGCTCCTCGAGCAGGTCGACGAGCCCGGCCACGAAGCGCGGGTGCACCCCGACGGTGGCGGCCCGGGCGAACCCGATGTCGAGGCGCTCGGCGGTCGCCTTCGCCTCGACGTCGAGGTCGTAGACGACCTCCATGTGGTCCGACACGAAGCCGATCGGGACCACCACGACCGCCGGGACGCCGCCCTCGGCGAGCTGCTCCATCCGGTCGTTCACGTCGGGCTCGAGCCACGGGACGAACTCCGGGCCCGAGCGTGAGTTGTAGACGAGCTCCCAGCGGTTGGTGACGCCGCGCGCGGCGAGGCCCTCGGTCACGAGCCGGCAGGCCTCGTAGGTCTGGACCTCGTAGTCGCAGTGCCGCGACATCGTGTGGGGGATCGAGTGGGTCGTGTAGACGACCACGGCCTCGTCGCGGACGTCGTGGTCGAGCTCGGCCAGCGCCGCGGCCACCAGCTCGACGTTGGGCTCCACGAACCCCGGGTGGTTGTAGTAGACGCGGACCTTGTCGACCTCGGGGGCACCCTCGCCGACCTCGGTGCGCGCCGCCTCGACGTCCTCGCGGTACTGCCGGCACCCGGAGTACGACGAGTAGGCGCTGGTCACGAGCCCGAGCGCGCGGGTGACGCCGGCGTCGCGCATCTCGGCGAGCGTGTCGGCGAGGAACGGGTGCCAGTTGCGGTTGCCCCAGTAGACGGGCAGGTCGTGCCCCCGGGCGGTCAGCTCCGCCTCCAGCGCGGCCGTGAGCGCCCGGCACTGGTCGTTGATGGGGGAGCGTCCGCCGAACAGGTGGTAGTGCTGGCTGACCTCCTCGAGTCGCTCCCGCGGGATGCCCCGGCCGGCGGTGACGTTCTCCATGAACGGGATGACGTCGTCGGGTGCCTCCGGGCCGCCGAAGGAGACGAGGAGGATGGCGTCGTAGCCGGACACGTCGGGGGCTCCTGGTGGGGGTCGTCGGTGCCGGGCACCGGGCGGTCGGGCATCGTGGCAGGTCCGGAGCCGGCGCGGGGGGTGGACGGCCCGGCGACGGTACGGTCCGACGCCGGCGACCCGACCCGTCACGTCCCGGAGGCCCCCGTGCTCGCGTTCGACGACATCCGTCGCGTGCTGGTCGTGACGGCGCACCCCGACGACGTCGACTTCGGCGCCGGCGGCACCGTGGCCCTGCTGACCGAGGCCGGCGCCGAGGTCGCGTACTGCATCGCGACCGACGGGGACGCCGGCGGCTTCGACCCGGCGGTCCCGCGCCGCGACATCCCGGGCATCCGCCGGGCCGAGCAGACCGCCGCCGGCGCGGTCCTCGGCGTCACCGACCTCACGTTCCTCGGGTTCCGCGACGGGCAGCTCACCGCGTCGCTCGACCTGCGGCGCGACATCGCCCGGCAGATCCGCCGGGTCCGGCCCGACGTGGTGATCTGCATGTCGCCGGTGCGCAACTTCGACCGGGTCGGGATCTCCCACCCCGACCACCTCGCCGCCGGCGAGGCCGCGATGTGCGCCGTCTACCCCGACGCGCGCAACGAGTTCGCGTTCACCGAGCTGATGGACGAGGGGCTGGTTCCCCACGTCACGGCCGAGACGTGGATCATGGGCCACCCGGAGCCGGACCTGCACGTCGACATCACCGACGTGCTCGACCGCAAGCTCGCGGCCATCGAGGCCCACGACAGCCAGGTCACCGACGTCGAGGGCATGCGAGCGCGGGTGCGCGAGTGGGTCACGACGACGGCCGCCGGCGCGGGCCTGCCCGACGGGCGCGCCGCCGAGTCGTTCCGGCGCATGCCGACGGCCTGAGCCCTGCGGTCAGCCGCGCGGGGCGGCCGCCGGCTCGTCGGCGACCTTCTGCCGCTGGGCCAGCGTCACCCCGACGAGGATGAGGGCGGCGCCGAGCAGCACGTTCGGCCCGAGCCGCTCGCCGAGGAACAGCCAGCCCGCGGCCACGCCCACGACCGGGATCACGTGGGTGACCATCGTCGTGGACGTCGGGCCCACCCGCTCGATGAGCAGGTAGAAGAGAAGGAACGCGATCCCGGTCCCGAAGACACCGAGCGCGAGCAGCGACCCGATCGCGCCGGCGGAGAGCTCGCCCACCTGCGGGGTCGGCCCGAGCACGGCCGCGACCGGCAGCGTGACCGCGCAGGCGAGCAGCACCTGCCCGGCCGCGACGGAGAGCGCCGGGAGCTGGTCGGAGACGTACCGCTTCGCGTAGACGGCCGTCGAGCCGTACAGCAGCGTCGCGGCGGCCACGACGAGCACGGCGGCGGTGCGCTCCGGTGCGCCGACCTCGCCGGCGACCACGACGGCCGTGCCCGCCAGCCCGGCGAGCAGCCCGACGACGCGGCGAACGCTGAGCCGCTCGACCCCGACGGCCGCCGCGACGACGAGCGTGGACATCGGCACCAGCGAGTTGACCACGGCCGACAGGCCGGAGGGGATGGCCTGCTGCGCCCACGCGACGGCGCCCCAGGGGATGGCGTTGCCGATGACCGCCAGCACCGCGAGGTGGCGCCACATCGTCGCGCCGCGGGGCCACGGCCGGCCGCGCACCCGCAGGAGCACCGCGAGGACCGCGCCGCCGATCGCGGTCCGGGCGGTGACGATCCAGGCCGGCGAGACCTCCGCGACCGCCACCTTGATGAACAGGAACGACAGGCCCCACGACAGCGAGAGGGCGACGAACAGCGCCACGTCGAGCGGGCCGAACGTCGAGCGCGCCCGCCGGCGCGGGCCGCCGACGGTGGGGCCCGCCCCGGTGGACGTGGAGGAGGGGGTGGAGGTGGAGGTCACGGGCGTCCCCGGCACGGGAGGAGGGGCGGGCGCCGCGGGGGCCGGCCGGGCGGCCGGGTGACCGTACCCCTCGCAACCACCGCCTACCCTGCGGCCGGTGGTGGCCGGGCGGACGCGCCCCACCGCGAGGAGCGAGCCTCGGGAGGAGCGTGAGGTGACGGACCCAGCCGGGCGGGCCCCGGGACCCGACGACGCGCCGCCGGCGCCGCCGGCGCCGGCGTGGTTCCGTGACGCGCTCGCCCAGCAGCCCCGCGAGGACACCGTCGAGGTCGAGGGTTGCGCCATCCGCACCCGCGCCTGGGGGGTGCCCGGCGCCCCCGGGATCATGCTCGTGCACGGCGGCGCGGCCCACGCGCGCTGGTGGGACTTCCTCGCGCCCCTCCTCGCGGACCGGCACCACGTCGTCGCGCTCGACCTGTCGGGGCACGGCGACAGCGGCCGCCGCGAGGCGTACCCGCCCCTGACGTGGGCGGCCGAGGTGCGGGCGGTCGCCGCCGCGAACGGCATGCACCGCCCCGTGGTCGTCGGGCACTCGATGGGCGGCTTCGTCGCCATCGTCTGCGCGGCGACGTTCGGCGACGAGCTCGCCGGCGCGGTCGTGGTCGACTCTCCGGTGCGCCGGCCCGACCCGGAGCGGGAGGAGGCCCGCCGGCGCGGCAGCATGTTCCGCGCGCCCAAGACCTACGCCAGCCTGGCCGAGGCGATGGACCACTTCGTGCTGGTCCCCCCGCAGCCCTGCGAGCACCCGTTCGTGCTGCACCACGTCGCCCGCACGAGCCTGCACCGCACCGACGCCGGTTGGACGTGGAAGTTCGACCCGCACGTGTTCGGGCGCTTCTCGCCGTCCGACCCGGTGTTCAGCGACTACCTCGAGGGGGTCCGCTGCCGGGTCGCGGTGGTGCACGGCGAGCTCAGCGGCATCGTCGACGACGAGGTCGTGGGCTGGATGAACGAGCGCCTCGGCCGCAACGCGCCGTTCGTCGAGGTGCCGCAGGCGCACCACCACCTGCTGCTCGACCAGCCGCTCGCCTTCGTGACGGCCGTGCGCGCCCTGCTGGCCGACTGGGAGCACACCGTGCCCCGCTCGCTCGTCGCCGGGCTCGGCCCCGAGGGCGGCACCGGCGGCTAGAGCTTGCGCAGCTCCACCCGCTCGACGCGGTGGTCCGCGCCCTTGCACAGGATCAGGTCGGCGCGGCTGCGGGTCGGCGCGATGTTCTCGTGCAGGTTGACCTCGTTGATGCGCGCCCAGATGTCGAGCGCGACCGCCTCGGCCTCGCGGTCGTCGAGGTCGGCGTAGCGGCGGAAGTAGGACCGCGGGTCCCGGAAGGCGGTGCGCCGCAGCGTCTGGAAACGCTCGACGTACCAGCGCCGCACGTGCCCGGGGTCGGCGTCGACGTAGATCGAGAAGTCGAAGAAGTCGGACACGAACACCCGGGGCGCCCCGCCGGCGGCCGGCCCGGTCTGCAGCACGTTGAGCCCCTCGACGACGAGCACGTCGGGCCGAGCCACCGTCACGTGCTCGTCGGTGACGTCGTAGACGAGGTGGGAGTAGACGGGGGCGGCGACCTCGGGGATCCCGGCCTTCACGTCGGCGACGAAGCGCACCAGCGCCGCCGTGTCGTAGCTCTCGGGGAAGCCCTTGCGGTCGAGGATCCCGCGTCGCTCGAGCTCGGCGTTGGGGAGCAGGAACCCGTCGGTCGTGACGAGCGCGACCCGCGGGTGGTCGGGCCAGCGCGAGAGCAGCGCCTGCAGGATGCGTGCCGTGGTGGACTTCCCGACCGCCACCGACCCGGCGATCCCGATCACGAAGGGCACCTTGGCGTCGTCACCGCCGTCCGTCACCGACGACCCGTTCGTCCGCAGGAACGTGCCGGTCACCCGGTGCAGGTCCTGCACCGCGGCGACGTACAGGTTCAGCAGCCGCGACAGCGGCAGGTAGACCTCGGCGACCTCGTCGAGGTCGATGTCCTCGCCCAGGCCGCGCAGCTCGTCGAGGTCCGACTCGTCGAGGGTCAGCGGCGTCGAGGCGCGCAGCGGCGCCCAGCGGGCACGGTCGAACCCGAGCCAGGGCGAGGCGGGGTCGCTGGGCGGCACGGGCGGCCTGACGTCACGGTCACGGCGGGCGGGGCCGGCACGGCGGTGGGTGGCCCTCGCACGGCCGGGGCGGGTGGGCCACACTAGGGTACGGCGGCCGCCCGGCCGCCCGGCACCCCGGGTCATCGCCGGACCAGGATCGCCGGACCAGGAGCGAACGTGCGCGTCGAGCGACGACACCGGCTCCCGCTGCAGCGCATCGCCGCCGCCGCGGGGGCGCTGCTCGTCGTGCCCGGGCTCATCGCGCTCGCCACCATCGCCGACGACGCCCCGCTGCGCGTCGACGAGGAGGCGCCCCGCACGGTCGTGGCCGACCAGTTCGTCCGCGTCCCCGACCTCGAGGCGACCGACACGGCCCGTCGCACGGCCGCCGCGTCCGTCGAGCCCGTCGAGCGCTTCGACGCGCAGGCCCAGGGGGAGATCGTCGCGGACGTGCGCGCGGTGTTCGAGGCGGTCCGCGACGCCCGCGAGCCGCGCGTGACGTCCCCGCTCGTGTCGGGTGAGGGCGAGGAGCCCGAGGCCACCGTGCCGACGCCGGCCGAGCAGCTCACCGAGCTGCGGGAGCGCGTCGACGTCCTCGGTGACGAGGCGCTGCAGGCGCTGATCGCGCTGAGCGACGCCCAGCTGAGCTCGCTCGAGGGCGACGCCGTCTCCGTCGCCCAGCAGCTCGCCCGGGGCCGGGTGCGTGCGGGCGAGCTCGACGCGGTGCTCGACGAGCAGCTCCCGGTCGAGCTCGCGCTGCGCAGCTTCCCCGGCGAGACCGCCGAGCGGGTCGTCGAGCCGCTCGTCCGCGCGGTCATGCGTCCCACGGTCGTGGTGGACCCCGACGCGACCGAGGCTGCCCGCGAGCGGGCCGCCGAGCGCGTGAGCGAGGTGGTGCGGACCTACCGCCAGGGTGAGGTCATCGTCCGCGAGGGCGAGGTGGTGGACGCGGTCGAGCTGCAGGCGCTCGAGCAGGCCGGCCTCATCGGGACCGAGCCGCAGATCGCCGCCCTGCGCGCCTTCGTCGCGATGCTGCTCGTCACCGCCGTGCTCGTCGGCGCCCTGCGCCAGATGCAGCCGCGCGTGTTCGCCTCGGGTCGCAAGATGCTCCTGCTGAGCGTGCTGGTCGTCGCCTACACCCTCATCACGGTCGGGCTCGGGTTCGTCGCCGACGTCGCCTCCACCGGCTGGTGGTTCGCCGTCCCGGCGGGTGCGCTCGCCATGCTCGCCAGCGTCATGCTGAGCCCGCTCGCCGGCGTCGGGTCGGTCCTGCCGGCCGTGACCATCACGATGCTCGTCGCGCCGTCCCTGACGTCGCTGTTCGTCCACGTCGCCGCGCTGGTCCTCGCCTCCGTGCCGCTGGTCAGCGACCTGTCGTCCCGTGGGGCGCTGCGCTCGGCCACCCTGCGTGCCGGCCTCATCGCACCGGTGCTCGCCGCGACGGCCGCGCTCGTGTTCGGGCCGCGGGACCAGGTGGTGCTCGCGGCGTTCGCCGGCGTGATCGGTGGCATCCTGACCGCCATGGTCGTGCAGGGGCTCCTGCCGTTCCTCGAGACGCTGTTCCGCCTGCCGACCGCGACGGCCCTGCTCGACCTCGCCGACCGCAACCACCCGCTGCTGCGCGAGCTCGAGCAGAAGGCGCTGGGGTCCTACAACCACTCGGTGATGGTCGCATCGCTCGTCGAGCGCGCGTGCCGCGAGATCGGCGCGAACGCGCTGCTCGGCTCGGTGGCGGCGCTCTACCACGACATCGGCAAGGTCCGGCAGCCCCACTTCTTCATCGAGAACCAGCAGGGCATCGCGAACCCGCACGACGACCTCGAGCCCGAGATCTCGGCGGTCATCATCCAGAACCACGTCGTCGACGGCGTGGAGATGGCCCGCGAGTACCGGCTGCCGCCGGAGGTCGTGGCCTGCATCGGGTCGCACCACGGGACGATGCTCGTGACCTACTTCTACCGCCAGGCCGTCGAGCGGGCTGGTGGGGCGGAGCACGTCGACGAGGAGCACTTCCGTTACAAGGGCACCAAGCCCCGGTCGAAGGAGGCCGCGGTGCTGCTCATGGCGGACTGCTGCGAGGCGACGACCCGCTCGATGGCGATGGACCGCGGGACGCTGCCGCGGGAGGAGATCGAGTCGACCGTCGAGCGCCTCATCGCGGAGCGGCTCGAGGACGGCCAGTTCGACGAGTGCGCGCTGACCTTCCAGGAGATGTCGGCGGTGAAGGCCTCCATCGTGGAGGCGCTGGTGGGCATCTACCACCCGCGCATCGCCTACCCGGCGGCCCGACGGCAGGACCGACCCGACGGCGCGGCCGGGACGACGCCGGGGGAGCCCCCGAGCGGCGGCGACCGGCCGACGGAGGCTCGCGTCGAGGCCTGAGCGGGGTACCTTGGCGGTTCCCCTGCGCCCGCACCGCATCTCGTGTGCCCGCGCCCGACCACCACGAGGTGAGTGACCACCGTGACCGACTCCGACCAGACGCCCGAACCCACCGAGCCCACCATCGACGCGCCCGAGGCCACCCAGGCCCCGGAGGCCGCGGAGGTCACGGCCGACGAGGGTGTCGTCGAGCTCCCCGAGCAGCTGCGCACCAACGACGTCGTGACGGGCAACGTCGCGAAGCTCGTCGACTTCGGTGCCTTCGTCGACATCGAGACGCAGCAGGGGACCGTCACCGGCCTCGTGCACGTGTCCGAGGTCGCCCCCGGCTTCGTCGAGAACATCTACGCCGAGCTCGGCGAGGGTGACGAGGTGACCGTCAAGGTCCTCACCATCGGCGACGACGGCAAGATCGGCCTCTCCATCAAGCAGGCGGACCCCGAGTGGGAGGACATCGCCGAGCTCGATCGGCCGATGCGCTCCAAGATCGACAAGGACTTCGACCGCCGGCTGCGCAAGTTCATGCACGGCTCGCAGTCGATCCAGGGTGAGGTGCGCCGGCAGAAGCGCAACAAGCTCGGTCGCTGACCGACGGACGACGCACGAGGAGCCCGACCCCCACGGTCGGGCTCCTCGTGTGTCGCGTGCGCGCGGGTGCGGACCCCGGCGCGGAGGGGAGGTCGTCGTCCCCGCCCTGTCGGCTACTTCCCGACGTGGTCGAGGAGCTGGTCGAACCAGTCGTCGCGCTGCAGCAGCGCGTGCAGGTCGAGCACGTCGTCCGGGGTGAACGCGGGGCCCGCCGGCGGGTCCTCCGGGTGCGGCGGCGCGGCGGGGACGGCGAGCTCGCCACCGACCAGCTCGGTCTCCCACGGGGCCACCTCGGCCTCGGTCACGAGCACGCCACCCTCGAGCAGCAGCTCGACCGCGACGGTGCCGGCGGGCTTCACCACGAACACCTCGCAGCTCGGGCAGCGGAAGCCGTAGCGGTTGCGCGTCTGGGAGGCGGCGTCCACGAGGTGCAGCGTGACCTCGTCGGGCTGCAGGTCGACCTGGTCGGAGCAGAGGGGGCAGGTGGCGCGGATGGTGCGCATCGGCGGGCTCCTGGCGGGCGGCGGGGCGGTGAGGGGGCGGCCGGCGGTGCAGCCGCGTCCGTCCTCACCAACGCGCCGGCGAACGCCCGGTTACGCACCGTGGCCGGGGCCGGTCGCCGGCGCCCGCCCTCAGGCGTCCTCGCCGATGGAGAACACCGCGTCGAGCGCCTCGGGGGAGTGGGCGCGGAACGCGATGAGGGTCTCCGAGTCCTGGATCCCCGGCAGCGCGTCGATGCCGCCGGCGACGACCGTGGCGAGGTCCTCGTTCTCCCGCACCCGGACCTTGACGATCAGGTCGTAGCGCCCGGCGGTCGAGTAGACCTCCGCGACGCCCTCGACCGCCGCGATGCGCTCGGCCAGGTCGGGGACGGCCCCGACGGCGGCGTCGATCAGGACGAAGGCGGTGACCACGGCGGCTCCTCGGGCCCGGCGGGACGGCGAGCCTACTGCCCGGCGCCGGCGCCCCGGTCGGTGTCCGCGGTGTCGGCCGCGGGGGCTGCGTCGACGTCGGCTCCGGTCGCCCCGGTCGCCCCGGTCGTCCCGATCGCTCCGGTCGTCTCGTCCTCCGTCCCGTCCTCCGCTTCGTCCTCCACCTCGGCGGCGCGTCGGTCGAGCAGGGTCGTCTCCGGCGCGGTGCGCTGCCGGTGGCGCAGCACCAGGGCCGAGCCGACCACGACCGCGATCGCGACGAGCGCGTTGCGGGAGAGCCCGAGCAACCGGAAGGTCGTGTCGGTGCGGATGAGCTCGAGCAGGAACCGGCCGATGCCGTACAGGATCCCGTAGGCGAGCATCAGGTTGCCGGGCTTGAGCCGGCCCCGGCGGTCGATCCGCAGCAGCACCGCGACGACGACGAGGTTGTAGAGCGACTCGTAGAGGAACGTCGGGTGGAAGGTCGCCGCGTCGGCGTACGCCTCCGGACGGTTGGCCGGGTCGATCTCGACGGCCCACGGCAGGTCGGTCGGCGTGCCGAACAGCTCCTGGTTGAAGTAGTTGCCCCAGCGCCCGATCGCCTGCGCCAGCGGGATGGCCGGCGCGACCGCGTCGGCGAACCGGACGACGTCGCCGCCCCACCGCCGCACGAGCGCGATGCCGACCAGGGTGCCGACGGTCAGGCCGCCGAACAGGGCGAGACCACCCTCCCAGATGGCGAGGATGGCGAGCGGGCGCCCCTCGAACCGGTCGAGGCGGGTCGAGGCGTAGGCCAGCCGTGCCCCGACGAACCCGACGAGCACGGCCCACACGAGCACGCGGTCGACGAGGTCGCCGTCGCCTCCGAGCGCCTCGTAGCGCTTGCGGGCGAGGTTGAACCCGAGCGCGACGCCGATGGCGATGAGCAGCCCGTACACGTAGACGTCGAGCGGGCCGATGGAGATCGACCGGAACGGTGGCGAGGGGAACGACGCGAGCAGCACGGCAGGGCCTCGTGGGGGACGTGGCCGGGCCGTGACGGAGCCGGCCCGGCGGGGCGGTGCGGCGGCGGCCGACGGTAGCGTGCCGGGGTCCGCCGGCCGCCGCCGTGGCACCGCCGGTGTCGCGACCGTCGCCGGCGAGGAGGAGCCGACCGTGTCCGCCGAGCGCCGCGCCGACGACCTCGTCGCCCGCGTCCGTGGCGTGGTGGCCTCGGTCCCGCCGGGGGAGGTGACCACCTACGGGGAGGTCGCCGCCGAGGCCGGCGCGCCGGGTGCGGCCCGCGCGGTCGGCCGGATCCTCGCCGGGCACGGCGCCGACCTCCCGTGGTGGCGGGTGGTGACGGCGACGGGGAGGCTCGTGCCGGGGGGCGAGGACCGGCACGCTGCGCTGCTGGCGGCCGAGGGCGTCGAGGTCCGTGACGGGCACGTCGTGGGGGTCGGCCGCCGCCGGCGCTGACGGGCCGGGACCACGACGCCGGGGACGGTGGCGCGGCCGGCGCTACGGTGCGGGGCGACCCGACCACCGGAGCCCCCGTGGAGCTGCGCGGCCTCGTCCACCACGTCGAGCTGTACGTGGGCGACCTCGAGCGCAGCATCGGGTTCTGGGGGCCGCTGCTCACCGAGCTCGGGTACGAGTGCGAGACCGAGTGGGACGACGGGACGCGGTGGCGCCGGGGCCCGACGGCGCTGTCGTTCGTGCAGGTCCCCGACGACGGCGCCGGCGGCTTCGACCGCCGCCAGGTGGGCCTCAACCACGTGGCCTTCCACGTCGGCACCGAGCGTGACGTGGACGTGCTCACGGAGCGGCTGACCGCCACCGCCGGCGCGCGGCTGCTGTACCCGGAGCGCCACCCCCACGCCGGCGGCCCGACCCACTACGCCGCGTTCCTCGAGGACCCGGACGGCATCAAGGTCGAGCTCGTCGCCTCCGACGCCCCCGGCCCGTCCGGCCGGTCGGGGTCCGGTGGTTGACAGCGCTTCCACCGGCCTGCGATAGTCGCACGACGCGCAGGCGTGCGTGCACCCACGCGTGCCGTGCGGGCAGCGCTCGCGACGGGGGACGGGCTCAGCCCGGTCCGCCCGCCGCCGCTCCGCGACGGGGTCCACCCCCGCCGTGCGGCCACACCGCAGATCCGCACGGCCGGGAGTCCCCGAGGCGCCTCGTGCGTTGACGTGGACGACCGACAAGAGCATCCAGACCCCCCGCGAGCCAGAGACACCTCCGCACGGCTCGTCCGTCCGGACACCGTCCGTGCCCGCCCGAGCCCCATGACGTCCCGACCGGACGCGTGAGGTGCTCCGCAGGCCACGCCCGACCTGCGAAGGTTGGCCCGACGCCGAACCGACGCCGATGCGGCCCCAGCCCGATCCCACGCCCGAGCACGAACCGATGCAGGACCCGATGGGCACACCCACCCGTCCGAGCCCCGTGGTCCACCGGAGGGAGGAACTCCCGCGATGAAGTCCACCGATCTCCCCACCGCCGAGGTGGCCGTGGAGGAGCTGTTCGAGCGCTCCGCCGAGCGCGGCTTCGTGCTGGTCTCCGAGATCCAGGAGCTGCACCAGCCCAACCTCCACGGTGACACCTGGATCGAGGACGTGATCGAGGAGGCGCGCGACCAGAAGCTCGAGGTCATCGACGACGTCGCCGACGACGCGCCCGAGGAGATCGCGCACGCGGACCTCAACGCCGCCGTCACCACCGACCTGGTCCGCCAGTACCTCAACGACGCCGGCAAGCACCAGCTGCTGACGAAGGAGGACGAGGCCGACCTCGCCAAGCGCTACCAGGCCGGCCTGTCCGCGCAGGCGTACCTCGACGACTCGTCGCGCAAGTTCACGCCGGCGGTGCGCCGCAAGCTCACGCGCATCTCCGCGGACGGGATGCGCGCGAAGGAGCGGATGGTCCAGGCGAACCTGCGGCTCGTCGTACCGCAGGCCCGCAAGTTCTCCGGCCGTGACCTCGACTTCATCGAGCTCATCCAGGAGGGCAACCTCGGCCTGCTCCGCGCCGTCGAGAAGTTCGACCACACCAAGGGCTACAAGTTCTCCACCTACGCCGTGTGGTGGATCCGCCAGGCGCTGCAGCGCGGCGTGGCCTCCAAGGCCCGCACCATCCGCGTGCCCGCCCACGTGTGGGAGCTCTACGGCAAGATCCGGCAGGCGGAGCTGCGGCTGCGCCAGAAGAAGGCCGGCGACCCGACCGACGAGGAGGTCGCGGAGGAGGTCGGCCTGACGGCCGAGCGCGTCCGCGAGGTCCGCGACGCGATGCAGGACCTCGTGTCGCTCGACCGCCCGATCGGTGAGGACGGCGACGCGACGATGGGTGACCTCATCGCCGACGACTCCAGCGCCGACCCGGCCGACTCGGCCCAGTCCGCCGACGCGATCAGCCAGATCGAGGCGGCGCTGGAGGCGCTCGACGAGCGCGAGCGGGTCATCCTGATCCTCCGCTTCGGCCTCGGTGGCGAGGAGCCCCAGACGCTGGAGCAGATCGGCGAGCACTTCAACCTGACCCGTGAGCGGATCCGCCAGATGCAGAACCGGGCGCTCGCGAAGCTGCGGCACCCGTCGCGCGCCCACAACCTGTCGGGCCTGCTCGGCGTGCTCGAGCGCGCCGCCTGAGCTGACCGAGCGACCCCACGCCCCGGCCCAGCGCCGGGGCGTGGCCGTGGAGGACGTCTCGTTGTCGACCGTCGACCTCGCCACCCGCACGCACCGCCGCCTGCTGCTCGCCGTCGGGGTGCTGGTGCTGTTGACCGTCGGCGGGATGGTCGCCCTGTGGCCGACCGCCGACCAGCTGCCGGAGGTCCCCGAGCGGACCGAGGACCTGCTCGACGCGCGGATCCTCGACGTGGAGCGCTACGAGGGGCGTGCCGACCCGGTCGCCGGCCTCACGGGTGAGAACGCCCGGATCACCGTCGCGCTCGACGGGGGCGACGAGCCCGGGCGCGAGGTCGTCATCGACACCCCGCTCGAGGGCTACCCCGACCTCGAGGCCGGCGACCGGGTGCGGGTCGCCTCCAGCGTGATCGACGGCGAGGAGCAGTTCTTCATCGTCGACTTCCAGCGCGGTGGGCCGCTGGCGCTGCTCGCCGCGCTGTTCGTCGCCGCCGTGGTGCTCGCCGGCGGCTGGCACGGGGTGCGGTCGCTGCTCGGCCTCGCGCTCAGCCTCGTGGTCGTCACCCGCTTCGTCGTCCCGGGCATCCTCTCCGGGCAGTCGCCGTTCGCCGTCGCGCTCGTCGGGGCGATGGCGGTGATGCTGCTCTCGCTCTACCTCGCGCACGGGGTCAACGAGATGACCACGACCGCGGTGGTCGGCACGGCCATGGCGCTCGGGCTCACCATCGGGCTCGGCGCGCTGTTCATCGACGGGGCCGGGCTCACGGGCTACTCCTCCGAGGAGGCGAACCTCGCCCGCTTCGCGGTCGAGGGCCTCGACCTGCAGGGGCTCGTGCTCGCCGGGCTGACGATCGCCGCCCTCGGTGTGCTCGACGACGTCACCGTCAGCCAGGCGTCGACGGTGTTCGCGCTGCACGAGGCCGACCGGCGCCAGGGCTGGGCCACGCTGTTCGGTCGGGCCATGACGGTGGGGCGCGACCACATCGCCTCGACCGTCAACACGCTCTTCCTCGCCTACGCGGGTGCGTCGCTGGCGCTGCTCGTGGTGTTCTCCACGGGTGGGCTGCCTGTCGGCGAGATCGTGACGACCGAGATCCTGGCCGAGGAGATCGTCAAGACCCTCGTGGGCTCCCTGGGGATCATCGCGGCGGTGCCGTTCACCACGGCGCTCGCGACCACGCTGGCGGTGCGGCGCCCGCTGGACGCGCCCCCGCTGCGTGGGGGCCACGTCCACGCGCACGTCCACGCGGAGGCGGAGGACGCCGGCGCCGACCCCACCATCGTGGGGGCCGCGGGAGCCTCCGGGGACTCCGGGGACTCCGGGGACACCCGGGACAACGGGGACACCGGGGACACCGAGGACGAGCGTGCGCGCCGCGCGTGGCGGGAGTACCTGCGAGAGCGTGACGCGGCCACCGGTGACGGGGACGCGGAGGGCTGACGGGCAGGAACCCGGTCACGGCGCGTCGAACCCCCACCACGCGGCGCGCCCCCGCCGGCCCTCGAGGTCGTCGTCCCGGCTCGCTGACACTCCCGGGCCGGCTCCGTACCATCCCCGCGCCCGGGGGAGCCCGAGCACCGGGGACGTGGCAGCGACTGGGGTACCGTGGCGGGTCAGCCGACGGCCCCGCGAGGTGGCTCCCCGGCCCCCAGCGGAGAGGTCGACCAGCCCGTGAGCCCATCGATCGAGACGGACACCTTGAGCGACGCGACGCCGATCTCCGAGCTGTTCGAGCGGGGTGCGAGCCGCGGGTACGTGCTGCTGTCCGAGCTCCAGGAGCTGTACGACAACCTCACCCACCCCGACACGTGGGTCGAGGACATGGCGCAGAAGGCCCGTGACCTCAACATGCAGGTCCTCGACGACCTGGTGGAGGACGGCGACCGCCCGGAGGCGACCCCGCTGTCCGCGTCGTCCGACTCCGTGCGCCAGTACCTCAACGAGATCGGCCGCACCGAGCTGCTCACGCCCGAGCAGGAGGTCGACCTCGCCAAGCGCTACCAGGCCGGCCTCGAGGCCGAGATCATCCTGCGCTCCGGCGCCAAGCTGACGCCCCGCCGCAAGGCCCAGCTCAACATGATCCGTCGCGGCGGCGAGCGCGCCAAGGACCACATGATCCGTGCGAACCTGCGGCTCGTGGTCTCGGTGGCCCGCAAGTTCCGCGGCCGTGGGGTCGACCTGCTCTCCCTGATCCAGGAGGGAAACCTCGGCCTCATCCGTGGTGTGGAGAAGTTCGACCACACCAAGGGCTACAAGTTCTCGACCTACGCGACGTGGTGGATCCGCCAAGCGCTGCAGCGCGGGCTCGCCAACACCGGCCGCACGGTCCGCCTGCCCGTGCACGTCCACGAGCTGATGGGCAAGGTCCGCTACGCCGAGTTCGCCCTGCTGCAGCAGCTGGGGCGCGAACCCACCGAGAAGGAGATCGCCGACGAGCTCGGCCTCCCGATCGAGCGGCTGCGCGAGGTCAAGCTCGCCGCGCAGGACGTCGCGAGCCTCGACAAGCCGATCGGCGAGGACGGCGACGCCACGATGGGCGAGCTCGTCGCCGACGAGGACGCCATCGACCCCGAGTCGTCCGCCACTGCCGTGCTCGCGAAGCGGGAGGTCGAGCGGGCCCTCGCGGCGCTCACCGACCGGGAGCGCACCGTGCTGATGCTCCGCTACGGGCTGATGGACGGCGAGGAGCACACCCTCGAGGACATCGGCGCGCAGTTCGGGCTCACGCGCGAGCGCATCCGCCAGATCGAGAAGAAGACCCTGACCAAGCTGCGCCACCCGTCCCGCGGGTTCCAGCTGCGCGGGCTGCTCGACTCGGTCGACGCCCCCACGAGCTGAGCGCCCGCACGAGGGAGCCGGCGCCGGTCACGGCGCCCGGGCGAGCACCAGGGTGATGTTGTCGCGCCCGCCGGCGGCGAGTGCGAGCCGGACGAGCTCGTCGTGGGCGGCGTCGAGGTCCGCGTTGTGGGCTCGCACGGTCTCGGCGATGTCGTCCTCGCCGACCATGTCGGTCAGGCCGTCGGTGCACAGCAGCAGCACGTCGCCGGTGGTGACCGGCACCTCGACGACCTCGGGCTCGACGTCGCCGATGCCCAGGGCCTGGGTCAGGGTGCGGCGGCCCCCGACGACGATGACGTGGTCGTGGGTGAGCAGCCGCATGGCGTCCCGCGTCACGAGGTAGGCGCGGGAGTCGCCGACGTGCACCACCGTGACGGTGTGGGCGTCGGCGTCGACGTGCGCCGCGACCAGCGTCGTCCCCATGCCCTCGAGGTGGCGGTCGTGGGCCTCCTCGCGCACCCGCTGGTGGGCCGCGCGCACCAGCTCGCCGAGGCGCTGCAGGCCGGCGCCGTCCCCGAGCTCGGTCCGGCGTGCACGTCGGACCACCTCGGCCACGGCGAGCTCGCTGGCGGTGTCGCCCGCCGGGTGACCACCGAGCCCGTCGGCCACCACGAGCAGGCCGGGGTCCTCGACGACGGCGAAGGCGTCCTCGTTGCGCTCGCGGACGGGGCCGCTCGTGGTGCTCGCTCGGACGTCCACGGGGGGTCCTGTCGGGAGGGGGCGGTGGACGGTCGACGCTACGGGTGCCGCCCCTCGCGGCGGACGGGCGAACCCCCGCCGAACGGTCCGGCCACCCTCCCCGTGCGGCCCGGACGGTGTTCGGGGGGCGGGGTCCGTACGCTCCCGGCCGTGGCTCCCACCGTCCCCGCCGTCCGCCCTCGGCGCCCGCTGCGCGCGGGCGTCCGTCGCGTCGTCGCCGGGGTCCTCGCGGGGGCGCTCGCCGCCGGGTGCGCGACGCCGGCCGCCGAGCCCGACCCGCAGGCGACCGAGCCGATCGCCGCGGGGGCCACCGGCGACCCGGGCAGCGGGCCCGCCGAGCCCGTCGGGCCGGACGGCGCGACCGACGCCGCGCCGGCGGCGGCGTCTCCGTCGCCCGAGCCCGTCAGCGTGGACCCCGAGGTGGCCCGACGGGTGGGGACGCTCCTCGCACGGCCGGACCTCGCCCTGCCGGGAGGCCGGCTCGCCGTCGCCGTGCGCGACGCCCGCGGGCGCGCCGTGTTCGACCTCGACTCGACCGCGCCGCTGCTCCCCGCCTCCACGCTCAAGCTGGTCACCGCGGCTGCGGCGCTCGACCGCTGGGGCCCGACCCACCGCTTCCGGACCCACGTCGACGCGACCGCGACGCCCGGCGCCGGCGGCGTGCTGGACGGCGACCTCGTCCTGGTCGGCGACGGCGACCCGGTGCTGGCGACCCCGCTGTACGGCGAGGCGGCCTACCCGCAGCGCCCACGCACGCCCCTCGAGGACCTCGCCGCCGGCGTGGCGGCCGCCGGCGTGACCCGCGTGACGGGCGACGTCGTGGTGACCGGCGTGCTGCCGCGCCCCTGGCTCGCGAGCGGCTGGAAGGACGAGTACCTCGTCGACCTCGACGCCCGCCGGATCACCGGTGTCAGCGTCGACGCGGGCCTCCGCCTCGTGCTCGCGCCCGGGGTCGAGCTGGAGGTCGGCGGCGAGCCGGCCGCGGAGGAGAGGGCCACGCCGCCGGCGGGGACCGGTGCGTCGCCGTCGCCGTCGCCGGCGCCTCCCGCCGATCCGGCGCTGCGCACGTTCGTGCGCCTGCCGGTGCGCTCGGACGGCACCCCGATCGACCCGCGGGACCTCCGGGTGGAGCAGAGCGAGGAGCCCGCGCGCACCGCCGGCGCGGCCCTGCGCCTGCTGCTGGCCGAGGTCGGCGTGGAGGTCGAGGGCGACGTGGTCGTCGGGTCCCTGCCGCTGGTGGACGGAACCCGGCCGCGGCTCGCCTCCGTCGCCTCGCCCCCGCTCGCCGTGCTGCTGTCCCACACCGTGCGGGAGAGCGACAACCACCTCGCCGACACGCTGTTCCGGCTCCTCGGCCGGCGCCCGGGGGACGGGTCCTGGCTCGCGGGGGCGGGGGGGACGGTGCAGGCGCTCTCGGGACGCGACCTCGACACCACCGCGCTGCGGCTCGCCGACGGGTCGGGGCTGTCGCGTGACGACCGGGCCACGGCCGCGTTCCTGGCCGACCTCGACGCGACCATGTCCCGGTCGCGCTCTGCCGTGACGTGGCGTGAGATCGCCGCCGTCGCCGGGGTCGAGGGGACGCTGCGCCGGCGGCTTCGCGGCACCCGGGCCGAGGGACGTCTGCTCGCCAAGACGGGCAGCCTCGACGACGTGGTCGCGCTCGTCGGCCGGGTCGAGGGAGCCGTCGCGTCGACGGAGCGCTACCACCTCGCGGTCGTCGCCAACGACGTCACCGGGGCCGAGCGGGCGGTCGTGCTCCGGCTGGTCGACGACCTGGCGATCCTGCTCGCCGCGGCGCTGGACGGCTGCCCGCAACCGCCGGCCGCGCCGCCGGCGCCCACGCCGAGCCCGAGCGGCACCGCGGGCTCGCCGCCGGCGCCGTCGCCCGTCCCTGCAGCGCCAGACGCGGGGTGTGCGTAGGCTCCGCCGCCATGGACGACGCGCGCACCCTCGGACAGCTGCGGGCCGCCGGCTGGCGGGACCGGTCGGTGAAGGAGGAGGTGCGCGAGAACCTCGTCGCCCGCCTGCGTGCCGGCGACCCCCTCGTCGCCGACGTGGTCGGGTTCGCGGACTCGGTCCTCCCGGCCCTCGAGCGCGGCCTGCTCGCCGGTCACGACCTGATCCTGCTGGGGGAGCGGGGGCAGGCCAAGACCCGCATCGTCCGGCGACTCGTCGAGCTGCTCGACGAGCGCGCCCCGGCCATCGAGGGCTGCGAGCTGCACTCCTCCCCGTACGCGCCGGTCACCGCGCACGCGCGCCGACTCGTCGAGGAGCACGGCGACGACACGCCCATCGTGTGGCTCGACCGCGACCAGCGCTGGAACGAGAAGCTCGCGACGCCGGACACCTCGGTCGCCGACCTCATCGGCGACGTCGACCCGATCAAGGTCGCGGAGGGCCGGCACCTCGCCGATGAGGAGACCATCCACTTCGGGCTGCTGCCGCGGACGAACCGCGGCATCTTCGCCGTCAACGAGCTGCCCGACCTGCCCGAGCGGATCCAGGTCTCCCTGCTCAACGTCCTCGAGGAG
Organism: Actinomycetes bacterium; assembly: GCA_046566145.1. Taxonomy (GTDB): domain Bacteria; phylum Actinomycetota; class Nitriliruptoria; order Nitriliruptorales; family Nitriliruptoraceae; genus JBKHXF01. The sequence continues at coordinate 80,043 of JBKHXF010000019.1, forward strand.
CGCGACGTGCAGGTGCGCGGCTACACGCTGCGGCTCCCGCTCGACGTCCTGCTCGTCGCCACCGCGAACCCGGACGACTACACCAACCGCGGTCGCATCATCTCGCCCCTGAAGGACCGGTTCGGGTCGCAGGTGCGCACCCACTACCCGCGCACCACCGCCGACGAGATCGCGATCGTGCACCAGGAGGCGGCCGCGCCCCCCGGTGACGTGCCGGTCCACGTCCCCCGCTTCATGGACGAGGTCCTCGCCGAGCTGGCCCAGCAGCTCCGCGCCTCCACCCAGGTGAACCAGCGCTCCGGCGTGTCGGTGCGCTGGACCATCGGTGCGCACGAGACGATGGTCGCCGGCGCGGTGCGACGCGCGGTGCGGACGGGGGAGACACGTGCCGTCCCGCGCGTGTCGGACCTCTGGGCCGTCGTGCCGGCCGCCCTCGGACGGGTCGAGTTCGACACGATCGAGGAGGGGCACGAGGAGGAGATCGTCGGACGGCTGCTGCGTCACGCCATCCTCGTCGTCTTCCGCCGCCACCTCGCCGGGCTGGACGTCGACGCGCTCCTCGCGCGCTTCGAGGACGACGGGCTCGAGGTCGTGGTCGGGCCGCTGACCCCGGCCGCCGAGCTGATGGCGCAGCTCGGGGACCGCATCCCGAACCTCCACGCCTGGATGAACGCGCTCGAGGTCCCCGTGGACGACCCGGGCGCGGCCGCCTCCGTGGTCGAGCTCGTGCTGGAGGGGCTCCACCTCGGGCGGCGGCTCAACAAGGACGGCGAGGGCCGCTTCCACGCCTGATGGCGGGGCACGACGGACGGCCCCGGCCGCGCCGACCCGGGGGCAGGGCCATCGTCCGGTGGGGCGGTGGCGACCTGACGCGTGTCCGGGCAGCCGGTAGCGTGGGCGGGAACGCCGTCCCTCGTGACGGCACGCTCACGTTGCCGCTCACGAGATGCCGTCGGGCCGGTTCGCCACCGACGGCGCGTGCGACGACCGTGCACGTCCGAGCACGTCCGACAGGACCCCGGGGGGTTCACCAGATGTTCCGACGCTCCTTCCTCGCCGCGTTGACCAGCGCGGCGCTCGTGACCGCCACGGCCTCCCCGGTCGCGGCGATCGACCAGCGGGAGGGCCGCGCCGAGGCCACCGCGATCTCCTTCGCCGCCTTCGGGCAGGAGCCGCTGACGCTCACCATCGGCGCGTCCGACGCCGCCGTGGGCCCGACCGAGCTCTCGGCCGCCGCCACCGCGTTGAGCCTGCTCGGCGAGGGCGCGTCGGTGACCCTCACGTCGGGCTCGGAGCGCGACCCCGCCGAGGGTGACGGGTGCCAGACGCCCGACGTTCCCGTCGACGGCCTCGACATCGGCCTCGGCTGCACCGTCGCCGAGGGCGACGTCGCCGACCCGTCCGCCACGGCCACCGCGACCCTCGCGGGCGTGTCGCTGAACGGTGACCTCGTCCCGGCGCTGGTCGACGCCCTGCTGGTGCCCATCGAGGAGCAGGTCCTCGCGGCCCTCGACGAGGCGGCCGGCCAGGTCGCCGGCGCGACCGGCACCGTGACCCAGCCCGTCATCGAGCAGCTGCAGCCCGCGTGCTTCCAGGCGCTCGAGGCGATCACCGGGCCGGCCACCGACGGCATCGGCCCGGTCATCGACCAGATCAACGACAACCTCCCCGGCGAGCTCTCCGGCCCCGCCGAGACCATCTCCGACTCGTTCGTCCAGAACGCCGAACAGCTCCCCGGCGCGTGCGCGGCGCTGTTCGACCTCGTCCTGACCCCGCCGAGCATCGCCGACCTCAGCGCCGAGATCCGTGGGCTGCTGGCCGACGCGCTGGCCGACCGCGACCTGCTGGCCCTCACGGTCGGCGACTCGACGTCCACCGTCGGACCCGACGGCGCCGACTGGGCCGCCGACGCGCAGGCCGCCACCGTCACCCTGACGCTCCCGTCGCTGGCGGACCTGGTCGGCATCCTCGAGGGCATCTCGATAGAGCTGGTCGAGGGGGTCATCGACGAGGTCGCGGGCACCGTCCTCGGGCTCGAGGGCATCGCCGTCCCGGCGCTCGCCGACGTCATCGACCCGGTCCTCGAGGCGCTCCCGATCGCCCTGCCCGACCTGCTGACCTCCACCGACCCGCTGCTCACGCTGCAGGTCCTGCCGGGCGTCGCCTCCGTGAGCGTCCCGACCGGTGGCGGGACGGCGGTGCGCTCGGCCGACGCCGCCCTGGTGCGGGCCACCGTCGCCGAGGCGCTCGGCGAGCTCTTCGGCCAGGACGAGCTCGAGGTGTCGGTGTCGCCCGGCGACTCCGTGACCCTGTTCGAGGGGACGCCGCTCGAGTCCACGCTGGCCTCCGGTGACGTCGAGGAGTTCGACGAGACCTCCGGCAGCATCACGCTCGCGGGCGTGCGGACCGCCGCCGCCGACCTCGCCCTGTTCACGGGCCTCGAAGGTGGCGTCGAGATCGTCGCCGGCGCGGTCGAGGCCGCCGCCGGGGTCGGCTCGTTCACCGCCGGCGGCCCCGACCCCGAGGGTGAGCTGCCCGTGACGGGTGGCGGCGCGGCGCTCGCCGGGCTCGCCCTGCTCGGCTCCGCAGCCGCGTTGCGCCGCCGGCGCTGAGGCACCGCACCACCCTGCAGCACCACGGACCCCGCCGGCAGCGCCGGCGGGGTCCGCGGCGTACGGTGCCCCGCGTGGACGCGCGCTACCGCCGCTGGGACGGCACCCAGGACCCCTTCGACGACCCGGTCGACACCGCCGGCGTCCTCGAGGAGCTCAGCCACGACATCCTCCACGGCTTCGGGGCCCGTGACGCCCTCGAGCGGCTGCTGCGCGAGGGGTTCCGGGACCGCGTCGGTCTCGACGACATCCGCCGGCGCGTCCGGGCCCAGCGGGAGCTCGCCGAGCGCCGGGCCGGCGGCAGCCCCTTCGACGCGGTCGCCGACGAACTGCAGGAGATCGTCGACCTCGAGCGCGCCGAGCTGCAGGGTCGCGACGACGTCGACGCCGCCTTCGCCGAGCTCGCGCTCGACACGCTCCCCGACGACCCGGCCGGACGGTTCCGAGCGCTGCGCCAGCACCCGTTCGCGTCGGACGAGGCCCGCCGGCGGTTCGAGGAGCTGCAGGACCGGCTGCGGCAGCAGGTCCTCGACGCCACGGTCAACCAGCTCGCAGCCGGCATCCGCAACGCGACACCGGAGGACCTCGCGCGCACGCGTGAGATGCTCGCGGCCCTGAACGAGCTGGTCGCGGCCCGGGACCGCGGCGATGAGCCGGACGTCTCCGGGTTCCTCGACCGGTTCGGGGACATGTTCGGCCCGGACGTCGAGACGCTCGACGACATCCTCGCCGAGCTGGCCGAGCGGATGGCCGCGATGAGCCGGCTGCTCGCGTCCATGACGCCCCAGCAGCGGGCGGCGCTGCAGGAGCTCATGGCCGACGTCCTGTCCGACCTCGACATGCAGGCCGAGATGGCGCAGCTGTCGGACCTGCTGCGGGAGCTCGCGCCGCACCTGCCCTGGGACCAGGCCGACCTGCGCCCCGACGGCGAGGGCGGGACGCTCTCGGAGATGCTCGACGCCGCCACACGGGTCGGCGAGCTCGAGCAGCTCGAGGAGCAGCTCGCCGGCGAGTACCACGGCGCGACCCTCGACGACGTCGACGAGGACGCCCTTCGACGCAACCTCGGCGACGACGCGCTGCGGGACCTGCGCCGGCTCAAGGCCATCGAGCGGGAGCTCGAGTCGTCCGGGGCGCTGCAGCGACACGACGGCGAGCTGACCCTGTCGCCGCGTGGTGCCCGGCTGCTGGGGGAGCGGGCCCTGGTGCACCTGCTCGACCGGGTGCGCCGCGAGCCGTCGACGACCGCCGCCGGCGCCGACCCGGAGCCGACCGGGCAGACCCGCCCGTGGACCTTCGGGGCGCGGGAGCCGATCTCGGTGACCCGCACGGTGCACAACGCCGTGCTGCGACGTGCGGCCGCCGGCGCGCGACCGGGTGACCCGGTCCGTCTGCACCCTGACGACGTGGAGGTCGTCGAGCACGAGGTCCGCCCCCGCACCGCGACCGCGCTGCTGCTCGACCTGTCGTTCTCCATGCCCCTGCAGGGCCACATCGTCCCGGCCAAGCGCATGGCCCTCGCCCTCGAGGCGCTCATCTCGGGCAAGCACCGGCAGGACTCGCTGCACCTGATCGGGTTCAGCGACTACGCCCGGCGCATGGATCCGGCGGACCTCGGGGCCCCCGGCTTCGAGCGGGTCTACGGGACCAACATGCAGCACGCGTTCCTGCTGGCCCGCCGGGTCCTCGCCGAGGACCCGCGCCCCGTCAAGCAGGTCATCATGGTCACGGACGGGGAGCCGACCGCGCACCTCGAGGGCGACCAGGCCGTCTTCAACTGGCCGCCGGTCCCCGAGACGCTCGAGAAGACCCTGCGGGAGGCCATGCGGCTCGCCCGCTCGGGCATCCGGCTCAACATCTTCCTGCTCGAGGACTCCCACGGGCTGGTCAGCTTCGCCGAGCGGCTCGCGAAGCTCACCGGCGGCGAGGTGTTCCAGATGCGCGGCGACGACCTCGGGCGGCACATCGTCGGGTCCTACGGCGCCTGAGCCCCGGCTGGTCGGGTGGCTGGTCGTCGGTATGGTGGGACCGTCCTCGCGGGCCGTACGGGTGGTGGCGGGCGCGCCGCCGGCGCGTGGGTCGAGGTCGCTGCGGGCCGTGCGGGTGGTGTCGTGCACACCGCCGGCGCGGCAGGTGCACCTGTCCACAGCATGGTCGAACATGTGTTCGACCGTGTCGCAGGGTCGTTGTAAAGTCCTTCCCATGCACTCGACGCAGACCCTCCCCACCACCCTCGGCGGCCCCGACGCCCCGACGCTGACCGCGTGCGCCGACACGCTGCACACCCTGTTCTCGGAGGTCGACGCGGCCGAGGTCGCGCTGATGAACGTCGTCGCGGCGACCGGCGAGGCGATCGCGACCTGCGCCGCGGAGGCCGTGGAGCGGGCCTCGCTCGAGTCCCTGCTCACGATGCTCGGCGTGACCTCTTCGGAGGGCCGGACGTACGTGCGTGCCGCCCGGCTCGTCACCGCATGCCCTGCGGTGATGTGGCTGTGGCGCCGCCGGATCCTGCGCTGGTCCCAGATCCGGCTGCTGATCTCGGAGACGTCCCGGTGCAACACCGCCCAGCTGGTCGCCCTGGACGATGCGCTGCGCGGCGAGGTCGAGACGTTGGCTGCGGCGGATGCGGACCAGGTCGACCGGATGCTCGTCGACCTCGTCGCACAGCTGCGCACCTCTGGCTCGCTGGAACGGTCGGCGGAGCGGCAGGAGACGGCCGGGTCGTGGCTCGCGATCCAACCCGACCTGTTGCACGGCCGGTCGCGGCTGTTCGGGGAGCTCACCGCCGCGGACACCGCCACCGTCGTCGCCGCCCTCGACGCACACGCCGACACCCCGCAGAACGGCCGCAAGGTCGGCGCGGTCACCCGCGCCCGGCA
>JBKHXF010000020.1:0-17145 GCA_046566145.1 Actinomycetes bacterium
TGGCTCGGCGGCGAGATGCGCCACCGCACCGGCGACCACTTCGGGCTGATCCGCATGGGCGTCCGCCTCTACGACCCCAACCTCGGCCGCTTCCACGGCGTCGACCCCGTCGACGGCGGCTCCGCCAGCACCTACGACTACTGCAACGCCGACCCCATCAACTGCCGCGACCTCACCGGCGAATTCGCGTTTCTTGAGGAACCCGATCGTCCGGGCGGTGGCCAAGGTTGCTGCGGGGGCTGCGGTCGGCGCCTTGGCGGTCGCGGCGGGAACCGCGCTGTGTGCAGCGTCGGCCGGGGTAGCTTGTGCGTTCGTCGTCGCGGGGGTCATCAACGCAACGGCTGGGACGGCGGTGGTGACGGCTGTGGACTACGCAGGTGGTGTGCGGGTGACCCGCAGAGCTGTTGCGACGCAGACCGTCCTGTCGTTCGCCTCGGGCGGGGCGGGTGGTGCCTTGGCCGCGCGTCACAACACCAGCTTGCGTGCTGTGGTTGCTCGGGTCATCCGACGTCACCCGCACACGGTGGGTCTGGCCGCGGGTGCCGCGGGCTCGCTGTCGATCCACCATCCGCGACTGCCGATCGGGTCGTGCTGGTCGCGTCGGGTGCGGTGAGGCGATGTTCTCGAAGGTGTGGCGACCGCCGGATGTCGGCTGCTGGGGCGCAGGGTTGCTGGTCGGTGCGCTCTTCGGAATGGGCTTCTACTGGCCTGCGAGGGACGCGGCCACGGCCGTGGGTGCCATGACGGTCGCGACCGTGGGGTTCGCCTACTGGCTCGGCATCGGTGACCGGCTGGTGGAGCTGGGCGGTGCGGGTGTGCGCAGCCACCTCGCCGTGCTCGAGGACGTGGCGGTCACGCGTAACGAGCGGTGCAGCAGGACCACGAACTGGCACGTCAAGGTGGAGGTCGGCGGGCACACCTGTGAGCTGCGGCACGTCAGCGAGGACTGGGTGTCGCGGGGGGTCGTAGGGGCCTTGGACGGTGAGCGGCTGTACGCAGTTCGGCGCTCTGGCTGGGAGCGTGTGATCGTGTGCGCAGCGTCGGGACGGCGGATGGTTGTGCTGCGCCGGGCGGTTCACGCGCCGGCGGGCGTCGTGGTCCTCGACGCGGCGGGTGCGGACGTGTTCGGTGCGTCCTCGTCGGCGGCGTCGCGGGCGGTGGGGGCTGCGGCGCTGCTGGCCGAGCAGCACACGGTCGTGTGGCCCTGGTGGGCTTGGATGCTCTCACAACGTGTGCCACCGAGGCCGCCGAGCCGCCGGGCGACGAGTTCGAGCGGGGACTGACCCGACGAGGCGCAGTGCCCGCACCTGTCCACAGCACGGTCGAACACCTGTTCGACCGTGTCGCAGGGTCGTCGTATTGTTCTGTTCATGCACTCGAACGTGACGCTTCCCACCCAGCTCGGCGGCCCGGACGCCCCGACCTTGACCGCCTGTGCGGACACCCTCCACACGCTGTTCTCCGAGGTGGACGCGGCCGAGGTGGCGCTGATGAACGTCGTGTCGGCCACGGCCGAGGCGATCGCGACCTGCGCGGCCGAAGCGGTCGAGCGGGCGCCGCTCGAGACCGTCCTGGCCGCCCTCGGCGTGACCTCTTCGGAGGGTCGGGGCTACGTGCGGGCTGCCCGGCTCGTGACCGCCGTGCCGGCGGTGCGGTGGTTGTGGCGCCGGCGGATCCTTCGCTGGTCCCAGGTCCGGCTGCTGGTCGCCGAGACGGCCCGGTGCAACGCCGCTCAGCTCGCGGATCTCGACGACGCCCTGCGCGGCGAGGTCGACACGTTGGCCGCCGCCGATGCGGACCAGGTCGACCGGATGCTCGTCGACCTCGTCGAGCAGCTGCGCACCGCCGGCTCGCTGGAACGGTCGGCGGAGCGGCAGGACGCCGGCGGGTCGTGGCTCGCGATCCAACCCGACCTGCTGCACGGCACCTCGCGGCTGTTCGGGGAGCTCACCCCGGCCGACACCGCCACCGTCGTCGCCGCGCTCGATGCCCGCGCCGACGCGCCGCAGAACAGCCGCACGGTCGGTGCGGTCACCCGGGCCCGGCAGCGTGCCGCCGCCCTCGTCGGCCTGTGCCTGACATCGCTCGCCGGCGGCGGGTCGGGACGTGCCCGTCCGTCGCTGGTGGTCCACGTCGACCTGGCCGACCTGGTCGATCCCGACGCCACCCTGATCGGCCGGTTGGAAGGCCGGTTGCCCGGCGCCGGCGGCTGGCTGACCCGCCGCACCATCGAACGGCTGTCGACCGACGCACGGCTGCGGGTCGTGCTACGGGACGGGATGCGGCCCCTGGCCGTCTCGGCACCGACCGAGGCCATCCCCACCGAGGCCCGTGTCGCGATCGGTGCCATCGACGCGGGCTGCCGCTGGCCCGGCTGCGACCGGCCCATCGCCTGGACCGACCTGCACCACCTCCGCTACCGGACCCGCGGCGGCCAACACGCCGACGGCAACCTCGTCGCGCTCTGCCGACGCCACCACCGCGCCCACCACGACCACGGCTGGCACATCGCGATGGACCCCGACACCCGCCAGGTCACCATCACCTCACCCACCGGCACCCTGACCGCCACCTCGATCCCCAAGGCCACCCGGCTCCGCCGGCGCCGGCGGCCACCCCGCGGACCCACACGCCTCCCCCGCGACGGCGACCCCACCGACCCCACCGGCTGAACCACGCCCACCAGCTGTACCGCGCCAACCGGCGCCGGGCGCTGACCGACCGCCGTCCGACCCACCGGGCGCCCGCCGTCCGACCCGCTGCCCGTACGCAGACCGTGTCACACCGACCGCACGCGAACCGACCACCCCCGACCCGCAAGCCGGGCACGCCACGCGTGCCCGGCCAGGGGTGCTGTCGTATGCCAACGGCTCGGGTGCCCGCCGGCACGCCCACCGCACCGCCCCACCCGACCTGGCACGCAGCCGGGCGCCCAGACGCGTCCCCGGCCAGTGGCGGGCTCGGTGACGAACCCGGACGTACGCTCCCGCTTCCGCCTCGCGCGAGGATCCCCCGTGTCCGTCCGTCCCCTCCGTCGGTCGCTCCCGGCCGTCGCCGCCGGCCTGGTCCTGGCGCTCGCCGCGGCCGGCTGCTCCGACGAGCCCGAGGTCGTCAACGAGGTCGCCGAGGTCACGGCGGCCGAGGTCGTCGCCACGGTCGCCGCGCCGGCGCGCATCGCGCCCCGCGACCGCGTGACCGTGAGCGCGCCGGTCGGGGGCGAGGTCGTCGAGCTGCTCGTGGCCGACGGCGACGTCGTCGAGGCCGGCGACCCGATCGCCCGGCTCGCGTCGGACTCGCTGGAGCTGCAGATCGCGCAGGCGGAGCAGGCCGTCGAGGCCGCCGACGCGCTGTCGCGTGTCAGCGTCGGGCTGGACCTGTCGCCGCTGATCACGGCGGTCCGTGGGCAGCTCGAGACGGTCGTGCCGGACGTCCTCGACGCGGTCGAGGGCCAGCTCGGCGCCGTGCAGGACCCCGACCAGCGCGCCCAGGCCGAGCAGGCCCTCACCCGCGCCCGGCAGAGCTACCTCGAGTCCACCGCCGAGCTCCGCAACGCCGAGGCCCGGGCCCGCTCCCAGGCGAACCGCGCCTCGGCCAGCCAGCGGGCCGCCGCCGAGGCGCAGCGTGAGGCCGCCGAGCTCGCCCTCGACGCGGCCGAGGAGCGCCGCGACGACCTCGTCGTGACGGCCCCGGTCGGCGGCGTGGTCGAGCTCGCGCCGGCGGCCGGCGCCGGCGGTGGCGGGGTCCCCGACGTGTCCGCGCTGGCCGAGGGCGCCGGCGGCGGTGACCTCTCGGGCCTGGCCGCCGGACTGCTGGGCGGCGGCGGGAGCGGCACGTCGTCGTCCGGTCCGATCGCGGTCGGCGTCGACCTCGCACCCGGCCAGGCCGTCGCGACCGTCTTCGACCTCGGCGCGTTCTACGCCGACGTGCAGGTCGACGAGCTCGACGCGGTCCAGGTCGCCCGGGGGCAGGAGGTCACCGTCCTCGTCGACGCCTACCCCGACGCCGTGCTCATGGGCACGGTCACGCACGTCGCGATCGAGCCGACCCGGGGGGAGACCGGCGGGGTGGTCTTCCCCGTGCAGGTCGACATCACCGACGTGCCCGACGGCGTCGAGCTCCGGGTCGGGCTGACCGCCAGCGCCGAGGTCGTCGTCGACCGGGTCGACGCCGACACGGTCGTGCCGTCCTCGGCGCTGCTGCGCCGCGGTGGGCAGGAGGTCGTCTACGTCGTCGGGGACGACGACGTGGTCCGCGAGGTCGAGGTCACCGTGCTCGCCTTCGGTGACGACGACGCCGCGGTCGAGGGCGACCTCGCCGTCGGCGACCGGGTGGTCGTCTCGGGCGTCGCCGAGCTGACCGACGGGGCCACGATCGTCCCGTCCCCGTTCCCGGTCGACACGCCGACCCCGTGAGCGACGCCCCCGCCCCGACCGCCGCCGGCGCCGGCGGTCGCCCCGAGCCCGGCGACGTCGTCGTCGAGGCCGTCGAGGTCCACAAGCGCTACCAGCTCGGCGAGGACGTCACCGTCCACGCGCTGCGCGGCGTGACGTTCGCCGTGCGGGAGCGCGAGCACGTCGCCATCGTCGGCACCTCCGGGTCGGGCAAGTCGACGCTGCTCAACCTCCTCGGTGCGCTCGACCGGCCCACCGAGGGCGAGGTCCGCTACCTCGGGCGCGACGTGCAGACCATGTCGGAGGACGAGCTCGCGGAGCTGCGCAACCGGCGCATCGGGTTCGTGTTCCAGTCCTTCCACCTGCTGCCGCGCATCACCGCCGTCGACAACGTGCTGCTGCCCCTCACGTACGCCGGCGTCGCGCGGCGCGACCGCCGGCGCCGGGCCGAGGAGGCGCTCGCGTCGGTCGGGCTCGCCGACCGGATGGAGCACCGGCCCACCGAGATGTCCGGCGGCCAGCAGCAGCGGGTCGCGATCGCCCGGGCGCTGGTGACCGAGCCGGCGCTGCTGCTCGCCGACGAGCCCACCGGCAACCTCGACACCGCCACCGGCGAGGAGGTCATGTCGCTGCTCGACCGGCTCAACACCGAGCGTGGCGTGGCGGTGGTCGTCATCACCCACGACGAGGAGGTCGCTGCCCGCGCCGCCCGCCGCATCGAGCTCCGCGACGGCCGGGTCGTCGCCGACGCGCCGGTGGTGCGCCCGTGAGCGTCGGCGAGGCGTTCCGCGTCGCGTGGCAGGCGGTGCTGTCCAACCGGCTCCGGTCGGTGCTGACCACGCTCGGCGTCATCATCGGCGTGCTCGCCGTGGTGCTGCTCGTGGCCATCGGGCAGGGCGCCCGCGAGGAGATCACCGACACCATCGAGGGGCTCGGGTCGAACCTGCTGTTCGTCGTGCCGGGCGAGGGCGACTTCGCGTCCGGCCCGGCCCGCAGCAAGTTCACGGTCGACGACCTCGAGCGGGTGGGTCGGGCCGTCGGGGAGGACCGGGTCGCCGGGTACGTCATCGCCGGCGACGTCGTCCGCGCGGAGGGAGAGGCGGCCTTCGCCACGGTCTTCGGGATCACGGCCGGCTACACCGCGGTGGTCGACCGGGAGATCGCCCGGGGCCAGGACATCGCCGCGTCCGACGTCGTCTCCGGCCGGCGCGTCGCCGTCCTCGGCGCCGGCGTCGCCGACACGCTGTTCCCGCGCACCGACCCGATCGGCAAGCAGCTCACGATCGGCGGGCTGCGCTTCCGCATCATCGGCGTGCTCGACCGGGTCGGCGGCTCGGCGCTCGGCCCCGACCGCGACCAGCAGGTGCTCGTCCCCGTCGGTGCCGCCCAGCGCCTGTTCGGGACGTCGCGGCTCGACACCATCTTCGTGGCCGCCAGCGGCACCGAGGAGATCGGCCGCACCGCCGACACCGTCGAGGCCGTCCTCGCCGAGACGCTCGACGAGCGCGACTTCTCGGTGCTCACCCAGGACGAGATCATCGGGGTCATCGGCGACATCCTCTCGCTGCTGACGCTCGTCCTCGCCGCCATCGCCGGCATCTCGCTGCTCGTCGGCGGGGTCGGCGTGTCGAACATCATGCTCGTGAGCGTCAGCGAACGGACGCGCGAGATCGGGCTGCGCAAGGCGCTCGGGGCCCGCACCCGCGACATCACCCTGCAGTTCCTGCTCGAGGCGATCGTGCTGACCGGCACCGGCGGCGCGATCGGCCTCGGCGCCGGGCTCGGGCTCGCCGCGCTCATCGACCGCGTGTCGCCGATCCCCGCCGTCGTCACCGGTTGGTCGGTCGCGCTGGCGCTCGGCGTGTCCATCGCGGTCGGGGTGTTCTTCGGCGTCTGGCCGGCCCGACGCGCCGGCAAGCTCGACCCGGTCGAGGCGCTGCGCCACGAGTGAGGCGGGGCGGCTGCGGCCACCACGGGCCCTCGCTAGCGTCGCCGCCCGGACGGCGGACGGAGCGCGCGGGTGGCAGGCGAGGGTCCCGACGCGGCCGGACGGGTCGCGCTCGTACACGACGACGCGATGGTCGCCTACGACTTCGGTCCGCAGCACCCGCTCGCGCCGGTCCGCGTCGAGCTGACCGTGGCCCTGATCCGCGAGCTCGGTCTCGTCGGCACCGCCGGCGCGGCGGAGGTCCTGCCGGGCCCGTTCGACGAGACCGAGCTGCTGCGGCTGCACCGCCCCGAGTTCGTCGCGGCGATCCGGCGCGCCTCGGCCGACCCGTCGCTGTACGCGCTGCCCGAGGCGGGCCTCGGGCCGGGCGACAACCCCATCTTCGGCGGGATGCACGAGGCATCCATGCTCGTGTGCGCGGCGTCGAAGGAGGCCGCACGGCTCGTCTGGGAGGGCGAGGCCGACCACGCATTCAACCCGGGCGGCGGCCTGCACCACGCGATGCCCGACCGGGCCGCCGGCTTCTGCGTCTACAACGACCCCGCGATCGCGATCGACTGGCTCCTCGAGCACGGCGCCGAGCGCGTCGCGTACGTCGACGTCGACGTCCACCACGGCGACGGGGTGGAGGTCATGTTCGCCGACGACCCGCGCGTGCTGACCGTCTCGTTCCACGAGTCCGGCCGGTTCCTGTTCCCCGGGACGGGTCGGTCCACGGACATCGGGGGACCGACGGCGCTGGGCTCCGCGGTCAACGTCCCCCTGCACCCCGGTACCCACGGGCCGCTGTGGCTCGAGGCCTGGGAGGCCGCGGCCGAGCCGCTGCTGCGTGCGTTCGACCCGGACGTGCTGGTCACCCAGCTCGGCTGCGACACGCACGTGACCGACCCGCTCGCCCACCTCGGGCTCACGGTCGACGACTTCGCCGGGATCACCCACCGGCTCCACCGGCTGGCACACGACGTCTGCGGCGGGCGCTGGGTCGCGCTCGGCGGTGGCGGGTACCAGATCGTCCACGTCGTCCCGCGGGCGTGGACCATCGCGTTCGCCGAGATGACCGACACGCTGCTCCCGGTCGAGACCCCGATGGCGTGGCGCGAGCTCGCGGGCCACCGGACCGGGCAGCGGGCACCCGACGGGTTCACCGACGACCCGGTCCGCGTGCCCGCCGAGGTGCTCGATCGGACCCGCCGGGCCGCCGAGGAGTCGGTCGACGCCGTCCGCCGACTCGTCTGGCCGCACCACGGCCTGGGCGCCGCCGGCGCCGGGGGCTGACCGGCCAGCCGGGCCTGTCGTCCGGCGAGGGCCGCTTGGTACGCTCGTACGCATGTCCGACCGTCTGATGACCGCCAACGAGGTTGCTGACCTGCTCCGGGTCAGCACGATGACGGTGTACCGCCTCATCCGCTCCGGCGAACTCCCAGCGGTCCGCGTCGGCCGGAACTACCGGGTGCGCTCCGGGGACCTCGACCACTACCTCGAGGCGCAGCTCGTCGACCCGGACACGGTGGACGTCGCCGACCGGTGACCCGGTCACGACCGAGGCCGGCACCGCGCCCACACCCGACGGAGGGGAACCGTCCGTGCCTGAGACGCCCAAGGGCCGCCGCGTCCTGATCACCGGCATCGCCGGTGGCCTCGCCGGCATGCTCGCGCGCCGTCTCGAGCAGCGCGACGACGTCGAGTACCTCGTCGGTGCGGACGTGCGCGAGCCCACCCACGACCTCACGCGGACCGAGTTCGTCCGGGCCGACATCCGCAACCCGCTGGTCGCCCGCGTCATCGAGGCCACGGCGGTCGACACGGTCGTGCACATGTCGACCGTGGCCGGGCCGGGCAGCGCCGGCGGTCGTGCGCGCCAGAAGGAGCTCAACGTCATCGGGGCGATGCAGCTGCTCGCGGCCGCCCAGAAGTCGGAGCACCTGCGCACGTTCGTCCTGAAGTCGTCGACGGCCGTCTACGGCTCCGACCACACCGACCCGGCGCTGTTCCGCGAGGAGGACACCCCGCGGACGGCCCCGAAGGCCGGCTTCGCGAAGGACGCCGCCGAGGTCGAGGGCTACGCCCGGGCGTTCGGCCGCCGGCGCAAGGACGTCGACCTGACGATCCTGCGCTTCGCGAACTTCCTCGGCGCCGAGGTCGACTCGGCGTTCGCGTCGTTCTTCACCCTCCCCGTGGTGCCGCGGGTCGCCGGCTTCGACCCGCGCCTGCAGTTCTGCCACGAGGAGGACGCCGTCGAGGTGCTCGAGCGCTCGGCGACGACCTCGAAGCCGGGCATCTACAACGTGGCCGGCCCCGGCATCCTGTACCTGACCCAGTGCATCCGGCTCGCGGGCCGGGCGCCGGCGGCGGTGCCCCTGCCGCTCGTCAACGCGGTCGCCGGCGCGCTCAGGCGCAGCCGGCGCGTCGACTTCTCCCCGGAGCAGCTGCGCTTCCTGCAGTTCGGTCGCGTCGGGGACATCACCCGTCTGGTGGAGCGGTTCGGCTACGAGCCGCGCTACTCCACACGCGAGGCGTTCGAGGACTTCATCGGCAAGCGTCGCATCGAGGGCTTCCTGGACCGCGACGACGTGGTCCGGTGGGAGCGGGAGCTGTACGACTTCATCGCGCGCAAGGGCCAGGAGCGCTTCGTCGCGGCCCGGCGCACCACGTGACGGAGGCGGACGTGCCCGAGGACCAGGCCCAGGCGACCCAGGCGCGGGTCATCTCCATCGACGACGAGCGGGCCGCCCGCGCCGGCGGTCGTGCTCGCTGCAGCGCCGAGACCGCGGACGGGCGCTCGTGCCGGAACTACGCCGTCGAGGGTGGGCTGTGCCGCGTGCACGCGGTGCCGACCGTGGAGGAGACCGGCGAGCCCGCGTCCGACCGGCGTGACCCGAGGCCGCGCGACGCGATGGGCCGCCCGGCGGGTGGCATCGACCTGCTCGAGGGGCTGCGCGACGTCCTCGGCGACCGGTGGCTCGACCACGTCAAGGAGGTCGCCACGTTCCTGCGCCGTCGCGTCACGGGCGACTACCACGTCGACGAGTTCGGGTTCGACCGCGACCTCACCGAGCACGTGTTCATCCCGCTGCTGCGTCCGCTGCACCGCCGCTACTGGCGCGTCACCTCCACCGGCGCGGAGAACCTGCCCACCGGCGGTGGCCTGCTCGTCGCGAACCACGCCGGGACGCTCCCGGCGGACGCGCTGATGACCCGGCTCGACGTGTTCGAGCACACCGGCCGCCACGCCCGCGAGCTCGGCGCCGACCTGGTGTTCCGCACGCCGCTGGTCGGCGAGTTCGGGCGCAAGACCGGTGCGACCCTCGCCTCCAGCGACGACGCCGACCGCCTGCTCGAGCGCGGTGAGCTCGTGGCCGTGTGGCCCGAGGGGTTCAAGGGCATCGGCAAGCCGTGGAAGGATCGGTACCGGCTGCAGCGCTTCGGCCGTGGCGGGTTCGTCGCGACGGCCCTGCGGGCGCAGGTCCCGATCGTCCCCACCGCGATCGTCGGCAGCGAGGAGATCTACCCGCTGCTCTACGACGTCAAGGTGCTCGCCCGGGTGCTCGGGTTCCCCTACTTCCCGATCGTGCCGCAGATGTTCGCCCTGCCGGTCCTCGGACCGGCCGCCCTGCTGCCGCTGCCGTCGAAGTGGTCGATCGAGTACGGCGACCCCATCGACACCACCGAGTACGGCCCGGAGGCCGCCGACGACCCGATGGCCGTGTTCGACCTGACCGACCGGGTGCGCGACACCATCCAGCAGATGCTCTACCGCAACCTGATGGGTCGCCGCTCCGTGTTCTTCTGAGCCGCTAGGGTGCTGGGCGCGTCCGGGGGGTGCCGGGCGGGCGGAGTGCGACGGGGAGCACCGACGATGCAGCAGCAGGACCGGGACCGACGGTGGGAGCTGGTCCGAACCGACGAGCGCCGGCGCACGTGGATCCGGTACGGCTACGTCGGCTGGGTGCTCATCGCCGCCGGCGCGCTCGGGCTCGTCATCGGCAAGATGAGCTGACGGGCCGCTCGCGGTCCGGGCGGACGTCACGCCCGCCGGCGCTCCCGTAGCCAGGCCCGCAGCACGATCCGCACGGCGGCGAGCTCGGCGACGGCCACGAGCCACAGCGGCAGCACCACCGCACGTGGGCCCGTCCCCGCGACCGCGCCGGCGGTGGTGGTCGCCTCCACGCGCGGCACGACCGCGGCCCCCAGCCGGGGGACGGTCGTCCACGCGAGCGTCACGGGGGCCGCGTCGCCGGCGGCGACCTCCACCGGGTCGCCGACCAGCTCCCACACCCGGCCGGTGAGCCCGGTGACCGCGGCGCGGGGGGTGAGCCGCACCGCCTCGGTCCCGCCGTTGCGCAGCGTCGCGGTGACGGTCGCGCTGCCCGGCACGAGCGACACCGGGACGTCGAGGGCGACGTCCTCGAGGGTCACGCCCCCGCGCGCCTCCCCGGCGACCTGCACCAGCAGCGCGACGCGGACCGACACCTCGACCCCGCCGCCGGCCGGAGCGTCGCCGACCTCGGCCGCGACCAGCGCCGCCGTGCCGCCGGCCACGTCGTCGGCGGGCCGGGCGACCTCGAACGGCACGTCCACCGCCGCGCGGGGTGCCAGCACGATCGCGTCGCTGCCCTCCGGCACCGTCAGCCACGCGCCGGCGGCCGTCGGCTCGGCGCCGCTCGGGGCGACGGTCACGACGCCGTCGGGGTCCACGGAGACGTCCGCCGGCGCGACCCGGACCGTGACCTCGCGGTCGGTCAGGTTCTGCAGGCGCGCCGTGTCGGAGGCGGACCCACCGGGGGCGAGCGCCGGCCGGAACACCGAGCGGGCGGCGCCACCGACCGGCACCGGCTCGAACCGGAACGTGTCGGTCTCGCCCGCGGACGCCGACGGCGCCGCGACCACGAGGGTCAGCAGCGCCGCCAGCAGCAGGGGTCGGACGCGCAGCGGGCTCACCTCACCTCGTCGAGGTCCACCTGGGTGACCTCCA
This sequence comes from Actinomycetes bacterium, assembly GCA_046566145.1. Classification (GTDB taxonomy): domain Bacteria; phylum Actinomycetota; class Nitriliruptoria; order Nitriliruptorales; family Nitriliruptoraceae; genus JBKHXF01. Next base: position 11,312 of record JBKHXF010000020.1, read on the forward strand.
GGCGGCCACCGTAGACGCCGGTCGGTTGCGTCAGCGTGTCGTCCGCGACGAGCTCGAGGAGCGCCGTGTACACGCCGCTCTGGCCGAGCAGCGAGCCGAGCCGGATGCTGGTGGTGTCGAGCAGCCCGACCACGGTCGACACGACGGTGGAGCCCGGGGCGTCGAGCACCGCGCGAGACACGCCGGCGTCGAGCAGCGCCTGGTAGACGGCCGCGTCCACCGTGGCCTGCTCCAGCAGGCCGGCAGCGACGAGCTCGGCGGCGGAGAGCCGCCCGTCACCGCTCGTGTCGGCCGCCGCCTCGACGTCGTCGAGCGCGAGCCCGAGCCACGCGAGGAGCTCGCCCACGAGGGCGCCGTTCGCCTCGCCGGACATCACCAGCACGCTGGTGGGGCTGGGGGCGCCGCCGGCGCAGGTCGGGTGCGCCGCCGCGTCGGTGAAGGCGCCGCCGCTCCCGGCGGCCACACGGATCGGCAGGGCGGCGGACGACCCGGCGACGAGGTCGACCGCGTCGGCGAGCGTCTGGTCGCGCAGCGGCAGGTCGGTGAGCGTCACGGCGGCGGGGATCCCGAGCGTCCCCAACGGGTCGAGCGTGGCGAGCGCACCCGAGAGGTCCGCCGTCAGCGTCGTGGCGGTCGACACGAGCCCCTCGACGTCGAGCACGGACACCGGGTCGGTCAGGTACCCGAGGGTGAACGCGCCGGCGGGGATCACGGTCGAGCAGTCGACGCCGTCCGGAGCGGTCGGGTCGAGCCGGGCCAGGTCCGACAGGGTCGCGGAGACCTGGTAGCCGACGTTGCGGTACCGGGCGTCGGTCACGACGGCAGCCATCGGGATCGAGCCGCCGGCGGTCACCGTGGTGTCGCCGAGCGGGCCGCCGCCGACGCCCTGCAGGGTGAAGCTCCGGGTGCCCGTCACGGTGGCGGCGAGCACGTCGGCACCGTCGGACGCGGCCCACGCGCCGCCGGCGGCGAGCAGGACCGCGGCGGAGGTGGCGCCGACGGCGCGGGTGGCGCGGCGGCGGGTCGGGGTGGAGCGGTCCATGGTGGGGCCTTTCCGGTCAGGCCTGCCGGCGCAGGGTGGTGAGCGCGGTCCCGGCGATCGTGAGGAGCAGGGCGAGCAGCAGCAGGAGCGCGGCGCCGATCCCGGTGACCGGGAGCGGGCCGAGCCGGTCGGGCGACGGCGCGTCGGGGGCGGCGTCGGGGGCCGCGGCGGGGACGTCGGGGCGGGTCGGCGAGGTCACCCCGCCGGGGGCGGTCGGCCCGGGAGCGCCCGGGTCGCCGGCGGGCACGACGACCCGGACGTCGACGCCGGTCGCGGCCGCCGGCGGCGCCGACGAGAGCAGCAGCACCAGCGCCAGCCCGACGCGCGGCGCGCGTCGCCGCCGTCCGTCCGGAGCAGTCACGGAGGTCATCGGGTCCCTCGCCGCGCGTGGGTCGTCGGTCCTGCGCACGGTGGTCACCGTCCCACGTGGGGTCGCGGACGCCCATGGGGCACCCGTCCCAGCCGCGCCGGCGGTGTGCTCCTCCCCGGCCGCCGTGCGGAGCACCGGACCGTTTCCCCCTGCTCGGCAGGTCGGCGGCGGCCGCGGGCTCCTACGCTCCCGGACCCACGAGCTCCGCCGACCCACGAGGCCACGAGCCCGATGTCCACCACCCCGACCCTGCCGCGCCTCACGCACCTGCAGCAGCTCGAGGCCGAGTCGATCCACATCATCCGCGAGGTCGTCGCGCAGTTCGAGCGGCCGGTGATGCTGTACTCGATCGGCAAGGACTCGAGCGTGATGCTCCACCTCGCGCGCAAGGCCTTCCACCCGGGCCGCCTGCCGTTCCCGCTGCTCCACATCGACACGACGTGGAAGTTCCGGGAGATGATCGAGTTCCGCGACCGCACCGCCCGCGAGCTCGGCCTCGACCTGCTCGTGCACACCAACCCGCAGGTCGTCGAGGAGGGCATCAACCCGTTCGACCACGGCTCGCAGGGCTACACCGACATCGCGAAGACCCAGGCCCTCAAGCAGGCCCTGTCGATGCACCGCTTCGACGCCGCGTTCGGGGGGGCGCGCCGCGACGAGGAGAGGTCCCGCGCGAAGGAGCGGGTGTTCTCCTTCCGGGACCAGCACCACCGGTGGGACCCGAAGAACCAGCGTCCCGAGCTGTGGTCGCTCTACAACGGTCGGGTCCACAAGGGCGAGTCGATCCGGGTGTTCCCGCTGTCGAACTGGACCGAGCTCGACGTGTGGCAGTACGTCCACCTCGAGGGCATCCCGATCGTCCCCCTCTACTACTCGGCCCCCCGCCCGACCGTGCAGCGCGACGGCGTGACCATCATGGTCGACGACGACCGGTTCCGGTTCGAGCCCGGCGAGGAGCCCGAGGAGCGCTGGGTGCGGTTCCGCACGCTCGGCTGCTACCCGCTGTCGGGCGCGGTCGAGTCCCGCGCCACCACCCTGCCCGAGATCATCCAGGAGATGCTGCTCGCGACCCGCTCCGAGCGGGAGGGCCGGGTCATCGACCACGACCGGTCGGGCTCGATGGAGGAGAAGAAGCGGGAGGGGTACTTCTGATGAGCCACCAGTCGGACCTCATCGCGACCGACATCGACGCGTACCTCGAGGAGCACCAGCGCAAGGACCTGCTGCGCCTGCTCACCTGCGGCTCCGTCGACGACGGCAAGTCGACCCTCATCGGTCGGCTGCTCCACGACACCGGCCTCATCTACGCCGACCACCTCGCCGCCCTCGAGGCCGACTCGGTCGTCAGCGGCACCACCGGCGACCGGCTCGACCTGGCGCTGCTGATGGACGGGCTCGAGGCCGAGCGCGAGCAGGGCATCACCATCGACGTCGCCTACCGCTACTTCTCGACCGCCCGGCGCAAGTTCATCATCGCCGACACGCCGGGGCACGAGCAGTACACCCGGAACATGGCGACCGGCGCCTCCACGGCGCAGCTCGCCATCCTGATGGTCGACGCGCGACGCGGGGTGCTGCCCCAGACCAGGCGGCACTCCGCCATCGCGGCGCTGCTCGGGATCCAGCACGTCGTCGTCGCCGTCAACAAGATGGACCTCGTCGACTTCGACCAGGCGGTCTTCGAGCGGATCGTCAAGGACTACGGCGACGTTGCCGAGCGCCTCGGCATCGCCGACCCGACCTTCCTGCCCCTGTCGGCGCTCGACGGCACCAACGTCGTCGAGCCCGCCGGCGACCGGATGCCCTGGTACGACGGCCCGACCCTGATGGAGCACCTCGAGACCGTCGACGTCCGCGCCGACGTCGAGCTCGAGCGGCTGCGCCTGCCGGTCCAGCTCGTGGTCCGGCCCGACCTCGACTTCCGCGGGTTCGCCGGCACGATCGCCGCCGGCGTGCTCCGCCCGGGCGACCGGGTGACGGCCCTGCCGTCCGGCGTGTCGTCCACCGTGGCGCGCATCGTCACCTTCGACGGCGACCTCGACGTCGCCCAGCCCGGCCAGTCGGTGACCGTCACCCTCACCGACGAGATCGACGTGTCCCGCGGCGACGTGCTCGTCGGCGGCGATGGCACCGGTGTGCAGGCCATGCAGCGCGCCCACCGCGTCGACGCGACCGTGGTGTGGATGTCGGAGCAGGAGCTGCGCCCGGGCCGGCAGCTGCTGCTGCAGTCCGTCGCCGGGCGCTCCAACGCCTCGGTCGTCAGCATCCGGCACCGCCTCGACGTCGACACCCTCGACGAGGTCCCCGCCGACTCGCTGCAGCTCAACGACCTCGCCCACTGCGTTGTGTCGGTCGACCGGGAGCTGCTGTTCGACGCCTACACCGACGACCGCACCACCGGGTCGTTCGTGCTCGTCGACCGGCTCACCAACGCGACGGTCGCGGCCGGGATGCTCGTCGGCCCGTCCTCGGTGTGGGACGCCGAGGCGGCGTCGACCCTGCAGCGTCAGGTGTCGTCGATCACCCCGGAGGAGCGGGTCGCCCGCTACGAGCAGCAGCCCGTCACGGTGCTGCTGACCGGGCTGACCGGCGCCGGCAAGTCGGCGATCGCGACGGCGCTGGAGCGGCGGCTGTTCGACGCCGGCCACGTCGCCGTGCGGCTCGACGGCGAGAACGTGCGGCAGGGCGTGTCCCGCGACCTCGGGTTCACCGCGCCGGAGCGCAGCGAGAACGTCCGCCGCGTCGCCGAGGTCGCCCGGCTCGTCAACGGTCAGGGCATCGTCGCCGTCGCCGCGCTCGCCGCGCCGATGGCCGCGGACCGGGCCCGCGTGCGAGAGCTGCTCGGCGACGCCTACGTCGAGGTCCACGTCGACACGCCGATCGAGGTGTGCCGCGAGCGCGACCCGGGCGGCCTCTACTCCGCGCAGGCCGCCGGCGCCGCCATCGACCTGCCCGGCGTCACGTCGCCGTACGAGGTCCCGACCGACCCGGACCTCCGCGTCAGCGACCACCCCGCCGGCGCCGACGCGGCCGCCGACGTGGTCGTCTCGCTGCTGCGCGAGCGCGGGTTCCTGCGCTCGTGAGCGACGAGCCGAAGGCCACCGACATCGTCCGCGCCGAGGGCCTGGTGGGTCCGGACGACCGCCGGCGCGTGCTCGGGCACGGGCCGGCGACCGTCTGGTTCACCGGGCTGTCCGGCTCGGGGAAGTCGACGCTCGCGTTCGCCGTCGAGGAGGCCCTGCTCGCCGAGGGCGTGGTCGCGTACGTGCTCGACGGCGACAACGTCCGCTTCGGGCTGAACCGCGACCTCGGGTTCAGCCCCGAGGACCGCACCGAGAACGTCCGCCGCATCGGCGAGGTGTGCCGGCTGTTCCACGACGCCGGCGTGGTCGTGCTCACGGCGTTCATCTCGCCCTACCGGGCCGACCGGCAGGCCGTGCGGGACCTGCACCCCGCCGGCGGCTTCGTCGAGGTCCACGTCGACACGCCGCTCGAGGTGTGCGAGCAGCGCGACGTGAAGGGCCTGTACGCGCGGGCGCGTGCCGGCGAGATCGGCGAGTTCAGCGGCGTGTCGGCGCCGTACGAGGCGCCGGTCGACCCGGAGCTGCGGTTCGACACGGCGGATCGCGACGTCGCCTCGTGCGTGGCCGACGTCCTCGGCCACCTGCGGGCCGCCGGCGTCGTCCCCGAGGGTCCCGGCGGCCGGCCGTCCGTCCGCCCGTCGCCGGACGAGTAGGGACGCCGGGCGCGCGGCCCGGCGTCCCTCGTCGCGTGCTGCCGTGGGTCGACCGGGTCAGGCGGTCCGGTCGTCGTCGTCCCCGAGCTTCTCGCGCACGGCCTCCTTGGCGGCCGAGACACCGCCCGCGACCGTGTCGCGCAGCTCCTCGAGCTTCTCCTTCGCGTCGCCCTTGCGCTCCTGGTCACGGCCGTGGCGCTCGAGTTCCTCGTCGCCGGTCAGCTTGCCGACCCCGGCCTTCACCTTGCCCCGGACCTGGTCCTCGTTGGTCATCTCGTCGTCCTCTCCGTGTCGTCGGCGACCCGTGGTGACGGGTGTCCGGGCGCCCTGACGCGCCCGGCCCCTGCACCGTGTCGGCCGGTCGCGCATCCCGCAGCGGCGCCCCCGGGCCGGTCGGCCGGTCCGACACGGCCCCGTGGACGGACGGGCGGGGCGGACACGTGGCCGGAGGGACGGGGCCGGTCGCGGGAACGGCCCCAGAAAGCGTTTTCAGGCGCTGACCTGCGGTTTCGGGCGCACGTCGAGTTGGTGAACGTGTCGGGTCGGGCGCTACCGTCCCCCCGACACGAACGCGCGCGAGGGGGCTCCCGCCAGGGGGGTCGTCACGCGTCCTCGCTCCCGCCGGCCACCGTCGCCCGGCGTCCCCAGCAAAGGACAACCCGTGAGCTTCGAGCTCCCGAAGGCCA
>JBKHXF010000021.1:0-74608 GCA_046566145.1 Actinomycetes bacterium
GGGCCGACAGCACGGTCTCGAGCGAGGCCCGCTCCACGGCCTCCGCGGCGCAGGTCGCGATCGCCTCGCCGGTCGCGGCGACGACGTTCATCAACGCGACCTCGGCCGCGTCGACCTGACCGAACAGCTCGTGCAGCGTGTCCGCGCACGCGGTCAACGTCGGCGCGTCGGGGCCGCCGAGGGTGGTGGGAAGCGTCGCGTTCGAGTGCATGAGAGGACTGTACGACGACCCTGCGACACGGTCGAACAGATGTTCGACCGTGCTGTGGACAGGTGCGGGCACCGCGCCGGCGGTGTGCGCGGGCGGTGCGCACCGCCACCACCCGCACGACCCGCCAGCACCGACGAACCCCACCGCGCCGGCGGTGCGCACGCCACCCCACGCACGACCCGCCGGGACGACCGCCCGCGCCGGCGGCCGTCGGCCTACTCCAGCCCGCGCACCTCGACGGCCGGGCGGCGCCAGCCGAGCAGCGCCTCGGTCATCCGCAGGACGTCGACGGTCCGGGCGACCTCGTGGACCCGCACGACGTTGGCGCCGCGGAGGACGCTGAAGACGGTCGCGGCGAGCGTCCCGTCGACCCGCCCGTCGAGCGGTGCGTCGAGCGTCTCGCCGACGAAGTCCTTGTTGGACAGCGCGACCAGCACGGGGTGCCCGAGGGCGGCGAGCTCGGGTAGCCGACGGGAGAGCTCGAGCGAGTGCGCGGTGGTCTTCTGGAAGTCGTGGCCGGGGTCGACGAGCACCCGGCCGGCCGGGACGCCGGCGTCGACGAACCGGGCGGCGAGCTCGCGGCAGTGGGCGACGACGGCCGCGGTCACGTCGGGGTCGTAGCTGCGGCGGTAGGGGCGGGTGCGGGGCTGGCCGCCGTGGTGCATCGCGACGTAGCCGGCCTCGTGCTCGACGACGACGTCGAGGACCTCGGGGTCGTGCAGGCCGGTGACGTCGTTGACGACGTCCGCGCCGGCGGCGCAGGCCGCGGCGGCGACGGGGGCCCGGAAGGTGTCGACCGACACCAGCACGTCGGGGTGCTCGGCGCGGAACGCCTCGACGAACGGCACGACCCGGTCGAGCTCCTCGGCGACGGTGACCTCGGTGCCGGGGCCGCCCTTGACCCCACCGACGTCGAGCAGGTCGGCGCCCTCGGCGATGAGACGTCGGGCCCGCTCGAGGGCGGCGTCGAGGGTGGCGGTCGCCCCGCGGTCGTAGAAGGAGTCGGGCGTGACGTTGACGATGCCCATGACCGCGACCCGGGTGGCGAGGTCGATCCGCCGGCGCGGGAGGTCGAGGACCGGCGGGCGCGGCGCGGGCGCCTCCCCGTCGACGAGGAGCGGGGTCGTGAGTCGGTCGTCGCGCACGCGTGGCTCGATGCGGGTCGTGGCCGCCGGTCCGGGCCTGCGGGACGCTACCGTCGGCCGCCGTCGCACCCCGGACGGGTTCGCGGCACGAGGAGGAGCCGATGGGCCTGTGGGCGCTCGCGACGGTGGTCGCGGTCGGGCTGCTCGTCCTGGTGGTCGTCACGCTGCTCGCGGACACGGCGGCCGACCTCGCCGAGTCGGACACCCCGTCGTGGGACGCGCCGGCGGTGGTCGCCAACCCCCAGGCGCTGCGTGCCCTGCGGCCCCGGCTGGTGTGGCGGGGCTACGACCCGGTCACGGTCGACGCGGCGCTGGCCGTCGCGGCCGACCGCATCGCGGAGCTCGAGCGGCACCAGCCGCCCGACGCGCCGCCGAACGAGCACGACGGCGCCCCGGAGGGCGACGCCGAGCCCGACGGCGCCTGACGGTCAGGTCAGGAACTCGAGGATCGTCGCGGCGAGCGCGCCGGGGTCCTCGACCGGCACCCAGTGGCCGACGTGGGGCAGCACGGCGACGCGGCTGACCGGGATGGAGCGCTTGAGCTCCTCGGCCATCGCCAGGGGGGTCGAGCGGTCGTGGGCGCCGGTGACCATCAGGGTCGGCTGCCCGATCTCGTCGCGGTGGATCTGCGGGGCCTTGGCGAGCGCCCGGCAGGACTTCGCGTACGACTTCGGGTCGTTGCGCAGGAACAGCTCCCGCAGGAGCCCGACCATGCCGGCCTCGGTCGCGTGCGACTGGGGCGACACGGCGCCGGACAGCCACGCGTCGACGAGCGGGTCCATGCCCTCGGCCTCGACGACGTCGGCCCGTTCGCGGTACGCGTCCGCGGTGGCCGGCTGGAAGAACGAGATCCCGCCGACGAGCACGAGCTGGTCGACGAGGTCGGGCTCCTTCCACGCGAGGTGCTGCGCGACGAGCGTGCCGAGCGAGTGGCCCACGAGCGTGATCGCGGGCAGCTCGAGGTGGCGGCAGAGCTTGGTGAGGTCCTTCGCCCAGCGCTCGACCGTGAACTCGCCCTTGCCCTGGCTGCGGCCGTGGCCGCGCAGGTCGACGGCGATGACGTGGTGGTGCTGGGCCATGGCCTGCATCACGCCGTGCCAGACGTTCGCCGAGCCGCCGAGGCCGTGGACGAACACGACCGGCGGGCCCTCGCCGTAGCTGACGTAGTGCAGGGTGTTGCCGTCGATCTCGGCGAACACGGGTGGTCTCCTGTGAAGTCGGTGGGTGGTCGGCCCGGGGCGGCGCGGCGTTGGTGGTCGTCACGGACACGGCCGGCGCGGCGCGGGGCGCGCGGCAGCCTACCGGCGCGCCCGACCGACCCGTCCGGCCCGCCCCGCGTGGTACGAACACCCCTCGGCAGCACGCCACCGTCCCGCCCCCCACGCAGCGAGCCCACCCATGCGCCTCGAGGTCTCCGTCCCCTGCGCCGCCCCACGCGACGTCGTCTGGGACGTGCTCGTCGACTGGGAGCGCCAGCCCGAGTGGATGCTCGACGCCAAGGCGGTGCACGTCCTGTCCGAGCAGCGCGAGGGCGTGGGCGTCACGATCCGGTGCCCCACGAACCTGATGGGTGTGACGGTGCAGGACGTGATGCGCGTGACGGGCTGGCGCCACGGTGAGTACGTCGAGGTGACCCACCTCGGGAAGGTCATCACCGGGACGGGGGCGTTCGAGCTGGTCGACGACGGCGACGGCACCCGCATCGACTGGTGGGAGGAGGTCGACCCACCCCTCGGCGCCCTGGGGGAGTGGGGCGCGTCCACGTTCGTGCTGCCCGTCATCCGCCGGATCTTCACCCGCAGCCTCACGAACCTCGCGGGCCTCGCGGAGCGCGAGCACCTGCGTCGGTCCTCGCCGCAGGGGGCGTGACGCTCACCCGACGGCGAGCAGCACCACGCCGGTGAGCGCCAGGCCGAGGCCGGCGACCTGCGTGCGGGTGAGGTGCTCGCCGAGCACCCGTCGGGCCAGCAGGACCGTCCCGACGGGGTACAGCGACGAGATGACCGCCACCGCGGCGAGCAGGCCGGCCCGGGTCGCGAACAGGTAGGCGAGGTTCGCGGCGTTGTCGAGCACGCCGACGCCGAGCAGCGGCAGGCGGGCGCCGGCCGGCGGCACGGCGGGCACCCGCCGCGCGAGCAGCAGGACGCCGAGGAGCAGCGCCGCGACGAGCTTCATCGGGACCAGCGCCAGCAGCCCGCTCCCCACCGACAGCGCGTCGAGGAGGACGAACACGGCACCGAACCCGAGCCCGGACCCGACGGCCTCCCACAGCCCGGCGGTCCGCGCCGGCGGCGTGCCGTCCGCCGGCGCGGGGGTGCGCGAGACGAGCACGATGGCGGCGATGGCGGCCACGATCCCGACCCAGCCGACGGGCCCCGGGACCTCGCCGCGGGTCGCGCCCCACAGCACGGGGATGGTGGCCGCGCCGGCGCCGGTGATCGGGGCGACCACGCCCATCGTGCCGACGGTCAGGCCGCGGTAGAGCAGCGTGACCCCGACGGCGCCCGCGACGCCGGCGCCCGCGGCGAGCGGGAGGTCACCGGCCGCGAGCTCGCCGCCCGGGAGCAGCAGGGCGAGGAGGGCGAAGCCGACGAGGCCCACGACCTGCGCCCCGAACGACACGGTCACCTCGTCCGCGCGCCGCCGTCCGGCCAGCCCACCGAGGAAGTCGGAGGTGCCCCACGACGCCGCGGCGACCAGGGCCAGGACCACCGACACGCTGCACCTCACGGGACATCGGACCCGCGGACGTCGCGGGGCGCGCACCATCGGAGCGCTCGGCCGGGCGGGACGCAACTCGTGTGCGTCGCCCGGCAGCGGGTTCAGAGGTCCTTGAAGCGCTCGAACGGCTGGTCGCACGTCGAGCAGTGGTGGACGGCCCGGCAGGGCGTCGGACCGAACGGCGAGTCCTGCACCGTCGCGTCGGACCCGCACCAGGGGCACGCGACGACGTCCGCCGGCGCGGCGTCGGCGTCGCGTCCGCCCACGACCAGCGGCAGCGACGGGCGCCCCTCCGGGCGCACCGTCGAGACGGGGCCCCCGCCGGTCGGTGGGGCGATGCCGAACTCCCGCAGCCGGGCGTGGCCCTCGTCGGAGATGCGGTCGCTGTGCCAGGCGGGGGAGAGCCGCCACCGCACGGTCACCGCGGTGACCCCGTCGACCTCGCGGACCGCCGCCTCGACGTCGCGGCCCATCATGTCGGTCGCCGGGCACCCGGAGAACGTCGGCAGCAGTTCGACCTCGACGCGCCCGTCGTCGTCGACCCGCACGTCGTGGACCATGCCGAGCATCCCGAGCGTCACGGGGGGCAGCTCGGGGTCGGGGACGCCGCCGACCGCGGCGCGGACCGCGTCGAGGTCGGGGCGGGTCGTGGTGGGCATCACCAGGACGCGCCGGGGAAGGCACGGTGCAGGTGGGTCATCTCGGGCCACACGTCGTCGGTGAAGTCGGGGGTGTGGACGCCGTGCCGGCCCCCGGGGTCGGCGAACAGCTCCGCCGGCACGGCGACCGGGTCGGCGCGCAGCAGCGCCGGCACGGTGTGGCCGAACCCGTGCGCGTCGAGCAGCGGGACGACGATGCCGGCCCACCGCTCGAGCAGCGCCACGGAGAAGGCGGGCAGGATGCGCTCGGCGACGAGCACGTCCTCGCCGGGCAGCGGCTCGAACAGCCAGAGCGCGTCGGGGAACGCGGCCTCGAGCCCGCCGGTCAGCTCGGCGTGGGCCTCGTCGTCCGCGCCGGCGACGAGCGCGAGCCACCGGTCGGCGTGCTCGAGGTGGTAGCGCTCCTCGTGCTGCAGCTTGGTCGCCACGGCCGCGATGTCCTCGTCGGAGGAGTCGACGAGCGCGTCGAGCCGGACGGCGTCGGCGTGGTCGTAGAGCAGGTGGCGGGCGAGCGAGAACGCGAAGTCGGTCGGCGGTCGCTCGCACAGCACCGCGTGGCGGTAGGCGTCGGGCTCGCGGCCGAGGCCGAGCGCGTCCACCTCGGAGCGCAGGTCCTCGGGGACGGACTCCCCGGTCGAGACCAGCAGCTGGTACCAGACGTCGGCGTGGTTGATCTCGTCCTGGGCGATCGTGGAGAACGCGAGGTCCTCCTCGAGGCTCGGCGCCACCCCGGTCCAGTGCGAGTGCCGGTGGCCGGTGACGAGCTCGTCGTCGGCCAGCGCGAGCAGCAGCACGCGGCGGGCGTCGTCGGGGTGCATCGGCGTGTGGTCGCTCACGAGGGCACCTCCGCGGCGCGCTGGCCCTGGGGGCGCCCGGGCACGGGGCGGTCGCGGAGCTCGCCGCGGCCGCGCCGCTCGGCGGCCTCGCGGGCGGCCTGTCGCTTCGGGCCGAAGCCCGAGTAGCCGGTCTGCAGGCGGTAACTCATGTCGACCTCGTGCGTGAGCAACGACGGGTCGTCGACCTCGTGCAGGTGCTCGCTCGGCACGACGGCGTAGCTCACGCCCTCGTTGTGGCGGAAGTGGGTCTCGCGCACGAGCAGCAGCGCGGTCTCGACGTCGGGGGCGTGGACGGTCCCGGCGTGCTCCAGCGGGTCGTCGACCTTGCGGCGGCCGAACACCTCGAAGGTGGGCATCGTCGTCTCCTCAGGCCACCACGGCGGGCACGCGGTCACCGGTGATGATCCGGTGGACCCAGGCGTGGTTGCGCCACAGCAGCTGGCGCCACCACAGCCGCGTCGCGGTCGACTCGGTCGGCTCGCCCTTGACGATCGCCATGAGCTTGTCCCAGTCGGGCTCGGTGTAGTGCCAGCGCCCCTCGTCGGGGTCGTAGCGCAGGGCCGGGTCCGGGAGCTCGACGCCCATGTCCCACAGCTTCGGGACGTACTGGTTGAGGAACTCCTGCCGGGACTCCTCGTTCGTGCGGGTCTTGACGCCCCAGTGGATCGACGGGTCCTGGTCGGCGGGGACGTCGGTGCCGAAGAAGTGCATCGTCGGCTCCCACCAGCGGTCGACCGCCTCCTGGAGCATCTCGAACTGCTCGTCGGTGCCGCTGGCCAGCGCGAGCATGATGTCCTCGCCGTGGCGGTAGTGCAGCGACTCCTCGGCGACCACGCGGCGCATCACCCGGACGTACGGGGCGTAGGAGGTGTCGAGCAGGGCGCGCTGGGTGACGATCGCGGCGCCGTCGACGAGGAAGCCGATGCAGGCGACGTCGCCCCACGAGTGGGTGGGGTAGTGGAAGACGTTGTGGAACGCGCCGCGGCCGTGGACGAGGTCCTCGTACATCTGCACGCGGGACTTCCCGAGCGTCTCGGCGACGCGGTAGATGAGGTGGCCGTGGCCGACCTCGTCCTGGACCTTGGCCGCGAGCGAGCGCTTCCGCTTGAGCGTGGGGGCCCGCGCGATCCACTCGCGTTCCGGCAGCGCGCCCATGATCTCCGAGTTGGCGTGCATCTCGATGAAGCGGAGGTTGCGCCGGCGGTACTCCTCGGGCATCCACTCGCCGGCCTCGATGCGCTCGCCGGCGTGGATGCGCGCGAGGAAGTCCTCGACGCGCTTCGGGTCCTCGCCGGTCGTGCTGGCGGCGGTGCGGGTCGCGGTCGTGTCGCTCACGGTCGGGGCCTCGCGGTCGGTCGGGTCGGTCGGGGCGGTGAGGTTGGTGGTGCCGGTGGGCGGGGTGACGCCGGCCGGGTCGGCCTCGGCGCAGGCGTCGCGCCACGCGGCCCACGCGGGCGCTTCGAGGCGGGCGTAGAGGTCGAGGAACAGCGCGCCGGCGGCGTCGCCGAGCCAGTCGGACGGCAGCAGTTCGGGCGGCAGGCCCGGGTCGAGGAAGAGGAACTTCCGCCACGCGTGGACGAGCTCGAGCCGCCGGCGCAGCGCCGTGTCGCGGTCGGGCCCGTCGAGCGGGGTCGCGTCCCGCACGGGGGTCCAGGTCGCGAGGAACTCGGCGTGGGCCGCGCGCAGCTCCGACAGGTCGTAGGCGCGCCCGGCGAGCGCGGCGTCGTCGCCGTCGTGCTCCGAGGTGAACGTCTCGACCTGTCCCACGACCTGGTGCTTGGCCAGCACCTCGTCCAGCCGGGTGCCGAGGTCCCACGGGCACACGAACGTGCCGGTGCCCAGCGAGCCGTACCCGAGCCAGGCGAGCTCGCGTCGCAGCGCGTCGCGGGAGGCGCGGTGCTCCTCGGGGAAGGAGTAGGTGAGCATGCGCCAGCGGCCGTCCCAGACGAGCGGTCGGCGCAGGTAGATGCGCTCCGCGGCCTCCTCCAGCCGCCGGCGCCCGGTGGCGCTCAGGTGGTAGGCGGCGAGGCGGCCGTGCTTCTCGGTGGCGACGAGGTCCTGCGCGACGAGCCGTCGCAGGGCCTGTCGGGTCGTGGCCGGCGGGACGTCGAGCGCCTCCATCGCCGAGCCGAGCGCGCCCAGCCAGGCGCGCCCGCCGGACGGCAGCACGAGGTCGCCGAGCACGGTGAGCAGCAGGGAGCGGGCGGACGGTCCGGTGGTCGGCTCGCTCACGGGGGCTCCCTCGCTGACATAACGTGTGACGTCTGGCGCTCGTACGTGTGAGAAAGTATCACGGTTTGGCCGAGCCGTCCACGGGCGTCCGTCCGGGCCGCTCGAGCCCTCGTCCCGCGGTGTGAGGGGGTCCGAACCCGCCGCGTACCCTCCGCGCACCCACCCCCCGCCCCCGCGCCCCGCCCCTGCCACGCCTGAGGTCCCCGGTGTCCGCTCCCCGTCGCTCCCGCGCGCTGCTCGCGGCGCTCGCCGCCGGCGCGCTGCTCGTCGGCTGCGTCCCGGGCGAGGAGGTCCAGCGGCAGGCCGAGTCGACCGACGACGGGCTGCAGGCCACCGGGCTCATCGACGGCTCCCGGGTGGCCATCTCGCGCGGCGAGCCGCAGGTCGTCGACGGGGACTGCGACCCCGGTGACGGGCTCGACCGCGACCTGTGCCTGCTGGTGCGGACGATCGACGGGCTGCAGCTCAACCTCGTCTTCGAGAACCCCGACGTGCTCGTGCCCGGCGCGGTGCTGGCCGTCCGGGCCGACGACTGCGTCGCCTGCGACGACGTCACCACGCACGCCGTGGTGGACGTGCGCGTCGACGGCGAGAACCGCCGGGCGGAGTCGGGCACCGTCCGGGTCCGCGAGGCGGCCGAGGGCCGGGTCAGCGCCGAGTTCGACCTGCGGCTGCCGTTCGGCGACCGGCTGACGGGCGCCTTCGACGTGCGTCGCCGGCCCCAGGTGGTCCCGAGCCCGCAGGCGCCCGTGCCGGCGCCGCCGCCGACGCCCTGACCGTCAGCCCTGCAGGGCCGAGCGGCGCGAGGCGACGTCCGCGGCGAACTCCGAGGCCGAGACGACCGCCTGCGTGAACGAGCCGCGGGCGACGAGCGCCGAGCCCTGGCGCACGAGCACCTCGCACACGAGCTGTCGCGGGCCGACCTGCGCCACGCTGGCCGTCAGCACGATGGTGGCGCCGACCGGCACGGGGGCGCGGTGGTTCGCCTCGATGGACGCACCGACCCCCTCCTCGCCGGGCTCGAGGTGCGGCACCAGCAGCCGGCGGCACACCTGCTCCATCAGCCCGACGAGCGCGACGGTGCCGAGCACCGGGTGGATGCGCTCGCCGTCGATCGTCGCGGCCATGCCGTCGGTCACGACCACCTCGAGGGTGGCCGTCTCTCCGCGTGCAGGTCCGGGTCGCATGGGCCGGACCCTAGCGTCCGGCAGGGGTCAGCCCGTCACTGACCGGCGAGGAAGCGCCGCAGGCGCGCGCCGACGGCGCCGGTCGTGTCGTCCTCCCGCACCGCGTTCGCGAGCCGGACCAGCGGCCGGTCGGCCCCGCGGTCCTCGTCGGGCGGCGCGCCCACGGCCAGCACGATGAGCGGGTCGCTGCCCCGGTTGTCGATGCCGTGGTGCACCCCGGCCGGGACGAGCACGCTCGCCAGCGGGTCGAGGCCGGCCTCGCCCTGGTCGGTCACGAACCAGGCCCGGCCGCCGAGGACCGTGTAGGTCACGTCGGCGTCGGCGTAGACGAGCACGGCTGTGGCCTGCTGGGGCTCGACGCACCACAGGTCCTGCACGAGCGTCGCCGTGGCGAAGACGCGCGTGCGCCGAGCCTCCGCCCGGGAGAAGTCCACCCAGTCGCGCAGGTCGACCGGCTGGACCTCGCGGCCGGTCGCGGTGTCGTCGGTCATCGCAGGTGTCCTCCGGTCGCGCTCGGGCCCGTGGTTCGGCGCCCGCACGTGGTCCGGGCGACCGGGCGGGGAGGGTAGGCGCGCCGCACGCGGCCACCACTACGCTCGGCCGCCACCCCCTCCCGCCGCCCCCGTGCCCCTGGAGCATCACGTGGTCGACTTCGCCGTCCGCACCGAGCCGCTCGCGACCGCCGAGGCCGACCTGCTGGTCGTCACGGCGACCACCACCGACGGGGACGCGCCGCCGGCGCTGTCCGCCGCCGGCGCGACGCTCGCCGAGGCCCTCGGCATCGACCTCGCCGCCCAGCTCACGGCCCTCGGGGTCGACGGCGCCGTCGGGTCGGTGGCGCGGGTGGCCGTCGGTGCCGCCGCGCCGGCGGCGAGCGTGCTCGTGGTCGGCCTCGGGGACGGGACCGACCTCGACGCGGTCCGCCGCGCCGGCGCCGCCGTCGCCGCGGCCACCGAGCGTCTGGCCTCCGCCGCCGTGGCGCTGCCGGAGGTCGAGGGCGCGGACGCGGACGCGGTCGCGCAGGCCCTCGCGGAGGGCATCGTGCTCGGCGCCTACCGGTTCGGCCGCTACAAGCGCGAGGGCGCGCCGCACGCGCTCGACCGGGTGGAGGTCGCCGCCGACGCCGACGTCGCGGGGGCGCTGCAGGTCGGGGCGACCACCGCCGGCGCGGCCTGCCTCGCGCGCGACCTCGTCAACACCCCGCCCGGCGACAAGCGCCCGTCGATGCTCGCGGCCCGTGCCGAGGAGGAGCTCGCCGGGACCGACGTCACGGTGCGCATCCTCGACGGCGACGCGCTGCGCGAGGGCGGCTACGGCGGGCTGCTCGGCGTCTGCGCCGGCTCCAGCGAGGACCCGCGCCTCGTCGAGCTGACCTGGGCGCCCGCCGACGCGACCCGGCACGTCTGCCTGGTCGGCAAGGGGATCACGTTCGACTCGGGTGGCCTCAGCCTCAAGCCGCCGGCGTCGATGGAGACGATGAAGATGGACATGGGCGGCGCCGCCACGGTGCTCGCCACCGTCAAGGCGACCGCCGCCCTCGGGCTGCCCGTCCGCGTCACGGGCCTGATGGCGCTCGCGGAGAACATGCCGTCGGGCACGGCGACCCGACCGGGCGACGTGCTGACGATCCGCGGTGGCGGCACGGTCGAGGTGCTCAACACCGACGCCGAGGGCCGGCTGGTGCTCGCGGACGCGCTGGTCCACGCCGGCGAGCTCGACCCGCGCCCCGACGTCATCGTCGACATGGCGACCCTGACCGGCGCGGTGCTCGTGGGGCTCGGCGAGCGGATCGGTGCGGTCATGTCCGACGAGGACGACCTCGTGGACGCGCTGGTCGCCGCCGGCGCGGCCGCCGGCGAGCCGCTGTGGCGCCTGCCGCTCGCCGCGCAGTACCGCCGCAAGCTCGACTCCGACGTGGCGGACATCAAGAACGTCGGCGGGAAGAACGCCGGGACCATCACGGCCGGGCTGTTCCTGCAGCACTTCGCCCCGGACGACATCCCGTGGGCGCACCTCGACATCGCCGGGATGGCGTGGTCGGACGACGAGGACGGCTACCTGCGCAAGGGCGGGACCGGCGCACCGGTGCGGGCGCTGCTCGCCTGGCTGCAGCAGGGCTGACCACAGGCGCACGGGAGGGAGCGGCGGACATGGGTGAGCACGTGCACGGTGGGCGGCTGATCGCCCAGCAGCTCGCGGCCGAGGGCGTCGACGCGCTGTTCACGCTGACCGGCGGCCACATCTCCGCGATCTACGACGGGTGCGTGGCCGAGGGCATCCGCGTCATCGACGTCCGCCACGAGCAGGCCGCCGCCCACGCGGCCGACGCGTACGCGCGGCTGACCCGCCGTCCCGGCGCGGCCGCGGTCACCGCCGGGCCGGGCGTCACCGACGCCATCACCGGGGTGACCAACGCCTTCTACGCGAACTCCCCGATGGTGCTGCTCGGCGGTCGCAACCCGCTCGGGCTCGAGGGCATGGGGGCCCTGCAGGACGCGCCGCAGGTCGAGATGCTGCGCCCCGTCACCAAGCGCAGCGAGGTCGTGCTCGAGACCCGCCGGATGCGCGAGGTCGTGGGCTACGCGTTCCGCGACGCGCTGACCCCCCGGATGGGGCCGAGCTACGTCGACGTCCCCATGGACGTGCTCATGACGCCGGTCGACGTCGACCAGGTGGTCGTGCCGACGGGGCAGCGGTTCACGACCCTGCCGGGCGCCGACCCGGAGGCCGTCGCCGAGGTCGCGAAGCTGCTCGCCGAGGCGGAGCACCCGGTCGTGCTGTCGGGCTCCGGCACCTACTGGGCCGACGCCCGGGAGGAGCTGCGGGCCCTGGTGGAGACCGCCCGCGTCCCGCTGTACGTCAACGGCATGTCCCGGGGGATCCTCCCCGCGTTCCACGCGAACCTGCTGGCGCTGACCCGCAAGCAGGCGCTCCGCCACGCCGACCTCGTGATCGCGCTGGGCATCGACTTCGACTTCCGGCTCGGGTACGGGCGTGGGGCCGGGTACGCCGACGACGTGAAGGTCGTCCACGTCGACCCGCAGGCCGATAAGGTCGGGCACAACCGCGAGGTGCACCTCGGGGTCGTGGCCGACGTCAAGGCGTTCCTGAACGCGCTGCTCGCCCACGACGCCACGTTCGGCCGCTCGGAGGACGACGGCTGGCTGACCGACCTGCGGGCCGACGAGACCCGCCGCGAGGCCGACCGGCTGGCCGCCGCGCAGAGCGACGCCAGCCCGGTGCACCCGCTGCGGTTCGCGCTCGAGGTCGCCCGCTGGGTCGACCCGGAGGCCATCGTGATCGGTGACGGCGGCGACGTCGTGGCCCACACCGCCGGGATGCTGAAGGTCAACCGCCCCGGGCACTGGATGGACCCCGGCCCCTTCGGGTGCCTCGGCGTCGGCGCCCCGTTCGCGCTGGCCGCGAAGCACGTCCACCCCGACACCCCGACGCTGGTCGTCTACGGCGACGGCTCGTTCGGGTTCAACGCGATGGAGTACGAGTCGGCGGTCCGTCAGGACCTGCCCTTCGTGGGCGTGATCGGCAACGACGGCGCCTGGGGCGAGATGAAGGCGTTCCACGAGCGGGTCTACCCCGACTCGATGGTGGCCCAGGACCTCACCCAGGACGTGTCCTACGAGGGCGTCGTGCAGGCCCTCGGGGGGTACGGCGAGCGCGTCGAGCGACCGGAGGACATCGCCCCGGCGCTGGACCGCGCCGCCGAGTCGGGCGTCGCCTCGGTCGTCAACGTCATCCTCGACCGGGACTTCCGCCGGACCTCCACCTCGGCCTACGGGGCCTGAGGCTCAGGCCGACGCGGGCGCGAGCTTCGCGAGGAAGCGCTCGCGGTCGACCAGCACGCGACGGTGGCGGACCTTCGCGACGACCTCGTCGCCGTCCTTCACGAGCACGTTGAACTCGAGGCGCCGGCCGTGGTGCCCGATGAGGGTCGCCTCGGCGCACACGGTGCGGCCGACCGGCGTCGGCTTCTCGTGCTCGATCTCGGCCCACGCCCCGACGGAGGTCTGCCCCTCGGGCAGGTCGTCGCGGATGGCCTGCACGCAGGCGCCCTCGGCGAGGGCGAGGAGCGCCGGCGTGCCGAGCACGGGGACGTCGCCGGAGCCGACCGCCGCGGCGGTGTGGTCCTCGGCGACGGTCAGCTCGTGGTGGCAGCGCAGGCCCGGGTCGCAGTTGCCCATGTCGGATGACCTCTCCTCGGCGTCCACCCACCCCGGCGGGAGGGCCCGAAGGAGCGGGCGGGCCGGACGACCGGTGGACGGTCGACCATGCTACCGGGCCGGGTGCACACCGTCCGGTCGGTGGCCCGACGACCATCCCCGCCCCGGCCGGACGGCCGGCGGACACCCCCGCCCCCGCCCGGATGCCCGGTCGGACAGGTCCACCCCGGACGGTCGGTGGGCGATGGTCGGGCTCCACCGGCCGCACCCGGCGGCCACACCCCCTGCAGGAGGTACCCCAGATGGAGCCCAGCGAGCAGCGCACCGAGCGCGAGGTCATCGTCACGAACAACGGTGACGGCGGCTCGCGAGGTGCCGGCGCGGCCGTGGCCGCCGTCGCGGCGATCATCGCGCTCGTCCTGGTCGCGTGGTTCGTCATCCAGGCGGTCGGCGGCGGGACCGGCGGTGACGGCGGCGCGGTCATCCCCGACGAGGTGGACGTCAACATCACCGACCAGACCGGTGGGGGCGGCGAGGGCTGACCTCGCGACGGCGCCACCGGCGCGCACGTCTGCGACGCGTTTCGCGTCGAACCGACGGGCGGGGCACCCTTGCCCCGCCCGTCGCCCGTTCCCGCACCGTGAGGCCCACCCCGCCGTGGACGTCCCTGCCGTCGTGCTCGCCATCGTCCTCGCCGAGACCGCGGTCGGTGGGCTCGCGCTCACGTGGCTCGCCCCGACCTGGGGCAAGGTCCGGCACGGCTACGAGATCCTCCAGGCCTCGACCCTCGTCGCCATGCTGTGGGGGGCCTGGGCCTCGATGCGCACGCCGCTGTCCGTGCTCGCCGACACGGCCGACGCGGCCACGGTGACCCGGGCCGACCTCCTCGGGACGCTGCTGCTGGTGGCCACGATCGTCGGCGCCCTCTCGATCGTCGCGCTCATCGCGCGCGCGCCGGCGGTGGCGCGGGTCCTCGGCGTCGCCTCGGCGGCCATCGGCCTCGCGTCCTTCGTCCCGCTGGCCATGCTCCGAGGAGGTGGGGGTGCCGAGCTGGCGCTCGGCCTCGCCGAGCTCCTCCTCGGGTCGTTCCTGCTCGGCGCCATCTGGGTCGGCATGGTGCTCGGGCACTGGTACCTGGTGGAGCGCCGGCTCTCCAACCGCTACATGGTGTGGATCGCCTGGGTGAACGTCGCCGCCGTCGTGGCCGGTCTGGGCGCGGTGCTGCTGAGCCTGCGCAACCCCGTCCCCGCGAGCGTGTCGTTCTCGCCGATCCTCTCGATCGGGCAGATGACGGTCGTCCTCGGCGTCGGCGTCCTCGGCCTCATCGCGCTCATCGCCTACTTCAACGTCCGGCTGGCCAACGAGGGGGGCCGCTCGATCCAGGCGTCGACCGGGATGTTCTACCTCGCGGTCATCCTCGCGCCGGCGGCCGAGTTCGCCGCCAAGGTGCGCTTCTTCTGACGGCCCTTCAGACGACCGTCGCGAGCGCCAGGCCGCCGTCCACGTCGAGGACGGTGACCGCGAGGTCCTCCCGCTCGGCGAGGTAGGCGACGAACGTGGCCAGCCCGCCCTCGGGGTCGTCGGCCGGGTCGGTCGGCAGCACGCCGCGGGCCAGCAGCATCCCGCCGGGCTTGAGCAGTCGGACGGCGTGCTCGAGGTGCGCGGGGTAGGCCGCGGGGTCGCCCTGCAGCAGCACCAGCTCGTAGGTGCCGTCGGAGAGGCGCTCGAGCACCTCGGCCGGCTCGCCGTGGATGGAGCGGACCCGCTCGGCGACGCCGGCGGAGTCGTAGCTGCGCGTGGCGAGGCCGTGCAGGTGCGGGTCGGGCTCGACCGAGGTGAGCACGCCGCGCTCCTCCATGCCGGTGAGGAGCCACAGGCCGGTCACGCCGGCGGCCGAGCCGACCTCGACCACGTGCCGAGCGGCGCACGTCGTCGCGGCCCACGCGAGCAGCGCACCGACCTCCGGGGGCGGCACGCGGTCCGCCGGGGTGGCCCGTGCGCGCGCCGCGAGGAGCGCCTCGTCCTCGGCCGCGACGAGCCGCCGGGCCGCGACGAGCGCCGGCGGGACGGGCGGCTCGGCGGCCTCGGGGGCGCCGGTCATGGGGTCGAGGTCCACGTCGATCCTCGTGTGCGGGCGGGCGTGGGTGCCGGGGCACGCTAGCGCGTCGGCCCACGGCCCACCGGCCGGGAACCACCGGGCCCGCGCCCGCGTTGCCCCTGTGGACAACCCCTCGGGTCGGCAGCGACGCCCGCGGGTCCTACGATGGAGCACCCCGCACCGTGAGTCCGAGCCCAGGAGCCCCGGTGGCCCAGCGCCGACCGCCGGCCGACGTCGACCCCCTCCGCCACGAGGCCGAGGGCGCCACGCCCGACGCCGGCGAGGAGACCCGCACGCCCGACCCCCGTCCCGGCTGGGACGAGGTCGCCGAGCGCTACGGCCGGACCGTCTACACGATGGCCTACCGGCTGACGGGCGACCGCCAGGAGGCCGAGGACCTCGCGCAGGACGTGTTCGTCCGGGTCTACCGCAACCTCGACCGCTACGAGCCGGGCACCTTCGAAGGCTGGCTCTACCGCATCACGAAGAACCTCTTCCTCGACAAGGTCCGCCGGCGCAACCGCATCCGGATGGAGGCGCTGCAGGACGACGAGTGGCGCCACCCGGCCGACGAGGACCCGGGCCCCGAGGACCGGGTCCAGCACGGGGTGCTGCGCGGCGACATCGAGCGGGCCCTGCTCGAGCTGCCGCCCAGCTTCCGCACCGCCGTGGTGCTCTGCGACGTGCAGGGACTGACCTACGAGGAGATCGCCGAGGCGACCGGCTGGCCGCTCGGCACGGTCCGCTCGCGCATCCACCGCGGCCGCCGACTGCTGCGCCGTGCCCTCTCCGGGGGCGACGATGGGTGAGCGCCGACCGTCGCCCCGCCACGTCGGCGACGAGCTGTCGGCGTTCCTCGACGACGAGCTCGACGACGCGGCGGCCCTGTCCGTCACGCGTCACCTCGCCGCCTGCGACCCGTGCGTGCGGGAGCTGGAGGGCCTGCGCGCCACCCGTGACGCGCTGCGCGGGCTGCCCGGCATCGAGCCGCCGTCCGCGCTGTTCCTCGACGCGGCGTTCGCTGCGAGCCCCGACGCGCGGCTGCCGCGGAGCCTCCGGGCCGCCGGCGTCGCCACCGTGCTCCTGCTGGTCGTGCTCGCCGGCGCGTTCGTCGCCGGGGAGGAGGCCGGGACGGTCCGCCCGCCCGTCGACGTCTTCGTGACCGACCACGTGGCGCGCACCGGCGGCGGCCCGATCGTCACCCCGGTCCGGTTCGACCCCGCGGGCCGGTGAGGCGCGGGGCCGTGCGTGCGACCGCCGCCGCCGTGGTCGCGGCGGTCGGGCTGCTCGGCGCGGCGCCGGCGGTCGGCGACGAGGCCGGCCGGGAGGCGCTCCAGCGCGCGGTCGACGCGAGCCGGGCGACGGCCTACGAGGGCCGGGTCGTCATCGTCGGCTTCGACGCGACGGGCGCCCCGACGCTCGCGGAGCTCGACGTGGCCCGCGGTCGCGACGGGGGCATGCGCGTCGGGGTCGCGGAGCGCTGGACCATCGGGCGGGCGGCGGACGTCGCCTTCCGCTCCGCGTCGGCCGGCGAGCTGCTGGCGCTGTCCGGCATCGAGCCGCTCGAGTTCTCCGTCGACGACCTGCTCACCAAGTACGACGTGGCCCGGCAGGGCGTCTCGGAGCTCGTGACCGGCCCGGCGACCGTCGTGGGGGTGCGCGAGCGGGGGGCGGCGACCGACCGGGAGCGCCTGCACCTCGACGACTCGACCGGCCTGGTCGTGCGCCGCGAGACCTTCGACGCGGCCGGCGAGCCGGTCCGGCTGGTCGCGTTCACGTCGCTGCAGGTCATCGACCGCTCGCTGGGCGTCCCCGATGGGATGACGGCGCCGGCGACCACCCGGACCGAGCTGTCCGACCGGGGCCTCGACGCCCTCGCGTCGGTCGGCTGGGAGGTGCCGACCGCGCTCGACGGGGGCTTCCGCCTCCGCGAGGCGTACGCGCTGCCCGAGAACGACGGCGGCTCGGTCCACCTCGTCTACACCGACGGGCTCTACACGCTGTCGGTCTACGAGCAGCACGGTCGGCTCGACCCGGACGCCGTCTCCGGCGCGCGCCGTCACGCGGCCGAGGGTCGTCACGTCTGGCGGTGGCCCGGGTCCGAACCCGAACGTGTGGTGTGGTCCGGTGCCGGCATGACCTTCACGGCCGTCAGCGACGCCCCGCTCGACACGATCGTCACCGCCGTGTCCGCCCTCCCCGCCGACCCGCCCCCGGGTCCGTTCGCCCGGCTCACGCGCGGGTTCGAGCGGCTCGGCCGGATGCTGTGGCCGTTCGGCTAGAACTCCCCGACCGACGAACAGGACCCCGCATGGCCCGCGACACCGACGAGTGGCGCCGCCCGTGGCGTGACGAGGCGCCCGTGGAGGTCGCCGTCGGGCCCGCCGCCGACGCGGCCCAGCCGCCCCTGCCCGGCGTCCGGCCGGCCTCCCCGGCGACGCCGCCGGCGTCCTGGGGTGAGCGCGACCTCGGGCCGGGCTCGCCACTCGGGTCCGTCCGTCCGCCCGACGCGACCGGCACCGTCGACGCCCCCACCGGGCGTCCGCGCCGCGCCGGGGCTGTCGTGACCGTCGTCGCGGCGCTCCTCGGCGCCGCCGGCGGCACGGTCGGCACGGTCGGCTACCTCGACGCCACCGGCCGGCTCGGGACGGGCAGCGCCGTCGGGACCACGGTGACCCTGCCGGAGCAGGACGTCACGGCCCCGCTCGTCGACGTCGGTGACGCCGACGGCGGCACCGTCGTGTCGGCCGTCGCCGAGGCGGTCACCCCGTCGGTCGTCCGCATCGACGTCCTGGCCCAGCAGAACGGCCAGCTCGTCAACGCCGGCGTCGGGTCGGGCGTCGTCTACCGCTCCGACGGCTACATCCTGACCAACAACCACGTGGTGCGCGGGGCCGACGAGGTCGAGGTCCGCTTCGCCGACGGCGAGGCCGCGACCGCCGAGGTCGTGGGCACCGACCGCCTGACCGACCTCGCCGTGCTGAAGGTCGAGCGGACCGGGCTGCCCGCCATCAACCTGCGCAGCGGCTCCAGCCTCCGGGTGGGCGAGACCGCCATCGCGATCGGCAGCCCGTTCGGGCTCGACGCGTCCGTCACGGCCGGCGTCGTGTCGGCGCTCAACCGTGACCTGCGCGTCCCGGCGCAGGGCGACGACCCGCCGTTCGTGATCCCCGCCGTCATCCAGACCGACGCGGCCATCAACCCCGGCAACTCCGGCGGGGCGCTCGTCGACGCGCAGGGCCGGCTCATCGGCATCAACACGGCCATCCTCACGGGCTCGGGCGGGTCCCAGGGTGTCGGCTTCGCCGTGCCGACGGTCCAGGCCGTCGACGCGGCCGAGCAGCTCATCCGGACCGGCTCGGTCAGCCACCCGTTCCTCGGGGTGTCGGGCGAGGACGTGACGCGTGAGGTCGCCCGCCGCTACGCCGAGGAGTTCGGCATCGACCTCGACGGCGGCGCGCTCATCGTCGAGGTCGTGGAGGGCTCCGGCGCCTCGGCGGCCGGGATCCGCCCCGACGACGTGATCGTCCGGGTGGGCGACCTGCCCATCGACGACATGACGGGGCTGATCGTCGCGGTGCGGGCGTTCGAGACGGGCCAGACCGTCGAGGTCGAGCTGCTCCGCGGTGGCGAGCGCCTGACCGTCGACGTGACGTTCACCGAGCGTCCGGACTGACGTCACCCGCACCTCGCTACCCTCCGGGCCCCGCCTCCCCGTCGTCGAACGAGTCCCACCGTGGGCAACCTGGGTGTCTCCGAGCTGCTCGTCATCGCGCTGCTCGCGCTGCTGGTCTTCGGACCGGAGCGCCTGCCCGAGCTCGCACGCAACGCCGGCAAGGCGCTGGCGCGGTTCCGCGAGGAGACCTCCAAGAGCGTCGAGGAGCTCAAGCGCGCCGCCGACATCGAGGACCTCGACCGGGAGCTGCGCGGGCTCAGCCGTGACCTCAAGGACGTGCGGAGCTCGGTGATGTCGAGCTTCGCGGCGGCAGAGACCGGGGCGACCCAGCGGGCGGCCGACCGTCCGCCGCCGTTCGACCCCGAAGCGACCTGACGTGGGGGAGCGCAGCACCCTCCTCCTCGCCGGCGTCCTCGTCGGGGCGAGCTTCGGCGTGCTGCGCAGCCGCCGGCTGCAGGACCTCGACCGGCGGGCCGGTGAGCTGCTCGCCACCCCGCTCGGCGCGGCCGGCGACGCCGTCGTGTCGGCCGGGACGGACCTCGGGTCGGTGTTCGCCGTCGCCGGCGCCACGACGGTGCTCGCCGCGACGGGCCGCCGTGACGCGGCCGTGGACGTCGCGGCCGCCGGCGCGGCCGGCTGGGTCGTCGCCCAGGGCGTGAAGCCGCTGGTCGACCGTCCCCGCCCCTACCAGGCGCACGGGTTCGCCCGGCTCGTCTCGGAGCCGGCGGGGTCGTCGTGGCCGTCCGGGCACGTGGCCGTGGCGGCCGCTGTCGCCGGGGCGCTCGGCCCGCGCCTCTCCGCCCGGGGCCGGGCCGTCGCCGCCGGCGCGGTCACCTTCGTGGCCGCGTCACGCGTCTACGTCGGGGTCCACTACCTCAGCGACGTCGCCGCCGGCACCGGCTTCGGGCTCGCCGCCGGCGCGGGCGTGCGTGCCCTGCGCCGGCGGTTCGGCTGACGCGACCGGCTCAGCCGACCGACAGCGGCAGCTGCCGGCCGACGATCCGCTTCTTGGAGGCGGCGAGCTTCTCCGCGACGGCCGAGATCGCCTGCGAGGCGGGCGCGTCCGGGTCGGCGAGGACCAGCGGGGTGCCGGCGTCGCCGCCCTCGCGCAGGCGGGTGTCGAGCGGGATGCGGCCGAGCACCTCGGTGCCGAGGCTCTCGGCGAGCTCCTCGCCGCCGCCGGTGCCGAACAGCTCGTGCGCGCTGCCGCAGTCGGGGCAGGTGAAGGTCGCCATGTTCTCGATCACGCCGGCGACGCGCATGCCGGTCTGCTCGGTGGCCTTGCCGGCCCGCTCGGCGACCTTCTGGGCGGCCTGCTGCGGGGTGGTCACGACGACCATGTCGGCGTCGGGCAGCATCTGCGCGAGCGAGATGGCGACGTCGCCGGTGCCCGGCGGCAGGTCGCACAGCAGGAAGTCGAGCTCGCCCCAGTAGACGTCGGCGAGGAACTGCTGCAGCGCCCGGTGGAGCATGGGTCCGCGCCAGATGACGGAGCGGTCGGGGTCGGTGAAGAACCCGATCGAGATCACCTTGCAGCCGTGGGCCTGCAGCGGCATGACCATGCCCTCGAAGGCGACCGGCTTGCCGGAGACGCCCATCATCCGGGGGATCGAGTAGCCCCATATGTCGGCGTCGAGCACCCCGACGGCGTAGCCCTGCTTCGCGAGCGCCACCGCGAGGTTGACGGTGACCGAGGACTTGCCGACCCCGCCCTTGCCCGAGGCGACGGCGATGACCTTGGTGTCGGAGTCGTCCTTGGCGAAGGCGATGTCCATGGCCGGGTTGGCCGCGCCGGCCTGCGCACGCAGCGACTGCGACAGCCCCTGGCGCTCCGCGTCGGTCATCGACCCGAACGCGAGCTGCACGTCGGTGACCCCCTCGAGGGTCTGCACCGCGGCGGTGACGTCCTGGGTGATGCGGTCCTTGAGCGGGCAGCCCGGGATGGTCAGCTTGATGCGCACCCCGACCGTGCCGCCGTCGATCACCACCTCGTCGACCATGCCGAGCTCGGTGATGGGCTTGTTGATCTCGGGGTCGTCGACGGTCGCGAGGACCTCGAGGACCTGCTCCTCGGTGGGCACGGCGGCACCTTCCTGGTGGAGGGCATGGGGGCGGGGTCGCCGGCGCGGCGGGGGGCGCGGCGGGGGAGGTGGTGACGCCGCGGTCCGCGCGTCACCCGGACCCGGGAGGGTACCGGTGCCCTCAGGCCCCGAACTTGCGCTGCAGCTGCGCCTGGATGCGGCTGAGCAGCTCGCTCTCCTCGAACGGCTTCACGAGCACGTCGTCCACGCCGGCGGCGATGGCCTCGTCGTGCACGGTCCGGTCGTCGTCGCCGGTGATGGCGACGACGGGGACGTGGCGGCGGCGGTCGTCCGCCCGGATCGCCTCGCACACGGCCGTCCCGGACATGTCGGGCAGGTGCAGGTCGAGCAGGACCAGGTCGGGGCGGTGCACCTTGTGCAGGTCGATGGCGGTCTGGCCGTCGGCGGCCTCCAGCAGGATCCAGTCCTCGTCGAGCAGGGCACCGAGCAGGTCGCGGACGCTGTCGTCGTCGTCGACGACCAGCAGGGTGCCGCCGTGGAACGCGCCGCTGGTGTCGTCGACCCGGAGCGTCGAGTCGCCGAACGGGGTGACGGACCGCACCGAGCCGCTGCCCGGCAGGCGCAGGTCGCCGTCCTCGTCCGCGTCCTCGTCGACCGGGGTCACCTCGATGTCGACGTCGTTCGCCTCGTCCCGCGACCGGGTGGGGGACTCGGCCGGTCGGGTCGCGATGGTGGCCGCGAGCTCCGCGATGCGGTCGGCATCGGCGCGGGCACGGTCGGTGCGCAGGGACTGCTCCGGGGTGACGCGGGCGACCTCCGCCAGGGTGGTGAGCCCGGCGAACGCCTTGGCCAGCCCGTCCTCGCGGAGCGTGCGCATGCCCTCGGTTCGGGCCAGGGCGCCGAGCTGCAGCTCCGACCCACCCTCGATGATGAGCTCCCGCATCCGCGGCGTGACCTGCAGGGTCTCGTACAGGCCGAGCCGCCCGAGGTAGCCGGTCCGGTCGCAGATCTGGCAGCCACGGCCCTCGACGAGCTGGTGGTCGGCGACGTCCTCCTCGACGAGACCGAGCAGCTTGAGGGTCCGCGGATCCGGGCGGGTCGGCTCGGCGCAGTGGGGGCACACGACCCGGGCGAGGCGCTGGGCGACGATCAGCAGCAGCGACGACGCGATGAGGAAGCGCTCCACGCCGAGGTCGACGAGCCGGACGATGGTCGACGGGGCGTCGTTGGTGTGGAGGGTGGAGAGCACCAGGTGCCCGGTGAAGGAGGCCTCCATCGCGAGCTCGGCGGTCTCGCGGTCGCGGATCTCACCGACCATCACCACGTCGGGGTCCTGGCGCAGCACGGTGCGCAGGCCGCGGGCGAACGTCAGGTCGATCTTCGGGTTGACCTGCGTCTGGTTCACGCCCTCGAGCTGGTACTCGATCGGGTCCTCGAGCGTGATGATGTTGCGGACCTCGTCCACGAGCGAGCCGAGCCCGGCGTACAGCGTCGTGGTCTTGCCGGAGCCCGTCGGGCCGGTGATGACGACGAGGCCCTGCGGGCGGGCGAGCGCCGAGTCGAAGCGGTCGCGCACGTCGGGCGACATCGCGAGGTCGTCGACGTCGAGCCGCTCGGCGCCCTTGCGGAGGAGCCGCATCACGACGGTCTCGCCGAACATCGTCGGCATCGTCGAGACGCGCAGGTCCACCTCGGACCCTTGCACGCGGATCATGGAGCGGCCGTCCTGGGGGCGCCGGCGCTCGGCGATGTCCAGGTTCGACATGATCTTCAGCCGCGACGTGAGCGCCGGGCCGATGTGCTTGGGCACCCGCATCGTCTCGCGCAGCATCCCGTCGATGCGGTAGCGCACGCGCAGGTGCTCTCGCTCCGGTTCGACGTGGATGTCGGAGGCGCGGGTGCGGACGGCGTCGGCGAGCACGGCGTTGGCGAGCCGGATGATCGGCTGGTCGTCCAGCTCGCCCGTCTCGGCGACCTCGACCTGCCCCTCGCGGGCCCGGTCCTGCACGACCACGTCGGAGTCGCCGAGCGCGCCGACCATGTCGAGGGCGGCCTGGTCGGAGCCGTAGGCGCGCTTCAGCGCCAGCTCCAGCGAGGAGGCGTTCGCCACGACCGGGCGCACCGCACGGACCCCGCTCGCGAGCCGGAGGTCGTCGAGGGCCACGACGTTGGTCGGGTCGGACATCGCCACGATCAACGTGCCGTCGGGGTCGATCCGCAGCGGCAGCACGTCGTGGCGCTCCGCGAGCTTGCGCGGGACCTTGCCGAGCGCCGAGCTCTCCGGTCCGACGGCGGCGAGGTCGACGGTCTCGAGGTTGAGCTGCGTGGCCAGGGCGTGGGTGATGGCGTCCTCGCTGGCGAGGCCCAGCGCCACGATGGTGCTGCCCAGCCGCCGGCGCCGTCCCCCGGCCGTCTGCGCGGCCAGCGCGTCGTGGAGCTGGGACTCGTCGATGACCCCCCCGTCGATGAGGATCTCGCCCAGCCGGCGCCGCCTCCCTGCCGATGTCGCCACCCGCACCCGCCCGTCGTCGTGGGCGCGAGCATACGTCCGCGTCGGCTGCGGGGTGGCCGACCGGCCCGGACGCGGCGCGGCCCTGCCGGCGGCCGGGGGTAGCCTCGCGGGCCGCCGACCCGGCGTCCCGCCGCGTCGTCCGCGCTCCACCCCGCGTCCCACCGAGGCCCCGTTGCCGAAGCGCCCGCCGCGCCGTCACGCCTCCGCCGTGCTGCTGGCCGCGCTCGCGGTCCTGCTGGTGGGCTGCGAGCTGTCGTTCGCCACCGACGTCGTGGTCGACGCGGACGGCTCCGGGACCGTCGAGCTCGCCGTCGCCGTGGACGAGGAGCTCGCCGGGCTGCTGGCCGACGCCGGGGTGGACCTCCGGCTCGGGCTCGACGAGGCCGCGGCCGCCGCCAGCCCCGCGTGGGAGCTGACGGAGCTCGCCGGGCTCGAGGAGGGCGCCTTCGGGGTGCGGATGCGCTCGCGCTTCACCGACCCCGATGACCTGGCCGCCCGGGTCGCCGACCTGCAGTCGGCCCTGGGTCCCGAGGACGGCCGGCTCGTGGAGCGGCTCGACCTCGACGTCACCGAGGAGGGCGCCGCGACGTTCGTCGCGGAGGCCGGGGTGGTCCCGCCGACGGTGGTGGGCGCCGAGGGCGACGGCGTCGAGTTCGACGGCGACGACCTCGCGGCGCTGCTGGCCGAGGACGGCGACCGGCTCGTCACCGCGGAGCTGCGGGTCACGTTCCCCGGGCCCGTCGTCGAGCACGACGGCGACGAGGCGGCCGGCGCGACCGTGGCGTGGCGTCTGCCCGTGGGGGAGACGCGGACCCTGACGGCGCGCAGCGACCCGCCGGCGGATCGCAGCGGCGTCCTGGCGCTCGCGGTGGCGGCGGTCGCCGCCGCCGGCGCGGCCGTGCTCACGCTGGGGTTCCGGGCCGTCGGCCGCCGGCGCTTCCGCCGGCCGGGCTGACCGCGACCGGCGCCGCGGCGGGTCAGCTCACTGCGGGCTGAGCTCGACCATCGTGCAGTCGCGCTTCCACCGCTCGAGCGCGCCGTCGCCGTCGGGCAGGTTCAGGCGCGTGCCGAGCCCCATGCCAGCGATCTTCTCGAACTCGTCGGAGTCGTTGGCGACGACGCGGACGTTCGCCTTCAGGCGGCCGATGGACGCCTTGATGTCCTTCGACTTCACGACCATCTCGACGACGTCGCACGCCTCGAGGTTCGGCAACTCCTGCTCGATGCCGCCCTTGATGACGAACAGCTTCTTGCCCTGCTGCACGTACCAGGCGGGGCGCGTCGCGGTGGAGCCGTCCTGCTGCGGGATGTCGAGCCAGACGATGGCGCCCTTCTTCAGGGCGGCCTCGGCGGCGTCGGGCAACACGCCCGTCGCGGTGAGCGACTGGGGGGCCTCGATGAACACCGGGATCCGGCCGGCCTCCTGCCCGTCGACGAGGAACACCAGCGCGTGCTCGCGCGTGTCGTCGATGCGGATGTCGTCCTTCACCTCGAGGCGGAACAGGTCCTCGAACATCTCGCCGCGCAGCTCGAGCAGGCGCGCCGGGCGCTCCCAGATGATGCGCCCCTCGCCGTCGAGCAGCAGGATGACCTCCTCGGTCATGCCCTGCGGGCCCTTGTAGACGCGGTTGACGTTGAACGGCTGCGAGAACGCCGGCAGCTCGCCCAGCACCCGGATGACCGGGTCGGGCATGCCGGTCTCCTCGAAGGTCTGGCGGTCGTACGCCATCGCCGACATCAGCTTCACGCGCGCCATGCTGGGGCGACCTCTCGGTGGGCAGGACGGGGAGGTGGAGTGGGCGGGGAGCGTAGCCGAGCGCCCTCCCCACCCCGAAGGCGGCCGCGTCAGTGGGCTGGGGGTCAGGGCGCCAGGGCGACCGCGTGCTCGTCGAGGAAGGTGAGCAGGCGCGGCGACGGGCCGGCCGCCTCGAGCTCGGCTCGGCCCATCCACGCGGCGTCGGTCACGTCGTCGCCGGCGACCGGGGCGCGCCCGTCCGCGTCGACGACCTCGGCGTGGAAGTCCAGCACGACGAAGTGGACGCCGGCGTCGGGGTCGCGGACCTCGAGGTGCCCGACCAGCCCGCCGACCTCGACCGTGAGGCCCGTCTCCTCGGCCACCTCGCGGGCGACGGCCTCCTCGAGCGACTCGCCGGGCTCCTGGCGGCCGCCCGGCAGCGACCAGGCCCCCCGCGCCGGCGGGTTGCCGCGCCGGACGACGAGCAGCCGCCGGCGCTCGTCGCGCACCACGGCACCGACGGCGACGGTCGGGCGGGGCAGGTCGGGCACGGTGGGCGCTCCTGGTGATGGGCCCGCGGGGCGGGGCTGCCGCGTCGGTCGGGCGGTAGCGTGCCAGCCGAGGGTGCGGGCCCTCCACCCGGCACACGTCCCGGCACCCGCCGTGGACGCCACCGTGCACCGTCACCGCGCAGCAAGGGAGCCAGACGCATGCGCAGGATCACCGTCGACGACCCCACCACCGAGCTCGCCGAGCTCCGGGCCAACGCGCGTCGCTTCTGCGACGAGATGGTGCGCCCCGGCGCCCGCGACCGCGACCGCGACGAGTCCTTCCCGAAGGACCTCGTCGAGCAGATGGCCGAGGTCGGGTTCCTCGGTGCCGCCATCCCCGAGGAGTACGGCGGGATGGGGCTCGACGCCCACGGCTACCAGATCATCGTCGAGGAGGTCGGCGCCGCCGACTCGTCCATGCGCTCGATGGTCAGCGTGAACCTCGGGCTGTTCTCGATGTCGCTGCTGAAGTGGGGCACCGACGCGCAGAAGGAGCGCTGGCTGCCGGGCTGCGCCGCCGGCCGGCTCGGCGCGTTCGGCCTGACCGAGCCCGACGCCGGGTCGAACCCGTCACAGATGCGCTCGCGCGCCGAGAAGGTCTCCGACGGCTGGGTCATCAACGGCGCGAAGGTGTACATCACCAACGGGTCGCTCGGTGCGGTCACGATGTACTTCGCCCGCGCGTTCGACGGGGACACCGACCTCGGCATCACCTGCTTCCTCGTCCCGCAGGACGCCGAGGGCTACGACGGCAAGCAGATCCACGGCAAGCTCGGCCTGCGTTCCGGCGACACCGCCGAGCTGGCCCTCACCGACGTCCACGTCGGCGACGACGCGGTCCTCGGTGAGGTCGGCGGCGGCATGAAGGTCGCGCTGTCGGCGCTCGACAACGGCCGCTTCTCGCTGTCGGCCGGGTGCGTCGGGCTGGCGCGTGAGGCGCTGGAGGTCGGGCTGAACTACGCGTTGGAGCGGGAGCAGTTCGGCCGTCCGATCGCCGGGTTCCAGCTCGTGCAGGAGCTGCTCGCCGCGATGCACGTCGACTATTCGGCCGCGAAGGCGCTGGTGGACAAGGTCGCCGTGAAGAAGCAGGCCGGGGAGCGCTTCACGCAGGAGGTCTCGACCGCGAAGCTGTTCGCGACCGAGGCGAGCGTGCGCTGCGCCGACCGGGCCGTGCAGATCCACGGCGGCCACGGCTACATCGATGAGTACCCGGTCCAGCGGATGCTGCGCGACGCCCGCGTGACGACGCTGTACGAGGGCACGAGCCAGATCCAGCACCTCATCCTCGGCCGGCAGCTCACCGGGATCAACGCCTTCACGTCGTGACGTCCGGTGGGCCGGGCGCCGGCGGTCGTGGCGGCGGCGGGGTCCGGGGCGACGGCTGGCCGGCGCCACCGGGTGGCTGGCTGCAGCCGCCGGCGCGGCTGACGCCGTTCCAGGAGGCGGTGGT
Source organism: Actinomycetes bacterium (assembly GCA_046566145.1). Lineage (GTDB taxonomy): Bacteria > Actinomycetota > Nitriliruptoria > Nitriliruptorales > Nitriliruptoraceae > JBKHXF01. Next base: position 27,234 of record JBKHXF010000021.1, read on the forward strand.
CGCGGTCGTCCGGGCGCTGCCCGCCGGCGAGGTCGTCACCTACGCCGAGGTGGCCCTGGAGGCCGGGCACCCCGGCGCGGCGCAGGCCGTCGCGAACGTGCTGCGGCGCGTGCCGGGCCTGCCGTGGTGGCGGGTCGTGCCGACCTCGGGGCGGCTCTACCGCACCCACACGCCGGTCCAGCAGCCGCTGCTCGGGGCCGAAGGCGTCGAGGTCGACGGGGAGCGCTGGGTGATCGGCTGACGGGCCGCCTCGTCCCGCGGTCGGGTCGCATCGCAGCGAGGTCCAACCGGGGCCCCCGACCCGCCGACGCGCCGACGGCCGGGCACGCGTGGCGTGCCCGGCGAACGGGTCGAGAGTGGTCGGTTCGAGTCGGGTGCGGGAGTGGTGCGGCGGGGTGGCGGTGGGTCCGGACGCGGCTCAGCCGGCGGGGTCGCCGTCGCGGGGGAGGCGTGCGGGTCCGCGGGGTAGCCGCCGGCGCCGGCGGAGCCTGGTGGCCTTGGGGACCGAGGTGGCTTGGAGTGCGCCGGTGGGTGAGGTGATGGTGACCCGGCGGTTGTCGGGGTCCATGGTGATGTGCCAGCCGTGGTCGTGGTGGGCGCGGTGGTGGCGGCGGCAGAGCGCGACGAGGTTGCCGTCCTCGTGTCCGCCGCCGCGGGCGCGGTGCTTCAGGTGGTGGAGGTCGGTCCAGGAGATGGGTCGGTCGCAGCCGGGCCAGCGGCAGCCCGCGTCGATCGCGCCGATCGCCACGCGTGCCTCGGTGGGGATGGCGTCGGTCTGTGCGGAGACGGCGAGGGGGCGCATGCCGTCACGCAGGACCACCCGGAGCCGTGCGTCGGTCGAGAGCCGTTCGATGGTGCGGCGGGTGAGCCAGCCGCCGGCGCCGGGCAGTCGCCCCTCCAACCGACCGATCAGGGTCTGGTCGGGGTCTGCCAGGTCGGCGAGGTCGACGTGGACGACCAGCGACGGACGGGCCTTGCCGCCGGTGCCGCCGCCCGCCAGTACGGTCAGGCAGAGATCGACCAGCGCGCCGGCGCGCTGCCGGGCGCGGGTGACCGCGCCGACCTTGCGGCCGTTCTCCGGGGCGTCGGCGTTGGCGTCGAGGGCCGCGACGACGGTCGTGGTGTCGGCGGCGGTCAGTTCCCCGAACAGCCGCGAGTTGCCGTGCAACAGGTCGGGTTGGATCGCGAGCCACGACCCGGTCGCCTCCTGCCGCTCCGCCGAACGTTCCAGCGAGCCAGACGTGCGGAGCTGCTCGACGAGGTCGACGAGCATCCGGTCGACCTCGTCCGCGTCCGCGGCGGCGAGGGTGTCGACCTCGTCGCGCAGGGCGGCGTCGAGGTCGACGAGCTGGGTCGTGTTGCACCGGGACGTCTCGGCGATCAACAGCCGGACCTGGGACCAGCGCAGGATCCGCCGCCGCCACAGCCACATCACCGCAGGGACGGCGGTGACGAGTCGGGCGGCGCGCACGTAGGTCCGTCCCTCGCTGCTGGTGACCCCGAGGGCGGCGAGGACGGTCTCGAGCGACGCCCGCTCGACGGCCTCTGCGGCGCAGGTCGCGATCGCCTCGCCGGTCGCCGACACGACGTTCATCAGCGCCACCTCGGCGGCATCGACCTCGGAGAAAAGCTCGTGGAGGGTGTCGGCGCACGCGGTCAGCGTCGGGGCGTCGGGGCCGCCGAGCTGGGTGGGAAGCGTCGCGTTCGAGTGCATAGGGAGGACTCTACGACGACCCTGCGACATGGTCGAACACACGTTCGACCGTGCTGTGGACAGGTGCGGGCACCGCGCCGCCGGTCGCCGGTGCGCACGGAGCAACCCGCACCACCCGACAGGACGACCGACCGCGCCGGCGGTGCGCTTGCGGCCACCGGCGCAACCCGCCAGGGCGAGGACACCAGCCCGCGCCGGCGGTGTGTACGACGCCACCCGCACCGTTCGTCGCGCCCCCCCGCGGCCCGATCTCGACGGCCCGAGCCACGCGCGCGCAGCCGGGGCCACCCGATCGTCACGGGACCCGGAGGAACCACCCGTCCGCGGTCCAGCCGTCACCGGTGAACCCGTCGCCGCTCGGCGTCAGCCGCATCCCGCCCCAGAGCAGGACCCCGCCGTCGACGGGGACGACCGCCGAGAAGTCGATGTGGCTGACGCGGCGGCCGGGGTCGAGCGCCGGCGCGACGGTGTCGCGGCCGGGTCGCACGACGTCCACCGGCCGCCACGCCCCGTCGGCTTCAGGCGCCGAGACGCGCGACCAGAGCGCCCGGCCCCACGCCGCAGCCGGGAGCTCCTCCGAGGGGCGCTGGCCCACCTCGGCGCGGACCCAGCGGTCGGCGGCCTCGTCGTGGGTCCAGACGGTGCCACCGGTCTCGTCGGCGTCGTCGACCGCGACCGCGCCGGCGGCGTCGGTGACGACGAACCGGGCGTCCGCCGGCGCCGAGGTGATCGGGGTCCACGTCCCGGCGGCGAGGTCGAGCCACGCGCCGTCGCGGAACTGCTCCAGCGGCTGGGTCGTCGCGCCGCCGGCGATGAGCACGCGGTCGCCGTCGAGGCGGGCGGTCGGCTGCGCGTCGCCGTACGAGAACCAGCGGGCCGACAGCGGGGCGGTGGGGAGGACGGTCCAGCGGTCCGTGGCGCGGTCGTACACGGCCCCGTCGGCGACGAGCTGCTCCTGGCGTCCGGCCGGCGGGTCGAGGTCGGTGCCGCCACCCCACACCACGAGCCGGTCGTCGTCCCAGGCGATGGCGGCGCCGGAGCGCGCGGTGAGGGGGAACTCGCCCATGCGCGTCCAGCCGGTCGCGGCGGTCCAGCGTGCCCCGTCGGCCCGTGGGCTGGCCTGGTCCGTCTCTCCCCCCCAGACGAGGAGCTCGGTGCCGTCCCACGAGATGGCAGCCGGGGTGCGGGCCGTCAACGGGGCTGGCGGGATACGGGTCCACGTGCCCGTGTCGAGGTCGTGCACGGCGCCGTCCATCAGCGGGGTCGAGACGGCGGTCGTGGCACCCGGGAGGGACGACTCCGGCCGGCCGCCGAAGACGACGACCGTGGCGCCGGCGATGCGCGGGTGGGCGCCGAGGCGCGGGGAGAACGGCGCCGGCGGGAGCCCGGTCCAGCGGTCTGTGCGGGCGTCCCAGACGGCACCGTCGTCCCGGTGGGTGCTCCCAGACTCGAACGCCGCCGGCTCCGCCTCGCCGCCCCACAGCACGACCCGGGTCCCGTCGGTCGCGGAGCGGGGCGACTCCCGCGGGGTCAGCGGCGACTCCGCGACCGGGACCCACGAGAGCTCGGCGGAGGCGTCGCCCGGGCCCTCGCCGATCACGGGGAGGTCGGGCCGCGACACGATGCCGACGACGGAGGTGACGCCGGCGAGGAGCACGACGACGGCGGCCGCGCCGGCGGCCGTCCGCTTCGTCCGGCGGCGTCGCAGGCCGCGGCGCAGCAGCGCCTCGGCGTCGGGGGCGGTCGGCTCGGTGGGCACGCCGCGGTCGAGGAGGTCGTGGAGGTCAGGCACGGGTCTGCTCCTCGTCGTGCTCGCGGTCGTGCTCGAGCGTCGGGTCGAACGTGAAGGCCCCACGCAGGGCGGTGACGGCCTGGTGGGTGAGCGCCCGGACGGTGCCGGCGTCGACGCCCATGACGGCGCCGGCCTCGTCGGCCGACATCCCGTCCCAGTAGCGCAGCACCACGGCCTCGCGCTGCCGGCGGGGCAGGGCTGCCACGGCCGCGCGGACCGCCGCGCCGTCCTCCGCGCCGTCGACGCCGGGGGCGCCGTCGGCGGCCGCATCCCCCACGGTGAGCCGCTCGAGGCGGGCCCGGGCGCGGCGCTCGGCGACGCGCCGGCGGATCCACGAGTTGGCGTGGTTGAGCGCAACCCGGGTCACCCAGGCGCGCGGGTCCTCGATGGGAGGGCTGCCGGCCCAGCGCTCGCACAGGGCGACGAGCACCTCGTTGGCGAGCTCCTCGGCGACCCACGGGTCGCCGGTGTGCAGCGTGAGGATCCCGACGAGCCGTCGGTGCTCCCGCTCGCAGACGGCCGTCACGGCCGCGCGGTCCCCTGCCTGCATCACCAGCCTGTCGTGTCGTGACGTCCGGCGTCTCGCTGGACGTCCCCGTGTGCCGGCCGGTCCGGGCCGTCACCGGGGAGGTCGCACGAGCGCATCGTCGCGTGTAGTCGGCTCGTCCGCCCGCGCACCGGGCGCACACTGGCGGACGGCCCGGCCTACGGTGCGCTCCCCCCCGCGGCGCCCCCGCGTCGCCCCCGACAGGAGCCGTCGCCCGTGTGCCGCTCGATCCGGACCCTCCGCCCGCCGCAGGTCGACGAGGTCACGACCGGCGACGTCGAGGCGGCCGCCCGCCAGTACGTCCGCAAGCTCTCGGGGTTCCGGGAGCCGGCGGCGCACAACCGCGCCGCGTTCGACGCGGCCGTCGCCGAGGTGGCGGCGTCGACCCGCCGGCTGCTCGAGGCGCTCGAGGTGCAGGGGCAGGACCCGGTGACCGTGGTCGACGGCCCGGAGCGGCCGCCGGCGCGAGGGGCTACAGGCTCCCGCGGACGTACGCCCCGCCGATGACGTACGCGCCGATGGCCGACAGCGTCCCGAGCACGGTCAGCACGGCGAGCGCCCGCGCCCGGGTCTCGTCGGAGCGCCAGCCGATCCACGACGCGGCGAGGAACCCGCCGAGCGGCAGGACCCCGCCGACGTAGTGGATGTAGAGCTGGGCCGTGCCGAGGCCCTGGTCGAGGAGCTTGATCCCGACGAGCACCTGCACCATCAGCACGACCTGGGTGCCGACCAGCAGCAGGCGGCCGGGCAGGTCGAGGCCGCGCCGGCGGACGCCGAGGGCCACCAGCCAGGCGCTCGTGGCGAGGAGCAGCACGACGACCGTCAGCCCGAGCGTGCGGTGGAACGCGGGGGAGACGTAGAGGTTGTCGATGATCCCGTCCTGCGGGGCGATGCGCGGGTCGCCGCCGCCCTCGGAGGCCTCGGTGGCGAGCAGCAGCAGGGCGGCGGGGACGGTGGGCACGAGGTGGCTCCGGGACGGGGCGGTGGGGCGGGCGTGACGGGGGCGGGCGGGCCGTGCGCGGGAGTGAACCAGCGGCAGGCATCACCGCGCCCCCCGACGAAGTCCTCCCCGTCCGACCCGACCACTCCACGAGGTCGCCACGCCGGCGGACCTCGAGACGAACGGCACCCCCGTGCGCACCCGCCCCCTCGTCAGCCTCGCCGCCGCGGCGCTCGCTGCCTCCCTGCTGCTCGCCGCGGCGCCCGGCCACGACGCGCGGCTCGACCTCGCGCCGGCGGCCGCCGGCGTCCTGCAGGGCGACCTCGGTCCGGCGCCGGCGGGCGACCCGCTCGACGTCGCCACGCAGGTCCTCGCCCGGCACGCCGCGGCGCTGGGCGTCGACGCCGGCGCCTTCGTGCTCGACCACGTCCGGGTCTCCGACCTCGGCACGCACGTGCGTGGGCACGAGGTCCGGGACGGGGTGCGGGTGCTCGACTCGTCGGCCGCGGTGCACGTCGTCGACGGCCGGGTCGTGAAGGTCGAGGCCCGTGGGGTCGCCCTGCCGGGGACGGCCGCGCCGGCGGCGGTGCCCGCCGACGTCGCCCGCGCGACCGCGCTCGCCCTCGAGGGGGTCACCGAGACGGTGACGCCGCCGGCGGTGGAGCGCTGGCTGGTCGACCTCGGGACGGGCGCGCTGACCGACGTGTGGCGCGTGACCTTCACGTCGCTCGCGCCGGCGGTCGCCGCGCAGGTCGACGTCGATGCGGCCACCGGCGTCGTCCTCGCCGTGGAGGAGGGCGTCCACCACGCCGGGGAGCGGGCCGAGGCCGAGGCGCTGCTGTTCGACCCGAACCCGATCGTGATGGCGAAGGACAACCGGCTGCGCCAGACCGGGTTCGACACCGCCGGCGTCGACTCCGACGTGAGCCTCGCCGCCGACGCGCTGCTCGAGCTCCGGCCGATCCGCGAGTACGACGCGGCGCTGGCGCTGACCGGCCGGCTCGTCGGCCCGTGGGTGGACGTCATCGGTGCCGGGCCGTACGCCGCCGGCGCGTTCCCGACGACCAAGACCGACCCGCGCTTCGAGGGCGCGATGGCGTACCACCACATCGACGCGATGCAGCGCTACTTCCGGGACGTGCTCGGCCTCGAGGAGATCAACGCCGAGTCGCAGCTCACGGTCGCGCTGCCGGTGGTCGGCTTCGACAACTCGTTCTACCAGCCGGCCAACGACCTGCTGCTGTTCGGCGCCGGCGGCGTCGACGACGCCGAGGACGCCGAGGTCATCGCCCACGAGCTCGGCCACGCGATCCACCACGACCAGGTCCCCGGCTGGGGCGCGCGTCCCGAGGGCGGCGCGATGGGCGAGGGCTTCGGCGACCTCCTCGCGGCGGCCTACTTCGCTCGGGTGTCGGAGGGGTTCCAGGACACCTGCATCATGGACTGGGACGCGGTGTCGTACAGCAGCGCGAACCCGCCGTGCCTGCGTCGCGCCGACCGCACCAAGCAGTACCCGGCGGACAAGGTCAACCAGGTCCACGCCGACGGCGAGTTCTGGTCGGCGCTGCTGTGGCGCATCCGGGGCCGGCTCGTGACGGCCGAGGAGGCGGCGGACCTCGGCGACGAGCAGGCCGTGGCCCGCCTCGCCTCCGACCGGGTGCTGCACCTCGTGCTCTCGAGCCACGAGCTGCTGTCGCCGACCGCCGAGTTCAGGGACGCGGTCGACGCGCTGCGGCAGGCCGCCACCCTGACCGGGCACCCGGAGTGGGACGCGATCATCACGTCCGAGGCGGACCGCACCGGGATGCCCTACAGCCGCTGAGCCCGGCCCACCTCGGGGTCGACTGGGAGCCGGCCGCGACGAGGGCCCGCGCTACGGTCCGCGGCCCGCCAGACGCATGCCCCCGCCCACGGGGGCACCCACGACAGGGGGAGCCGTGGCCGGCTTCGACATGCACTCGCACACGGACCTCTCCGACGGGACGACCACGCCGGAGCAGAACGTCGCCGACGCGGTCCGGCTCGGGCTCGAGGGCCTCGCCGTCACCGACCACGACACCACCGCCCCGTTCGACCGGGCCATCGCGGCGGCGGAGGGGACCGGCCTCGAGATCGTCCCGGGCGTCGAGTTCTCCGCCGAGCACGACGGGACGTCGGTGCACGTCCTCGGCTTCTGGGTGTCCGCCACCGACGCCGACCTGCAGGCCGAGATGGACCGGCTGCGCAACGAACGCGAGCGCCGCGCCGAGCAGATCGTCGAACGGTTCAACGCGCTGCCCGAGCCGATCCCGGTCACGATCGTCCGCGTTCGGGAGCTCGCCGGCGAGGCGCCGATCGGACGACCGCACATCGCGAAGGCCGTCGTCGAGACCGGGATGGTCCCCGACGAGCGGGCCGTGTTCGACCGCTACCTCGCCGACGACGGGCCCTGCTACGTGCCGAAGTACGCGGTGGACCCGGTCCGGGCGGTCGAGCTGCTCCGCGGCGCCGGCGGCGTCGCCGTCGTGGCCCACCCCGGGCTGTTCGGCAACCGCCGCGCCGACGACCCGGGGCTGCCCGACGACGTCGTCGAGTCCATGGCGGCGGCGGGGATGGGCGGGATCGAGGCCGCCCACCCCGACCACACCGACGCGCACCGGGCCCGCTACACCGACCTGGCGCGGGCGCTCGACCTCGTCGTCACCGCCGGCTCCGACTACCACGGCGAGGCCAAGACGAACCGGCTCGGGTCGGCCACGACCGCACGCGACGTGGTCGAGTCCCTGCGCGCCCGGCGCGGGTGAAACGCCGCCGCCCTGTCCGAACGGCCGTGGTAGAACGGACAGGACGGTCGACCACACGGGACCGTGGCACGTCCTCGGCCGAACGGCGAGAGTGTCAGGCGCCCGGTCGGAGGGCGGCGCCACCCGGCACCCACCACGCCCTCGACCCCGTCCACGGAGGTCCCACGTTGCCCGAGGTCCAGAAGGCCCAGAAGATCGTCCCGGTCCCCACGCTGCACTTCAGCGAGGGCCCGTTGGCGGGCAAGGTCATCCGGATCGACCAGGACGAGGCGACCCTGGGTCGGCGCGAGGACAACGCCTACGTCGTCGACGACCCGCGGGTCTCGCGCGTCCACGCGGAGCTGCGCAAGGAGGCCGGCTCGGTCATCATCACCGACCTCGGCTCCTCCGGCGGCACCAAGCTCAACGGCGAGGAGCTGAGCGGCCCCGCCGTCATCAAGCACGGCGACAAGCTCTCGTTCGGCCCCCTGACCGCCCAGTTCGAGGATCCCGCCGCGGCCGCGCAGCGCGAGGACGCCACCATGGTGTTCGAGGTCCCGAAGATCGAGACCGGCCCGCACCTCTCGCCGCGCCAGCAGCAGGTCCTCGAGCTCATGGCCGAGGGCATGACCAACGCCGAGATCGGCGACCAGCTCGGCGTCACCGAGCGGACCGTCAAGGCGTACGCGCAGGAGCTCTACGACAAGCTCGGCGTCCGCAACCGCGCCGGCGCCGTCGCCGAGGCCGCCAAGCTCGGCCTGCTCTGACCCGCACGACCACCGCGCCCCGGGCCCTCGTGGCCCGGGGCGCGCGCGTGGCCGGGGGCTAGGCTCGGCCGCGACCCGTGTGCCCCCGAGACAGGACAGCGCGCCCGTGGCGGACCTCGACGCCGAGCTCGCAGCCGGTTACGGCTTCGACGACGCCGCCGTCATCCTCGGTCGGCCGCTCGACCCGGACCTGCAGGGCACCCGCAACGAGCACTACGTCCAGGTGCCCCTGCGCTCCCTGACCAAGCACGGGCTCATCGCGGGCGCCACCGGCACCGGCAAGACCAAGACGCTCCAGCTCGTCGCCGAGCAGCTGTCCCGTGCGGGCGTGCCCGTCTTCCTCGCCGACCTCAAGGGCGACCTCACCGGTCTGGCCGAGCCGAGCCCCGGCGCCGGGTTCATCGACGAGCGCATGTCGGGCATGGACCTGCCCTGGACGCCGGAGTCGTTCCCGGTCGAGCTGCTGTCGATCACGGGCAACCGCGGGACGCCGCTGCGCGTGCCGGTCAGCTCGTTCGGGCCGCTGCTGCTCGCCAAGGTGATGGACTGCACCGAGGTCCAGGAGTCGGTGCTGCAGGTCATCTTCCGGTACGCGGACGAGGCCGGGCTCGCGCTGCTCGACCTCGAGGACCTCGTCGCGCTGCTCAAGCACCTCACCTCCGAGGAGGGCGAGGAGGTGCAGGCCGAGTACGGGGGGATGTCGTCGCAGACCCTCAACGTCCTGCTGCGCAAGGCCATGGAGCTCGAGACCCAGGGTGCCGAGCAGTTCTTCGGCGAGCCCGAGTTCGACGTGGCCGACCTGAAGCGGACGCGCGACGGCAAGGGCGTCGTGTCGGTGATGAACCTCACCGACGTGCAGACCCAGCCGCGCATCTTCTCGACGTTCATGATGTGGCTGCTCGCCGAGGTGTACGAGACCTCGCCGGAGCAGGGCGACGTCGACAAGCCCGACCTCGTCTTCTTCTTCGACGAGGCCCACCTGCTGTTCGAGGGGGCGTCGAAGGCGCTGCTCGAGTCCGTCGAGCTGACCGTGCGGATGATCCGCTCCAAGGGCGTCGGGGTGTTCTTCGTCACGCAGGCGCCCACCGACCTCCCCGACGACGTGCTCGGCCAGCTCGGCAACCGGGTGCAGCACGCCCTGCGCGCCTTCACGCCCCAGGACCAGAAGGCGATGAAGGCCACCGCCCAGACCTTCCCGGTGAGCGAGCACTACGACGTGCTCGGCGCGCTGACGGGGCTCGGCGTCGGCGAGGCGCTCGTGACCGTGCTGGGACCGAAGGGCGCCCCGACCCCGTCCACCCCCACGCGGCTGATGGCGCCGGTGTCGCTGATGGACCCGGTCGACGACGCCACCGTCGCGCGGCTGGTGGGGGAGAGCGAGCTCGCCAGCAAGTACGCGGTGGAGCTGGACCGCGAGTCCGCCGCCGAGCTCCTCGCCGCCCGCGCCGAGGCCCGCGCGAAGGCGGCGTCGGAGGTCGAGGCCGCCGAGGCCGAGCGGAAGGCGATCGAGCGGCACCACGACGAGGCGGAGCGCTCCGCCGGCCGGCGCACCACCACGTCCCGCTCGCGGTCCCGCGAGACCGCCACCGAGAAGGCGCTGAAGTCCGCCGCCTCCTCGATCGGGCGCGAGGTCGGACGGCAGCTCATCCGGGGCATCCTCGGCAACCTCAAGCGCTAAGGGGGGCTCGTGACCGCGACCGTGATCGCCTTCGCCAACCAGAAGGGTGGCGTCGGCAAGACCACGACGACGCTCAACGTCGCCGCCGCGATGTCCGAGCTGGGGCTCGCGGTGCTCGTGGTCGACCTCGACCCGCAGGCGTGCCTGACGTTCTCGCTCGGGTACGACCCCGACACGATCACCCCGTCGCTGCACGACACCATCGTGGGACGGTCCACGCTCGCCGAGACGATCGTGCAGCACGAGGAGGTCGACGTCGCGCCGGCGACGATCGACCTCGCCGGCGCCGAGGTCACGCTCCTGTCGCGGACCGGGCGGGAGTACCTGCTGCGGGGCGAGCTGTCGGACCTGCTCGAGTCGTACGACGTGGTGCTCGTCGACTGCGCACCGTCGCTCGGCGTCCTCACCATCAACGGGCTCACCGCCGCCGACCAGGTCGTCGTGCCGGTGCAGTGCGAGACCCTCGCCCACCGCGGGGTCTCCCAGCTGCTCGAGACCATCGCCGACGTCCGCCGGCTCACCAACCGCTCGCTGGAGGTCCGCGGGCTCGTCGCGACCATGTTCGACCCGCGGACCAGCCACGCGAAGGAGGTCCTGCGCGACCTGCTCGCCCGCTACGAGCTGCCGCTCATCGGCGCGCCGGTGCGCAAGTCGATCCGGTTCGCCGAGGCGCCCACCGACGGTCGCTCGCTGCTCGCCGGCGGCGTCGACGTGCCGGGCGCCGCCGCCTACCGGACCATCGCGCTCGAGCTCCTCGGCCGGGAGGTCCCCGAGCACCTCTACGACGACGCCGGCTGGGACGCCCGCCGGCGCGAGGACGTGCTGTCGTTCGGCGCCGCCCCCGGCGGCCCCGGGGCCGCCGTCACCGGGGCGCCCGACGCGCACGGTCCCGACCCGGACGACGACCCCGACGCGATCTCGGTGGTGGACCTCGAGGAGCGGGCCCGTGGCTGACGGCGACCGCGCCGGCGGCGCGCGCAGCGACCGGCTCGACCGCGTCCAGCGGCCCGACGGCAGCCGCCACCGGCCGCACGAGGGCAAGGAGGCGCTCTACTCGACCGCGCCGACGGCGGCCCCGTCCAGCCAGGTGCTGCTCGTGTGCCGCCGCTGCGACGTCGAGTCCGGCCTCAGCGTGCTGGAACTGACGAAGCTCGCCGCACCGCCGTTCGTGTGGAACCCGGTGACCGGGTTCCTGTGGGCCCGGTGCCCCGCGTGCCAGCGCCGCTCCCGGCTCCACGTGCGCAAGGGCCAGGCCCTGCGCGCACTGCTCGACCGCACGCCCCGCCGCTGACCGAGCGCGATCGGCCCCGGCCCCCTCCCGTCCACCCCTCCCGCGGAGCCCACGTGTCCCTCCTCGAGACCGCCACGTCCCTGACCGAGCGCTACCGCGACCTCGTGGTCGCCCACCAGCCGGTCGAGGCGACCGCCATCGGGCTGCACGACGGCGACCACGAGCTGCCCGACCTCGACCCGGCCGCCGTCGACGGCTGGACGCGCGAGGTCTCGGGGCTGCTGCGGGAGGTCGAGGCCGTCCGGGTCGGGATCCCGGACGACGCGACGGGCGACGACCGCGAGGCCGCCGGTGACCTCGAGCTGCTCGCCCTCGCCCTCGACGCCGAGCGGTTCCAGCTCGAGGAGCGCCGCTCGCTCGAGACCGACCCGCTCGCCGCGATCGGCGTGGCGGCGTCCGGGATCCACGAGCTGCTGCGCCGCACCGACCTGCCGCCGGCGGACCAGGCCCGGCTCGTCGCGGCGGCCGCGGCCCGGGCGCGCCGCATCCCCCACTTCGTCGAGCAGGCCGGCCGCCTGCTGGCCTCGTCACCGGAGCCGCACCTGCAGGTCGCCCGGGGCCGCCTCGCGGGGCTCGTCGGTCTGGTCCGAGACGAGCTGCCGGCGCGTGCCGACGCCGCCGGCGCGGACGTCGGGGAGGCGCGCGACGCCGGCGCCGCCGCGGCCGACGCCCTCGAGGCCTACGCCGCGCTGCTCGACGAGCTCGCCGAGGAGCCGGCGGCCGACTGGCGGCTCGGACCGGAGCAGCACGCCCGGGCGCTGCGGACCGCGCTGGGCAGCCCGATGTCCGCACAGGAGGTCGAGCGACGCGCCGGCTCCTGGCTCGAGCACGTCACCGAGGTGCTCGCCGAGCACGCCGGCGCGTTCCTCACCGACCGTGGCGCCGACGTGCCGACCGACGCCGCCGAGCGGACCCGGGCGGCGCTCGCCCTGCTCTCGACCGAGACCGTGGACCGCACCGCGCTGGTCGAGGAGGCGACCCGGGCCGTCGACGCCGCCCACGCGTGGGCGGAGGCCGAGGGGCTCGTCGACCTGCCCCCGCGGGAGCTGCTGACCATCACCGAGGTGCCCCGGTTCCTCCAGGGCGTCGCCGTCGCGTTCATCACCGCGCCGCCGGCGTTCGAGCCCGAGTCGGGCTGCACGTACTACCTCTCGCCGGTGCCCGACGAGTGGGACGAGGAGCAGGCGCGGTCGTTCCTCGCGGAGTACCACCGCCCGGCGCTGCACGACCTCGCCCTGCACGAGGCGGTCCCCGGGCACTGGGTCCAGCTCGAGCACGCCGCCCGGCACCCGCGGCTCGCCCGCCGGTGGCTCATCTCCTCGGCGTTCGCGGAGGGCTGGGCCGTGTACGTGGAGCGGGTCGCCGTCGAGCGCGGGTTCGGTGCGGGGATCGCGGGCCTCGACCCGGTCGCCTACCGGCTCAGCCAGGCGAAGCTGGAGCTCCGCCTCGCGACGAACGCGCTGCTCGACGTCGGCCTCCACGCCGGGGACCTCGACGACGACGGGGCGATGGAGCTCCTCGTCGGGCGCGCGTTGCAGGAGCAGGCCGAGGCCGCAGGCAAGCTCGTGCGCGGCAAGGTGACGGCCGGACAGCTCTGCTCGTACTTCGTGGGCGGGGAGGAGCTGCGGGACCTCGCCGACGCCGAGCGGGTCCGCGCCGGCGGTGCGCTCGACCTGCGCGGGTTCCACGCGAAGGTGCTCAGCCACGGGACCCCGACCACGGCCACGGTCGCCGCGGCGCTGGCCGACCCGAGCGCGGAGGTCCGGCGCCCCTTCGCCTGAACGGTCGGGGCGTGTGCGGTCAGGGCAGGTGCTCGACCCGGACGCGGCGGTTGAGCTGCGGCTGGCCCTCGCCGCGGGCGTCGTCGCCCTGCTGCGTGGGGACCATGCCGGGGATCACGTCGCGGGCGCTGCGGACCGGCTCGCTGCGGCTGCCGCCCTTGCGGCTGCCGTTGCGGTCGCTCCCGCCGCGGCTCCCGCCCCGGTCGCTGCTGCGGTCGCTGCTGCGCTTCCGGTCGCCGCTGCTGCGCTCCGAGCGGCCTGCGTCGTCCCGGCCGCTGCGACCGTCGGCGCTGCCGCCGCCACCGCTGCGGCTCCGCGACCGGCGGGCGCGGCCCGCGTCGTCCTTCGCGTCCTCGCGCGACCCGTCGTCGTCGCGCGTGTCGCGCTGGCGGGAGCGGGTGGGCTGGTCGTCGGGGGTGCGGTCGCCACGGTCCCGGGCCCGAGCGCGCGGGCGGTCGCTGCCGACGTCGTCGCGGGCGCGCCGGTCCGTGCTGCGCGCCTCGTCCTTCGCGGAGTCGTCGCCGCCATCGGTGTCGCGGGTGCGGCTTCGGGTGCGGGTCCGCACCACCTCGGCCTTCTCGTCCCGCTCGCCGAGCCGGGGCGGGTCCTCGGCGGTCGCGCCGCCCTGGCTCCGCTCGGTGGCGTCGGTGCGCTCGGTCGCCTCGGCGCGGTCGCGACGGGGACGCTCCCGGTCCGCGGTGGCGTCGCTGCCGCCGCCGGCGCTGCGTCGCGACGACTTCGGGCGCCCGTCGGTCTCGGGGCGCTTGCGGTCACGGTCGCGGTCGGAGGACGAGCGGCCGGAACCGCGCCCCTCCGAGCGGTCCGACGAGCGGCCCGAGGAGCGGTTCGACGAACCGCCGCGGGAGCCGCCGCCACCCTTGCGGGACAGGTGGGCCCACGGGGTCTCCGCGGGCAGGTCGAAGCGTGCCGTCAGCTCGTCGGAGGTCGAGAAGACCTCGAGCAGCTCGGTCTCGGCCTTCACGGCCTTGCGGATCACGTTCAGGCGGTCGACCTCGTTGAACTCCGCGAACGTGACCGCGACGCCCTTCGCGCCCGCGCGGGCCGTGCGGCCGATGCGGTGGAGGTACATCTTCTCGTCGTCGGGGCAGTCGTAGTTCACGACGTGCGTGACGTTGTCGACGTCGAGCCCGCGGGCCGCGACCTCGGTCGCGACGAGCACGTCGACCTTGCCGTCGCGGAAGGCGTCCATGTTCTTCTCGCGGGTGCCCTGGCGCAGGTCCCCGTGGATCGCGATGGCCTTCGTGCCGAGGGTCTCGAGCTCGTCGACCAGACGGTCCGCCATGTGCTTGGTGCGGGTGAAGACGTAGACGTTGCCACGACCAGGCGACTGCAGGATGCGGGCGAGGACGCGCGGCTTGTCCATGCGGTGGACGAGGAGGAAGTGCTGGTCGACCGTCGGGGCGGTCTCGCGCTCCTCGGCCTCGGCACGCATGAAGGTCGGCTGGGTCATGTAGCGGCGGGCGAGCTTCACCACGGCCGTCGGCATGGTCGCCGAGAACAGCATGGTGTGGCGCTTCTCGCCGGTGCAGGCCTCGATGAGGCGCTCGACGTCGGGCAGGAAGCCCATGTCGAGCATCTCGTCGGCCTCGTCGAGCACCAGCTCGGTGACGCCCGAGAGGTCGAGGTTGCCGCGCCCGAGGTGGTCGAGCAGGCGGCCCGGGGTGCCGACGACGACGTGCACGCCCGAGGTCAGCGCCTCGATCTGCTCGTCGAAGCCGACGCCGCCGTAGACGGACTGGATGGTGAGGCCGCGGGCGGCGCCGACGGCGAGGTCGTCGGTGACCTGCAGGCACAGCTCGCGGGTCGGGACGACCACGAGGGCCTGGGTCCGTGCGACCGTCGGGTCGATGCGCTGCAGCAGCGGGAGCCCGAAGCCGAAGGTCTTGCCGGTCCCGGTGCGGGCCTGGCCGATGATGTCGGCGCCCTTGAGGGCCATCGGGAGCGTGAGCTCCTGGATGGGGAAGGGGTGGACGATGCCCTGGGCCTCGAGCGCGTCCGTGAGGGAGGCGTCGAGCCCGAAGTCCGAGAAGCGCTTCGTCGGCGCCGTCGGCGCCGGTGCGGTCTCGTTCGTCTCGGTGGGGGGGTCCTGCTCGGTCGTGGGGTCGGTCTGGTCGGTCACGTGGGCGTGTCGTTCCTCGTCGTGCGCCCGTCGTGGGACCCCGTGGGGGTGGGTGGGCGACGTGGTGTCGCACGTCCCGGTCCGAGCGCGCTCTGGCGTCGCGGACACGCGGCGGAGGGAGGGGGCACGAGTGCCCGCGACTGCCGCGGTCCGACGTGGATGGCCCCCACGGTACCAGCGCGGGGGAGCCCGGCCCGGGTGGGGACCCCGCTCAGCGCGCGCCGAGGCCCCGGAAGCCGAGCCACACCAGGTCGGTGAGCCGGTCGACCACGACCTCGCGGGGCACGTCCTGCTCGGCGAGCCAGCGGTCGCCGACGAGCTGGACCATGCCGACCAGCGCCCGTGCCCACGTGGGGGCCGCGTCGGTCGGGACGCCGGCGGCCGCGAGCTCCTCCGCCAGCGCCAGCGCGACCGCGGCCGTGATGCGGTCGACGACCTCCCGCATCGCGGCGTGCACGTCGTTGCCGTCGCCGGCGCTGCGGCGGGCGACGAACCAGTACGTCCGCGGCGCCCGCTCGAGCGCCGCGAGGTACGTGTCGATGGTCGTGCGGATGCGGGACCGGGGGGTGCGCCGCCGGGCGAGCTCCGTGGTGATCTCGGCGGCGAGCTCGGCGGCGACGCGCTGCGCGTGCGCCGCGAGCAGGCCCTGCTTGTCCCCGAAGTGGCGGTACAGCACGGGCTTGGTGATGCCCGCGCCGGCGGCGAGCGCCTCCATCGAGGCGTCCGGCCCCTCCTCGCGGATCACCGCGTCGACCGCGTCGAGGAGCTCCTCGCGGCGGTCGGCGCGCGTCGTCCCGGTCCCGCTCACCCGTGGCCTCCGCACCCACGCGGCCATCGTCGGCCGCCCCGGCGCACCGCCGGGATGGACCGATGCTAGCGCGTCGTGTTACCGTTGGTAACAGCCACGTCCCCCCGGGCGTGGCCCCACACGTCGACACGACGCCGGCGCGGCCGCCGGTCGGGAGGAAGCACGAGATGGCGTTCGACCTCAGCCTCACCGAGGAGCAGCAGCAGGCGCGCAAGTGGGCGCACGACTTCGCCCAGAAGGAGATGCGCGAGGCGACCGTCGAGGGCCTGCCGGCGCACCGGTACTACGACGAGGAGGAGACCTTCCCGTGGCCCATCGTGCAGAAGGCCGCCGAGGTCGGGCTGTACGGGATGGAGTACTACCAGATGGCCGGCCAGGACACGACCGGCATCACGTCGGCGCTCGTCCTCGAGGAGGTCTTCTGGGGCTGCGCCGGCATCGGCCTCGCGATCTTCGGTTCCGGCCTGGCGCTCGCGGGCCTCGCGTCCTCCGGCACCGGCGAGCAGATCGCCGAGTGGGCGCCGCGCATCTTCGGCACCCCGGGTGACGTGAAGGTCGGCGCGTACGCCGTCTCCGAGCCGGGCGCCGGCTCCGACGTCAGCAAGATCCGCACCCGCGCCACGAAGGTCGAGGGCGGCTGGCTCCTCAACGGCGAGAAGATCTGGATCACCAACGGCGGCATCGCCGACGTCCACGTCGTCGTCGCCACGGTCGACCCGGGCATCGGGCACCGCGGCCAGGCGTCGTTCATCGTGACCTCCGACGCCGAGGGCTTCGCCGAGACCAACAAGACCAAGAAGCTCGGCATCCGGGCGTCGCACACCGCGGAGCTGGCCTTCACCGACTGCTTCGTCCCGGACGAGCAGCTGCTCGGCGGCCAGGACAAGCTCGACGCCAAGATCGCCTCGGCCCGCAACCCCGACGCGGCCAGGAAGTCGAAGTCCGGCGCGCTGTCCACCTTCGAGGCGACGCGCCCGATGGTCGGCATCCAGGCCGTCGGCATCGCCCGCGCCGCCTACGAGGCGAGCGTGAAGTACGCGCTCGAGCGCGAGACCTTCGGCGTGCCGATCATCCGTCACCAGGCGATCGCCTTCAAGCTCGCCGACATGGCGACCGAGATCGACGCCGCCCGGCTGCTGTGCTGGCGCGGCATCAACATGGGCACGACCTGGCAGGAGTTCAAGACCGGCGAGGGCTCGATGGCCAAGCTCAAGGCCGGCCGCGTCGCCGTCTGGGCCACCGACGAGGCGATCCAGATCCACGGCGGGTTCGGCTACAGCCGCGAGTTCGACGTGGAGAAGTTCCACCGCGACGCCAAGATCTACGAGATCTTCGAGGGCACCAAGGAGATCCAGCAGCTCGTGATCTCCCGCGCCATCGCCCGCAACGCCGGCGGCGAGGGCGCCTGACCCGAGCCGCCACCTGCGACACCACGACGAGGCCGCCCCGAGCACGGGCGGCCTCGTCACGTCGGGGATCGGGTCCGGTCGCCCCTGCGGTCGGCGCGTCCCGTCAGCTCGAGTGGGGACGCTCCGCCCACAGCGAGCTGCGACCGTCGCGGGCGAGCGCGATCGCCTCCGACGGGGACAGCCTGATGGGGCCGGGCCGCGAGTCGATGCGGTCGCCGTGGACCCGGACCCGCGTGCCCGGCGGGGTCGGCAGGTCCGGGGAGGGATCCTCGGCCGCGGTGGGCGCATCGGGGGCCGGTGGGTCGACGGCGGTCGGCGCGTCGGGGAGGGGACGCGACTCGACCTCGGACGGGATCGACCCCTCCTCGGCGAAGCGGGTGAGCTCCTCGGCCAGCCGAGCGAGGTCCTCGTGCCCGTCGGTCGTCGGCTCCTCGACCGGGTCGGGGGTGGCCGGGGACGGGGCCGACGACAGCGTCGTGGACCGGACCGGACGGGGTGGCGCCGACGGGGGCGGGGGTCCCAGCGTCCCGCCGGGCTGCTCGAGGTCGCGCTCGACCGCGCGCGGGACGGGACGCGGCTCGGGGGCGGGTGCCGGCTCCGGTGCCGTGGTCGGGGGTGGCGGCGGGGGTGCCCACGCGGCTGCGGGGTCGGGCGCGGGTGGCGGTGCGGGCGGTGGGAAGAGCGGGGAGTCGTCGGTGGTCCCCGTGTCCGAGCCGGGGTGCGGGGGAGGGGGGGCGGCCGAGGGGTCCGGGTGGTCGGCCGGGGGCGCGTCGCTCCGCTCGAGGTGGACGGCGTCCCACGCGTCGACGCCCTCGAAGATGGATCGGGAGGGCCGCGCGGGCGTCGCCGGTGCCGACCTGGCCGTGAAGACCGCGCCACTCGGGGGGGCGGGCTCGTCGCGACCGAGCACCTCGCGGAGGCGCCCGAGGATGCCGCGTCGTTCGTCGTCGCGAGCCAGGGCTGCGCCTCCCGGTCGTCCGCGGCAGAGGCCGACGGTCAAGGTCCTGCCCCCACCGGCCGACGACTGTACCGAGCACAGCCCGCCGGAGGTCGCAACCATGCCCCCCTCGAAGCAGGACGTCGAGCGCGTCATCGCCGCCGTACCCGGCGTGGTGTCGGCCGCGGTCGGGACCGGGGCCTCGGGCGGCAAGGGCCGCCTGCGGATCCGTCTCGAGGACGGTGTGGACGCCGTGCGGGTGTCGCAGGACGTCGCGGCGGCCCTCCACGACGAGTTCGGCATCGACGTCGACCCCGCCACCCTCGTGCCCCCGGGCGTGGTCCCGGCGGCGGTCCCGGCCTCCGTGGGCGCGGCCGGCGAGCAGGAGGTCCTCGGTGCGCTGCGCGCCGACGCCCCCCTCCGCCCCGGCACGCGGTTGCCCGACGCCGCGGACGCGGGGGCCGCACCGGCTCCCGCCGAGCCGGAGGTCGCCGAGCCGGAGGCGCAGGACGACGCCCTCTCGCTGCAGGTCGAGGAACCCGCCGAGCCGGTGGCCCCGCCGGTGGACGACACGGAGGAGGAGACCGTGGTGCAGCTCGCCGCGGAGACGACCGAGACGCCGGCCGAGCCGGAGTTCACCGTGCTGGACGACGGGGTGGCCGCCGACGCCGAGGACCACGTCGCGCTCACGCAGCGGGTGACCGAGGGCACCCTGCGCCGGCCGAAGATCGAGCACGTGCAGGTGCGCCGCGACGGGCTCGAGGTCCGGGTCGAGGTGACCCTCTCGGCCGACGACGACCGGGTCGTGCGCACCGCCGTGGGGGCCAACACCCGCAAGGGCACGCTGCGCGCCGCCGTGCGTGCCACCCTCGACGCGGCGGAGGCCCTCGTCGACGCCCGGATGAAGGGCGAGCTCGAGGCCATCGACCTGGTCCACGACGGCGAGGACGACCGGTGCACCGTGACGGTCTCGCTGCTGACCCTGGCCGGCGAGGAGAAGCTCGTCGGCGTCTCGCTGACCCGCGGGGAGCCCGTGGCCGGCACCGTCCGCGCCACGCTCGACGCGATCAACCGTCGTGTCCAGCTGCTGCGGGCCGAGCTCGAGCCGGCCTGACCTCCCGTCGAGGCCACCCGGCTCCGCCCGCTGCTGGCCGCGTCAGCCGGGGAGGTCGAGCCGGACGTCGCGGGCGAGCGCCGCGTCGGCGGCCGCGGCCGCCCCCGGCTCCTCGAGCAGGTCGATCGGGCTCGACGCGAAGCGCTCGGCGACCGCGACCCCCCGACCGTCGCCGTCCAGGTCCAGGTCGTGCTGCGCCTGCTCGACGAGCAGCGCGGCCTGCAGGGCCCGGCCGAGCGTGAGCGCGAAGCGCCGGGCGCCGTGCTGGACGGCCTCGATGCCCGGACCCTCCATCCCGGCCAGCACCCACTGCGCGGCGTGGTCGGCGGCCGCGACGGCCTGGCCGGCGACCTTCGTCAGGCGCGGGTGGCTCGCCGCGCCGGCGGCACGGTGGACCTCGCGGACGGTCGCGCCGAGCGCGTCGTCACGCTGCAGCGCCCGGAGCGCGTCGAGCGACAGGACGTTGGTGGTGCCCTCCCAGATCGGCAGCACCTGGGCGTCGCGCAGCAGCACCGGTAGGTGCGTGTCCTCGATGTAGCCGGCACCGCCGAACGACTCGAGCGCCTCCGAGGCCACCGCGACCGCCTGCTTGCCGGTGGTCAGCTTCGCCAGCGGCAGCAGCATCCGCAGCAGGCGCAGCTCCTCCTCGGTGGCGACGCCGTGCTCCTCGCGGCCGAGCAGCCCGACGGTGCGGAAGGTCAGCTGGGTGGCCGCCTCGGTCTCGGCCTGCATCCAGGCGAGCGTCGCCTGGTGCAACGGCTGGTCGACGAGCGCCCGACCGAACGCGACGCGGCGGGTGGCGTAGTCGCGGGCCAGCGCGGTGGCGCGGCGCATCCCGGCCGCCGACGACACCGCGTTCCAGAGCCGGGTCACGGCGAGCATCGGGGTGATGTTGCGGGTCCCGTCGGCGGGCCCGCCGACGAGGTGGGCGACGGTGCCCTCGAGTGCGAGCTCGGCCGTCGGCATCTGGCGGGTGCCGAGCTTGTCCTTCAGGCGCAGCACCCGGATGTGGTTGAGGTCGCCGGCGTCGTCGCGCACCTCGACGTAGAACATCGCGAGGCCGCGGCCGCCGTCCGGGTTCCCCTCGGGTCGGGCGAGCGTCAGGGCCATGTCAGCGGTGATCGCGGAGGTGAACCACTTGGTGCCGTGCAGCCGCCAGACCCCGTCCTCCTCGACCGCGCGGGTCTGGGAGATGCCGACGTCGGAGCCGCCGGTCCGCTCGGTCATCCACTGCCCCGAGGTCCACATCCGTTCGGGGTCCCGGGACGTGAGGCGAGGGAAGGCCCGCTCCAGCAGGTCGTCGTCGCCGTGGACCCGGATGGTCCGCGCCGCGCCGTCCGTCATCGCGAGCGGGCAGGAGTAGAGGCCCGAGGACGGGGCGAAGAGGTAGGCGAGCGCGAACTGGTGCGTGCGGGCGTGCTCGCCCCACGTGCCCTCGTACCCGGCGGCGACGACGCCCTTCTCGGCCGCGACCCGACCGATCGCGTCCCAGTGCGGGGAGGTCTCGATCCGGTCGACGCGGCGCCCCCACGCGTCGAAGCGGACCAGCCGCGGCTCGTGCGCGGCGGTGTCCAGCGCGTCGGCGTGGTCCTTCAGCGTCGTCGCGGCCAGCACGCCCATCTCGGCGAGGTCCGGCTCGATGCCGGCCAGCACGTCGGCAGGCAGGACCCGGGCGAGCATCCGGCGGAAGGCCGTGTCCTCCGTCCACTCGTCCCGCAGGCGCGGGCCGTCCTGGAAGAAGCCGGTCTGGTCCACGGTCGTCATCGCGAGGCTCCCGCGCGGTGGAACGATGTGGGCCAGAGCGTACCGAGGGGCCCGACCTCGCCGGCCGGGCCCCTCGGGGGTGGTGCGGTGGTGCGGGTGGTGTCAGCCGACCCGACGGCGGGTGCGCAGGACCGTCCCCGCGCCGGCGGCCAGCGCGCCGGCGGCGAGCAGGAGCAGCAGCCCCGAGCTCGCACCGGTGCGGGCGAGCGCGCCGGCACCGACGCTCGGCGTGACGACGGTCGAGCCGCCGCCCATGCCGGGGGTGACCGGGTCGCTGCCGCCACCGGCCTCGCCACCACCACCGCCGGCCTCGCCGCCACCGCCACCGCCGTCCCCGCCGGGGTCGACCGCGGCGGCGGCGACCTCGACCGAGCCGGCATCGCAGGCGTCGCCGACGGGCCGTGCGGAGCCACGCTGGTCGATCGTGACGCCGCCGCAGTCGGAGACGAGGTCGACCGCAGGCGACGTCGCCGCCGGCGCGGCGGTGTCGGTCGGGCCGCCGTTGTCCTGGACCGGACCCAGCTGCGGGTCCCCGACGACGTCGTCGGCACCGTCCAGCGCGCACGAGTCGTCCGAGGTCACGTTCGACCCGAGCGAGACGATGTCGCCGTCGCAGGCATCGGTCTCGTCGATGATGGACGCGACCACCTCGATGGTCCCCGGCTCCTCGGCGGTCCCGGTGGCAAGGGCGTTGCCCGTCCCGGAGACGGCCGCGCTGCCGACCGACGCGACGCTCGGCCCGTCGGACGGGGCCTCGACCCGGTTGCCGGTCGTCGTGACGAACTCGAGCAGCCCGACCGCGCTGGTGTAGAACGCGCCGCCCGCCACGCCGGCGACGTTGCCGGCGAAGGTCGAGTTGAGCGCGAGCACCTCACCGGTGGCGCCGTACGCGCCGCCACCCTCGCCGCCGGCGCGGTTGTCCTGCAGGGTCACGCCGTCGAGCAGGACGGTGCCGTCGTTGATGTTGTTGTAGACGCCGCCACCATCCCGCTGCGCGACGTTGCCGACGAGCGTCGAGTCGACCACCTCCATGAGGCCTGCGTCGTTCCACAGGGCGCCGCCGTCACGGCTCGCGTTGTTGCCCTCGAAGTACGAGAGGTCGATCAGCGAGTCGCCGGCACCGGTGATGTGGATCGCGCCACCGTTGCCCGGGTTCGCGCCCGTCGAGTTGCCGACGAAGTCCGACCCGGCCACCTCGAGCACGAGGGCGTCCGCGGCCCCGCCGGTGATCTCGACGGCCCCGCCGGCGCGCAGCGCCGAGTTGCCCTCGAACGTGGAGCCGGAGACGACGAGGCTGGCCGCGCCCATGCTCGGGCCACCGTCGCTGAGGATGGCGCCGCCGGACGTCGCCGCGGGCGCGCCGCCCCCGGTGACGTTGGCGGTGCCGTCGGCGACGTTGTCGGTGAAGGTGCTCCCGGTGACGACGAGGGTCCCGCCGTTGGCGAACAGCGCGCCGCCGCCCTCGGTGGCGGTGGTCCCCTCGGCACGGTTCGCCGTGAACGTCGAGCCGGTGACGGTCATGACGCCGAGCCCGTTCCACGCGCCACCACCCTCGGAGGCGGCGACGTTGTCGGAGAAGCTCGAGCCGGTGATCGTCGAGTCGCCCTGGCCGGTGATGTGGATGCCACCACCGTTGCCCGGGCTCGCGCCCGTCGAGTTGGCGGTGAAGGTGGTGTCGTCGACGGTCAGCACGGTGGCGCCGGCCGTCCCGGCCGTCACCTCGATGCCGCCTCCGGCGCGGACCGCGGTGTTCCCGCGCTCCGGGGAGCCGATCGTGGAACCGGTGACGGTCAGGGTGCCGCCGTCGGAGAGGATGCCGCCACCCGAGCCCGCGGCCCCGTCGGCGACGTTGCGCGTGACGGTGGAGTCCGTGACGACGAGCGTGCCGCCGGCGTTGAACAGGCCGCCGCCGCCCTCGTTGGCGGCCACGCCCGAGGCGGTGTTGCCGTCGATCGTCACGCCGGTGACGGTCATCGTCCCGGTGCCGTTCCACAGGCCGCCGCCCTCGGCGGACGCGGTGTTGTTCGTGACCTCACCACCGGTGACGGTGGCCGCGACCGCGCCGGTGAGGTGGAGCCCGCCACCGTTGCCGGGGCGCGCCCCCGTGGTGTTGCCGTCGAGGGTGACGGCGGTCAGCGTGACGGTGGACGCGGCGTTCGCCGCGGTCGCCTCGATGCCGCCGCCGGCGCGGACCGCGGAGTTGCCGGTGATGGTGGTGCCGTCGACCTCGAGCGTGCCGCCGTCGACGAGGATGCCGCCGCCGGAGCCCGCGGTCGGGGCGGTGCCGCCGTCGCCGGTCGCACGGTTGTCGCTGATCGTCCCGCCGGTCACGCGCAGGACGCCGGACGCGCCCTCGACGTGCAGGCCGCCACCGCCGGCGTTGGCCGCCTGGCCCTCGGCGACGTTGCCGTCGACGAGCACGTCGGTGAGCGTCATGGTGCCGGCCGCGACCCAGGCGCCACCGCCCTCGAGGGCCGCGGTGTTGGCGACGAGGCTGCCGCCCTCGATGGTCGTCACGCTGGTGGCGCCGGCGGCGTGCACGCCGCCGCCGTTGCCGGGTGCCGAGCCCGTGAGGTTGTTCGAGACGGTGACACGGGTCAGGACGACCGTGCCGCCCGTGTTCTCCACGCCACCGCCGGCGCGGACCGCCGAGTTGCCGGTGATGACCGCGTCGGTGACCGTGACGTTCCCCGCGGCGAGCACGCGGATGCCACCGCCGTTCAGCGAAGCGGCGTCCACATCGGAGTCCGCGTTGCCGTCGGCGATGGTGACGCCGGAGATCGACACGGTGCCGCTGCGCACGTCGATGACCCGGTCGGTGCCGTTGCCGTCGATCGAGGTCGTGCCCGCGCCGGCCCCGACGAGCGTGATGTCGGAGGTGATGTCGAGGTCGCCGGTCGCGCTGCCGTTCTCGTTCGCGCCGGTGAGCGAGAGCACGTGGATCCCGGCCGGCAGGGAGATCGTGTCCGACCCTGCGAGGGCGTTCGCCTCCATGATCGCCGCGCGCAGCGAGCACGCCCCGCCGGCGTCGGCGCAGGTCCCGTCGCCCGGGTTGGCGTCGACGGAGTCGACCGTCGTGTCGACCGTGAAGTCGGCCGCGAGGGCGGCGCTGGTGGGCAGGGCGGTCGCGAGACCGGCGACGAGCGTCGCCAGTCCGAGCGCCGCGCCGGAGCGCCTGGGAGCGCTGCGGTGGGTGCGTGACACGGTGGGGTCCCCTCCGGACGTGGCGCGTGCCGGCAGCGCGGTCGCTCCCGGTCTGCGCGCCCTTCCACGACGCCCACGGCCACCCCCGCGGGGTGACCGGCGCGTCGCCGCGGGTGGTCCGGAGCCCCCGCAGCGCGGGATGGGCCGATTTCTGTGGTTCGCGCCACAACGGGGGTCGCGCGGGGCGGGACCGGCGGCGGCGACCGGCCCGGTCACCCGGCGTACAGCGCCACGGCCACCGCGGTCGCGAGGTTGAGGCTCGACACCCCGCTGCGCATCGGGATCGACACGACGAGGTCGGCGCGCCGGCGGACGTCGTCGGACAGCCCGTGGCGCTCCGTGCCGAACGCGAGCAGCCCCCGCGCCGGCAGCGCGCCGGCGGCCAACGCGATCCCGCCGGCGTCGAACGCGACCAGCGGCCGGTCGTGCGCGACGGCGTCGAGGTCGGCCACCCCGCCGGCGAGCCGGGCGGTCCGGACCGCGAGCTGCAGGCCCGCCGCGCCGCGCACGGCCGAGGGGTGCCACGGGTCGGCGCGCCCCGTGGTGAGCACGCCGCCGGCGCCGGCGGCCGCCGCGACCCGGACGACCGCGCCGAGGTTGCCGAGGTGCGTCGGGTCCTCGAGCAGCACCACCGGGGCGGGTGCCGGGTCGGTGAGGACGGCGGCCACGTCCACGTGGGGCCGGCGGCACACTCCGAGCGCCGGCGACGGCAGCGGCCCACCGGTGACCGCGTCCCACGTGTCGGGGTCGACCGGCGTGGCGTCGAGCGGGGCGAGGTCCGGGGCGAGCTCGTCGACCAGGCGGGCGAGGGCCCCGGCGTCAGGGGTGAGCAGCAGCTCGAGCTCGGCGCCGAACCGCCGAGCGTGCTTCACGGCGTGCAGGCCCTCGAGCACGACCCTCGTCCGGTCGGCCCGGGCCCCGCGCACCGCCGCGACGAGGCCGTCGTACCCTCGCCCCATGCCGCTGCTGCTGTTCGTCGCCTTCATCGCCGTCCCGCTGGTCGAGCTGTTCGTCATCGGGCAGGTCGCCGACGTGATCGGGCTCGGCTGGACCATCCTGCTGCTCGTCGCCGACAGCCTCCTCGGTGCGGTGCTCGTGCGCAACGAGGGCCGGCGGGCGTGGCAGGCGTTCCGGACGGCGTTGTCCAACGCGCGCTGGCCCGGCGACGAGGTGGCCCAGGGGGCGCTGGTGCTCGTGGGTGGTGCGCTGCTGCTCACCCCCGGCTTCGTGACCGACGTGCTCGGTCTGCTGCTCGTCGCCCCGCCCAGCCGCCGCGTGCTGTCGAAGGTGCTGCGGGTCCGGCTCGGCGGCCCCGTCGTGGTCGTCGACGGGCTCGGCTCGCGCTGGAACCAGGTCCGTGACCGCAGCGATGCGGCCGCCGGCGCCGACCCGCGGGCCCCCCGCGACGGGGACGCCGGGGACGACGACGGGCCCGCCACCGTCGACGTCGAGGTGCTGCGGGTCGAGCGAGACGACCCGCCGGCGGTCGGCAGGGCCTGACGCCTCGGTCCCCGACCATCCGTCCCGGCTCGGTTCGGGTCCGCGCAGGGCTGCTTGCTAGCGTTCGCACGCGGTCGGCCAGGGGATCGGGAGCCCCGGCCGGACGACGCCCAGCCGACGCACACAGGAGCGCCGCGTGACCATGGACGCCATCCGCCAGGCCATCCTCGACGGGGCCGACGGCGAGACCCTCGCCAGCATCCCCCTGCCCGAGACGATGCGTGCCCTCGTCGTCCGCAAGGACGAGACCGGCATGTTCGAGGGCATCGCGACGGAGGAGAAGGACCCCCGGAAGTCCCTCCACGTCGACGAGGTCCCGATCCCGCCGCTCGGCCCGAACGAGGTGCTCATCGCGCCGATGGCCTCGGCGCTGAACTACAACACCGTGTGGACCTCGATCTTCGAGCCGCTGCCGACCTTCGGGTTCCTCGAGCGGATGGGCCGCCTCGGCGAGCTCGGCGCGCGCCACGACCTGCCATACCACATCGTCGGCTCGGACGCGGCCGCCGTCGTGCTGCGCACCGGCCCCGGCGTGACCAAGTGGAAGCCCGGTGACCGGGTCACCGTCCACTGCAACTACGTCGACCTCGAGGGCCCCGAGGGCCACGAGGACTCCATGCTCGACGCCGACCAGAAGATCTGGGGCTTCGAGACCAACTTCGGGTCGCTGGCCGAGATCTCGATGGTCAAGGCCAACCAGCTCATGCCGATGCCGAAGCACCTCACCTGGGAGGAGGCCGCGAGCCTCGGCCTGGTGATGGCGACCTCGTACCGGATGCTGGTGGGCCAGAACGCCGCCCGGATGAAGCAGGGCGACGCCGTGCTCATCTGGGGCGCGACCGGCGGCATCGGCGGGTTCGCGACCCAGTTCGTCCTCAACGGCGGCGGCGTGCCGGTGTGCGTCGTGTCGAGCCAGGACAAGGTCGACCTGCTGCACTCGATGGGCGTCGAGCACGTCATCGACCGCAAGGCCGAGGGCTACCGCTTCTGGACCGAGGACGGCAAGACCGACTACGCGGAGATCAAGCGCTTCGGCAAGAGGATCCGCGAGCTGATCGGCCGCGACGTCGACATCGTCTTCGAGCACCCGGGCCGCTCGACGTTCGGTGCCTCCGTCATCGTCTGCAAGCCGGGCGGCACCATCGTCACCTGCGCGTCGACCACGGGCTACATGCACGAGTACGACAACCGCTACCTCTGGATGAACCTCAAGAACATCCTGAGCTCCCACTTCGCCAACTACAACGAGGCGTGGGAGGCCAACCGGCTCGTCGAGCTCGGCATGATCCACCCGATCCTGTCGAAGACGTACTCCCTCGACGAGGCGGCGCAGGGCGCGTACGAGATGCACCACAACCTGCACGCCGGGAAGATCGGCGTGCTGGTCAACGCGCCGGAGGAGAACGGCGGGGTCGTCGACACCGCCTTCCGCGAGAAGCACCTCGCCGAGATCGAGAAGTTCAAGCAGCTCGGCTGAGCGCGGCACCACGCACATGACGGCCCGGGGCGCACGCCCCGGGCCGTCGTCGCCGTCGGCGCGGTGCGCCGGTCAGCAGATGGCCGGGAGCGCGTTCGTCCCGGCGATGCCGACGGGGGCGAACATGCAGGTCGGGTACAGGGCGGTGGCGAGGACGACGGGGACGACCGCCCAGGCGTGCCGGCGCGTCTCGACGAGGGTCGCGAGCACGATGACGAAGCCGCCGGCGAACGCGCCGCGGAACAGCCCGAAGAGGATGTTGCCGCCGAAGAACCCGCCGAACGCGAGCACCTGCAGGACGACCGCCACGATCGCGGGTGCGAGCAGCGTCGCGCGGGTCGTGCGGTCGGTCGTCAGCACCAGCCGGTCGGTCAGCAGCACCAGCGCGACGAGGCCGAGGACGTTGAGGGCGAGGCCGAGCAGCGTGAACGCCTCGGTGATCGACACGAGCAGCCCGAGGACGAACGCGACGCCGGCCGCGCCCATGCCGTAGGTCCGCAGCCCCTCGACCAGCGGCAGGTCCGTCTGGCGGAACCCGTCGCGCGACCGGGTGGTCAGGAACGGGAACAGCACCGCGCCGGCGACGGCCACCGCGAGCACGAGGGCCACCACGTAGAGGACGTCGAGGACCCCGAACACCGGCTCGCCGACGGTCGGGGTGCGCAGGGCCAGCCCGAGGTTGCCGAACAGGGCCCCGGTCGGCCCGCCGATCGGCAGCGCCCGTAGGAACCCGACGGCGACGATGGGCAGCGCCAGCGTCACGCCGGCGGAGAGGTCCCGCTGCTCGGTGTAGCCGTACCCGGCGAGCCCCTGCCGGCGGTGGCGTACCAGGCCGTACGCCGGTCCCGCGGCGACGAGCAGCACCCAGCCGACGTCGAGCAGGTCACCGAACGCGCCGCCGGGGTAGAGCGGCAGGCTTCGCAGTAGCTGCACGACGAGCCCGCCGAACGCGACGGCCGCGGCGGCCAGGACGAAGTCGGACCGTGCGTCCTCGGATGACATCCACATGGCGCGGGACGGTAGCAGCGCACCGCCCGTGGCTACCCTCGCCGGCGGCCGACCGGTCCGGTCCGGCCGCCACGTCGTCACGGAGCCGCTCGTGCTGCACGCCTCCATCGTCGTCATCGGCGACGAGATCCTGGGCGGGTTCGTGCAGGACGCGAACTCGGGCTGGCTCGCGACCCGGCTGCAGGCCGCCGGCGTGCCGCTCGACCGGGTCACGACCGTGCCGGACGAGATGGACGCCATCGACGAGGCCCTGCACGCCGAGCTCGCCCGGTCGCGGCCCCGGCTGGTGCTCACCACCGGCGGTATCGGCTCCACCCCCGACGACATCACCTACGAGGCCGTCGCCGCCAGCCTCGGTCGCGACCTCGTCGTGGAGCCGACGATGGCGGCGCGGATCGACCGGTCGCTGGCCTGGTCCGTCGAGCACGGCCTCGAGGTCACCGACGACTTCGCGTGGCACATGCACCGGATGGCCCGTGTGCCTGCCGGCGCCCGCCTCATCGAGCACGACGGGTGGGCGCCCGGGCTGCTGGTCGACGTCGACGGCGGCATCGAGGCCGATGGTGGGGCGACCATCGCGATCCTGCCCGGCGTCCCGTCGCAGATGCGCGCGATCGTCGACGACGCCATCGTCCCGGTGCTCGAGGCCCGAGGGACCACCTGGACCGTCGCCGAGCTGACCCACGGCTTCCCCGAGTCGGCGCTCAACCTCTGCTTCGCCGACGTCATCGAGGCCCACCCCGAGGTGAAGCTCGGCTCGTACCCCGGCACGCCGATGATCGTGCGGCTGCAGGGCCCCGAGGCCGCCGTCGCCGCGGCCGCTGAGACCGTGCGCCGGGCCATCGACGAGCTCCGGGCGACGCCCGCCGGCGCCGCCCTCGAGGCCGCCTGGGCCGCCCGCACCTCCTGACCCTCCGGCCCGACCCCCTGCCCCGTCCCCACCACCCGCGAGCCACCCGTGCCACCACGTCTGCTGTTCGTCCACGCCCACCCCGACGACGAGTCGTCCAAGGGGGCGGCGACGGCCGCCCGCTACGTCGACGCCGGCGCGGAGGTCGTGCTCGTGACCTGCACCGGCGGGGAGGCCGGCGAGGTCCTCAACGACAAGGTCGGACCGGTCGCGCCGCAGGACATGGCCCGGGTGCGCGCCGCCGAGCTCGCCGCGGCGGTGGAGGCCATCGGGTTCACCCGCACCCACGCGCTCGGGTTCGTCGACTCCGGCTACCACGAGGACCCCACCGGGATCCCGCCGGGCACCTTCGCCGCCGTCGACCTCGACGAGCCCGCACGCGCGCTCGCGGCCATCCTGCGTCGGGAGCGGCCGCACGTGGTGGTGACCTACCCCGAGGACGGCGGCTACCCCCACCCGGACCACATCCGCGTCCACGCCGTGGCCGTCCGCGCCGCCGACCTGGCCGCCGACCCCTCGGCGGACGTCGAGGGCCCTGCCTGGGACGTCCCACGCATCGTCGCCTGCACCGCGTTCCCGATGGAGCGGGTCACCGCCCTGCACGAGGCGATGCTGGAGCGGACCGGCGAGAGCCCCTTCACGGAGTGGCTGGAGAAGCGTCCCGAGACGCCCCGGCAGGAGCTGCGCGACCCGGTCGCGGTCCGGGTGGAGGTGGGGGAGTGGTTCGCCCGCCGCGACGCCGCCCTGCTGGCGCACGCGACGCAGGTCGACCCCGACGGGTTCTGGTTCGGGGTCCCGCGCGACCTCGAGCGCGAGGCGTTCCCCCACGAGTGCTTCCTCGCCGTGCGCGGGGTCGAGCCCGGCGCGGAGCTCACCGACCTGTTCGACGGCCTCGACGTCGACGACGAGGCCGGGGTGCCGTCGGGCGACGCCGGGTGAGCGACGCCCCCGACGTCGGCGCTGCCGAGGAGCCTGGCCCGTCGGGGACGCTCGCCGTGCTCCGGCAGCGCGACTTCGGCGTCTACTTCGTCGGCAACTCGCTCTCCAACGTCGGGACCTGGTTCCAGAACCTGGCGGCCGCGATCCTCGTCTACCGGCTGACGCGCTCCGCGTTCCTGGTCGGGCTGGTGAACTTCGCGCAGTTCATCGGGGCGTTCCTGCTCGCCGCGCCGGCCGGCGTCGCCGCCGACCGCTTCGACCGCCGGCGCCTGCTCATCGCGACCCAGACCGTCGCCGCGGTCGTCACGGGTGGGCTGGCGGTGCTCGTGCTGCTCGACCTCGCCAGCGCGCCGCTCGTCATCGCGGCCGCGTTCCTGCTCGGCCTGGCGCTGGCCTTCATGGTCCCGGCGCTGCTCGCCCTCGTGCCGCTGCTCGTCGCCCCCCGCGACCTCGACACCGCCGTCGGGCTGAACTCGCTGACGTTCAACCTCGCGCGGGCGGTCGGCCCGGTCCTCGCCGCGGCGGTCATCGCCCGCGCGGACCTCGGCACCGCGTTCGCGATCAACGCGGCGTCGTTCCTGGTCTTCATCGCCGCGCTGCTGGTCATCCGGCCCCGTCCGCAGGAGCGCACGACCGGGCCACGGCCCCGCCTGCTCGACACGCTGCGGATGGTCTGGGCCGACCGTCGCCTGCGGGCGCTGCTGCTCGCGGTCGTCGCCGTCTCGACCACCACCGACCCGGTCAACACCCTGACCCCGGTGTTCGCCACGGAGGTGCTCGGGCGTCCGGACACGACGACCGGGCTGCTCGTCGGTGCGTTCGGCGCCGGGGCGACCCTCACCGCGCTGACGCTGACCGGCTGGCTGCGCCAGCAGCCGCGCGTGCTCGTGGTCGCGATGGTCGTCGAGGGCGTGGGCATGCTCGTGTTCGCGGCCGCCCGCACGCTGCCGCTCGCGCTGCTCGGCATGGCCATCGCCGGCGCCGGGTTCCTCGCGGCGATCACGAGGGCCACCGCGCGCATCCAGACCGAGGTGGCCGACGGGCAGCTCGGTCGCGTGATGGCGCTGTGGAGCCTCGCCTTCATCGGTACGCGGCCGCTCGCCGCGCTCGTCGACGGCGCGGTCGCGGAGCGCTTCGGGGCCCCCGCCGCTGCGGCACTGCTCGCCGTACCGGCGATCGTGGGGGCCGTCGCGGTCGGGCGCGAGCTGGCCGGGGCCCGGGCGGAGGCGGCGGCGATCGACCCTTCGCGCTCCTGAGCGACGCCCCGGCGGTCAGGCGCGGCGTCGGCCGTCCGGCACGCCGGCGTCGTCGCCGGCGAACGGGTCGAAGCCCGCCGGGAGGTGCCGCTCCGGCGTCGGGGCGGCGGGGCCAAGGGAGCGCAGGAACCTCCCGGTCATCCGGGCCTTGCGCTCCCACAGCTCGGCGTCGAGCCTGCCGTGGAGCCGGACCACCAGGTCGGCGGCCTCCTCGAGCGTCGGCGTGTCGTGCTGGGACAGCTGTGACGCGACGGCGGGCGGAAGCACGCCGTCGCCGCCGTAGCGTCGCCAGACGTCGAGGACGTGCTGGTGCTGCACGAGGTGGGCTCCCGTTCTCCCTGACCGGTCGTCCCCCCGCCGCGCCGAAGCGTAGCGCCCGGACCACCATGGGGCGGTCCGGGCGCCGGCGGCGTCAGGCGGTCACTCGACGACGATCGTCGCGGTCATGCTCTTGTGGACGTCGCAGAAGTAGGCGTAGGTGCCGGCCTCGTCGAAGGTGAAGGTGACGGTGTCACCGTTGGCCGGGAGGTCGAGGTCGAAGCGGTCGGTCTCCGGGGCGTCCGGGGTGCCGGCCGTGACGGTGTGACGGACGTCGTCCTCGTTGACCCAGGTGACGGTGGAGCCGGCCGAGACGGTCAGCTCCTCGGGGTCGAACGCGAAGAAGCTGAGGGAGACCGTGTCGCCGGCGGCCGCGCCGGCGTCGCCGCCATCCTCGGTCTCCATGGGCTCGGTCATCTCGCCGCCCTCGGTCGACTCCATGGACTCCATTGTGGAGGCGGAGCCGGTGTCGTCGCCGGCGGCGGGGGCGTCGTCGCCGCCGCCGCAGGCCGTCAGGGCCAGGGTGAGGCTGGCTGCGAGGGCCAGTGCACGGGTGTGGGTGCGCATGAGGAGTTCGTCTCTCGTGGGGATCGTGTGAAGGTGTGCCTCCGATGGTTCGGACCGGCGACGGCGTCGGCTCGCCGCGGACCCCTGCCGAACGGGCGGTGCCGCCGCCGGCGCCGCGACGGGGCACAACGGGCGATGCCCGGGCCACGAGGGCCCGGGCATCGCCGGTGGTGCAGGTGGTGCGGAAGATCAGGCGCCGGTCTGCTGCGCCACGATCGCGTCGAACAGCGGGTTCGCGATCATCTTCATGTGCGCACCGGCCTCGAGCAGCTCGGCGTAGCCGTCGCCACCAGCGACCCAGGCGTCGACGACGGCCTTGGTCGTGAGGACGTGCTCCTCGATCAGCGGGGCGGAGGCGGACGCCGGCAGGTTGCCCTCGGTGACGGTCTCGAAGACCGACGCCAGCGTGGTGACGTACTCGGTCAGGTCCGCGACGGCGGCGTCAGCGGCCGCCTGGTCGCCGCCAGCGGCGCCCTGGGTGTAGGCCACGAACATGCCGATGTGCGAGTTCCAGAGCTCGAGGAAGGTGTCACGCGTCTCCTCGCCGTAGAACGTGCCGACGAGGTCGGCGAGCGCCACGGAGTTGCCCTCGGTCAGCGCGCCAGCGGCGGCCTCGAAGGTGGCGGTGTCACCCTTGACGGCCGCGCCGGTGGCGAGACCCGCGAGCCAGGTGTGCTCGGCGAGGGTGGCGTTCAGGGCGGAGCGAGCGGCGGCCAGGTCGGACGACGCGTCGCCCTCGAGGCCCTGCTGCGACGCGATCGCACCCGCGAGCGGGCCGGCGATCATGTCCATGTGCGACGCGGCCTCACGCAGCGAGGCGAAGGCGCCCGGCGCGTCACCGGCGATCTGCAGGTCCACGGCCTCCTTCAGGGAGAGGACGTGCTCCTCGATCAGCGGCGCGGAGGCGTCGGCCGGGAGGCCGGTGACCTGCTCGAACACCGAGGCGAGGGTGGTGACGTACTCGGTCAGCTCCGCGACGGCGGCGTCGGCAGCCTCCTGGTCGCCGGAAGCGGCGCCCTGGGTGTAGCGGACGAACATGCCGATGTGGGAGTTCCACAGCTCGAGGAAGGTGTCGCGCACCTCCTGGCCGTAGACGGAGCCGACGAGGTCGGCGAGCTTGACCGAGTTGCCCTCGGTCAGCGCGGCCGCGGCCTGGTTGAAGCCGTCCTCGTCGCCGGCGATCGCGGCGCCGGTGGCGGCACCCGCGAAGATCACGTGCTCCTGGAGGAGCAGGTTGAGCTCGGTGCGGAGGAGCTCGGCCGTGATGCCGGCCTCGGCAGCCTCGGTCTCGGTCTCGGTCTCCGGCTCCTCGGCCGGGGTGGTCTCCTCGGCAGCGGGCTCGGAGGTCTCGGTGTTGGTCGGCTCGGTGTCCTCCGCACCGCCGCAGGCGGCGAGCACGAGGGACGCGGCCAGCACGGCGGCGGCGGGCCGCGTGCGACGCACGAAGGTCTTCATGTGGTGGGTCCTTGTGGGACGGGAGGTTGTCCGGCGAGGTGCCGGTCAGGCTGTCGTTCGGTGCCCTGCGCGGGAGGGTTGCCTCGGCCTACGACCGCGCTCGGAGGTGGCGCTGAGCGCGCGCGGCCACCGATCGACCCATCCGGACGGGGCATGGCCCACGACGGGGGGGCCGGCTCGGCCGGGTGCGGACACCGGCCGTGGGGGTGGCGTCAGCCCGGGAGCTCCCAGGTGTGCACCGGCTCGTTGGAGCGCATCCCCCGCATGTAGCCGCGGACCATCTCGATGAGCGCCTCGTCACGGTCCATGCTCCCGTGGTCGTACAGGCGCCGGAACGTGCGGACCTGCCACGAGGCGCCGGTCATCCGGGCGAGGCAGCGCTGCTCGATGATCCCGAGGTAGTGGTCCCGGTCCCGCCGGTCGATGCCCCACGCGTCGAGGCCCGTGTGGGCCAGCGGGAGCAGGGTGCGCAGGACCAGCTCGGAGGCGGGCACGACCCCCACGCCGGGCCAGAACAGCATGGCGTCGATGCCGTCGCGGGCGGCGGCGCGGAAGTTGTCGGCTGCCGCGGCGAACGACAGGGTCCGGGTGATCGGCTCGTCGAGCTCGGCGACGGCCCGCACCAGCCCGTAGTAGAAGGCCGCGTTCGCGACCGTGTCGACCACCGTCGGGCCGGCGGGCAGGACGCGGTTCTCGACCCGCAGGTGGGGCTTGCCGCGTGCCACGCCGTAGACGGGGCGGTTCCAGCGGTACACGGTGCCGTTGTGCAGGGTCAGCTCGTGCAGGTGCGGGACGTCGCCGCGGTCGAGGACCGCGTTGGGGTCCTCGTCCTCGAGCAGGGGCAGCAGCGCCGGGAAGTAGGTGACGTTCTCGTCGAACAGGTCGGTGATCGACTCGATCCACTTCTCGCCGAACCAGACGCGGGGACGCACGCCCTGCGCGGCCAGCTCCTCCGTGCGGGTGTCGATGGACTGCTCGAACAGGGCGATGCGGGTCTCGCGCATCAGCTCCTTGCCGAGGAAGAACGGGGAGTTGCAGGCGGTGGCGACCTGGGCGGCCGCGACGGCCTGCGCCGCGTTCCACGTGCCGGCGAAGCCCTCGGGGGAGACCTGCAGGTGCAGCTGGACGCTGGTGGCGGCTGCCTCCATCGTGATCGAGGACGTGCGGATGGCGAGCTTCTCCGGCCCCTCGATCTCGAGCACCAGGTCCTCGCCGCGTGCCTCCAGGATCTGCTGGTTCAGCAGGTGGTAACGCGGGTTGGCCGACATGTTCTCGATGGTGATGTCGAGGTCGCGCAGCGTCGGCATGATGCCGATCATCACGACGTAGGCGTCCAGGGAGCTCGCGCGGCGCATCGCGAACTCGAACGACGTCTGCAGCTCCTCCTCGATCTCTCGGAAGACCGTGCCGACGAGCTTGTGGGGCGCGAGGTTGAACTCGATGTTGAACTGCGCGAGCTCGGTCTGGAAGTCCTCGTTCGCCATCGCGTCGAGCAGCTCGGCGTTGATGTTCATCGGCGCGCCGTCCGCGTCGACGACGTAGAACTCCATCTCGACGCCGATGAGCTTGCGGTTCACCTCGAACATGCCGTCGGCCAGCATGCGCCGGAGCGCCTCGAGGTTCGCCTTCACCTTCTCGCGGTAGTTCTGGCGGTCCTCACGGCTGAACCGCACCTCCGCGATGTCCTGGCCCACGCCCGCGTCCCTCTCCTCGCTCGGCGGTGAGCCTAGGTCGCGCTCACTTCTCGAGGCGGTAGCCCGCGCCCCGGATCGTGCGGATGCGGTCCTGGCCGAGCTTGCGGCGCAGGTACCCGACGTACACGTCCACGACGTTGGAACCCGGGTCGTGGTCGAACCCCCACACGTGGTCGAGGATCTGCTCGCGGGTGAGGACCTGGCCGGGGTGCCGGAAGAACAGCTCCGCGAGCGCGAACTCCCGGGTCGTGAGGTCCTCGGTCGTGCCGTCGAGCTCGACCTGTCGGGTGCGCAGGTCGAGGACCACGCCACCCACCTCGATGCGCGTGACCTCACGCTGGCCCTGCTCGCGCAGCCGGGCACGGACCCGGGCGAGCAGCTCGGCGAAGGAGAACGGCTTCGTGATGTAGTCGTCGGCGCCGCCCTCGAGGCCCCGGACGGTGTCCTCCACCGAGTCGCGCGCGGTCAGGATGATGACCGGCATCGCCGACCCGGACGAGCGCAGCTCGTGCAGGACCGAGTACCCGTCGCGGACGGGCAGGCCCAGGTCGAGGATGAGCAGGTCGAACGCGCCCGACCGGGCGAGCTGCAGCGCCTGCTCGCCGTCAGCGACCGCGGTCGTCACGAAGCCGGAGGCGCGCAGGCCCTTCTCCACGAAGGACGTGATGCGCTCCTTGTCCTCGGCGATCAGCACGTGGTGCACGTCGGTTCCTCGGGGGTGGGGAGGGGGCGGGGGTGGGTGGTCGGTCGTCCGGCGGGGTCAGGTCGTGACGGCGGTGTCCGGCACGTCGGCGCGCCGCGGGGTCGCGGGCAGGACGAGCCGGAAGGTCGCGCCGCCGCCGGGGGTGTCGACGACCTCGGCGACCCCGCCGTGGGCCTCCGCGATGGCGGCCACGATGGCGAGGCCGAGCCCGGCCCCGTCGGCCGCGGCGCGCTCGCCGCGGGCGAAGCGCTGGAACACCCGGTCCCGGTGCTCCGCCGGGACACCGGGCCCGTGGTCGGCGACCGAGAGGACCACGCCGCTGTCGGTCGCGTGGGCACCGAGCTCGATCGGGCCGTCCCCGGCGTGGGCGACCGCGTTGGCGACGAACTGCAGCAGCGACTGGGTGACCCGCTGCTCGTCGAGGTCCACGACCACCGCCGGCGCGGCCACGACACGGACCCGGCCCGGTGCCAGCCCCGCGGCCTTGCGCGCGACGTCGTCGACCAGCGCGTCCAGCTCGGTCGGGGCCGGCCGGACGAAGTCGGCCCGGCTCGCCTTCGTCAGGGTCAGCAGGTCGTCGACGAGCCGGCCCATCCGGTCGAGCTCGTCGAGGACGAGGGCGACGCTCTCCCGACGCTCGTCGGGGTCCTCGGTCAGCTCGAGCAGCTCGAGGTGGCCGCGGACGACGGTGATGGGGGTGCGCAGCTCGTGGCCGGCGTCGTCGATGAAGGTCCGCTGCGCCGCGAAGGCGGCCTCGAGGCGGTCGAGCATGTCGTTGAAGGTGCTGGCGAGCTCGGCGATCTCGTCGCTCCCGCGGACGTCGATGCGCTCCGACAGGTCGGTCTCGGTGATCGACCTGGCGGTGGAGATCACCTCCCGGACGGGGCGCAGGACGCCGGCGGCGAGGCCCGCGGCGAGCAGCGAGCCGACCAGCACGGCGGCGAGCCCGACGCCGCCGGCGGCGCGGATCCCGGCCTCGATGTCGGCGGCAGCGATGTCACGGAACTCCGACACCACGAACACCCCCCGGTCACCGACCGGGAGCGCGAGGTACTCGAGCGGGCCGGCGGGGGTGTCGGCGACGCCACGGTCGGGCACGTCGAGCACGCCCCACCGGGCCGTCAGCGCCGGGTCGGTGTCGATCCGGAAGTCGTCGGAGACCACCCGGCTGCGCAGGAACGGCTCACCGTCGAGGAAGGTCAGCATCGCCTCGCCGGGGCGCGGGACGTTGCGCGTCAGGAAGACCTCGAAGATCCGGGCCACGTCGTCGCCGAAGGGCTCCCCGGTCGCGGGGTCGTTGCCGACGGCGAGGGTGCGCAGCTCCTCCGCCTCCTGGTTGAGCTCGGCGTCGATGCGCCGGTCGAGCTGCTGGAGCAGCACGACCCGGGTCACCAGGATCGAGCCGATCGAGGCGAACGCGAGTGCGAGGACGAACGCGACCAGGAGCCGGGCCCGCAGGCCGGGGCCGCGCCGGTCGTCGCGCTGCGGCGCGGCGGCTCCCCCCTCCGGACGCTGCTCAGTCATCGTCGCCGTCGTCGTCGGACGAGCCGGAGCGGTCCTCGCCGTCGTCGTCGCGCTCGTCGTCGCGCGTGTCGTCGGGGTCGTCGTCGGGGTCGTCGTCGGGGGAGCGGCTGGGGGAGGGCGACGGGCTCGGGGAGCTCGACCGGGTGGTGGAGGGCGAGCGGGACCCTGCCGGGACGGGGACGCTGTCCACCTCGTCCGCGGTCGCCCGGTCGGACGGGGACCCGAGCGGGGTGGGGGTGGCCTCGCCGGAGGGGGACTCGGTCGGGCTCGCCTCGTCGGACGCCTCGGGGGTCTCCGCGACCGTGGCGAGCACGATGGCCGGCGGCGGGGTCGGGCGGTCGTCGGCGCCCGAGACGACGCTCGCGGCCACGACCGTGCCGGTCGCCGCGACGGCGGCGAGCGCCACGATGGTGAGTCGGAGGGGGTCCACGGGCTGCCTCACGGGGTCGGCCGGGTGTCCCGGCGTTCGTCTGCCAGGCGACCACGGTGCGCCCGTCCGGTCTCGCGGGCGTGAGGCGGGGATGAGAGGTCCCTCACGTGCGGGTGCACCGGCCCAGGGACGGGGAGCCCGACCGCCCGGTGGTCACGGCAGCACGCCACAGTGGCCGAGGGCGAGGCGGACGAGCTTGTCGTGGCCGGACGTCATCTCGGCGGCCACCTGCGGGCTGACCGCGTCGAGGACCGGCACCCACGTGAACTCGAGCGCGTCCTGGGCCGGCGCGCAGGTACCCGTCACCTCGACGACGTACGCGAGGCTCACGGCGTGCTGCCGGGGGTCGTGGTAGCCGGTCCGCGTGGGGTCGGGGAAGTACTCGGCCACCGTGAACGGGGACGGCGCCGCCGGCAGGTGCGGCTCCGCGTCGGCGCCGAGGTCCTTGGTGAGGTGCCGCCACAGCGCCTCCCGGATCGTCTCGCCGTACTGCACGCGACCGCTGACGATGGCGCGCGAGATGGTGCCGTCGGGCATGGCACGCAGCAGCAGCCCGACCTTCTCCACCCGGCCGAGGTGGTCGAGGCGGACCGGCACGGCGTCCACGTAGACCATGGGGACCCGGTCGCGGACCTCCGACAGGTCCTCGGCGGGCAGCCAGCCCGGGCTGGTGTCGAGGGTGTCGCTCGTGCTCACGGGTCGGGGGTCCTGTCGTGGGGCGGCCGGGCCGGGCGCCGGGGTGCGCTCCGGCGGGGCGAGTGTCGCAGACCGCGCGCGCGGTGGGGTCGAACCGGGGCCCGAGCCGTCCACCCACCCCCACGACCCCGAACACGGGTCGGTGGTGCGGGCTGGAGCCCGGGCGACCGGGACCTCCGCCTCCAGCCCGCACCCACCGAACCCCCTCCGCGTCGCCACACCTGTCCGGCGCCCGGGCCCGCCCCGTCTAGGGTGGGCCGCCCGAGACCCGGAGGGCCCGTGGGGCGGCGCTGCGACCTGGTGCTCGGGGGAGGTGGGGTCCGCGGACTCGCGCACGTCGGTGCCC
The DNA here is from genome assembly GCA_046566145.1 of Actinomycetes bacterium. GTDB lineage: Bacteria > Actinomycetota > Nitriliruptoria > Nitriliruptorales > Nitriliruptoraceae > JBKHXF01. Next base: position 66,705 of record JBKHXF010000021.1, read on the forward strand.
TCGCCGCCCTCGAGGACGCCGGCCTGACCGCCGAGCGGGTCGCCGGCGCCTCCGCCGGGGCGATCGCCGGGGCGCTCGTGGTGGCCGGGGTCGCGCCCACCCGGATGCGCCAGCTCGCGCACGACCTCGACTACCGCGGGTTCGCGCTGGCCGACCTCATCGACCGGGCGACCTCGACCCGGGGCCTCGCCCGGCTGCTGGAGCGACGTGCGCCGGAGCCGGTGGACCCCCGGGCGTGGCTCGCCGAGCTGCTCGCCGAGCACGGCGTCGAGACCTTCGGTGACCTGCGGGTCGACGACCCCGACGCGGACCTGCCCCCCGGCCGGCGCTACCGGCTGGTCGTGCGCTGCCTCGACGTGGTGCACCGGAGGGCCGTGCGCCTGCCGTGGGACTACCCGCGGTACGGCCTCGACCCCGATCGCCAGTCGGTCGCCGACGCCGTCCGCGCGTCGATGTCGGTGCCGTTCGTGTTCGCTCCCGTCCCGATCGGGGCCGAGGGTGACGAGCGGGCCGGCCTGCTCGTCGACGGGGGGCTCACGAGCGGGTTCCCGGTCACGCTGTGGGACCGCCGCGACGGTCGGGATCCGCGGTGGCCGACGTTCGGCGTCCGGCTCCTGCCACGGGACCGCACGCCGGCCCGGCCGGAGGGCAACCTCGGGTTCCTGCGCGCACTGCTCGACACGATGCTCGAGTCCGGCGACGCCACGGAGCCGACCGATGTGCGCGACGAGGAGCGGACCGTTCGGATCGACACGGCCCACCTGCGGCCGCTCGACCTCGGCACCGACCAGGCGGCCACGGACGCGCTGTTCGAGGCCGGCCGGGAGGCGATGGAGGCCTTCCTCGACGGCCTCGAGGCCGCCGGCGGCGACGAGGCGGCGGACGGGGGCCGCCGCCGGGCCGGCGCGGCGCCCGGCGGTGAGGCTCAGCCCGGGTAGGGCCAGCCGTTGGGGGTGCACGCGCCGACGGTCTTGGTCTGCTGCATCATCACCGGCGCCGGCCTCCCGGCCCCCGGGCAGTCGACGTGGCCGTGGCCGAGGCCGTGGCCGACCTCGTGGTTGGCGACGTACACCCGGTACCGGGCGAGATCGGGGTGGTCGCGGGCGCCCTCGTGCCAGCGTCGGGCGTTGATCGCCGCCGTCCGTCCCGACCAGCAGGAGAAGATCCCGCCCGTGCGCAGCCCGGCGCGGGCGCAGATGCGGTCGACGGTGGCGGGTGAGGCCAGCAGCACGACGAGGTCGGCGGCCGCCGGGTCGTCGACGCGCTGCAGGCGGTGCGAGCCCCGGGCGGTCCACCCACGGGTCGGGTCCAGCAGCGCCGCGTCGACCTGGGCCGCGAAGGACGCCGGCGTCTCGGGGGACGTGCCCGGCTCGACCTCCACGACGTAGGTCGTGAGCCGTCCGCCGGTGCCGACGACGTCGGTGGTGCCCGGGGCGGTCCCGCCACCGGAGGGCGTCGCCGCCTCCGGTGTGGCCGGCTCGGGTGTCTCGGCCGGCTCGGGCGACGGCAGCGTCGTCGGTTCGACGGTCGGCGGGTCGACGCCGGGGTGCGCGGCGCGGCGTGGCCCGACGGTCGGCGGGTCGACGCCCGGGTGGGGCGCCGCGCCGCGCACCGCTGCGGCGGCCGAGGAGGCCGTCGCGTCGCCGCTCGGCGACGCGGTCCCCGTCGCCGGGTCGGAGGCCGCGCCGAGGGCGGTGGCCACGGCGGCGGACAGGACGAGGAGGGCGAGGGCGGCGGTGAACAGCGCCGGGCGGGTGCGGGTGTGGCGACGGTGGATGGGCGAGCCGTCCGTGTGTGGGCGTCGGGCGAGGGCCGCTGGGAGGGAAGCAGGCGCCCCCGCCGTCGGTCAACGCGCCCCGGGGGCGCCCGCGCTCGCCGCGCCGGCGGCGTGTCCGGCGAGCCAGCCCGAGGCCCAGGCCCACGCGAAGTTGAACCCGCCGAGCCGTCCGGTGACGTCGCACACCTCGCCGCACAGGTGCAGACCCGGCGCGTGGCGGCTCTCCAGCGTGCGGCGGTCGAGCTCCGACAACGGGACACCGCCGGCCGTCACCTCCGCCTTCGCGTACCCGCCCGTCCCGGTCACGCCGAGGTCGAGCCCGGTCAGCGTCGCCGCGGCGCGCCGGCGGTCCTCCCGGCGGAGCTGCCCCAGGGGGACGGTCGCCACGTCGCCGAGCAGCGTCGTGGCGACGCGACGGGGCAGCCGGTCGGCCAGCACCGAGGCGAGGGTGCCGCGCGGCTCGGCGTCGGCGACCTCGCGCAGGTGGGTGTCGAGGACGTCGACGGGCGTCGGGTCGGGCGGGTGCGGCAGGCAGGCCCCGGGGAGCTTCTCGTCCGCGAGCCACGGCGACATGGGGCCTGCCGGGTCGGTGAGCGTCCACAGGTCGGCGCGGACGACCACGTCCCGTCGCTCCGCGAGCGCCCGCTCGACCTCGTGCGACACGTCCAGCGCGGCCGGGCCGGTGCACCCGCGATGGGTGAACAGCAGGCTGCCGCCGGCGCGTGCCCGGACCCGGCCGTCGGCTCGGTCCGTCACCGTCACGATCGCGGGCAGCGTGACGCCGGCGAGGTCGGCGCCGACGGTGCCGAGCAGGGGGGCGAGCGCCGGCACCGGGGGCACGAGCGCGTGTCCGAGCCGGGCGGCGAGCTCGAGGCCGAACCCGGTCGACCCGGTCGCCGGGACCGACAGGCCGCCGGTGGCGAGGACCACGCGCACCGCCGCCAGCGACGAGCCGTCCGCGAGGGCCACGAGCCAGCCGCCGGCGCCGGCCGGCGAGACGTCGGTGACCGGCACGCCGAAGCGGTGCAGCACGCCGCCGGCGCGGGACGCCCGGTCGAGCGCGTCGAGCACGTCGCGGGCACGTCCGGAGCGCGGGAAGAGCTTCCCGAGCGGCTCCTCGACGAGGGGGACGCCCAGGTCGGCGAAGCACCGCCGCGTCGCGGACACGTCGAAGCCGCGCAGCACCGCCCGGGCGCGCTTGGGGTCGTCGGAGCGCACGTCCGACTCGGTGACGGTCGCGTTGGTGACGTTGCACCGCCCGCCGCCGGCGATGAGGATCTTCCGTCCCGGACGGGGCTCGCCGTCCAGCAGGACCACCCGGGGTGCGTCGGCCGCCGGCGCCGCGTGCGCGCCGTCCTCGGCGAGGACCCCACGCGCTGCCAGCGCGGCGAGCCGTCCCGCCGCGCCCGCGCCGATGACCACCACGTCCGCGTCCACGGGCGGCACCGTAGGCTCGGCCCGCGCCCGCGCCCCAGCCCGCCCCCGAGCCCGCCCCCGGACCCGACCCCGGAGCCGACCATGTCCCGCCGCACCGCCGTCGTCACCGGGGCATCCGCCGGCATCGGGGCCGCCACCGCCCGTCAGCTCGTCGCGGCCGGGTACGACGTCGTGCTCGGGGCCCGACGCGTGGAGCGCATCGAGGCGCTGGCCGGCGAGCTCGGCGACGCCGCCCGGGCGCACGTGCTCGACGTCACCGACCCCGCGTCGGTCGCGGCCTTCGCGGCGGCGACCGGGCGCTGCGACGTGCTGGTGAACAACGCCGGCGGTGCGCTGGGGCTCGAGTCGGTCGCGGAGGGCGACCTCGACCGCTGGCGCGCCATGTACGAGACCAACGTCCTCGGGGTGGTCCGCATGACGCAGGCGCTCCTGCCGGCGCTGCGCGCGTCCGGGGACGGCCACGTCGTCATCGTCGGCTCGATCGCCGGGGTCGAGGCCTACCCGGGCGGGGGTGGCTACAACGCGGCCAAGTTCGCCGTCCACGCCGTGCGCGACGTCCTGCGCCAGGAGCTCCTGGGCGAGCCGGTGCGCGTGACGGAGATCGCGCCCGGGCTCGTCGAGACCGAGTTCTCGCTCGTCCGGTTCGACGGGGACGCGGAGCGCGCCGCCCGGGTCTACGAGGGCATGACCCCGCTGAGCGCCGACGACGTCGCCGAGACCATCGTGTGGTGCCTGCAGCGGCCGCCGCACGTCAACGTCGACCACCTGCTGCTGCTGCCGACCGACCAGGCGCGCGCCACCCAGGTGCACCGCCGGAGCCGAGGGGGAGACACGTGACCACGAGGATGCCGCGCCGGCGGCTGCTCACCGCCGGCGCCGCCGCGCTGCTGGCGGCCTGCACGCCGGGACGTCGTGGGGCGACCGATGCGCCCGCGCCCGGCGCCGGGGCCACGGCCACGCCGGACGCCGGCCCGACGGCCGGGATCGCCCCGACGGCCCCCGCGCCGGCGGCCCGCACGGCCCTGTCGGCGGCCGACTTCGGCGAGGTCGGCGTCTGCTCGCTCACCCGCGAGGACGTGCTCGGACCGTTCTTCCTCGAGACCGGCCTGGAGCGCCGGGACATCACCGAGGACCGCGAGGGCCGCCGGCTGCGCGTCGGCCTGCAGGTCGTCGACGCCGAGTGCGAGCCCGTCCCCGGCGCCGTCGTCGAGCTGTGGCACGCGGACGCCCGGGGCGACTACTCGGCGTTCCTCGACGGGTCCTCCCCGGACGAGGAGGGGGAGGGGACCACCTTCCTGCGCGGCTTCCAGGTGGCCGACGCCGACGGGGTCGTGGAGTTCGAGACCATCCACCCCGGCTGGTACCCGGGCCGCACCCCGCACCTGCACGTCCGGGTCGACGTCGAGGGGATCAACTGGCTGACCACCCAGCTGTACTTCCCGGACGAGCACAACGACCAGGTGCTCGCCGAGGGTCCCTACGCCGCCCGGGGTGAGCGGGACACCCGCAACGACCGCGACCTCGGCGGCCGCTCCGCCGCCACCGTCCCGGGCAACGTCCTGGCGATCAGCGCGGACGGCGACGGCGAGCTCGGGCGCGCCCGGCTCGGCATCGGCTACTGACGGCCGGAGCCCACCAGGACCCGGTCGAGCGTCTCGAGCAGGCTCCGGGCGGAGAAGGGCTTCGGGAGCACGGCGGCGACGCCCTCGGGCGGGCGTCCGCTCGCCGTCCCGAACACCCCGCTCGTCGCGATGATCGGGACCTGCGGGGCGAGGTCGCGGACCCGCGGGACGGTGGCGTGCCCGTCGAGCCGTGGCATGGTCATGTCGAGGACGACGGCCTCGACCGGTGGCTGCCAGGTGCGGAGCACCTCGAGCGCCTCGGCTCCGTTGGCCGCCTCGACCACCCGGTACCCCGCCCGCTCGAGCGTGTGGCGCGTCACCGTGCGGATGGCCTCCTCGTCGTCGACGACGAGGACCACCGAACCCGCCGCGGTCGCCGGGGCTCGGCCCGGGTCGGCCGGTGCGTGGACGCGCAGGCTCCGGGTCGTGGGCAGCACGACCGACACGGTCGTCCCCTCGCCGGGGGTCGACGCCACCTGCATGTCCCCGCCGTGCCGTTCGATGATGCCCTTCGAGGTCGACAGGCCGAGACCGGTGCCGCTGCCGACCTCCTTGGTCGTGAAGAAGGGCTCGAAGATCCGCTCGAGTGTGTCGGCAGCGATCCCGGGCCCGTCGTCGGTGACGGCGAGGGCGACCTGGCCCTGCTCCGCGCGTCGCGCGGTGATGCGGATGCGCCCACCCTCGGGACCCAGCGCGTCGCGGGCGTTCACGGCGAGGTTGAGCAGGACCTGGTGGACCTGGGTGCGGTTGGCCAGGACGGGCGGCAGGCCCGGCTCGACCTCCCGCTCGAGCGTGACGTTGCGCGGGAACGTCTCGGTGAGCAGGCCCCACACGTCGTCGAGCAGCGCCTCCGCGTGGACCGGCTCGCGGACGCCATCGGCGCCGCGGGCGAACTGCAGCACGCTGCGGATCATCTCCGCACCCCGCCGCGCGCTGGTGCGGACGGTCTCGAGCAGGTCGCGGCGCCGCGGGTCGGTCTCGTCGTCGACCAGCAGGTCCACCGCGACGCCGATGGGCGTCAGGACGTTGTTGAGGTCGTGGGCGATGCCCCCGGCGAGCGTGCCGAGCGACTCCAGCCGCTGGGCACGCAGCCGCATCCCCTCCTCCTCGCGCAGCCCGGTCACGTCCGTGCAGATGGACAGCACCACCGGGGCCTCGCCCGGCTGGTGCACCAGCGTCCACCTCGCCGCGACCGTCCGCGCGACCCCGTCCCGGGTGATCTGCTCGAGCTCGCCGAGCCACGTCCCTGCCTCGAGCAGCGCCGTGTGGGCCTCGTCGAAGCGCACCCGGCCCTCGCCGTCGTAGAGCAGCTCCCGGACGGACTCGCCCAGCACCTCGTCGCGTTCCCAGCCGAGCACGTGGGTCGCCCGCCGGTTCCAGTGCAGGATCCGGTGCTCCAGGTCCCGGATGAGGATCGCGTCGCTGGCCTGGTCGACGATCGTCGCCATGCGCTCCATCTCCGCCGCGGCACGGCGCAGCTCGGTCACGTCCTGGAACGCCCCGACGACCCGCCGGACCCGACCGTCCTCGTCCCGTTCGGCCTCCCCGACGACCCGCACCCGCATGGGGGCCCCGCGGGCGGAGACGATCGAGAACTCGGCGTCGAAGGGGGTGCCGTCGGCCGCGCACCGGTCGATCGCGCGGACCACGCGGTCGCGGTCCGGTGGGTCGTACAGCGTGAGCGCGACGTCCCCGGGCGGCTCGTCGGTCGTCGGGAACCCGAGGACGTCGTAGGTCTCGTCGGACCAGAACACCTCGCCGGTGTCCGGCTCGTAGGACCAGCCGCCGACCCGGGCGAGGCGACCGGCGAGCCGGGCCAGAGCGTGGCGGCGGTCATCCCGGGATCGGTCGCCGTGCGGCTCCGTGGGGTCGTCGAGGTGGTGCACGGTGCTCCCTCCATCGCCCCGCGTGGCCGGACGCAGGGTAGCGATGGCCCATCCCCGCCCGCGGTCTGCGGGAGCATCACGCCCACTACCCTCCCGGCCGGACCGGTCGACGGGAGCAGCCATGAGTGGGACGCACCTGCCGCCGATGTTCGCGTCGCTGCGTGACGTCGCCGGCCAACGGGTGGAGTACGCCCGCCTGAGCAAGGCGACCCTGGCGGACCTGTCGCACGTGCTCGAGGACATCGTCGAGGACCGCGACCGCCGGTCGCTCGTGCTCACCGGCTTCCAGGTCGGACGCAACTGGGTCGCCGAGATGGAGCGCTACGAGCGGCTCGGCGCAGGGGAGCGGCGCTCGGTGGCCGTGTTCACCGACGCGGCGCTGCCCGACGCCGTCCGCGTCGAGCCGTTCCTGCTCCGGGAGGCCAGCGGGCTGCGACAGGAGTGGTTCGTGCTGACGCTGACCGAGGAGTTCAGCTGCGCCCTGTTCGGCATCGACCACCCGGAGCTCGGCGACCCGGTGGAGGAGATGGACCGCGTCTTCGACGCCGCCTGGACCTTCGACCCCGAGCTCGTCCGGGAGCTGGTCGAGGTCGTGCTGCGGGAGGCCCAGTCGAGCGACCCCGACCGCGCGGCCCGGCTGCGCGAGGCGGCCGCCGCGGTCGGGACGACGTCGCTCTCCGGGGACGTGGAGCGGCGCTTCCACCGCGAGGTCTTCGAGGTCCTCGAGGCCGGACGCCGGCGGCTGCGACGCCAGCTCGTCCTCGAGCAGGAGCTGCACGAGCGGCTCCACCGCGCGAACCTCGAGCTGCTTCGCCTCGAGCGGCTCGCCGCCATCGGCACGACCGTCGCCAGCCTCGCGCACGAGCTGAACAACCCGCTGCACGCCATCTCGATGCTGGCGGACCTCATCGCCGACGCCGGGCCCGACGAGCTCGACACGGCCCGGGAACACGCCGCCCAGGTCGGCGCGCTCGCGGCGCGGGCCGGGAGGCTCACGCGCGGCCTGCTCGACCTGGGGCGTGCCGCGCAGCCGTCGCCGCGCCGCATCGCCCTCGATGCGTGGCTGCGCGACCTCGCGCAGGAGCAGACGCTGGCGGTTCGGACCGAGGTGGTGACGGACCTCGCCGCCAGCGACGTGGTCGTCGAGGTGGACCCGGACCGGTTGCGGCACGTGCTGACCAA
>JBKHXF010000022.1:0-250271 GCA_046566145.1 Actinomycetes bacterium
CACCACCTCGTCAGGACCACCCGCAACATCGTCGTCCCCGTCGTCAACGTCGACGGGTACGCCTACTCGCGGCACGGTGTCCTCGGCACCGGGCGCCAGTACGACAGCTCGGCGACCGGCTTCATCCCCGGGGCGAGCATGCAGTACTGGCGCAAGAACATGCGCTCGCTCGTCGGCCCCGTCTCGGGCTCGGCGGCGGAAGGGGTCCTGCCCCAGACCGGTGTCGTCCCGACCACCCCGGGTGCCATCGGCGTCGACAACAACCGCAACTACTCCTACCGCTGGGGCGGTGCCGGATCGGGAGACACGCCCGACAGCGCGACCTACCGCGGGGCAGCCCCCTTCTCCGAACCGGAGACACGCAACGTCAGCTGGGTGCACGAGCGCTACCAGTGCGTCGCCGGGATCACCCACCACACCTCAGGCAACCTGGTGCTGTGGGCGTGGGGCGACACCCGCGACGACGCCCCCGACGACGTCCTGCTCGCCCGACTCGGGTTCGCGATGGGCGACTACGTCAAGTACCGCCCGACCAAGTCGATCGACCTGTACGTCACGACCGGCACCTGCTCCGACTGGATGTACGGGACCTTCGGGTCCGTCTCGTACACCTTCGAGCACGCGGGCTCGTCGTTCCACCCGCCGTACCTCTCGGTCGTCCCACAGTTCTACGCGAACAACCGCAAGGCGTTCATGTTCATGGCGGAGCTGATCTGCCTCGAGCCGGACCAGCGGGGCCTCATGCTGCAGGCCCTCGCCGACGACCTCGCGTCGGTGAGCCGCAACGGGCGTGAGACCCTCGGTACCCACCTGTTCGGCTCCTTCTCCGAGCGCCTGTCCAACGGGAACTACGTGTACGACGCGTCCTCGGCCCTGTCGTTGGAAGGCCGGTACAACTGCGTCGTCACCGGGCGCCTGGTCGACGCGGAGGGCAACGGCGTCGCCGGCACCGTCCGCAACGCGAAGACGTTCGCGAACCCCTTGTCGCCGACGAGTCCGCTCCGTCCTGGCAGCCTGCTCGCCGGCGCGTCGCACCCCGCCGCCTGGGACGCGACGATCGACACCGCCGCGGACGGCACGTTCCGCTGGACCGTGTACCCGTCGACGGCTCCCGCCAAGGAGTTCGCCGGCGAGCGCGAGGCCGTCACGATCACGCTGAGCGGGCCCGACGGCTCGGTCGACCGCGAGGTGACCATCACCCGCGGCGAGGTCGTGGATCTCGGCGACGTGGTCGTCGGCTGAGCGACGTGTGACCCCTCGGGCCCGGTGCGACCACGCACCGGGCCCGTCTGCGTCCCGGGGGTGTGGGTAGGGTCCGCCGCGTGCCGCACCGCCCACCCGACCTCCGCGTCGACGTCGTCGTGGTCCAGAACCTCCCCTGGGCCGAGTGGTGCGCGCGCGTCGTCGAGGTCGAGCGGCTCGGGTACGACGGCGTCCACGTGTGGGACCACGCCGTCCACCGCACCATCACCCCGGACACGCCGCTGTTCGACGGGCTCACCGCGCTGGCCACCGCCGCGGCGCTGACCGAGCGGGTCCGGCTCGGGACGCTCGTGTGCGCACCCGTCCACCGCCACCCGCTGGCGCTCGCGAACATCGCCGTGACCCTCGACCACGCGTCGGGCGGCCGGCTCGACCTCGGCATCGGCGCCGGCGGCGCCGTCATGGACTTCGCCGCCTACGGCGTCGAGCCGTGGCCGCCGGCGGAGCTCGTCCGCCGCTTCGAGGACACCGTCGCGGTCGTCGACGCGGTGCTGCGGGGTGCGACCCAGGTGGAGGGGCCCGTCACCTCCGGGGAGGGCATCTCCGTCGCGCCCGGACCGGTCCAGCAGCCGCGCCCGCCGCTGCTGCTCGCGGCCCGCGGGGACCGCTCGATGCGCGTCGTCGGCCGGTACGCCGACACCTGGAACGTCGTGTCCGCCGACCTGCCACCCGACGAGGAGCTCGCCCGGCTGCGCGACCGGCTCGCCGTGCTCGACCGTGCCTGCGAGGAGGCGGGCCGCGACCCGGCCGAGGTGCGCCGCTCGGTGCTGCTCGGGTCCCGGTCGTGGCCGGCGCTGTCCTCGGTCGCGGCGTTCCGCGAGGCCGTGCTGCGCCACGTGGAGCTGGGCATCGACCACGTCGTGCTGATCCACCCCGACCACCCGGGCGAGGAGGCCGTCGGGCACGGCCCGTCGGCTCCCGGGTTCGTCCGCGACCTCGCCGAGTCGCTCCCGGACCTGCGGGCGGAGGTCGCCGGGTGAGCACCGTCCCACCATCGGGCACGGGTCCAGCTGCCGGCGGGGGCGACGACGGCCGGCTCGCGCGGCGGCTCGGCGTGCGTGACGCGGTCGTGGTGGGCCTCGGCGCGATGCTGGGCGCCGGCGTGTTCGCCGCCCCGGGTCCGGCCGCCGCAGCCGCCGGCGGCTGGCTCCTCGCTGCGCTCGCGCTCGCCGCGCTGGTCGCCTGGTGCAACGCCACCTCATCCGCCCAGCTCGCCGCCCTCCACCCCGAGGCCGGTGGCACCTACGTCCACGCCCGGGAGCGACTCGGGCCGCTGTGGGGCTTCCTCGCCGGCTGGGCGTTCGTGGTCGGCAAGACCGCGTCGCTCGGGGCGATGGCCCTGACGTTCGGGACCTACGCCGCGCCGGCGGCCGCACGTCCACTCGCGGTCGCCGTGGTGGTGGCCGCGGTGGCGGTCAACGTCGCCGGCGTGGAGCGCACCGCCGGCGCGCTGCGGGTCGGCGTCGCGGTCGTCGGGGTCACCCTGGCGCTCGTGGTTGCCGCCGGCGTGGCGGTGGGCTTCGGCGGCGGCGCCACGTTCCAGGTGGTCGTCCTCGGCGACGAGCAGACCGACGTGGACGTCCCCGACGTCGGGCGGGTGACGATCGACGGGACCGACGCGCCGGCGGGCACGACCCTCGACGACGACGGGCTGCGGCCCCCGCCGGTCCGCGCCGGCGGTGTGCTCGAGGCCGCCGGGCTGCTGTTCTTCGCGTTCGCCGGGTACGCGCGGATCGCCACCCTCGGCGAGGAGGTGCGCGACCCGGTCACGACCATCCCACGGGCCATCACGGTCGCGCTCGGCACCGTCGTGACGACCTACGCGGTCGTGCTCGGGGTGGCGCTGTGGGCGCTCGGGCCCGTCGTGCTCGCCACGGCGCCGGCGCCGCTGGTGGAGGTCGTCGCCGCGTCGCCGCTGTCGGCTGCCGCCGGGGCGGTGCGGGTCGGCGCGGCGGTCGCGGCCGCCGGCGTGCTGCTGAGCCTGCTCGCCGGGGTCAGCCGCACGTCGCTGGCGATGGCCCGACGGGGCGAGCTGCCCCGCCCGCTCGCGCGCGTGCACCCGACCCGCCGGACGCCGGCGGTCGCGGAACTGACGGTCGGCGTGGTGGTCGTCGCGCTGGTGCTCGTCGCCGACCTGCGAGGCGCCATCGGGGCGTCGTCGTTCGCGGTGCTCGCCTACTACGCGCTCGCGAACGCCTCCGCCTGGAGGCTGTCGCCGGCGGAGCGGCGCTGGCCCCGGTGGCTGGCCGGGCTCGGGGTGGTGCTGTGCGTCGTGGTGATGGCGAGCCTGCCCACGTCCAGCGTCGCCGCCGGCGCGGTCCTGCTCGCCGCCGGCGCGGGCGCGTGGGGCCTGCGCCGCCGACCCGCCTGACCACGGCCGCACCACGGCCCGCGGGTACCGTCGCTGCCGGCGCGGGGTCCGCGCCACGACCCACGGCAGGCAGGGGCACGACGTGCGTGGCAGCGAGGCGCAGGCGCTCGGGACGGCCGGCGCCGACCTGGCCACCGACGTGACCGGCTGGGTCGAGGGGGTCCATCGGGCCGTCTCCGCGCGGGTGTTCCGCTCGATCGGCCCCGTCGCGGCCCCGGTCCAGGTCGTCCACGACGCGATCGCCGGCGCGGTCCACTCGACCGTCCGCACCCTCGTCGTCGGCGGCGTCCGGCTCGCCGGGACGGTCGGTGCGCTCGCCCTCGACGAGACGCGCCCGAGCCTCGATGCGACGCCCGCCGGCGCGGCCGTGAAGTCCGCCGTCAACGGTGTGCTGGGCGACCGCCTCGAGCGCGAGGCCCCCGCCCTCGCGGTCGTCGCGTCGTGGCGCCACGACGGGCAGGACGTCACCGCGACCGAGCTCGTCCGCCGGACCGACGCCCCGTCGTCGCACGTCGCCGTGTTCGTGCACGGGCTGTGCGAGTCGGAGGCCGCGTGGGGCTGGCGCACCGCGCGGCACGGCACCGTCGGTGGCCACCCGGCGCGGGTCGCCGCGGAGCTCGGTGTGACGCCGGCGCTGGTGCGGCTCAACACCGGCCGCGGGGTCGCGGACAACGGCGCCGACCTGTCCCGCCTGCTCGACGCGCTCGTCGCCGCCTGGCCCGTCGAGGTCGAGCGGCTCACGCTGGTCGGCCACTCGATGGGCGGGCTGGTCTCCCGCGCCGCCGCCGTCGACGGGGCCCGCCGCTCCTCGGCGTGGGTCGGTGCGCTCGGCGACGTCGTGTGCCTCGGGACGCCGCTGCTCGGCGCCCCGCTGGAGCGCGCGGCGACCGCCGGCGCGGCGCTGCTCGCGTCGCTGCCGGAGACCGCCCCGTTCGGCTCCATCCTCGAGGCCCGCTCCGTCGGGATCACCGACCTGCGCGTCGGCGACCTCGTCGAGGACGAGTGGCGTGCCGAGGGCACGGAGGTCGCCGGCCGGCTCGCCCACGTCCGCACCCACGTCGCCGCCGCGACGGTCGGGGACCGGGACCGCGGGGTGCTGGCCTCCACCGTGGGGGACTGGCTCGTCCCGGCCAGCTCCGCCGCCGGCGCGTCACGCCGTCGGCGGCTCCACACCGACTCGTCGCTGCACCTCGCCCGCGCGGACCACTTCGACCTCCTCGCCGACCGCCGGGTCGGCGACCACCTCGTGGAGCTCCTCCGCCGGCGCTGACGTCTCCCCTCACCGCCGGGGGCGAGTGGTACCGTCGATGTACCACTTCGAGAGGTCGGGTCGTGGGCGAGCCGCGCGGGTCGAGGACCCCGGAGGAGCCAGAGGCTCCCGAGGTCCTGGGCGTCCACGAGTTCCGGGCCGCCGTGAGCGAGCTGCTGGAGGGGTTCCGCGCCGATCCCTCGACCGACCCGGTCGTGGTCGGCGCGTACCGCCGGCCGGAGGCGGTCCTCGTCCCGTGGGAGCGCTGGCAGGCGTTGCGCTCGGGCGCCCGTCGACACGCCGACCACCCCGACCTCCCGGCGATCCGGGCCCTGCTGGCCCGCACGCCGGAGGAGCGCCTCGACGGCCTGCGCGCCGCGGCGGCCTTCTTCGCCGACGCGCGGCCGGTCCCGTGACCGGCGCGTTCGACCCGGCGGCGATCGTCGAGACGCTCGACCGCCACGGCGTGCGGTACGTCCTCATCGGCGGGGTGGCCGCCCGACTGCACGGGTCCCCGATCCTGACCGAGGACGTCGACGTGACCCCCGAGCGGTCGGTCGAGAACCTCGGGCGTCTCGCGGCCGCCCTCGCGGAGCTCGACGCCCGACTGGCCGCCCCCGGCGCACCCGAGGGTCTCGCCGTCCCCCTCGACGCGGACACCTTCAGCTCGCCGGTGATGAGCTTCGTGACGACCGCCGGCGTCGTCGACGTCGTCCTCGACGCGGTGGGGGTCGGTGGCCACGCACGCCTCGACCGGGAGGCCGTCAGCTACGAGGTCCGCGGCGTCCGCGTCCGGGTCGCGAGCCTCGACGACGTGATCCGCTCCAAGCGAGCGGCCGCCCGCCCGAAGGACCGCGCGCACCTCGAGACCCTCGAGGTCCTGCGCGCCGAGCTCGGCGACGACTGACCGTCGTCACCCGTACGACCGCTCGTCGCGACGTTCAGGGGCCGAGGAGCGCCAGCGGCACCACGTGCACGCCGTCGTCCCGGCGGTAGGCGTACGCGCCGGTCGCGGTCACGACGGCGAGGAACGCTGGCGCGCCGACCCGGTCCTGGTCGATCGAGGCAGCCGCCGCGGTGACGGACGCCGCTCCGGCCTCGATGGCAGGCTGTCCGCCCAGCTTGACCTCCACGGCCCCCCAGCGTCCATCGGGGAGTGACACGACGGCGTCGATCTCGTGGTCGTCGGTGCGGAAGTGGGTGACGGTCCCGCCGTGCGCGCCGGCGTGCACGCGGAGGTCACGGATGACCATCGACTCGAAGAGCAGCCCGGTGAACTCGAGGTCCCGCAGCAGCCTGCCGGTGTCCGCATCCAGCGCCGCCGCGGCGAGCGACGGGTCGACGAAGTGGTGCCGGGGATGCTCGCGGAGGTTGCGTGACGAGCGGAGGTGGGTGTTGAAGGCCCGGAGCGGCTCGACCAGCAGCAGCCGCTCGAGCACGGCGAGGTAGTCGCGCACGGCGGACCGGGAGATCCCGGCGTCAGCCGCCAACGCCCGCTCGCCGGCGGCGGTCGCGACGTTGCGCGCGAGCGACCGCACGAGCGCGCGGATGCGCTGCGGGTCCCGCCGGCGCGTCGGTCGGTGCCCGTCCTCGCCGGGGCCGGTCGCGATGTCCACCTCGACCGCGGCGTCGAGGTAGCCGGTGACGAGCGAGCGGCGTGGGTTGCCCACCTGTGCTGGCCAGCCGCCGTGGACGAGCCACTCGAGGATGGTCGGGAGGTCGTCCGGGGCGCCGCCGGCGGACCCCGCCGTCCCGTCGAACAGCGCCCCGAGGGAGACGCCGTCCAGCCGGAGGCTCTCGTGGAGCGACATCGGTCGCATCGTGATCGTGACGATCCGGCCCGCTCCGGAGTGGAAGCGGGCGTCGTCGGTCGGGGTGGACGACCCCGCGAGGATGAACTGGCCGGGAGCGCCTCCCGCGTCATCGACCGCCCGCCTGACGTGATCCCAGAGGTGGGGCCGCAGCTGCCACTCGTCGACGAGCCGGGGCCGATCGCCCCGCAGCACCAGCCCCGGGTCGATCTCGGCGAGCCGTGCCGCGTCGCCATCGACGTCGAGCCGGACATGGGACGCCGCGACCTGCATCGCCGTCTCGGTCTTGCCGCACGCCTTGGGGCCCTGTAGCAGCACGGCGCCGGACTCGGCCAGCAGCTCGCGCAGCTGCTGGTCCGCGACCCGAGGGACGTACTCCTGCGTCACCCGCGACCCCCTGACCCGGCGTCGTCGACCTCTCTCAGCATACCGTTCTACGAGCGTGCAACATACCGTTCTACGACGGCCCGGGCATGCCGTTCCACGGCACCAAGGGGGCGTGGGTGCCTCTCAGACCCGGGCTGGCCGAGGGGCTCCTCGTCGGGGAGGCCGCCTACCATGTCCCCGACACCAGTTGGCACGCACGGCCGTGGACCGTCGGAGGGAGCATGGCGCCGTACCCCGACCTGCGTGGTCACCCCCTCCGGCCGCTGGTCCGGGAGGAGGTCGACGACTGGATCCGGGTCCCGGGCGGGAGGCTCGCCACCGTCGGTGACTGCGTGCCCCGGGAGTTGGCCGACGTCGCCGTCGTCCTCCCCCCGTGGCACACGGTGGTGGGAGAGGAACCCACACCGGTCCGGTGGGACGACGCCGCATCGATGCTCGGTCTCGAGGACCGTGCTGCCCTGGTGGCGGCGCAGTCCGGCGCGACCCTCATGCCGGGCTACGAGCGGGTGGGTGACCGCTACCTCTGGGTGTGGGACCGGGTGTCGCCTCCCGGGGACGGGTCCCTCGTCTTCTGGTCGGGCGAGCCGCTGCGGTCCGTCCTCACGGCGCACACGACCACGCCCGACGAGCTGGTCATCGGCCGGTTCGTCCCCAGTGCGGACGGGCTGCACCAGGTCCCGGGCATCGTCACCGAGAGTGACCACGCATGGTTGACGGGGCCCCTGTCGGGAGCGTGGCACCCGCTGCCTCGCGAGCTGCCTCACCGGGCCGGGGCGGGGGTCTCGTTCCCGCGGGACCACGCGTGGTACCTCCACGTCCTGGAGGACATGAACCTGCCGTTCACGCTGGTCGCCGGGAGCTCCGACCTGATCACGGCCCTGACGGAGCACCCCGACCTCGAGGTCGTGCGGTGCCGTCGCGAGGCCATCCTGAACGACCCCCTCCACTGAGCGCGGGCGCAGCCGTCGGCCGGGACGCTGCGCCGGCGTCAGACCTGCTGGCCGAGGGGCTCCTCGTTGGCGAGGCCGCCGGGGACGTGCCGCTCGAACAGCTCGCGCACGTCGCGGTTGGCCGGCAGGTAGCTGACGAGGCAGTCGGTGCGCAGCGACTCGGTCACGCCGGCGTCGATGACGGCGTCGCGGATGACCAGCGGCGTGGCGGCCTGGCGCTGCGCGGCGTCGTCGGCCATGCGCTTGCGGATCCCGCCGGGGTCGGCGACGCCGTCGAGCAGCGCCTGCGCGTACACGCGCAGCCCCGGGTCCTCCGACACGTCGGGCAGCGGGTGCGGGTCGTACCACTCGACGCCGCCGTCCGGGCCCGGGTCGAACGCGCGGGTGGTCACCGCGACGTTGGCGTCGTGCGTGTCGCCGACGAGGCCGGTCCGGGTGGCCTGGAACGACACGAGCCGGCGCGGGACGCCCTCGTCGTCGGTGAGCGGCGGGATGCCGGGCGGCAGCGGCGTGTCGAGCCCGAGCGTCGCGACGTTCGCGCCGTACCCGGACAGGGCGCGGGCGAGCAGCATCGGCAGCCAGCGGCGCGGCGCGCCGGTGCGCTGCGGGACGATGGCGGCGACGAGCATCCCAGCGCGGAACACCTCGATGACCGGCGGCGCCACGATCGCGCCGACGACCCGGCCGCCGTCGGCCGCGACCGCCCCGGCGCGGTGCCGCTCGAGGTGGGCGGCGAAGCGCTGCGGCGCCTCGCCGGGGTGGAGGGTGTGGAGATCGTCGGCCATCTCGGTCAGCGTCCCATCGTGAGGAACTCGTCGTTCGGGCGGAGCGCCAGGACGTTCGCCATCCGGTTCGACAGGGCGAACAGGCTGGTGATCGCGGCGATGTCCCAGACGTCGTCGTCGGTGAACCCGTGCTGGCGGAGCGCCTCGAGGTCGGCCTCGTCGACGGCCTGCGACTCGGTCGCGACCTTCACGGCGAACTCGACCATCGCGCGCTGCCGTGGGGTCAGGTCGCCGCGTCGGTGGTTGGTGGCGAGCTCGTCGGCGAGCCGGGGGTCCTTCGCGCGGATGCGCAGGATCGCGCCGTGCGCCACGACGCAGTAGAGGCAGTCGTTCACGCCGGACGTCGCCACGACGACCATCTCGCGCTCGGCCTTCGTCAGCCCCGAGCCCTCGCGCTCCATCACGGCGTCGTGGTAGGCGAGGAAGGCGCGCAGCTCGTCGGGCCGGTGCGCGAGCGCGAGGAACACGTTGGGCACGAAGCCGGTGCGCTCCTGCACGTCGAGGATGGTGGCGCGCAGGTCCTCCGGGAGCTCGGAGAGGTCCGGGACGGGGAAGCGGCTGATCGGTGCGGTCACGGCGTGCCTCGCGGACGGCGGTCCGGCGGAGGCTACGGGGCGCGGAGGCGACCGGTCGGCCGGCGTCCGCGACCACGCTGCGACCACGGCGCGGACCCGGCGGGGCTCGGGGGTCGCGCTGCGGACCGTTCGTCCCGGACGCGACGGGCCCGGCTTCGTAGCCTCGGCCCCCAGGAGCCGTCGCGTGGCCACGTCCGCTCCCGCCCTGCACCGCCGAACAGGAGACCCACGTGGCGACCGTCGCCGAGAACATGCGCGTCGTCCCGGAGTTCGACCCGTCCGAGGCCAGCCAGGTCGTCGAGATCGTGTCCGCGCGACTCGACCGCCGGTTCGGCCGCTTCGACGACGACCAGCTCGAGCTCGAGATCTCGGTCAAGGAGCGTGACACGCCCTCCCAGCGGGTGGTCCTGGAGTGCTGGCTCGCGGTCTCGGGCAACAGCCGCTTCGTCGGCACCTCGACCGAGGCGTCGCTGCTGGCTGCGGTGCGCGAGAGCGCGGACGACGTGTACCGGCAGGTCGATCGCTTCCTCACCAGGCGCGAGGACTCTCGCCGAGGCTGATCGACGCCGTCCGCGCCGGCGGCGGTCAGCCCGCGCCGGCGCCGGCGGCGTGCCGGCGGGCGGCCTCGCCGGCGAGGACGTCGAGCTCGGCTCGGACCATCCGGCGCAGCGGCGGGTCGGCGACCGGCCGGGCCAGCCACGCCGCGACGCGACCCGCCCGCGTCGCCGGGCGGTACCGCAGGTCGAGTCCGAGGCGGGCACGGGCCGGGCCCCGCGGATCCACCCACAGCGTCGTCGACGCGGCGTCGCCGCCCGGCCCGTCGCCGACCACGGTGTAGGCGCGGCCCTCGTCGACGTCGGTGACCCGCACGACGTCGGTGTGGGTGCGCCCGGCGCGGGTGCGGTGCTCGGCCCACACGAGGCCCGGTCCGAAGCGGCCGCCGGCGTCCGGTTCCCGCCGGCGCTCGAACACCACGCCCGGCAGGACGGTCTGGCCGTCGTGGATGTCGGTCACCAGGTCCCAGACGACCTCCGCCGGCGCGGCGACCTCGACGCTGACACGCACGCTTCCGGCTCCGGGTCGGCGGCTGGGATGACGGGTCCGGTTCGGCGCCGGCGGCCGGCCGGTCGGTGGCACGACGCCGACGCGGGCGTACGGTCGGGCGCATGGATGCCGAGACCCCCGACCACACCCCCGACATGGCGGAGCTTGTCCGGCGCCTCGAGCGCCGGCGCGACGAGCTCGTGGCCGAGCTCGAGCGGCTCACCGCCCCACCCGACGAGACCGCGGTCGTGGGGTTCGGCAAGCGCGTGGGGGACGGCACCACCGAGGCCGTCGAGCGCATCTCGAGCACGCTCACGGCGCGGTCCCTCGCCGGCTCGCTCGCCGAGGTCCGGCGGGCACTCGTGAAGGTGGCTGCCGGGACCTACGGGGTGTGCGACGTGTGCCACCAGCCGATCCCGCTGGAGCGGATGGAGGCGCGGCCGTTCACGTCGCGCTGCGTCGCGCACGCCTGACGGCGTCGGGGAGGCGCCGCGCCGGCGGTCGTCGTGTCAGGTGCCGATCGCCTCGATGCTGAGCTGGCAGCCGACCTCGATGAACCCGACGCGGGCGCCGAGCCGGCGGGACGGCTCGTTCCAGCCGGCGGCACGCCACTGCGGCGCGAGCCCGTCGGCGAGCGCCGCGGCGGACGCGGCGAGCCCGAGGTCGGTGCCGACGCCCTCGCCCCGGTGGGCGGGGTCGACCAGCACGCCGACGTGGGCGACCCCGGTCGGCCACGTCGTCCAACCGGCGACGCCCGCGATCCGACCCCGCCGGCGGACCACCCGCGCTCGCTCGAGGTCCGCGGCGGAGGACTCCTCGACCTCGTCGGGTCGCTGCCCGACGAGCCACGCCGCGAGCTCGTCGGGGTCGGCGTCGGTGGCGTCGTCCGGGGCCGGCGGCGGGACGGTCCCGTCGGGCAGGTAGGCGAGGTGCCCGGGGCCGAGGACGGCGCCGCGCATGAGCGCCTCGACCTGGGTCGGGTCGGCGGGGTCGTCGAGGGCGAGGAGCGCCTCGAGGGCGTCGTCGTCGGCCTGGCCGGCCTCCACGACGTGGGCGTCACCGAGCCGCAGGACGCCGGTCCACCCGGGCGGGCACAGCCCCCGCGAGCCCCGCACGACCGTCCGGGTCCCGGGGGCGAGGCCGTCCGGGAGCCCGGTGAGCTCGCGCCAGAGGCGCAGGCTCGCGGTCGGGGGCGCGGTGGGGGATGTGGGGGTCACGGGGTGGGTCGCACGTGCCGTCCGGTCGGTCGGGGCGCGCGACCCTAGCCGCGGGTCACTCGCGCTCTGGGCGGTGGTGGCAGACCCAGATGCCCTCGGTCAGGGGCGGCGTCCACCACGTCCAGTCCCCATCGACGTTCTCGTCGTGTCGGCACGGACGGTCGTCGGCGTTCCAGTGGGTCGAGTACGACTCCTGGGGGCCGCGCGTGTCGGGCGCGACGACGAGGATGACGCCCGTCGAGCCCTTGCCCTTCACGCTGAAGCAGTGGCCGGCCGGCACCGGGACGCACTGGAACGCCGGGGTGGCGCCGACGGTGTCCTCGGTCGGTTGGGCCGTCGCGACGCTCGCCGGCAGCAGCAGCGCGGCGAGGGCCAGGACGACCAGGGTCGTCGTTCGTGCACGGGTCATCGGGTCGGACCTTCCCTCGTGGCCAACCGTGATCGGCCGGCCCTGTCGTGGCCGCGACGCGCACGCGCGCGGTCGGCCGCCCGCCCCCGGACGGCCACCCACGAGCATGCGCCTGTCCGCGAGCCGCGCCCATGCCCCGACGGGGCCAGATGCCGGACCGGTCGAGCGGAGCGGCCCGTCATCGGCCGGACGGGGGAGGGCCCGCCCACCTCGGGTGGTCGCGCCGACCGCCGGCGCGGTCAGCCGCCGGCGGACGAGGAGCGCGGGGAGCCGCCCGCGCAGCGCGACCGCGTCGTCACCCGAGCCAGAGCGTCACGACGACGCCGTCGTCGGCGAGCGTCGGACCGGCGACGTACCCGCCGTGGCTCCACGTCCCCGCCGGCACGCCGACGGACATCCCCGCCAGCGCGAAGGTGAAGACGTTGCCCGCACCGAGGAACCGGATGCCGGTGCTCTCACCCGCAGGACACGGCGGGGCGTACGCCAGGGACGACGCGATCGTCGGGGTGCCGTCGTAGACGCAGTCGCCGATCTCGGTGGCGGCGGTGAGCGACCCGGTGGCGGCGACGAAGCGGAACAGCGTGCCGCCGTCGTCGGTGATCTCCCCCGTCGCGCCGGCGGTGACCACGGCGGCACCGAGGGTCGGGCTCATGTCGTCCAGGACACGGAACTCGTGCGACGGCGCGCTGCTCGCGCTGAGCGACACGGCGCCAGCGAGCTCGTCGGTGGTGATCCTCACGGTGGTGCGCGCCGTCGGGTCGGTGGAGACGACGTGCAGCTCGTACCGGCCCGCCGGGACGCCGCGGACGCGTTCGCCGTTCGACGGGTTCTCGAGACCGGCGTGGAGCACGTAGAGCTGGGAGAGGAGATCGGCACAGCTGGCCGGGCTGGACTCGACGCACAGGATCTCCGGGTCGACGCGGCTCCAGAGCAGCGTCGCGCCGGCCGGTCCGCGAAGGACCGCGGTGGCCGCCTCGGCGTCGGTCTGCAGGGAGAGGTTCGGGTTGTCGGCGGCGGCCAGCGAGAGGAGGAGGGGCTGCGGGACGTCGACGACCGCGGTGCCCGACCCGGTCACGGTCAGCTCGCTGGTGCCGGCGAGCTGCTGCGGACCCTCGGTCGACGTCGTCGGGGGCTCGGCGGAGGCCAGCAGCACCCCCAGCGCGAGGGCCAGGGGCAGCACGAGCCGCCGGTTCGTCGTGCTCCTGCCCTCCATCTCGCTCTCCGGGTGGTCGCGGGTCCGCGCCGGCGAGTTCGCCGCGGGTCGTCTCGGCTCCTGCCCGCCCGCATGGGTCGCCGTCAGCCGCCGGCGGGGTCAGCCATCAGGGGCGGTCGGGCCGACGAGCGCCGCGATCCGGTCGAGCGCCGCCGGGATCACGCCGTCGTCGAAGCCCCCGCCGACCGCCCCCGTCGTGAACCGCTCGCCGCGCACCACGGCCGCGAGGAGCCGCCGGCAGTCCTCGAGGCTCGCCTCGCTCACCAGCTCCGGCGCGTCCCAGAGGGCCTGGCCCCGCTGCTCCATCCAGGCCGGCCAGGGGAACGGGGCCACGACCTCGGCGGCGTGGAGGATGGTGATGAGCTCCCCGATCTCGTCCGGGTAGCCGGCGTCGAACATCGAGGCGGCGCCCGGAGCGGGACGCCACCACGCGTCCGGGAGGGCCGCGACGCGCGCACGCCACGCGAGCACCGGAGCCCAGTCGAGCTCCTCCGCCGGCGGCTGCGGCCGCTGCAGTTCCTCGTCCGCCTGCCCCACCCCCATGCCCCTCCCGTCGCCCTCGTACGCGGCCCGGAACGAACGGAGGAGCCGCGCGGAAGGCGGCTCCTCGGTCCTGCTGGTGCTCGAGAGGGGCCATCGCGAAAAGGGCTAGGGGCTGATAGCTGTCATCTTGTGACGGTTCTCCCGGTAGATCCTCGCGGTCCGTACACGCTGCCGCGTCGGATACCACACCGCCTTTTCGCGACAAGTTGCGCCGCCGCTCCATGACTGGAGCCCCGCGAGCGTGGTGCTCGCGGGGCCCCGGGTGAGGCGTCAGGCCGCCTCGCCATCCGTCTGTGTGGCGTGCTGGCGGTCGTGTTCTTCGATCTCTGCGTCCGTGAGTTCTCGGACTGGCCTGGGTGCCGGGTCGGGCGTCAGGAGCGGGTGGTCGTGGAGGTCGTCGCGGTCCGCGTAGAACTTGCGCTGGTGCCGGACGTTGCAGACGGCTGCGGCAAGCGCGATCCCGAGCGAGACCATCGGTAGCCCGACGAACTGCGAGTAGCCGCGTCGCACGCCTTCGGTGTTGGGGTTCTTGAGGCTGCCGAAGTAGCCCTCAACGTAGGTGCGAAGGTCGTAGACATCCCGCCACTCGGGACTGGCCCAGTAGGGAGGGGACAGCCCGCCTTCCCGGCCATCGCCGGGCACATCCAACGGGTCCGGCCGTTCTCACCGATGGCCTCATGGCGGTCCATCGCCCAGACCCGTCGTTCTGCGATGGCGGCGTCGAACGCGTCGTGGGCCGCCTTGCCGGCAGTCGGGCCGGGGCGTTCCAGGGTGACGAGCCGTTCGGGCATGGCGGGGCAGTGCATCCAGCCGTTGATCAGCCACATGCCGTAGACGTCGACGGAGCCGTGCTCGTCGGCGCGCATGTCGAAGTGCTGGTTGATGCCGCGTGCCCGGAGTTTGTCGGCCCAGCGATCGACGCGCTTATAGCTCGGAGGTCGGCGCCCGTAGCATCGGCGAGAACGGTGGGCACGTTGCCGTTGGGGCGGCGTCGCGGTGCGCCTCGGGCGCGCCTACTTCGCGTCGGAGCGTGCCCGTGGGTGATGGATGACACATGAGCGAGTGCTTCCCGGTCGTTGACACCAGCACGTGGGTCGTTGTCGATGACGAGAAGATGGGCCGGAAGGCCAAGGACTGGCTGATGGACCCGTCCGGTGCTTGGTGGCTCTTCAAGCACGTCCGATCCAACGAAGGGACCAACCCGCGAGGCGAGGACTGGGCGGAGGTCATCGCCGCCGAGGTAGCACGGCGTATGGGCCTTCCCTGCGCCGAGGTCCGGCTGGCGCGGCGCGAGACACCCGGCGAGAACCCGCGAGGCATCGTGTCCCGGAACGTTCTCGACCGAGAGGCCCCGGAGAAGTTCGAGCACGGCAACGAGCTGTTGGCCGGTGCTATCGAGGGCTACGACCGACGGGCCTCCGGAGCTGTGACGGGATACACCGTCGAGGCAGCCATGGGGGTTCTCGCGGGGGTCGAGGTGCATCCGGACCTCGTCGGCACGGAACTCCGGTCCGCTGCGGACCAGCTCGCCGCCTACCTCGTGTTCGACGGCCTAGTCAACGGCACTGACCGTCACCACCAGAACTGGGCGGTCACGAAGCGTCCGGGCGGCGGACGCTTCCTGGCCGAGTCCTTCGATCACGGGTCATGTCTCGGGATGACTGAGACGCAAGCTCGCAAGGAAGCCATCCTGACCGGTGATGCCGATGCGTTGCGCCGCTGGCTCAGCAACGGCCGGACGAAGTTCGAACAAGGGCCGCGTCCTCTCGACGTCGCTGAGACGGCGATGGCGGCGGTCAACGAGGCAGCGAGGCGGGACATCCTCGAGCGCGTTGATGCGGTGACAACGGAGTGGGTCGAGGAGACCGTTGACCGGGTCCCGAGCGAGTTGATGTCACACTGGGACCGTAGGTTCGCCGTCGCCGTTGTCGGGCACGCAAGGAAGGAGTTGCTGGATGAGTACTGATGTCTCGCCTGGCCAGACCCGCCAACGGTGCTTCGACGTCGTCTGGCAACATCCGAGCTCGCGTGCCTTCTACGTCGTCGGTGACCTGACCATCGAGCAGGGCGACGACGGCACCATCGCGTCCTCGCGGTACGTGTACCGATCCGAGGCGCGAACCGTGCCCGGGTTCGAGCCGTTCGTGGCCTTCCCAGACCTCGGCCGCGACTACGCCTCCGATGGCCTTCTCTCGATGTTCGACAACCGAGTGATGTCTCCTCGACGAAGCGACTTCCCGCGGTACGCGTCGGCGCTCGGTCTCTCGCCGGACGGTGCGGACCCGGTCGAGCTCTTGGCTCGTTCCGGCGGCGGCCGAGCCACCGACACCGTTCAACTCGTGCCGGAGCCGGAGCGGCATGACGACGGGAGCGAGTCCCGGCTATTCCTAGTGTCCGGCGTTCGCCACAAGGACCCGGAAGGCAAGCTGACCGGTGCTCTGACCGAAGGCGACGAGCTCATCATGCGTGATGAGCCTGACAACGAGTGGTCTCCTCGGGCGGTACTTCTCGCTGGTGACGGCGAGCCGTTCGGGTACGTCCCGAACTACCTGCTCGACTACTTGCACAAGGCGCGTGACGCGGCGCCCGTTCGGATCATGGTCGAGCACGTCAACGGTCCTGAGGTCCCACCTCACCTTCGAGTGCTGGCCCGGATGGTCTGCAGGGCCTAAGTGACTTCGGTCGGTCCCCGGTCAGGACCGCCGTTGTCGGGGTCCGTGACTCAGTCGGCTCTCCGCTGCCCTCGCCGGTGCCGGCGATCAGCGAGGAACCTCCTCGCGTCCTCGAGGACGTCGAAGACCTCACCGTCGAACTCCCCGTTGTTCTTGGCGAGCAGCCTGTTCGTTTCGACGATGAGCCCATCGGGCTCGACGGCGCCGGCGCTGCACTCGCGAGCAAGGGTGTCGAGCCGCCCCAACTCGAGGGCCATCCCAGAGACGACGGGGACTACCAGCTTCTTGATCTCGCTGGGTACGAGTTCAAGGACTCCACCGCCAAAGCTGCGGCCCTCCATCTCTGCGGAGAGCATCGTCAGCGAGTTGTGGAACCCGGCAGTGAAGTCTCGGCTCGTGGTCTCCCCCGTGGTTAGCCACCCGCGGTAGATGGTGTCGGTGGTGACCGCCCCTGCCTCGTTCAGGACAACGCGGGGGTGATGATGTGAGCGCTTCGACAAGAGGAGTTCTTCCGCTCGGATGAGCGGGATGCGGAACCACGGCTTCCGGATGCGGGTCTTGTACCGCTTGTGGAGCTCGGCTTGCTCACCCTCGGCGATGTAGCGACTTGCACCCGCATGTTCGAGAGGGTCGGGACGATCCTCTGCGAAGTCCAGCAGCCACGCCTTCTCGGCCGACTCCTGGAGAGCCGACTGGTCAGCGGGCGGGTAGACCAAGCCTGAGGCGTGCCGGATGCGGGGAAGCAGGGGTGTCGTCCAGCGCTGGAGCTCGTACCCACGGCGTGTCTGCGAGTTGATCGAGAAGAACGCGTTCGCGCCCGTAACGGCGGCGACCTCGAAGGTCGCGACCTCATCGAGTCTCTTGACTGTGGCGACTGCCTGCGCGAGTGCGTATGCCTCAAGCTGCGACGGCGTCAGTAGGTAGCGCGTCCAAGAGTCGGAAGTCGCGCGGAGCCGGTGGCTCCATGAGCGACCAGAGTCGCCGTCCACGATGTTCAGCGTGCCTGCGTCGGCGGGATCCCGTCGTCGAACTCCGCTGAGGATGGCGACCTCCTGCAGCACTCCCGGGAAGGAACCAGGAGCGAAGAGATCAAGTGTCAGGTCGCCGGAGTTACGCACAAGCCAGGAGCGGGCGGAGCCTGCGGCGAGGCCGGTAAGGCACTCGGTGGGCAGGACGAACGCGAAAGCTCCGCCGGGCTCCAGGAGGTTGATCGCACCGAGCAGCACCGGGACCCAGAGGTTCGAGACCCCTCGCGACGGGACGCCCAGCCGCTCGGCCAGCCGCCGAGCTGCCTCCTTCGCTTCGTTCGATACGAACTGGAAGCGTACGAACGGCGGGTTCCCCACCGCCATGGTGAACTCCGGGCGGGCGCTTTCCATCCACTGCAGGAAGTCGGCTGCGTGCACGACGCTCTGCAGTTCGCCTGCCTCGGCGGTCGCGCGGCACTTCGCTGCCTCCTCCTCCAACAGCTCAACGGCGGTGATGTCCCACCGGTGACCGCCCCCTTGTGTGGCAAGACCAGCCAGGAAGGCCCCATCTCCGGCGCTCGGCTCGAGAACCTTGACCTGTTGCGTTGGGGGCAGGTGGCCGCGTGCCCGATCCAGCGTGCGTTGGACGAGGTCAGCTGGCGTGTAGAAGCCACCCCGCAGCTTGGCCGCGCTGACTTCGTCACGCGTCTTCATAGGGCCTCGCCGAGTTCATCTGCCGGGGACGGTTCGTGCACAGGCTATGTATCGGACGAGGGTGGACGGCGGACGCAATTCGTCCTGAGGCGCTGTGGACGAAGCCTCCGGTTCCGCTCGCCGCTAAGGAATCGCTGCCGGGGTGGGGACAGCCTGGGTGATGCTGAGGCGGTAGGTGCCGGCCGATGTGAGTTCGAGCGTGACCACCTTGCCTGTGTAGTTGGTCGCGTCCAGGATCGCGCTCATCTGCGGGCCCCAGTGGAGGATGGTCGGGACGTTGTTCTGACCAGCGATTCGGTGCAGCCCATGATCAACCACCATGGGGATCGTCCCGTGGGAAGTCCCCATGACGGTGACTTCGAAGTCCACGGTTGCCTGTTCGATCGGGTTGTTCCGTGAGTCCCTTGTCGACTGCCAGACAGCTCCTCCAAACAACTCGCTTCGGAACCACGTGTTGCGGTCGATGTCATGCCCGGCAGTCCCAAGGCGTAGTGCCCCAGTGGGGTTCGTGCGAGGGTTGGAGGGCTGGCGAGCGTCACTTGCTGAGAGCTGCTTCGACCAGCGCTTGACCGGCGACGGGCTGGTCGCTCCCTGCGTCTGAGCGCCACCTCCGGTGCCCTGCGGCCCGCCCGAGGGGGGCGTCTGTGTACCGCCACCTCGAGACTGGGACGTTCGACCTGTCCGGCCGCCTGCGCCCCGCGATGGTGCCGGGTCTCGGCGACGGCGCTCTCGGGACTCCCCGAAGACGGTTTCAGTCCCGCCCTCGGGAGGGGTCCCCTGACGGTCAGTGTCGCCCCGGTTGCCGCGAGCGTCCTCATCGGAGAGTCGGACTCGACTGGCCTCAAGTTGGCGCAGGAGGGCTGGGGTGAAGGGCTTGCAGACATCGTGATCAGCGATGAGCCGTGCGATGTAACCCTCAACGCGGTCCACAAGCGCAACGTCCTCGGTGCGCGTCAGATCGAAGTCGAGCCGCACCGCCGCTTCGTGGTTGCTGTAGAGCCCGCCAGCCGTCAGGTTGTTTGACCCGATGAAGAGCGACGCCTTCTCAGCTCCACTGGCCAAGTAGATCTTCGGGTGGAACGTGCCCCCACGTGGCTCGTGGAAGATCCACATCTCGTCGAACAGCTCTTCGGCGAGCAGCAGCCCCTGGCGGGTGGCACCGCCTTCGTCCACTCCAAGGATGATGCGCTTCGTGCCGTGGAAGGCTTCGAGGTGGGGTCGGATGCGAGCGAGGCCCGACCGCTTGGCCCAAGCGACCACCGCGGTGAAGGTGTCGAAGTCGTCGCGGCCGAGAACGTCCGAGGTGTAGTCGAAGAGGTTGGGCTCGTCTGCGTAGGGCTGGCCGATGAACTCGATCTCCATCGGCTCCCCTGCCGAGTAGCTGCGGCCGAGGGCACCTTGTAGGTGCCCTCGGCCACACGCTCTTTTCGCTACTACCTACGGGGCCTTTTCGCGAAGACCCCCGAGAGCGGGTGAGGGGAATCGAACCCCCGTCACTAGCTTGGGAAGCTAGGGCTCTACCATTGAGCTACACCCGCGAGGGCGCGGAGCGTACGCGAGCGCCCGTCAGGCGTGCAACGCCGGCGGCGCGCCCGCACGGAAGGGGCGTGGGACCGCGGGGGCACCTCGCGGAGCGCGGTGGGTGCGCTCACGCAGAGTGCACGCGCGTGCGCGTGCGGTTCGCGCACCGAGGGTGGACGCGCGAACACGCTGTGTGGCACGGTGCCGGGACCTGCGGTGGACACCCGTGCACCGCGAGGGACGGCAGAGAGCCTGGCGCGGCCGCACGGTCGCCCGGCGGGCATCGCCCGCCACCGCGCCAGGGGAGCCCAGTGGCGAGACCGGCCCGGCCCGAGAAGCCCGGACCGGAGCTCACATGACCACCGCCCTCCCGCAGCGGATCGCCGCCGTCGTCCTCCTCGCGGCGCTGCTCGTGCTCGCCGCCCTCGGCGTGGCCTCCGCGTCCGCCTCCGACGGCGCCGCCACCGCCTCCGATGACGAGGTCGAGATCGGCACGGCCGTCTACTACGAGAAGGCCGAGGACGGCACCGTCACCATGGTCGTCCGCGACTGACGTCGCGCCGGCGGTCCGCTCCCGACCGCCGCCGAGCACCCGCTAGCGTCGGGGCACTGACCGCCCACGCGACCCGGGGACGCCGGTGATCCTGTCCGACCGCTCCATCCGTGCGGCCCTCGACGAGGGCCGCATCGTCATCGACCCCCTCGCCGACGACGCGATCCAGCCGTCGTCGGTGGACGTCCGCATCGACCGCGGCTTCCGGGTGTTCGCGAACCACCGGTACCCGTTCATCGACGTGCGCGAGGAGCAGCCCGACCTCACGGAGCTGATCGAGGTCGTCGACGACGAGCCGTTCATCCTCCACCCGGGCGAGTTCGTGCTCGGCGCGACCCTCGAGCGGATCGCCCTGCCCGACGACATCGTCTCGCGGCTGGAGGGCAAGTCGAGCCTCGGGCGGCTCGGGCTGCTGATCCACTCGACCGCGGGCTTCATCGACGCCGGGTTCGACGGGCACGTGACGCTGGAGCTCTCCAACGTCGCGACGCTGCCGATCGCGATCTACCCGGGGATGAAGGTCGGGCAGTTCGCGTTCTTCCAGCTCGACCAGCCCGCCGAGCACCCGTACGGCTCGGACGTGACCGGCTCGAAGTACCAGGGACAGCGCGGCCCGACCGCGAGCCGCTACCACCTCAACTTCCGGCCGCGCTGAGGCGCGGACCGACCCGCCGCCAGCGGCGCGGACCGGTGCGGCCGACGCCGGCGGCCGCACCCCCGCGCCGGGAGGCCGTCACCCACACGCCCCACGCCGCGCCGGTGAGCAGCAGCACCTGGCCGACGAGCGCCGCGCCGGTGGGCGCGTGCCCGGTCCAGACCGCGGCGTAGGTCAGGGCGAACAGCGGCTCGAGCACGATGAGCTGCCCCGCGGTCGCGGGCGACAGCCGCGACGACGCGACGTTCCAGCCGAGCGAGCCGATCAGCGCCGGCCCGAGCCCGAGCGCCGCGAGCAGCAGCACGGTGCGGGACTCGGTGACGCTGGATCCGCCGCCGGCGCCGGCGAGCGCGAACGCCACCAGCGGCAGCGACACGACGCCGGTGGCGACGCCCACGACGCTGGTCCACACCTGCGGCTTCAGGTCGCGCCGCTCGGCGAGCAGGCGGGCGTTGTCGAGCCCGTACCAGATCCACGACAGCATGGCGACGAGCGTCAGGGCGAGCCCGCCGAGCGCCCGGCCCCAGCCGATGCCGTGCAGGCCGGTCGCGCCGGCGGCCTCCGCGAGGACGACGCCGGTCACGATGACGGCGCCGGGGCCGACGAGCCGCCGGCGCTCCGCGGCGTCCCGGGACCCGAGCGCCGAGTACAGCACCGGGCCGGCGCCCATCACCACGACGGTCAGGGTCGGGCCGGCGACCTTCACCGACAGCGTCAGCAGCAGGAAGTAGCCGACGAAGCCGGTGACGGCGTAGGTGAACGCCTTGCCCCACGGCACCCGGTCGAACCGCACGCCGAGGCGCCACGCCAGCACCAGCGACGCGAGCCCGAAGGCCAGGTAGCGGCCGCCGGCGACCGCGGTGGCCGGCACGCCGGGCAGCAGCAGCGGCGCGAAGTACACCGTCGCCCACAGGCCGGTGGTCAGGATCATCGCGGTCGTGCCGACCGCCAGGTCTCGTCTCGTCATGCGGGGCATGGTGCACCCCTCGGCGGGGCATGCGATGGCGTGGTGACCTGCGTTCTCGCCTGTCCACGCAACGATGTGGCGACTTCCCGGGGGTTCGAGGCATGACCGTTCGGCCGGTAGGAGCGCGGGCGGACGAGGTCGAAGCCACCCGGACCCCGGACACCCAGGAGACGACCGTGCCCTCCCGTTCCCGGTCCACCGTGGCCACCACCCTGCTCGCCGCCGCGCTCGCGGCGACCGGCCTCGCGGCCGCCCCGCCGAGCGCGGGCACGACGGCCCTGTCGGCGCCGAACGACCCGCTCCTCTCGTCGCAGTACGGCCCGCAGCAGGTGCGCGCCGACCGTGTCTGGTCGCAGGTCACCGGCGCCGGCGCGGTCATCGCGATCGTCGACTCCGGCGTCGACCTCGACCACGAGGACCTCGCGGCCAACGTCGTGACCGGCAACACCTTCCTCGACTGCGGCTCGCGCGGGTGCGGCAACGGTGACTGGGAGTCGGTGGAGGGCGAGGGCGACCCCCACGGCACCCACGTCGCCGGCATCGCCGCCGCCGTCGGCGGCAACGGCCGCGGCATCGTCGGCGTCGCTCCCGACGCGACCATCCTGCCCGTCAAGGCGCTCGGCGCCGACGGGTCCGGCTCGTTCACCGACATCGCCCACGGGATCCGCTGGTCGGCCGACCGCGGCGCCGACGTCATCAACCTGAGCCTCGGCGCGCTCCCGGGCGTGCAGGCGCTCACCTTCACCGGGCTGCTGTCGGACGTCACCGACGCCATCGCGTACGCGCGCGCCAAGGGCGCCGTGGTGGTCGCCGCGAGCGGCAACGAGGCCAGCCCGCTGTGCTCGACGCCGGGGTTCGACGCCGGCGCGATCTGCGTGACCGCGACCGACCGGTTCGAGGCCCGCGCCTGGTACTCCAACGCGCCGGTCAAGCCGGACCTGCTGTCGGTCGCCGCCCCCGGCGGCGCCGGGATCGGGTTCCTGTGCGGCACGGACATCGTCTCCACCGTCCCCGCCGGGACGGGGTCCTCGGCCTGCGGCTACCCGACCTCGCGGGCGTACGACGAGTACGCGGGGACGTCGATGGCCACCCCGCACGTGGCCGGGGTGGCGGCCCTGCTCGCCTCGCTCGGGTGCACCGGCACCCAGGTCGAGCAGGTGCTGACCTCGACCGCACGGACGCCCGGCCCCGTCGCGGTGCGCGGCGTCTGGGACCCCGGCTACGGGTACGGCATCGTGGACGCCCAGGCCGCCGTCTCGGCTGCGACCGCCGGCGCCTGCACCACCGCCGGCGGCGGTGGCAGCGACACCGGCGGCGGCACCGGCGGCGGCACCGGCAGCGGCTCGGACAAGCCCGGCAAGGGCGGCGGCAACGGCGGCGGCAACGGCAAGAAGGGCGGCTGAACCGGCCAGCCACGCACGGTCCTGCCACGGGTCGTGGATACGGTGGCACCACCTGCCGTGAGCCGTCCGAGCTCCGGCAGGGGAGGCAGGCCACCGTGTCCACGACCCCGGTTCCCGACGTCGAGCTCGACGAGATCGACCGGCGCATCGTCGCCGCGCTGGCGGAGGACGGCCGGCTCACCAACGTCGAGCTCGCCGACCGCGTCGGGCTGTCGCCGTCGCCGTGCCTGCGCCGCGTCCGCCGGCTCGAGGAGGCCGGCGTGATCCTCGGCTACCGAGCGCTGGTCCACCCCGGCGTGGTGGGTCGTGGGCTGACCGTGTTCGCGTCGCTGCGGATGCGGTTCCACGACCGTGAGCTCGCCGAGCGCCTCGAGTCGATGATCACCGGGCTCGAGGGCGTCACCGAGGTGCACCACCTCGCCGGCGACGCCGACTACCTGCTGCGGGTCGAGGTCGCCGACCTCGCCGAGTACGACCACTTCACCCGCCGGGTGATCACCCAGCTGCCCGGCATCGGGCACGTCACCAGCCACGTCGTGCTCGACACGATGCTCGACCTCGACCGCGGGGTGGGCGTCCGACCGGCGTAGATGCATATGACACTTACTGGCTAGTGCGCACTGTGCGTATGGTCCCCACCTTCGGGGCGCCTTCGGCGTCGCGAACCACTCGGGAGGTGGGAACATGGGGCGCGAGCTCGTCCTGGTCGCAGCGATGCTCCTCGGCGTCGGGTGCGCCGCCGACCCGGCGGGACCGGACCCGTCCCCGTCGCCCGCCTCCTCGCCGGCGGCGGAGGTCACCGACGACCCCGTTGCCGACGGTGGCGGCGGGACGCTGGTGGCCGCGATCTCCGGGGACCCGGGCTCCCTGAACCCGGCCATCACCACCAGTGGTGGCGTGCACACCGCGTCGGAACTGATGTTCAACGGGCTGGTGGAGCTCTCCCCGGACGGCGAGCCGGTCCCGTCGCTCGCGGCGTCCTGGGACGTCGAGGACGACGGGGCGCTGTACCGGTTCCACCTCGTCGAGGGGGTGACCTGGCACGACGGCGAGCCGTTCACCGCGGACGACGTGGTGTACACCTTCGAGGAGGCACTGACGAAGCTCCACGCCCGCACCGCCGCGTCGGTCGGCAACGCCGCCCCGACCATCACCGCCGTGGACGACCTCACGGTCGAGTTCCGCTTCGACGCGCCCTACGCCCCGCTCCTGCAGCAGCTCAACGTGACCGAGGCCCCGATCCTGCCGCGGCACGTGTACGGCGACAGCGACCTGGCGGAGCACCCGGCCAACCTCGCGCCCGTCGGCACCGGACCGTTCCGGTTCGTGTCCTACACGCCCGACTCCGAGATCCGGGTCGCGCGCAACGAGGACTACTTCAAGCCGGGACTGCCCGTGCTCGACGAGGTGGTCCTGCGCATCGTCCCCGACGAGAGCAGCGCGCTCGCGGCGCTCGAGCGCGGGGAGGTCGACTTCCTGTTCGGCGCGCCCGGCCCCGAGCTGGAACGGCTGCGTGCCGACGGCGGGTACGGGTTCCTCCAGACCGCCACGAACCCGGGCGGGTCCAACTGCATCATGACCGTGACGTTCAACCTCGAGGACGAGCTGTTCCAGGACGTGCGCACCCGCCGGGGCATCGCGCACGCCATCGACCGGGAGCAGATCGTCGAGCGGATCCTCTTCGGTCAGGGCCGGGTCGCACGGGCCCCGTTCTCCAGCGGCATCCCGTTCGCCCACGACCCCGACAGCGGCGTGCCGGAGTTCGACCCGGCCGAGGCGGACCGCCTGCTGACCGAGGCCGGATGGGTCCGCGACGGTGACGGGGTGCGCGTCGCCTCCGGGGTGGAGGGGGTCGCCGACGGCACGGAGCTGGCGTTCGAGTTCCTGTCGTTCCCGACGTTCGCGCAGTACGGCGAGCTGCTGCGCTCGCAACTCGCCGACGTCGGCATCGAGCTGTCCCTGCGGGCGCTCGAACCGCCGGTGTTCATCGAGACGGTGTTCACCGAGCGCGACTTCGACACCAACGTGATCTCCTACTGCAACGGGCCGGACCCCGAGATCGGGATCCGCCGCATGTACGACTCGTCCAACATCGGGCCGATCCCGTTCTCCAACGCGGCCGCGTACTCCGATCCGGAGGTCGACGCGGGCTTCGAGGAGGGGTTGCGCACCGTCGACCCCGCGCAGCGCGGCGAGGTGTACAGCCGGGTGCAGCGCATCCTCACCGAGGACCTGCCCTACCTGTGGCTGGTCGAGACCGAGTCGGTGCGGGTGTTCACGGCCGCGTGCCGCGACTTCGGCGAGGCCGGCCACTTCGCGGAGACCGCCGTGTGCGACCGGTGAGGCGCCCTGGCCGATGAACGTCGGGCGCCGCCGGTACCTGGCCCTGCGCGTCGCGCAGGTGCTCCCGACGGCGGCCGGGATCGTCCTCGTCGGCTTCGCACTGCTCCACCTCGCGCCCGGCGACCCGGTGCTGGCGCTCGCCGGGGACTCCGGCGACGAGGCGTACTACGCGCGCGTCCGCGAACGGTTCGGCCTCGACCGGCCGCTGCCGGTGCAACTCGCGGCCTACGCACGTGCGGTGGCCAGCGGCGACCTCGGGACGTCGTTCGTCCAGGGACGGCCGGTGCTCGAGCTGATCCTCGAACGGCTCCCCGCGACGCTGCTGCTCGCCGGCACGGCGCTGCTGCTGTCCACCGCCGTCGGGCTGCTGCTCGGCGTCGGCGCCGCGGTCCGACGGGGTCGGCCGACGGATCGGCTGCTGACCTCGGTGACGCTCGCCCTGTACGCCGCCCCGGTGTTCTGGGTCGGGCAGCTCGCGATCCTCGGGTTCTCGCTCGGGCTCGGGTGGTTCCCGGTGCAGGGCATGACCGACCCGCGTCGCACCCTGACCGGCTGGGCCGCCGCCGTGGACGTCGCGCACCACCTCGCGCTGCCAGCAGCGGTGCTCGCCAGCCAGCAGCTCGCGGCGGTCGCTCGACTGACCCGGGCGGGGCTCGTCGACGAGCTCCGCAGCGACCACGTGCGCACCGCCCGGGCCAAGGGCGTGCGGGAACCGGTGGTCGTCGTCCGTCACGCGCTGCGCCGGCCGATGCTGCCCGTGCTGACGGTCATCGGCGGCCGGGTCGGACACCTCGTC
Source organism: Actinomycetes bacterium (assembly GCA_046566145.1). Taxonomy (GTDB): domain Bacteria; phylum Actinomycetota; class Nitriliruptoria; order Nitriliruptorales; family Nitriliruptoraceae; genus JBKHXF01. Next base: position 26,410 of record JBKHXF010000022.1, read on the forward strand.
GCCGGCACCGTCATCGTCGAGACCGTGTTCGGCTGGCCCGGCATCGGCCGGCTCCTGCTCGGCGCCATCCAGGCGCGCGACATCCCGGTGGTGCTCGGCGTGTTCCTCATGGTCGGGTTCACGGTCGCGCTCGCCAACCTCGTCACCGACCTGTCCTACGCGCGACTGGATCCCCGTGTCCGCTACCGCTGAGCCCCGCGACGCGACTACCGTGGCCGTCCCCGAACGGGTGGTGGTGTCGGCACGCTCGTCGTGGTCGCTGCGGGTCGGCGTCGTCGTGACCGGTGCGTTCGTGCTCGTCGGGGTGCTCGCGCCGGCGCTCGCGCCGGCGGGACCGTTCGCGCTCACCGGCCCGCCGCTGCAGGCACCCGGCTGGGCCCACCCGTTCGGCACCGACGCGCTGGGGCGTGACCTCCTCGACGGCGTGGTCCACGGGACGCGGACGTCGCTGGTGGTCAGCGTCGGCACGGCCGGGATCGTGCTGCTGCTCGGGCTGCTCGTCGGGATGGTCTCGGGCTACGTCGGGGGCCGCACGGACGACGTCCTGATGCGCGCGACGGAGTTCGTCCAGGTCCTGCCGCGCTTCTTCCTCGCGCTGGTGGTCATCGCGCTGTTCGGACCGGGCATCGACCGGCTCGTCGTCGTGCTCGGCGTCACCTCGTGGCCGCTGCTCGCGCGCGTGGTCCGTGCCGAGGTGCTCGGGCTGCGACACCGCGAGTTCGTCGAGGCCGCCCGGGCCGACGGCGCGACGACCGCCTCGATCGTCGTCCGCGAGCTGCTGCCCAACGTCCTGCCCGTGAGCCTGGTCTACCTCGGGCTGGTCGTCGCGCAGGTGCTGCTGGTCGAGGCCGGGCTCGGGTTCCTCGGGCTCGGCGACCCCAACCAGGTCAGCCTCGGGTTCCTCGCGAGCCAGGCGCAGCAGTTCCTGCGGGCGGCGTGGTGGATGTCGCTGTTCCCCGGCGCCGCCATCGTGTGCATCGTCCTGGGCATGAACCTGCTGGCCGACGGGCTCGGGGAGCGCGCGCACGGCGGTGCGGCACCGTGACCGCCACCCCCGCCCAGGCCGCCGCCGACCGTCCCGGCGCCGCCCCGCCGGTGCTGGCGGTCCGCGGCCTCGAGGTGCGCTACCGCACCGGCCGGGCGGAGCTGACGGCGGTCCGCGGCATCGACCTCGACGTCGGTCGGGGGGAAGTGCTGGCGCTCGTCGGCGAGTCCGGCAGCGGCAAGACCGCGACGGTCCTCGGCGCCCTCGGGCTGCTCGGCCCTGCGGGACGGGTCGTGGCGGGGGAGGTCCGGCTCCACGGCGAACCGCTGGACGGCCGCCGGCGCCGGTCGGTGCTGGGACGCGACGTCGGGGTCGTGTTCCAGGACCCGCTGACGTCGCTGCACCCGTCGCTGACCGTGGGGGCCCAGCTCGTCGAGGCGATCCGGGTCCACGCGCCCGGGCTCGGCCGGCGCGAGGCTCGCAGGCGCGCCGTCGAGCTGCTCGACCGCGTCGGCGTGGCGCGCGCCGCCGACCGCCTCGACGACCACCCGCACCAGTGGTCGGGCGGGATGCGGCAGCGGGCCATGATCGCGATGGCGATCGCGCACGGCCCGTCCCTGCTGATCGCCGACGAACCGACCACGGCGCTGGACGTCACCGTCCAGGCGCAGATCCTCGAGCTCCTCGCGACGCTGCAGTCGCAGGTCGGCATGGCGGTGGTGCTCGTCACCCACGACCTCGGGGTCGTGGCCGGGTGGGCCGACCGCGTCGCGGTGCTGTACCACGGCCGTGTCGTCGAGCAGGCCCCGGTGGAGCCGCTGTTCGCCGCACCCGCGCACCCGTACACGGCGCACCTGCTGCGCTCGGCCCGCGCCGGCGCGCTCGACGGCGACCTCGCGGCGGCCCCGTGGCGGTGCCGCTGCTGCGGGCCGCGCACGGGCGGCGCCGTCGGCGGACGGCCCCTGCCCGCCCACCTCGAGGTCACCGGGTGCGCGTTCCGGCCCCGCTGCCCGGTCGCCGACGACGACCGCTGCCCGACCCAGCGTCCGCCGCTGACCGCGTCCGGCGACCACGCCGTGGCGTGCCACCACGCCCAGCTCCCGGTGCTGGCCCCGTGACCGCTACCCCGCTGCTCGAGCTCGACCGACTCGTCGTCACCCACGTCGGCCGGCGGGACGGTCGCGCCGTCGCGATCCGGGCCGTGGACGGCGTGTCGTTGACCGTCGGGCACGGCGAGGCGGTCGGCCTGGTCGGCGAGTCCGGGTGCGGCAAGTCGACCCTCGCCCGGGCAGCCGTCCGCCTGCTCGAACCCGCCGGCGGGACCATCCGGTACCGCGGCACCGACATCACCCACCTGCGGGGACGGCGGCTGCGGGAGCTGCGCGGCGAGCTGCGGATCGTGTTCCAGGACCCGTACGCGTCGCTCAACCCCCGGCTGACGGTCGCCGGCAACGTCGCCCGTCCGCTGCAGGTCGCCGGTCGGGGCACCCGCGCCGAGCGGCGGGCCCGCGTCGAGCACCTGCTCGAGCTCGTCGGGCTCGGTCCGGAGCTCGCCGACCGCGTGCCGAGCCAGCTGTCGGGCGGCCAGCGGCAGCGCGTCGGCATCGCCCGCGCCCTCGCACCCGACCCGTCGCTGGTGGTGCTCGACGAGCCGGTGTCGTCGCTCGACCAGTCGGTCCGCACCCAGGTGCTGTCGCTGCTCGCCCGGCTCCGGGCCGAGCTCGGGGTGTCGTTCCTGTTCATCGGGCACGACATCTCTGCGGTGCGCGCGCTGTCGGACCGCATCGCGGTGATGCACCTCGGCACGATCGTCGAGGTCGGCCCGACCGCAGCCGTGCTCGACCGGCCCCGCCACCCCTACACCGAGGCGCTCCGCTCCGCGGTCCCCGTCCCCGACCCGGTCGCCGCCCGGCGGGCCCGGCGCATCGTGCTCGACGGCGAGCTGCCCGACCCCGCCGACCCGCCGGGCGGCTGCGGGTTCCGGACCCGCTGCTGGCGGGCCGACGACGACTGCCTCGACCGACCCGTCCTGCGGCCGGTCGACGGCCGGGACGTCGCGTGCCACCATCCGGCGGACGGCGTGGGCGACCACGCACCGGGCGTGGGGACGACGGCGTAGGGTCCGGCCATGCACCGACGGCGCATCCGCGTGCGCGGCATCGTCCAGGGCGTGGGGTTCCGGCCGCACGTCCACGCCGTGGCGACCGCGCTCGGGCTCGCGGGCTGGGTCGGCAACGACGCCGACGGGGTGCTCGTCGAGGTCGAGGGGCCGGCGCCGGCGGTGGACCGCTTCGAGGAGCTGCTGCGCACCGAACCGCCGCCGCTCGCGGTGGTCGACGAGGTCGTCGTCGAGCCGCTGGAGCCGACCGGTGCGGTCGGGTTCGTCATCGCGGCCAGCGACGCGGCCGGGAGGCGCACGACGCTGGTCCCCCCCGACGTGGCGGCCTGCGACGCGTGCCTCGCCGAGGTGGACGACCCGGCGGCCCGGCGCCACGGCTACGCGCTGACCAACTGCACCGACTGCGGCCCGCGCTACACCATCGTCCGTGACGTGCCCTACGACCGGCCGGCGACGACCATGGCCGCCTTCCCGATGTGTGCCCTGTGCGCCGCCGAGTACCACGACCCGACCGACCGACGGTTCCACGCCCAGCCGGTCGCGTGCCCGGCGTGCGGGCCGCGGCTGCGGCTGGTGCCGCTGCGTGGCGGGGACGTCGCCGTGGACGCGACGGCGCGGCCCGGAGACCTCGCCGTGGTCGAACGCACCGTCGCGCTGCTCACCGACGGGTGGGTCGTCGCGGTGAAGGGCGTCGGCGGGTTCCACCTGGCGGTGCGCGCGGACGACGAGGACGCCGTCGCGACGCTCCGCCGGCGCAAGCGGCGGGAGGAGAAGCCGTTCGCGGTGATGGTCGCGGACCTCGACGCGGCCCGGGCGCTGTGCGTGGTGGACGCCGCCGAGGCCGCGCTGCTCGGTGACCGGTCCCGGCCGATCGTGCTGCTGCGGCGTCGCACGGACGCGGCCGCCGCCGCAGCGCCGGCGGTCGCGCCGGCGGTCGCGCCCGGCAGCCACGAGCTGGGGCTGTTCCTGCCGTACACGCCGCTGCACCACCTGCTGCTGTCGCGGCTCGGGCTGCCGCTGGTGCTGACCAGCGGCAACGTCTCCGACGAGCCCATCGTGCACCGCGACGAGGACGCCGAGGCACGGCTCGCGCCCGTGGCCGACGCCCTGCTCACCCACGACCGCCCGATCCACGTCCGGGTCGACGACTCGGTGGCCCGCGTGGTCGAAGGCGACCCGGTCCTGCTGCGCCGGTCGCGCGGGCACGTCCCCAGGCCGGTGCGCCTCCCGGTGGCGGCGACGGTGCCGGTGCTGGCCGTCGGGGCCGAGCTCAAGAGCACCGTGTGCGTCGCCAGGGGTGCCGACGCCGTCCTGTCGCACCACCTCGGGGACCTGCGCACGTGGGAGGTCTCGGTCGCGTTCAGGGATGCGGTCGCCCACCTCGAGCGGCTCATGGACGTGCGGCCGCAGGTGGTCGCGCACGACCTGCACCCGCAGTACCTCTCGACCGTCTTCGCCACCGAGCGCGAGGACGCCCGGCTCGTCGGCGTCCAGCACCACCACGCGCACGTCGCCAGCTGTCTCGCCGAGCACGGCCGCGGGGCCGAGCCGGTGCTCGGCATCGCCTTCGACGGGACCGGGTGGGGGTCCGACGGGACGATCTGGGGCGGCGAGCTGCTCCTCGCGGACCTGCGGAGCGGGGTGCGGGTCGGTCACCTCTCGACCGTCCCGATGCCGGGGGGCGACGCCGCCGTGCGCGAGCCGTGGCGGATGGCGGTGGCGCACCTGCTGGACGCGGAGGGCACGGTGCACGACGACCTCGCCCTCGTCCGCCGCCACGACGACCGCATCGCGGCGGTCGCGGCGGTGGCGCGGACGCCCCGGCACGCACCCGTCACCTCCAGCGCCGGGCGGCTGTTCGACGCCGTCGCGGCGCTCCTCGACGTCCGCGACACCGTCAGCTACGAGGGGCAGGCCGCGATCGAACTCGAGCAGCTCGCGGCGACCGTCGCCGGCGGCGACCCCGGCGACGTCGCAGGCGCGCACGGGCACCGGGTCTCGGGGCAGGGGACGGCCGAGGACCCGCTGGTGCTGGACCGGGCCCACGCCGTGCGGGCGGTCCTGCGCGACGTGCGAGCCGGTGAGGCCCCGGCGGTGGTCGCAGCGCGCTTCCACGTCGGGTTGGCCGCCGGGCTCGTCGACGCGGCCACCCGCCTGTGCACCCAGCACGGCGTGGGGACGGTCGCCCTGTCCGGGGGGGTGTTCCAGAACGTCGTGCTGCTGCGGGCCGTGAGCGCGGGGCTGGTCGACGCCGGGCTGGAGGTGCTCCGCCATCGACGTGTCCCGCCCAACGACGGCGGGATCGCGCTGGGCCAGGCCGCCGTGGCGGCGGCCCGCGACGCCGACGGGCTCGTGCCCTGAACCGTCTGCGTCAGGTGGCCGGGGCGGGTTCGACCAGCTGTTCGAGCACCCGTGCGTAGGCGGCCACGACCGCACCGTCGGGGGCCTCCTCGATGAGCGGTCGGCGGTCACGGTCCGCGTCGAGCACCGCGAGGTCGAACGGGACCACGCCGACCAGCGGCAGGGCGTGCCGCTCGCAGAACTCCTCCAGCAGCCCGACGTCCTGGGCGTCCCGCGCCTTGGTCCCGAGCACGACCACGTTCGGGATCGGCAGTTCCGCGGCCAGCTCGGCCATGCGACGGGCGGTCTCGAGCGACCGGAAGTAGGGCTCGGTGACGAGCAGGAGCACGTCCACGTGCCGGGCGGTCCCGCGGGAGAAGTGCTCCGGCGACGCCTCGAGGTCGAGCAGCGTCAGCGTCCCGGGATCGTCGAGGTCGGCGAGCGTCGCGCGGACCACGCCGTGGGCGCTGCACAGGCACCCCTCCTCGGCGTGGCCCGGGCGGCCCATGGACGTGAGCACGACCCCGTCGGGGCACGCGATCGCGTGGGTCGCGAGGACCTCGGCGATCGGGAGGGTGAGCGCGGTGTCGGCGTCGAGCCGGCGTGACACGAGGCCGGCCGGCAGGACCGGCGCCGCGTCGGGCCCCCCCGCCCCGAGGGCGACGGCGAGGTTGGGGTTCGAGTCCGCATCGATGCACACCACGCGGTGACCGGCGCGGGCCGCGAGGCGGGCCAGGGTGGCGGTCGTGGTCGTCTTGCCCGAGCCGCCCTTGCCTGCGATGGCGATGCGCATCGTGCCCCTCCTCGCGCCGGTCCCGGTCAGCCCCTTCGGCGCCCGATGGCCCCGTCGGTGTCGGCGGTCCTCGCACCTGCGCCGCCGCCCGTGAACGCGTCGTAGCGGTCGAGGTAGCCCATGAGGTGCCGGACGACCTCCCGCAGCGAGCCGGCGGAGGCGTGGAGCCACTCGAGGCCCTCGTCGGTGAGCCGGTACCTGCGGCGGGCCGGTCCGGCCTCCGACTCCTCCCACTTCGAGTCCACCAGCCCCTCCTGCTCCATCGCGCGCAGGGTCCGGTAGAGCCCGCCGGGGTCGGTGCGTTCGAGCCCGAACGTCGTCACCTGCTCGAGCAGGCCGTAGCCGTGGGCCGGGGACTCCGCGAGCAGCAGGAGCAGGATCGGGCGCAGGAAGCTTCGGGGCATGCCCGCAGGCGTGCTGTCCAAGGGTCGGGTCCTTCGTGGAGGGGATGGTCGAGAGGATGGTGGACGGGAAGGTCGGGCGGGCGACGTCGCGGTCCGGACGTCAGCCGTGGTCGTGCGGTGCGGTCCGTTCCCGCAGGCACGCCTCGGCCTCGTCGACCGAGACGTGGCACCAGCAGTCGGCGCTGCACTCGCCGTGGGCCGGCCGGGTCAGTTGCGCGAACGCGCTCTCGAACTCGGCAGCACCCTCGACCTCACCGGTCGGAGAGAGCCGGTAGCTGCCGGCCTCGACCGTGAGGAGGCCGTCGGAGACGAGCCGGGCGAGGTAGCCCTCGAGGTGCTCGGCCGGGACGCCGAGGAAGCGCTCGAGGGTGCTCGGGGTGACCTCCTCGCCCAGGCCCTCGCCCCGCAACCAGAACAACACCTGCAGGATCTCGCTGCGCCAGAAGACCGTCCTGAGCGCCTCGGACTTGGGTGCGTGCAGTTGTTCCGTCACGACCTGCTCCTCGTGGGGTGCTCGCCGCGGTGGTGCGAACGGTACGGCGCCGAGGCCCGCACGGCCCACCCGGCCGAGACGACCGTCCGCTAGATGCACTTTACATGTAGGATGCACCGGGCACGGCGCGCGCGGGACCGCGCCAGGGAGGAGGAGCCCCGGATGGAGGCCACGAGGACACCGGCGCAGGCGTTGCTGGACCACCTGGGACCGGTCGAGCGCTTCAACCACGAGGACCCGAGCATCGGGGACTTCGGTCTGGTCAACCGGACCTACATGGAGGACATGGTCACACCCATCGCCTCCGGCGGCATCGGCCCGCTCGAGAAGGTCCATGCGTTCTGGATCGCGGGCATGTCCTGCGACGGGTGCTCGATCGCCGTGACCAGCGCGACCAACCCGTCGGTCGAGAGCCTCCTGCTGGGCGCTCACCCCGGCATCCCCCAGGTCGTGCTCCACCACCCGGTCGTGAACATGGAGGCCGGCCCCAACTACCTCCGGGCCGCCGAGCTCGCCGTCAAGGGCGAACTCGGCGCGCCGTACGTGGTCGTGGTGGAGGGCTCGCTCGCGGACGAGTTGATCGCGCTGCAGACGGGCGGGTACTTCTCGACCCAGGGCGAGCAGCCCTGGGGCCCCGACGGCGCGCACCGGGGTGTGACCGCCGCGGAGTGGATCGCACGGCTCGCACCGGGGGCGGCGGCCATGATCGCCATCGGGACGTGCGCCACGTGGGGCGGGATCCCGGCTGCCGAGGGCAACCCGACCGGGGCCATGAGCCTCATGGACTTCCTCGGGCGCGACTACCGCAGCGCGTTCGGCGTGCCGGTCGTCAACATCCCCGGCTGTGCCCCGGTCGGCGACAACTTCTCGGAGACGGTCGCCGCCGTGCTGTACTTCCTGCAGGGGTTCGGTCCGCTGCCCGAGTTCGACGAGCTCGGCCGGCCGGCGTGGCTGTACGGGGAGACCGTCCACCGTCGCTGCACCCGCGGGGCGTACTACGAGGAGGGCTCCTTCACCGACGAGTTCGGGGGACCGGAGTGCCTGGTCGAGATCGGGTGCTGGGGGCCGGTCGTGAACTGCAACATCACCTCCCGCGGCGCGATCAACGGGCACGGTGGCTGCATGAACTCCGGCGGCGCGTGCATCGGCTGCACCATGCCCGGGTTCCCGGACAAGTTCACGCCGTTCTACAAGGCGCCGCCGGGGTCGAAGGTCTCGTCCTCCGTGGCGAAGGTCGTCGGCTCGGTCATGCGTCCGCTGCGCCGGTTCACCAACGCCCACCTCAACCGGGAGGTGCGCTGGGACGAGGACGGCGGAAGTCCGAGCCCGTGGTCGAAGCACGACGTCGGGCCGAACCTGCTCGAGGACGTCGCCCACCGCTTCTACGACCGCGCCCGCCGCTCGAACGACACCGGCCGGGTCCGTGGCGGCGAGTGGGGCAAGCAGGACGACCGCCAGACCGCCGACCGGACCTGACCCGCCGGGACGACCGCGAGGACCGTGACATGTGCTTCAAGAACCTCCCGATCGAGTTCGACCGGGGCGGCGTCGCCACGCTGAAGGGCGGCATCCCCGACCCCTACTCGGTCCAGGTGTCGCGCCCGGACGTGGCCGTCACCGAGGCCGACCGCGAGCGCCAGATCGAGGAACTGATGGCCCGGCAGGGGCACATCAAGGACATCAACATGGACCCGGTGACGCGGGTCGCCGGCGCGCTGGCGCTGCACGTCACCGCCGACCTCGACGGGGGCCGGTACCTCGCGGCCCACTCGCAGGCGACGCTGTTCCGCGGGTACGAGGTGATCCTGATGGGTCGCGACCCGCGCGACGCGATCTTCGTGTCGTCACGGGCGTGCGGCGTGTGCGGCGGGGTCCACGCGCACGCGGCCGCGTACGCGATCGAGATGGCGATGGGGTTGGCGCCCCCGCCCATGGGGACGGTCGTGCGCAACCTCGGCGAAGCGGCCGAGATGGGCCTCGACAACCCGCTGCACCTGTACATCCTCGCCGGCCCCGACTACTCCGAGTCGGTCGTGAAGGAGACCAACCCGGAGCTGTGGCCGAAGGCCGAGCAGTGGCTGTGCCCCGGGTCGGCCGTGCACGGGTTCCGCACCATGGCCGACATCATGGTCGCGCTCAACCCGCTGACCGGGGCGCTGTACCGGGAGGGACTCGAGTTCACCCGGCTGATGCGCGAGCAGTTCGTCATCCTCCACGGCAAGTACCCGCACCCGCAGACGATCGTCCCCGGCGGCGTGTCCTCGACGATCACGCTCCAGTCGCTCAACGAGTTCCACTCCCGGCTGGGACGGGCGTTCGACTACGGCAAGCGGCTCGTCGCCATCTGGGACGACATCACGGAGTTCTTCTACGAGGCGGACGAGCGCTACCGGCTGGTCGGGACGCGGCCGACGAGCCACATCGACACCGGCTTCTGGGACGACCCGTTCGCGTACGACGCGACCTACGAGAACGTCAACGCGTGGGGGTCGCGGCGGTACTCGACCCCGGGTGTGGTCATCGACGGGGAGCTCGTCACGACCCGGCTCACCGACATCAACATCGGGTGGGAGGAGTTCGTCGACCACTCCTACTACGAGGACTCGCACACGACCCGCTACTCCTCCGACAGTCTCGGCAACCCCATCAGCCCGTGGCACCCGTGGAACAAGCGCACGCTGCCCAAGCCCGGCCCGACGAACTGGAAGGACCGCTACACCTGGGCCACCGCCCCGCGGTGGGACCGGCAGGTGGTCGAGACCGGGGCCTACACCCGGCTGCTGTTGACCGCCCTCGCCCAGGAGCACCCGGCCAACGAGTTCTACGAGGCGACCGGGCACAGCATCCGGATGCGCATCCCCAAGGGGGAGGCGCCGGCGATGGAGGTCGAGTGGCACGCCCCCGAGCGGTGGAACGCCTTCGAGCGCAACCGTGCCCGCGCGTACCACTTCGTCTTCTCGCAGTTGGTGTCGTTCACGGAACTGCTGCGCGCCTACGAGCTGCAGCGAGCCGGTGACACCCGGGTCGCGGCCGTCAAGCCGGAGGAGCTCGACCGGCACATCCCGATGGACGAACGGGTGGGCGTGGGCTTCTGGGGCGCCGGCCGCGGCTGGCTGACCCACCACCTGGTGATGGACAAGGGCAAGATCGTCAACTACCAGATCTGCACCCCGTCCACCATCAACGCCTCCCCGCGGGACGCGTTCGACCAGATGGGCCCGTACGAGCAGGCCGTGACCAACACCCCCATCCTGGAGCGGTTCTCGGACCCGTCCGGGTTCACGAGCGTCGACATGCTCCGCGCCATCCGCAGCTTCGACCCGTGCATGCCGTGCACCACCCACGTCCACACCCCGAAGGGGGTCGTCACGCGTGAGGTGAACACCTGTGCCTGCGGGGTCTGAGCGGCCCCGACGGTGACCGGGTCGCGCCCGGCGGGGCTCGTCACGCTCGTCGGCGGTGTCGGCGAGCTGTACCAACGGGACCTGGACGTGGGCCGGTTGGTGCTTACCGACGTCGCCGACCTCGCCGGCGGTGGGGTGTACGTCGAGGACCTCTCCTACGGGGCCATCCCGTTCACCCACCGGCTCATGGAGTTGCGTCCCGACGTGCTCGTCCTGGTCGGTGCCGTCCGTCGGGGACGTCGTCCGGGGAGCGTCGCGCGACGGGTCGTGACGAGCGTCGAGCGGACCGCGCAGGAACTGCAGGGGTCGGTCCGCGACGCGTACGTCGGCTACGTCGACCTCGACCTGGCCGTCGAGGTCGCCTACGCCCTCGGGCCGCTCCCACGACGGACCGTGCTCGTCGAGGTCGAGCCCAGCGAGACGGGCCCCGGGGACGAGCTCACCCCGGTCGTGCGCGCGGCGGTCCCCGTGGCCGCCGCCAGCCTGCGGGACGAGGTCGCCCTGGCGCCCCTGTTCGACCTCCACGCGACCATCAGGGAACGTCGCGCCGGCGCCCCTGCCGGGGACGGGGCCATCGTCCACGCGCTGGACGCCCTCGTCGCGGCCCTCGACGACGTCGATGCGACCTCGGGTCCCGTCGTCGACGCCGGCTGGGGCAGGGTGTACGCGGCCCGCGACCAGCTGCAGCGAGCCGTCGCCATGGCGAGCCCCGACGGGGCGATGGAGCACACCGACTGGGGCCTGCTCTGGGCCGCGACCGAGGAGCTCGACCGTCGCCGTGGGTTGCTGCTGCGGGACGTGTGACACGGGCCGCCGCCGGCGTCCGCCGGGCCCTAGGATGACCGCTCGGTCACGTGCCCGGGGGGCGAGCGTGGGAGCTGACAGGACGGTCCCGGACGGTCGTGGCGTGCCGCGGGTCATCGGGGTGCACCACCTCAGCCTGTCGGTCACCGACCTCGAGCGCAGCGTCGCGTTCTACCGAGACGTGCTCGGGTTCGAGCGGGTCGCGGACCTCACGGGCCCGGGGTTCCTGCGTGCCCGGCTGCGGCACGCCGGGACCGAGTTCATGCTGACGCTCACGGCGCACGAGGAGGGTCGCGGCGGCCGGTTCGACCCGCGCCGTCCGGGGCTGGACCACGTCGCCTTCTGGCTGCCGTCGCCCGAGGACGTCGACGCGTTCGCCGTGCGCCTCGACGAACGCGGCATCGAGCGTTCGGCGGTCCGTGTGCACGGCGACCCCCCGGGTGACTCGGTCGTCCTCCCGTTCAGGGATCCCGACGGGGTGCAGCTGGAGGTCTTCGCCCACACCGGGTAGGCCCCGGGAGCTAGATGCTTGGCGCATCTACCTGCGGGTTCCACGAACGCCTAGGGTCGTCGACGTTCTGCCGTCGACCGAGGGGGCGTGGGTGGAGCGGTCCGGACGAGCGGGGATCGCGACGTCGATCCGGGTCGGGGCGGCGCTGGCCGCCGTCGTGCTGGTGCCGATCGGTGCGGCCGCCGACGCGGGCAGCACGGTCGTGCGGGTGGGCCTGCACGCGGCGGAGAAGAACCTCAACCCGTTCATCTCCCCCCAGGCCCTGCCGATCACCCACGACTTCACCATGCTGGTGTACGACACCCTGTTCTGGTCGCAGGCGCGCGTCGACCCCGAACCGTGGCTGGCCACGGCCGCCACGCCGTCGGCCGACCAGCGGACGTGGACCGTCGAACTGCGCGACGGGGTCCGCTGGCACGACGGCGAGCCGTTCACCGCGCACGACGTCGCGTTCACGTTCGAGTACTTCACCGCAATCGCCGGCCCCGGCCGGTACGGGCACCACCTCTACGACCACCCACGGTTCGAGTCCGCCGAGGTCATCGACGACACCACCGTCGCCCTCACCTTCGCCGAGCCGTTCGCCACCTTCACGCTCCTCCCGGGCGGGGACGTGCCGATCCTCCCGCGCCACGTGTGGGAGGGGGTCGAGGACCCCGAGAGCGACGCCACGTCCCTGCCGATCGGGACCGGCCCGTACCGGATGGTGTCCTACGACCCCGACACCTCCTACCGGCTCGAGGCCAACGAGGACTACTTCCTCGGCGCACCCACCGTGGACGTCCTCGAGCTCGACGTCGTGACCGACGCCCAGGCCGCCTTCGCGGCGTTGCGGACCGGGCAGCTCGACTTCGTCACCCGCAACGTGCCGGCACCGCTGCTCGCTGCCGTGCAGGAGGACCCGGAGCTCGAGCTGATCGAGGGGACGCGGTTCCAGTCGACCTACCTCATGTTCAACACGCGCAAGCCCGTCCTCGACGACCCCACGGTGCGCAAGGCGATGAGCATGGCGCTCGACCTCGACCGGATGGTCGAGGTCGTGGAGGGTGGGCTCGCGCGCCCGGGCAACGACACGTGGACGCACCCGGACTCGCCGTGGGCCCACCCGTCGGGCGGGCACGAGTTCGACGTCGCCGCCGCCAACACGGCGCTCGACCGCGCCGGCTACACGCGCGGGGAGGACGGCACCCGGGTCGCGCCGGACGGGACGCCCTTGCGGTTCGACCTGCTCGTGAACGTGACGGCCCCGCCGCAGGTGCGCGCCGGCGAGCTGGTGGCGGAGCAACTGTCCGACATCGGCGTCGACATCACGGTCGAGCCGCTCGACCCGCCGGCGATCGGCGCGCAGCGTCGCCCCCCCGGACCCGGGGAGGTCCCCCCGGTCGACATGTTCATCGCCGTGTTCGAGGCCCACGCGCACGCGGACCCCGACCACCTGTTCTTCTTCTTCCACAGCCCCGGCCGCGGGGTGGGGGCCGTGTTCAGCGGGTACGCGAGCCCGGAGTTCGACGCGCTCGTCGAGGAGGCCCTGCCGCTGGACGTCGACGGCAAGCGGCCGCTCGTCCACCGCGCCCAGGAGGTGTTCGCCGCGGACGCGCCGGCGGTCACGCTGCTGTACCCGGACGGGAGGTGGGCCTACCGCACGGCGGCCTACGACGGCTGGGTCTCGGACCCCGGGCACGGGGTGTTCACGAAGCGGTCGTTCCTCCCCGCCACGGCGGGGGGTGGCGGGACCGGGACGGCGGGCAGCGACGCCGACGGGGCGGGCACCGACACGTCGGCGGTGCCCGTCGTCCTCGCCGTCGCCGGGCTCGTGGCGCTGCTCGGCCTCGGCACCACCGGGGTGGTGTGGCGTCGCCGCCGGGGGACGGTGGCGGACTGACCGTGCGCAGGACGTTCCGGGTCGGCGGCCAGTACCTGGTCGTGCTCATGACGGTCATCGGGCTCAACTTCGCCCTCCCGCGGCTCGCGCCCGGCGACCCCATCGACTACCTCGTCCCGCCCGAGTCGGGGCTCGTGGACCCCGAACTGCGGGACCGGCTGTCGGAGCGGTACGGGTTGGACGGTGACAACCGGGAGCAGTTCGGCCGGTACCTCTCGGGCCTCGCACGCGGGGACCTCGGCGTGTCGGTCCGGGACGGACGCCCCGTCGCAGAGGTGCTCCGCCAACGCATCGGGTGGACGGTCCTGTTGGTGGGAACCGCGGTCGTTGCCTCGACGCTGCTCGGGGTCGTCCTGGGCTTCTTCGCCGGCTGGCGCCGAGGGTCGGCGTGGGACGTCGCGCTCCTGACGGGCGTCCTCGTCGTCGACGCGTTGCCGGCGTTCTTCGTCGGCCTGCTGCTGCTGCTCGCGTTCTCGGTCGAGCTGTCGTGGTTCCCCGTGTACGGCGTGAGTTCGGCCGCGGCGGCGGGGGTGCTCACCTGGTCGGCCGACGTGCTCCACCGGCTGGTCCTGCCGGCCGCGACCCTCACCCTGGCCGGGGTCGGGTCGGTCTTCGTCGTGGCCCGTGCGGCGATGCTGTCCGAGACCGGGGAGGACCACCTGTTCGGGGCGCGCGCCAACGGGCTCGACGAGCGGTCGGTGCGGGGACGTGCGCGCCGCAACGCCCTCGTCCCCGTCTCCACCGTGAGCCTGCTCGGGTTCAGCACGCTCGTCGGCGTGGCCGCCGTCGTCGAGACGGTGTTCGCCTACCCCGGGCTCGGCTCCCTCGCCCTCGACGCGGTCCGGGCCCGGGACTACCCGGTGCTCCAGGCCGTGTTCCTGCTGTTCTCCGTGGTCGCGATCGGTGTGAACCTCCTCAACGACCTGCTCTACCCGGTCCTCGACCCGCGGGTCAGACGGGTGCACGGCACGTGAGCGGGACGAGGGCCCTGCGTACCTCCACGCGCGTGCTGCTCGTGGCCGGGATCGTCATGCTCGTCGTGGTCATCGGCGGTGCCGTCCTCGCCGACGTCCTCGCCGTCCACCCTCCGCACCGCTCCAGCGGGCCGCCGCACGCCCCCCCGTCGGCGGTGCACTGGCTCGGCACCGACGACCTCGGTCGCGACCTGTTCTCCCAGCTCGTGCACGGCGCGCGGGTCTCGCTGTTCGTCGGGCTGGTGGCCGCCGCCGTCGCGCTCGTGCTCGGCACCGTCGTCGCGCTCGTGGCCGGCTGGTGTGGCGGGTGGGTGGACGCGGCCCTCATGCGGCTCGTCGACGTGACCCTGTCGTTGCCGTTCCTGGTCCTCGTGCTGGTGCTGGCCGCCTACTTCGGACGGGGGCTGGACGTGCTCACCACGCTCATCGCGCTCGTGCTGTGGGCCCGACCGGCGCGGTTGCTGCGCTCCCAGGTCCTCAAGCTCCGGGAGTACGGCCACGTCCGGGCGGCGGTGGCGATGGGTGCCTCGACCCCACGCATCCTGGCCGGACACGTGCTGCCCCGGCTCGCACCGTTGCTCTCGTCGCAGTTCGTCCGCACCGCCGCGGTCGCGGTCGTCGTGCAGGCGGGGGTTGCGTTCCTGGGGCTGGGCGACCCCAGCCGGGTGAGCTGGGGGTCGACGCTGTTCTTCGCCAACAACGCGGCCGCGATCCTGACCGACGCGTGGAGGTGGTGGGTCCTCCCGCCGGGGCTCGCCCTGGCGGCCCTCATCGTCGGGTTCGCGTTCGTGGGCCACGCCCTCGAGGAGCTCACCGAGCCGCAGGTCGGGGAGCACGGCTGGAGGCGCCCGGTGCGGCGCAGGCTCGCGATCGAGCCCGCGGTGCCGGTGTCGGACGGAGCCGCCCTGGAGCTGCGGGGGCTGACCGTGCGGTACGGCGACACGACCGCCGTCGACCGGGTGGACCTCACGCTCCACCGTGGGCGCGTGCTGGGGATCGTGGGGGAGTCGGGTGCGGGCAAGAGCACCGTGGTGCTGGCCCTGCTCGGGCTCCTCCCACCGGCCGGTCGCGTGGTGGCGGGCGAGATCGTCCTCGGCGAGCGCGACCTGCGCCGCGAGGGGCGAGCGGGGCTGGCGCGGATGCGGGGTCGTGAGCTCGCGCTGGTGCCCCAGGCCGCCATGCACGTGCTCGACCCGGTCCGGGACGTGCACACCCAGCTGGTCGAGGTGCTGCGGTTGACGTGCGACCGGGACACGGCGCGGGTCAGGGCACACGAGCTGCTCACACGCGTCGGTGTGCCACCCGACCGGCACGGTGCGTTCCCGCACGAGTTCAGCGGCGGCATGCGACAGCGGGTGGTCATCGCCTCGGCGATCGCCAACCGTCCGTTCGTCCTCGTCGCCGACGAACCGACCACCGGACTCGACGTCGTCACCCAGCTCGAGATCATGCGACTGCTCCACGAGCTCCGCGACGAGCTCGGCCTCGAGCTGGTCGTCGTCACCCACGACCTCGGCCTGGTCGCGGGCCACGCCGACGACCTCGCGGTCATGCAGGCCGGACGGGTCGTCGAACGCGGCGCCGTCACGGACGTCCTCCTCCGCCCCTCCCACCCGCACCTGCGCGAGCTGATCGCCTGCACCCCCTCGCTGGAGGGACCGCTGCGTCCCTGGCGGGCGGGCGCCCAGGGGTCGGGTGTCGCATGAACGGCCCCGTGGTCGAGCTGCGCTCCGCCGGGCTGGTGCACCGTCGCCGTGGTGCCGCGCCGGTGGCGGCCCTCCGGTCCGTGGATCTCCGGGTGCACGCCGGCGAGCGCGTCGCCGTGGTCGGCCGCAGCGGCGCCGGCAAGTCGAGCCTCGCCCGCGTCCTGCTCGGTCTCGACCGCGTGACGCACGGGTCGGTCCGGGTGCTCGGCCACGACCTCGCGTCGCTGCGTGCACGGGAGCTGCGCCGGGTCCGTCGCAGGATGCACCTCGTCTTCCAGGACCCCTACGACTCGCTGCACCCGGGGTGGAGCGTCGAGGCCCTGGTGGGGGAACCGGTCGCGCTCGCAGGCGTCCGGGCTCGCGCCGACCGCCGGCGCGTGGTCGCGGGCGCGCTCGAACGGGTCGGGCTCGGCGCGGACGAGGACCTGCTGGGACGGCGACCCTCCGCGCTGAGCGGCGGGCAGCGGCAGCGGGTCGCGCTCGCCCGTGCCCTGGTGACCGCGCCGGCGCTGGTCGTCGCGGACGAGCCGGCCTCGATGCTCGACGCCGCCCTGCGCACGCTGGTGGTCGAGCTCCTGCTGGAAGTGCAGGCCGAGCACGGGGCCGCGTTGGTCTACGTCACGCACGACCTGGCCGTCGCCCGACACGTGGCAGAGCGGGTGGTGGTGATGCAGGAGGGCACGGTCGTCGACGACGGGCCGGTCGACGTCCTGCTCCGGCGTCCCGCCCACCCCGAGTCCGAACGGCTCGTGGCGGCGGCCCGGGCGCTGCACTCCCTGCCGCCCGGTCGCGGCGGCCCGACCGGCGGCTGACCGCCGAGGAGATCAGCCGGCGCCGGCGGGCCCCATCGGACCGGACCCGGGGTCCTCGAGCGTCCCGAGCGCCTGGGGCAGGACGACGATGCGCGCGCCGTCGTCGGCGCGGACGACGAGGCCGCCGTCGGGTGCGAGGTCGACCGCCTCCCCGACGATGGTCGCGCCGGCCGGTCCCATCGGCAGCAGGTGGGCACGCACGCGCTGGCCGAGCGTCGCGCACCGGGAGCGGGCGTCGACCACGACCGTCCCGGGGTCGCCGCGCCGGCGGTCGAGCGCATCCAGCAGGCTCGCCAGCACCGGCCCGCGCGGCGGGGGGACGACGAACGCCAGGAGGGTCAGCACCGCCCACGACGGTGTCGTGCCCGCGGCGTCGAGCTGGACCCCGACCGCGGCGACCGGACGGTCCCCGGCGGTCAGGTGGTCGGGCCAGCGCAGCTCGGCCGTGCGGCCGCCGGCGCCGAGCACGTCGTGGACGACCAGCGTCCCCAGCAGGTACAGCCACCCCTCGTCGAGCTCGCTCGGGCCCGATGGACGGATGACCACCGAGCAGGCCAGCCAGCCGGCGGGGTCGACGGCCCCGTCCCAGTCGAGCCCCGACCGGCCCCGTGGGGCGGCGACGTACCCGGCGGTGACCACGGCCCCGTCCGGTGCGCCGGTGCGGGCCCACGCGACCGCCTCGGCCTCGGTCGAGAGCATCGCCGGGAACGTGCGCACGGGCCGGTCGCCGAGCAGCGGTCGCAGGTGTGCCCGGTCGAGGTCGTCGCTCAGCTCCACGGCGTGCGGACCTCCGCCCGGGCGGCGATGCTGGTGAGCGTGTCGCGCACCCGCATCCACTGCGGCGCGTGGAAGCGCACGGAAGCGCCGATGACGGACCGGGCGATGGCCGGTGCCTCGGGCTCGTCCTCGGTGGCCCGCACGAGCGCCTCGAGGACCGCCTCGAACAGGGCCGGGGGCTGTTCCAGGACGACCTCCAGCCAGGCTGCGGCGCGGTCGGTCCGGCCGGTCGGGTCCCGCAGGGCGGCGACCAGCGCCCGGCCGTGCTCGGCGACGGCGCCGGTGCGCGCGTCGTGGTCTCCGATCGTGCCCAGACGGGCCAGCTCCGCCCGCAGCAGGCCGAACAGCTCGCCGGGCGTGGCGCTGCCCAGCACGACCGTCAGGGGGTCCGGGACGGTCGCCGCTCCGCCGGCGCCGGCGCCCGCGCCGGCGGCGGGCTCGCGCAGCACCTCCTGCGCCTGGCGTCGGGCGGGCTCGGGGAGCGCGTCGATCGCGAGGGCCTGCCGGGCGGCGAGGTGGGCACGGGCCCACTGTCCCGCCCGGGCGTGGGCGAGCGCGAGGTTGGCCCGTGCCATCCCGTGCTCGCCGGGCCGGACCGACACGGGATGGGCACCGCACGCGTCGAGGAACGCGTCGGCCGCCGCGTCCGGCCGGCCGGCCGCGAGCTCGACCACACCACGCACGTTGGCGGCTGCGCCGAGTGCTGCGCGGTCGCCCGCCCGTCGTGCCAGCTCCTGGGACTCCTCCAGGGCCTGGCGTGCGGCGTCGAGGTCGCCGGTCGCGAGCAGGCTGGTCCCGAGCTCGCGTGCCGCCGCGGTCGCCTGGGCGCGGGCGTCGGCACCGGCGAACACCGCCAGCGCCTCGCGGAACGCGTCCGCCGCCGCGACGTCGTCCCCGGCCTCGCGCAGCACCAGGCCGCGGTTGTAGCGCGCCGCCGCCGCCTCCAACGGCTGGTCGTTCGCGACGAGCAGCGCGGCGGCGGCGGCGAACGCCGCGTCGGCCTGGGCGGTCGCCCCGAGGTCGCGGAAGGCCACGCCGAGCATCATCCGTGCCTTGGCGTGCTCGACCGGGAGCCCCGCAGGCGGGAACCCGGCCGCGGCCTGCTCGAGGGCCTCGACCGCCGCGCGGGGCTCGCCGGCCGCGATCAGGGCGGTCCCGAGGTGGAAGCACGCGG
This sequence comes from Actinomycetes bacterium, assembly GCA_046566145.1. GTDB lineage: Bacteria > Actinomycetota > Nitriliruptoria > Nitriliruptorales > Nitriliruptoraceae > JBKHXF01. The sequence goes on from JBKHXF010000022.1 coordinate 45,588, forward strand.
TGGCGTGCTGCACCGGGCGGCGCGCCGGATCGTGGCGGGCCACCTCCTCCCGGAGCGCATCGAGGAGCGCCGTGTCGCCGCGGGTCCCGGGCTCAGCGGGCATGCTTGCCTCCCGGGGGGGAGTGGAGCCGCACGTGCCGAGGATCGTCGTCGCTGCCTTCGGCAACGTCCTGCGCACCGACGACGGGTTCGGGGTGGCGGTGCTGGCGGAGCTGGCCGCGTCCGACCCGCCCCCGCAGGTCGTGCTGCGCGACGTCGGCATCGGGGGCATCCACCTCGTGCAGGACCTGCTCGGCGAGCCCGCGGACGCGCTGGTGGTGCTCGACACGGTGGAGCTCGGGCGGGCGCCGGGGACGGTCGTGGTCGTCGAGCCCGAGGTGGCGGACGTCGGCGCGATGAGCGTGATGGAGCGGCGGGACCAGCTCGCGGACATGCACTACGCCACGCCGGACCGGGCGCTGATGCTCCTGCGCGCCCTGGGCGTGCTGCCGCCGCGCACGGTCGTGGTGGGGTGCGAGCCGCTCGACCTCGACACCCCGTCGCGGACGATGACGCCCGTGGCCGCCGGTGCGGTCGGCCCCGCGGCCGCCGAGGTCCGCCGGGTCGTCCGTGCACTCGGTGTCGCCTGGCCCGACCGGTCGTGACCCGGGCCGGCGCCCGCCGTCCGCAGGGCACGGTGGCGCTGTCATGCCGGCGGCCGCGGCTGGATCTGCAGCAGCACCTCGCCGCCACCCGGCGGGGGGTGCGGCACCGCGTCGGGGTCGTCCTCCACCTCGAGGCGTTCGAAGTCCGGGAACCCGCCGCGCAGGGCGCGCTCCACGCCCTCCTGGAGGGTCACGGCGGAGGCCGTGCAGCCCCGGCACGCACCGGTCATCCGGACCCGGACGACACCGCCACGCACCTCGAGGACCTCCACGTCGCCCCCGTGGGACTCGAGGTACGGACGGACCGCGTCCACGGCCCGGACCGCCACCGTGCGACCGTCGAGGCCCACGCCGTACGCCTCCCACAGCCAGGCGATGGCCGGGTGCGCGTCCCGCAGCTCCTCGACGAGCGCCGGACCGAGCCGTTCCCCGAGCCGGATGAGCGCCAGCCGGTGGACGTCGTCGACCGTGTCCAGCAACTCGACGACGACCTCCCGGTCGGCCGGCGCCATCGCATCGACCGCCTCCAGGAGGCCCTCCATCCGGTCGAGCACCGCATCGAGCCGCTCGAGGTCCTGCCCGGCCGTAGGGGTCATCGGACGTCCTCCGGTCGCGGTCGCAGCAGCGCGACTATATGTTCTGCGCGGCTAGTGTGCAGAGACCCGCTGGCTGCTCGACGTCGCTGCGGGCCGCGTCCGGGAGGGGCTCGACATGAAGCTCGGCATCGTCGGCAAGGGCGGGGTCGGCAAGACCACGACGGCGTCGCTCGTGGCGGCGACCTACCACCGCGTGGGGCACCGGGTCGTGGCCGTGGACACCGACTCCAACCCCAACCTCGGCCTCTCGCTCGGGCTGGACCGCGAGCAGGTGGACGCGGTCCCGGTCCTGCCGCGCGCGGTCATCGTCGGCCGCGGAGGGGACGTCACCGTCGACGCGTTGCTGGCCGAGTACGGCCGGCCGACGCCGGCTGGGCCGACCCTGCTGTCGGCGATCCGGGTCACCGAGGCCGGCGCCGGCTGCACCTGCTCCGGTCACGCCACGGTCCGCAGCCTGCTGGGGGAGGCGCTCGAGGAGCACGCCGACGTCACGGTGGTCGACATGGAGGCGGGGCTCGAGCACCTCAGCCGGTCGGGCGGGACCCTCGCCCACGCCGACGTGCTGCTGGTCGTGATGGAGCCGAGCCGCGCCTCGGTCATCACGGCCGCGAGGACCGTCGCCCTCGCGTCCGACCTCGGCCTCGACCGCGTCGTCGGGGTGGGGAACAAGTCCTCCGGGGAGCGCGACCGCCGCTTCCTCGAGGACGCCTGCGCCGACCACGGGCTGGAGCTGCTCGGGGTCCTGCCGCACACCGAGGCGGTCAGGGACGCGGACCGCTCCGGGATCGGGGTCGCGCTCGACCCGCCGCCGGCGCTGCAGGCGGCACTGGACGACGTCGTGGCGCGCCTCGGGCCGGTCGCGCCCGTCCGGGTCTGACGGGAGCCCGGACCGACCGCCGGCGGACGGCGCCGGCGGTCTGCCCGTGCGACCAACGGACGCCCTCGCGCGCGAGGCGGGGCCGAGGTGGCCATCTCGGCCGGCTGGACAACTCGGACGGCGCGCGCCGCGCCGTTGCCTATATGCTGCTGGCACGTAGTGGCGACGGGAGGCCGCACGGTGGAAGGGGTCGGCACCGGCTGGTGGGTCGGCATCGCGCTCGGCGCGCTGGTCGTCGTGGTCGTGGCGGCGGTCGCGATCGTGCTGATCGTGCTCGCGCGGCGCCTGATCGCGCAGGCGGGCATGGCCATCGAGGCGCTCGACGCCGCCGAGCACAACACCCGCCCCCTGTGGGACGTCGGCACCATCAACAAGGAGGCGCTCGCCGTCCTGGAGGGTGCCCGGCTCGCCCGTGAGGCGTTGGAGGGACCATGAGCGTGCTGGCGGTGACGGATGCCGAGCGGGACCTGTGGGCCGTCCTGCTCCTGGTGGGCGTCGTGGTCCTGCTGGTGGTGGTCGCGCTCCTGCACGTGCTGCTGCGGGAGGTGCGCCGACTCGACGAGGGTGCCGCCGCGGTGTGGCACGCAGCCACGAACGTGGCGCGGAACACCGCCACCACCTGGCAGCTCGGCCAGACCGCGGTCGCGCTCGAGTCGGTCAAGGAAGAGGCGCTCCGCCACGCCCGACTGCTGGAGGACGCCGGATGAGCCTCACGACACTGATCGTCCTGACGGTCGTCGAGGCCGTCGTGCTCGTCGCGGCGTTGGCCGTGTACCTCGTGCTCCTGACGCGCCGGCTCACGTCGATCTCGGACAGCCTCTCGAAGGTCGCCTGGGGCGTGCGGGCCGTCGAGGTCGAGGTCGAGGCGGTCGGTCCCGCGGTGGGGCGCGTCAACGGGCTGCTCCGCGAGCTGACGGAGGACCTGCTCCCGGCCGTCGCCGCCCGTTCCGGTGAGCTCGCCGACCGCGCATCCGCACCGGGGGGGCAGTCGTGACGGCCTGGTGGATCGGGCTCGCGCTGCTGTACGGACTCGTGCTGCCGCTGGTGGTGCTGTTGCTGCATCGCCTCCGGCGCCCGGTGCTCGAGATCCGCCGGTACGTCGACGACACCCTGGAGCACGGTGTGCTCGCGATCGCGGCCCTGGACGCGGTCGACGAGTTGGTCGAGACCCGCGACCGGATCGCGACGGTCAAGCAGCAGGTCGCCGCCTACGGCGGGAACGTCGCACGCCTGCTCGGTTGAGTTCCACCCGAACGCGAACACGCAGACCCGCACGCAGACCCGGAGGAGCACATGTCCGCCCCCGCCGCCCTGACGATCGTCGCGGTCGCGCTGGCGGTCGTCGCGATCGCCGCGTACCTGCTGCACGTGATCTGGCTGCTGCACCGGACGTCGTTCGCGCTCGGCACGATCGTCGCGGGGCTGCGCGCCATCGCGTACCAGACGCGTCCCATCGGTCCCGTCGTCGACTCGATCAACGGCGACCTGGCCGCCACCCGTGAGGCCCTCGAGGGCGTGCTGGGCACGTCCCTCCCGACCGGACGGAGCCGTCCATGAGCGGGTTCAGCTGCGCAGCCGCCGGCGCGACGTCGTGCGGGTGGGCGCCGGACGCAGGCACCGACGACGAGGTCGTCGCGCAGGTCGCCGAGCACCTCCGTGAGGTGCACGACGTCCAGCACGTCACCGCGACGCTCGCGAAGTACGCGCTCGCCGTGGCGCACGACGAGGTGCGACTGCGGGCCGACGAGGCCTGACGGCGCGCGCCGGCGGCCGCCGGCGCGGCGCGACCGTCAGCAGATTCGCGGCAGCGGGTCGCCGACCAGCATGTCGACCACGCGCGTGCCGCCGAAGGTCGTCTGCAGCAGCACGGTCCCAGCGGGCTGCTCGCGCACGGCGCCGATCACCGTGGCGCCGGCCCCGTACCGGTGTGCGTGCATCGCCTCCAGCGCGGCACGTGCCTGGTGCTCCGGCACGACCACGACCAGCACACCCTCGTTGGCGACGTAGATCGGGTCGATGCCCAGCAGGTCGCACGCGCCCAGCGTCGTGGGGCGGACCGGCAGGGCGGCCTCGGACAGCACGATCCCGAGTCCCGTCGCGACCGCCACCTCGTTGAGCACGGTGCCGACGCCACCACGGGTCGCGTCCCGCAGGAACCGGGTGTCCGGCGCCGCGGCGAGCAGGTCGGCCACCAGGCCGTGCAGCGGGGCACTGTCCGAGACGATGTCGGCGTCGAGGTGCAGGTCGCCCCGTGCGAGCATGACGGCCATGCCGTGATCCGCGAGCGGTCCGGAGACGAGCACCTTGTCCCCCGCGCCGATCGCGGCGGCGTCCAGCCGGACGTCGTCGGGGACGACCCCGACGCCGGTGGTGTTGACGTACACGCCGTCGCAGGAGTCGCTGTCGACCACCTTCGTGTCCCCGGCGACGACCTGCACGCCGGCGCCGGCGGCCGCGGCTGCGAGGTCCGCGACGACCGTCCGCAGGTCGTCGAACGAGAAGCCCTCCTCGATGACGAACCCGACGGTCAGCCAGCGCGGCTGGGCGCCCTGGCAGGCGAGGTCGTTGACGGTCCCGTGCACGGCGAGCGACCCGATCGTCCCCCCGGGGAACCTCCACGGTCGCACCACGAACGTGTCGGTGCTCACGGCGACGCGAGCGACGTCACGGACGTCGAGCACCGCCCCGTCGTCGAGCGCCTCGAGGTGCGGGTTGCGCAGCGCCTCCAGGAAGATCGCGTCGGTGAGGGCCGCGGATGCCTTGCCGCCGGCGCCGTGGGCGAGCGTGACGTGTTCGCCGGTGAGGCGAGGTCGACGCGCACGGACGGTCGCGATGTGGTCCTCCACGACCGCGGGGTCGTCGTTGCGTCGCCGCATCACCCGACCACCGGCAGCGCGGTGACGTCGTCGTGCTCGTGGTCGGAGGTGCGGAGCCGCCCGAAGTTGTAGTAGGCGGCGCACGCACCCTCGGAGGACACCATGCAGGTGCCGATGGGGGTCTCGGGCGTGCACGCCGTCCCGAACACGCCGCACTCCCAGGGCTTGATCGCGCCCTTGAGCACCTCGCCGCACTCGCACGCGGGCGGGTCCTCGACCCGCTGGCCCGGCATCGCGAACCGCCGCTCGGCGTCGAAGTCGGCGTAGCGGGACGACACCGCCAGGGCGCTGCCCTCGATCCAGCCCAGGCCGCGCCACTCGAAGGTCTCCCGGACCTCGAACACGTCCTCGAGGATGGCCAGCGCGCGGGGGTTGCCCTCGTCCCGGACCACGCGCGTGTACTGGTTCTCCACCTCGCACCGGCCCTCGGCCAGTTGCGTCAGCAGCATGTGGACGGCCTGGAGCACGTCCAGCGGTTCGAACCCGGTCGTGACGATCGGCAGCCCGTACTCCTCGGGCACGATCTTGTACGGGTCGTTGCCGATGACGGTCGACACGTGGCCGGGGCCGATGAACCCGTCGAGGTCCCGGTCGGGCGCGTCGAGGATCGCCCGCAGCGGCGGGATGATGGTGACGTGGTTGACGAACACCGTGAAGTTGCGCAGCCCGAGCTGGGCCGCCCGTTGGACCGTCACCGCCGTGGACGGGGCGGTGGTCTCGAACCCGACCGCGAAGAACACCACCTCCCGGTCCGGTTCCGCCTGCGCGATCCGCAGGGCGTCCATCGGCGAGTAGACCATGCGGACGTCCGCGCCGGCGGCCTTGGCGTCGAGCAGGCACTGCGCGGAGCCGGGGACCCGCATCATGTCGCCGAACGACGTGAACACGACGCCCGGCTGCGACGCGAGGTGGATCGCGTCGTCCACGCGGCCCATCGGGATCACGCACACGGGGCAGCCCGGACCGTGGACGAGCTCCACGCTGTCGGGCAGCAGCTGCTCGATGCCGTGGCGGTAGATGGTGTGGGTGTGGCCGCCGCAGATCTCCATGAACTTCACGTGCCGCGCGGGGTCGGCGACCTCGTGGATGGCGCGGACCAGCGAGCGGGCGGCGGCGGGGTCGCGGAACTCGTCGACGTACTTCATGGCTACGGCCTCTCGTCTGTCACCGATCGTGCGGGGTCAGCGGCGATCGGGGTCGAGCTGGGTGATCGCGGTCCGGGCGTGGACGAGCACGAGGTCGTGCACCTGCAGCGCGTCGACCAGCGTGGTGTCGACCAGCACGGTCCCGTCGGGGGTGCGGACCATGGCCTCGGACGGTCCGAGCACGTCGGTCACCTCGGCGACCACGGCCTCGTCGGCGCAGGTGATGCACACCTCGCCCCGGTCCCCGGTCTGCGCGACCCCCGCCCGGGCGGGGGTGGCGGCCAACGCCGAACCGAGCGCGGCGAGCGTCTCTGCGGCCTCGCGGAGGTCGTGCGCCGGCGGCAGCACGGCCTCGGCCGCCGGGTGCGGGGCGACCGGGCTGGTCGGGCCGGACGGGCCGGTGGGGAGGGTCACGTGGCCGACCCCCCACGCCCGGAGCCGGAGGCCCACGGCGGCGGTCGCGGCGGGCGGGCCGACGGTCAGGACGAGGTCGCCGGGGACGGCCCCGGACCGCAGGGCCCCGATGCCCGCCGTGCCGTGGGCCGCGACGGTCCGTGCCGGGTCACCGGCGGCGTCGTCGAGCGCCGCGCTCAGGGCAGCCGCCCGGTCCCCGGGCGCGTCCGCCCCGGGGTCGTCGGGCAGGAGGTCCAGCAGCCAACGCCGTCCCCCGGCGGTCAGGTGCACGCCGAGGAGCGAGACCGCCGGTCGGAGCCGTTCGGCGGTGGCCTCGGGGTGCACGGTGACGACCATCAGGGGCGACCGTCGTTGCGCGGGGTCGCCGGGGCGGCGCGCGGCGTCGCCGGGGCGGGGCGTGGTGGGTCGGCGGGCCCGGCCGGTGCGGGTCGCTCGGCCCGTGCGGCGTGCGGCGTGACGAAGCCGACCGCCTCGTAGGGGTCCCAGCCGGACTCGTCACCGGCGAACTCGGCGATCTCCTGCTCGAACTCGCCGGCGAACATCTTCAGCGCCTTCAGCGTCTCGGCCGCCTCCTCCTCGTCGATCCGCGACATCGCGAACCCGACGTGGATGAGGACCCAGTCCCCGACCGACACGGCCTCGTCGCCGCTCGCGTCACCGACCGCCACGACGCCGTCCGGGGTCCTGATCCCGAGCAGCGCGGAGGAGACCTCGCGGCGGACCCCCTCCACCTGCGCGATCACACGCTGTTCGGCGACGTCCGCGATCGCCACGACCTGTCCGGGGATGCCCAGGCACACGTCTCGTCCTCCCTCGCCGCGCCACCGACGAGACTAGCTGCGAACGTCACCTAGTGCAGCATCGTCGGCCGTGGCCGTCGGTGGCCGACGGTCACGTCAGCCGGCGGGCTCCCCGAGCAGGTCCGCCAGGCCGCGCAGGGCCGAGACGGCCGGGGGCGTGGGCTCGACGTCGACCGGGGACGACCCGTCGCGGTCGGCGCGGGTGACGGCGGGGTCGTCGGGCACGACGATGCGTCGCAGTCCGTCGAACCTGCCCCGCAGCTGGTCGAGGTCGGTCGCGTCGCGGACGCGGTTGACGACCAGCAGGACGGTCGGGACCTCCTTCGCCAGCGCCAGCTCGTGTGCTCGTTCGCCGACGTCGAGCGACTTGGCGGTCGGCTCGGCGACGATGACGGCGACGTCGACGGCGCCGGCATCCACGCGCGTGAGGGTCCCGGTCCCGGCCTCCATGTCCGCGACGACGACCTCGTCGCTGCGGGGCAGCTCGTTGAGCAGCTGCTGGGGCGACATCCCGCAGCACGGGCACCCGGCCCCGGGGCGCTCGATCCGCTGGGCCACCAGGAACCGCGACCCGTCCGGTCCGGGGCGCGCGAACCGCCGCAGGAGCTCGTCGATGTCGCCGACGTGCGGCTCCTCGCCGGCGTCGACCCGCTCGCGGACCGACAGCACGTCCTCGGCGACCTCGAGCCCGAGCCCGAGCGACAACGCCAGGTTGGCGTTCGCGTCGCAGTCCATCGCCACGACCGCACGACCGCGTGCGCCGAGCTCGCGTGCGAGCACGGCCGACGTGGTCGTCTTCCCCGACCCGCCCTTGCCGACCACGACGACCTTCACGGCGCGACCTCCCGCAGGTGCTCCGCGAGTGACCGTAGGGCGAGAGCGGCCGGGGAGTCGGGTGCGTGGTCGGCCAGCGCAACGCCCGCGCGGTCCGCGTCGCGCACCGCCGGGTCGTCGGGCACCACACCGACCACCTCGAGGCCGGTCTCGCGGCCGACGCGTTCGGCGTCCCCGCGACCCTCGACCTTGTTGGCGACCGCGACGACGCGGGCCGACGGCCGCGTCGCGGCCAGCCGGGCGAGGCGCCGGGCGGTCACGAACGACTTCACGGTCGGCTCGACGACCACGGCCACGAGGCTCGCGAAGTCGGCCCAGCCGAAGAAGGGTTGCCGGGTGCCTCCGGGCAGGTCGCCCAACACGTGCCAGCCCTGCTCCGGCAGCTCCCGCTTGATCTGGTCGAAGGCGTGCAGCGAGGGGGACAGCGACCACGCACCCTCGGTGCGGAGCTTGCCGAACTGCAGCAGCAACACGCCGTCCGGTCCGCGCAGCGCGTACCGCTCGACCGCGTCCTCGGCCGTCAGCCCGGCACGCAGACGCCAACGGGGACCGTCGCCGTCGGGGACCTCCTCGACCGCGTCGGCCGGGATGCCGGTGTCGCTGGGCGCGATCCCCATCGCGCCGGCGAGGCCCGGCATGACGTCGGAGTCGAGCACGACCGTGGCCTCGCCGGATGCCGCCAGGGCCCGCGCGACCGTCCCCACGGTCGTCGACTTGCCGCTGCCACCCTTCCCGACGAACGCCACCCGCACGACACCCCTCCGCCTCCGCCGGCGGCAACCCTACACGTCCCGGTGCGACCGGCTTCAGCCGGTGCGGGAACCGTCGAGCAGCACCCGGTCGCCGAGCGGCGCGGCCAGCGTCACCGGGACGGCGACCTCGTACGCCTCCATCGTGCAGGCCTGCCCCTCGGTGCCGGCGCGCGCACCCATCGAGACCGTCACGACGACCTCGGTGTCGGTCTCGGCCACCTCGACCGGGGCGACCCCGACGCAGGCGGGGTTGCCGACCGAGACGAACAGCAGCAACTCGGCCCCGTCGACCGCGGCGCCCTGGACGAACAGCGGCATCGGGTCGACGACGGTCGGGTCCACCTCGACGATCTCGCGCCCGCCGGCGTCCGGGGCGACGACGATCACCGGGTCCGGCATCGGGTCGTCGCTGGACACGGTGTCGTCGCAGGTGGCCGTCGCCTCGCAGTCGGCGGCCGAGTCGCACTCGCCGGTCGCGGCGTCACAGAGGATGACGTCGTCGCACTCCTCCGGGGGCGTCCCCGCGACGCAGACCGCGCTGGAGACGGAGTCCAGCCCGCCGATCATCGCCGCCGGCTCGTAGACGAGCCGCACGTCGGGCCCGGTGAGCACCAGCCGGGGCGACTCCAGGGCCCAGGTGTCCACGCCCTGCAGCAGCCCGAGGTAGGTGGCCTCGGCGTCCATCAGGGCCGGGTCCTCGCAGGCCATCTCGGTCACCGCGATGCCGTCGACGAACGCGAAGGTGCCGTCCCCGAGCTCGACGGTGCCGCCGTAGGAGTTGCAGGCGGCCGTGCCGCCGGCGCTGATGCTGCCGTCGTCCTCGCGGGCCAGCACCAGGTCGATCCTCGTGTCCGCCGGGACGTCGACGCCCTCGACGAGCACCCAGGTGTCGAAGGCGCTCTGCTCGATGCCGCCGCCGGCGCCGCCGGCGCCGGCGTCCTCGTCGCCGATCGACGGGTCGGCGCTGCCGCCGCAGGCGGTCAGGGCGAGGGCAGCGGCACAGGCCACGGCGGCGGTCCGCAGCAGGTGGGTGGCTCGCATGGTCGGGCATCCCCGGTCTCGGCCCCGGCCCCGACGGCCGGCGGTCTCGACCGGGTGGGACGCTGTCGCCGGCGGTCCGGTTCCACCGCCGGCGCGGCGAGCGTCACCAGTGTCGTGGGCCTACCGGGACGACCGAGGAGCGCGGCGTGGCGGGCTGGTGGCCCCAGTCCGTCATCGGGAGTTCTGCGGGGCCGGGTGGTTCGGGACGCGCCCGACCGGTGACAGTGACGACGCTCCCTGAAACTCCCCGGACCTGGTCATGAACGTTCACCACCTCCGGGGTTCGGAACGGCACGAGTTCCGTAACGGCGCGTAGGGACTCGTGATGCCCCGGCTGCCAAGTGCAGCAGCGACCACGAGGACCCGCTCCAGGATGACACCGGAGGAAGACGTGGACGCGTCAGCCTCAAGAGCTCAGGGGTGGACGATCTCGGCGAACGCCCGCCACCTTGACCGCGACCGCTAGACGCGGCCCCCGGCGGGGTGACGCGCGCTGCCGACCCCTCGCGGACGGGTCCGACGCGCCCTGCGGACGGTGCTAGCGACCTCGCCCATCAACGACGGCGGTGCCACAGCCTCACGAGCAGCGCCAGGACACCAAAGAAGATGAGCCCCGTCAGCAGGAACGCCACGACTCCATAAGCAGTTTCCGCGGTCAATCGTCACCCCTCCGCCGATCGGGCCTCCGCCAATGGGGCTCCGCGGCGTTGGCGCGGCGCACTATAGGCCCGCCCGCGCCTGGATCCGCATCATCTGGCGCTGCTGGCAAGACGGCACCCACTACGACCCGGAACGGCACGGCGGCCAGCAGAGAACCCTGATGACCGCCGCTGCTTGACACAGAGCTCCTCAGGCCTGGGCGGCCGGCTCCTGGTCGGTCTTCACGCCCTGCGTCGCCATCGGCAGCAGCATGCCGCGCTGCAGGACCTCGGAGATGTCGAGCACCTCGACCTGGCCCTCGGCGAGCGCGCCCTCCTGCACCTTCTGGGCGACGCCGTCGGACAGCATCGTGGTGCAGTAGGGGCAGGCGGTGGAGATGAGCTCGGGGTTGAGCTCGAGGGCCTCCTCGACGCGCTCCATGTTGACGCGCTTGCCGAGGTCCTCCTCCATCCACATGCGGGCGCCGCCGGCGCCGCAGCAGAAGCCGTTGGAGCGGCAGCGCCCCATCTCGGTGGGCTTGAGGCCCGGGACCGCGTCGACGACCTTGCGCGGGGTCGAGTAGACCTCGTTGTGGCGGCCGAGGTAGCACGGGTCGTGGTAGGTGATGTGCTTGTCGATGACGTTGGTCGCGACGAGGTTGCCGTCGTCGATCAGCTGCGCCAGCACCTCGGAGTGGTGCAGGACGGTGAAGTTGCCGTCGAAGTCCGGGTACTCGTTCTTGATCGTGTTGAAGCAGTGGGGGCACCACGCCACGATCTTCTTCTTCTCGGCCCCGACCGACTTGAGGGTCTCGACGTTGGTCTGGGCGAGCATCTGGAACAGGTACTCCATGCCCAGGCGCCGCGCCGGGTCGCCGGTGCAGGTCTCGTGGCGGCCCATGATCGCGAACTTCACACCGGCCTGGTGCAGCAGCGTCGCGGTGGCCTGCGAGATCTTCTTCGAGCGGTCGTCGACGGCGCCGGCGCAGCCGGTCCAGAAGATGTACTCGATGTCGTCCGCGAGCTCGACGCCCGGCTCGGCGACGGGGATGTCGAAGTCGAGCTTCTCCGTCCACTCCTCGCGCTTGCCCTGGCCCACGCCCCACGGGTCGCCGGCGTTCTCGATGTTGCGCAGCATCACGCCGGCCTCGGCCGGGAACGACGACTCCATCATCGCCTTGTAGCGGCGCATCTCGACGATGTGGTTGACGTGCTCGATGTCGACCGGGCACTCCTCGACGCACGCGCCGCAGGTCGTGCACGACCACAGCACGTCGTAGTCGATGACGGCGTCCTCGCCGGGGGCGTTGCCGACCAGCGGCAGCTCCGCGAGCGGGCCCGGCTCGGCCTTGCCCAGCAGCTCGTCACCGCGCGCGTAGAGGTGGTCGCGCAGGTCCATGATGAGCATCTTGGGCGAGAGCGGCTTGCCGGTGTTCCACGCCGGGCACTGCGACTGGCACCGACCGCACTCGGTGCAGGTGTAGAAGTCGAGGTAGGCCTTGAAGCCGAAGTCCTGCAGCTTGCCGACGCCGAGGACGGTGTCCTCGTCCATGTTCTCCATGTCGATCTCGGTCGTCGGGAGCTTCCCGAGCGACTTGGGCTGGAGCGCGAACAGCTCCTGGAACGGGATCGTCAGGATGTGCAGGTGCTTGGAGTTCAGCGTGAACAGCAGGAAGTAGCCGACGATCGCCATGTGGCCGACGAGGTTCACGGTCGAGATCCACTCGAGGGTGAGCTCGTCGATGCCGGCCAGGTAGGAGCCGAACCACTTCGACAGGTAGGCCGCCTCGGTGGGGGCGTGGTCGAGGGCGAAGCGGGCGCCGTGGGCGATGAGCAGCGTCCAGGCGACGAGCAGCTCGAGCAGCAGCGTCCACCAGCCCTGGTTGAGGTTGGAGCCTGCGAAGCGGGAGTCGCGGCCCTTGCGACGCGGGTCCTGCGCGAGGCGCATCGCCGCGAAGATCAGGATGCCCGTCGTGGTCAGGATGATGAACGTGTCCTGGGTGAAGCCCAGCACGTCGTAGGCGGTGACGCCCGCGACCTCGATGCGGTTGAGCAGCGGGATCTGGAACGTGGGGCCGAGGACGATCTCGCCGGCGGCCTCGATCAGGGTGGTCTGCAGCACGAAGAACGCGTACATCACCCAGAAGTGCGCGATGCCCGGCAGCGACCAGCGCAGCAGCTTCTCCTGCCCGAGGATCTTGGTCACCCAGTACGTCAGGTTGCCCCGGACGGCCTCGCGGGTGGTGCGCTCCGGCATCGGCTGCGCGAGCTTCACCAGCCCGTACAGCCAGGAGATGCGGCGCGCCGCGAGGGCTCCGACGACGGCGACGACGCCGACGCCGCCGACGATGCGGAAGATGGTGATGACGGTGTGGACGTCCACGGGCCGGGCCTCACGGTCGACGGGTGGCGGGAGTGTACGGGGGTGGCGTCGCAGCCCGGCAAGCCGGGCAGCGTGTCACTTCAGGTGCTCTCCCCGCCCGGCGTAGCGCTTGCGCCGGAACACGTCGGTCCGCGCCGAGGCGACCCGGTCGAGGATCAGCAGCCCGTCGAGGTGGTCGAGCTCGTGCTGCACGGCGCGGGCCTCGAACCCGTGCGCCTCGACCACCCGGACCTCGCCCTCCGGCGTGAGGCCGCGCACGACCACCTCGGTCGCGCGACGGACGTCGCAGGTGAAGTCCGGGACCGACATGCAGCCCTCGCGGGCCAGCTCCGAGCCCGACGCGAGCAGCAGCTCCGGGTCGAACAGCACGACGAGCCCGTGGTTGCCCGCCGGCGGCTTCCGCATCACCGACACGTCGAGCGCGAACGCGCGCAGCGCCACCCCGAGCTGCGGGGCCGCGAGCCCGACGCACCCGGGCGCGTCGTACATCGACGCGACGAGGTCGTCGGCGAGCGCCCGCTCACGCGCGCCGATGGAGCCCACCGGGCCCGCCGGTCCCTTCAGGACCCGGTTCGGGTAGCGGACGACCGGCCGGACCGGCACTCAGTAGGTCTCCGTCTCGAGCGCGCGCAGCGTGTGGTCCACGCCGAGCCGCCCGCAGGCGTCGTCGAGCGCGGCGGCGACGCGCTCGGTGTCGTCGGTCGCGAGCTCGATCACCATCGCGTACACCGGTGAGTCGCCGGCGGACAGCACGCGGGTCTCGAGGTCGGTGATGTTGGCGCCCACGTCGGCGAGGACCTCGGAGACGCCCGCCATGATCCCGGGCTTGTCCGAGCCGTAGACGCTCAGCACGTGGGTCGGGTCGGACGGGGAGCTCGACGTGCCCGCCGCGGTGACCGTGACGGTCAGGCCGAGCTCGCCCGCGCCGGCGGTGAGCGCGTCGCGCAGCACGGCCGGCTCGTCGTCGGACTCGACCAGCAGCATGATCGCGAACTGCCCGGCGAGGATGGTCATGGCCGAGTCGAGGACGTTGCCACCCCGCTCGTGCAGGACGCGCGCGACGGCGGCGACGATGCCGGGACGGTCGGCGCCGATGGCGGTGACGGCGAGCTCGCTCATGGGTGGGGGACCTCCGCGGGGGGCGCTCGCCGAGGCTAGCGTCGGACGCGTGCGCGTCCCCGTCCCGTCCACCCGCGCCGCCGCGGTCGCCGCGGCGGTCCTCGTCGCGGCCGCCGTCGGGCTGGCGGGGTGCGCCACGGGAGGTCCGGCCGACGCCCCCGGTGCCGGCCCGACCGCCGGCGCCCCGGGCACGGCGGTGGAGGTGCCGCCGCTGCACCCGAGCGTCGACGACTGGCCGGCGACGCTGCTCGAGGTGGTCGACGCCGACGGCACGGCCCACCCGGTCGCCGTGCGGGTCGCCGACACCGACGAGCGCAAGGCCCACGGGCTGATGGAGGTCCCGCGGGTCCCCGCCGGCGCGGGCATGTGGTTCCCCTACGACGGCGACCGCACCGGCGGCTTCTGGATGAAGGGGACCGAGACCGACCTGTCGATCGCCTGGGTCGACGCGGCCGGGGTGATCGTCGCGACCGCCGACATGACGGTGTGCCGGGCCGACCCGTGCGAGGTGTACGAGCCGGGCGCGACCTACCGGGCAGCCCTCGAGGTGCCGCTCGGGTGGTTCGAGGCGCGCGGCATCGGGGTCGGAGACCGCGTCATCGAGGCGCCCGTCGGGGGCTGATGCCCGACGGCGTGGCCGGCGCAGCGCGGAGCGGGCGCTGAGCGCACCTTCTGCCCTTGTCCGTGCGGCCAGCGTCCGGAACGGCCGTTCTGGGGTCCGGATACGTGCCTCTGCGGCCCGGATGTGCCCGACCGCGTAACCGCCGGGGGGCCGACGCGTTCCTCCTTCTGACCGGTGTCGGCCCCCCCTGCGGGTCGGCGCCCGGCGCCGAGGAGGAGACGGGCAACTCGCCGTCGAAAGACTCCTCGACCGCCGGCCGGCCGCCCCCCGCAGCCGGGACCGACGACCCCCGCACCCACCGAGGTGAGACGGATGACCACCCAGACCGCACGCAGGCGCACCGCACTCGCGGCCCTGCTCTCCATGCTCCTCGCGGCGTTTACGGCCCTGCCGGCCTTCGCCGCGGACCCGACCTCCACGTCGCGCCTGCTGGCCGGCGCGGACCAGCTCGCCGGCTCCCCCGGCGCCCTGTTCCAGATCGAGGTCAACTACCCGGCGGCGGCTGGGGTGGGCGGGGTCACCGACCCCAAGCTCCCCGTGAACGCGGTCCTGGTGGTCGGCCCGGCGCCCGTCACCAACCTCGACGGTGACACCGCGAACTGGAGCGACCGTCGCCTGAGCGGCAACCGTCTCCTCTTCGACGGCAGCGTCCTGGTCCCCGGCAGCACGCAGACCTTCACCCTCCGCGGTGACGTCGGCGCCCCGCCGCAGGACCTCCGGCGCTCCTTCGACGTGTTCCTGTCGACCGACGGTGGCAACACCTTCACCCAGTCGACGAACAACGGCCTCGAGGTGACCACGCGCGTCCTCGAGACCCTCAACGTCACCCTCGTGCGTCCGGCGGGGGCCTTCAACCCGACCCTGAACGCGGTCACCACGGGGCAGAACAACGCCAAGGTCACCCTCCAGGTCCGCAACCGCGGCTCCGCGGCGGGCAGCGGCCTGACGGGCATCGAGACCCGCGCGTTCCTCACGGGCCCCGCCGGGTTCTCCTCGGCGCTCGAGGGCGGTCCGAAGAACATCGCCTACGGCGCGACCGAGACCTTCTCGTTCACCACGGTCTTCCCGAACAACGCGGGCACCATCAGCATCACCGGTGACGCCGAGTCGGTCGCCACCGGCACCGCCGACGCCCGCGCCAGCGCGCCGCTCAGCATCGCGGTCCAGCAGGCGCTCAACCTGACCTACCAGGCCAACTCCCTGTCGCCCCGGGCGTTCAACCCGATGTCGCCGCAGGCGTTCCGCGCCACCTTCGCGCGCGGCGGCCAGGTCGCCGCGACGTTCGACCGTGCGCTGACCACCTTCACCCTCAACGGGATCGGGGCGACCCTCGACACGCCGAGCGGGGTGGACGTGTCCGCCGGCAACGTCGAGCTCGTCTTCGCCCAGACTGACTACGCGGGGCTCGCGGACGGCAACTACACGCCGACCATCCGCATCCGCGGCACCGACTGGAACGGTGCGAGCGTGGACCTGACCCCGGTCAACCTGCCCGCGGTGAAGGTCGACCGTCTGATCCCGAACGTGACGCCGGTCCTCACCGGTCTGGCCACCTTCCTCCAGGACCCGGAGCCGGGGGAGGAGCAGGTCGCGACCAACGGCACCAACCTGACCTTCTCGGGCCCGGTGACGGAGTCCAACAGCTCCACCACCGCCTGCCCGGACTGCGTGGTGGTGTCGGCCCGGCTGGTCTACAACGGCAACATCTTCGTCCCCCTGACGCCCGGGACCGACATCCGCATCGTCAACGGCCAGCTCCAGGGCTCCAAGGCCGTCGACCAGGCGGGGCCGGAGATCACCAACGTGCGGCTGCAGGTGCAGGTCCGTGACGAGGCCGGCAACGTCTCGGGGCTCAACGGCTCCGGTCTGGTGATCGTCGACAACGTCACCCCGACCTTCAAGAGCATCCCCGGTGAGGCCGGTTCGGCGCCGGCCGGGGTGTCGGTCGCCAACCCGCGGCGCACCATCACCGTCTACGCGAACGAGTCCGTCCGCTTCCCGGCGGCGACCGGCGTCAGCCCCCTGGCGTTCTACGTCGACAACTTCACCGTCATCGAGGCGCGCGGGTTCCGCTACGCCCGAGCGGGTGAGTCGGCTCCGGTGCAGGGCTCCGGCCACGTGGACTTCGTGGTGCTCACCCTCAACGCCGACATGGGCCCCGAGGGCGTGCCGCAGGTCCGCTACGCCCCCGACAACGGGCAGCCCGGCGGTACCGGCAACCTCGTCGGTGACCGTGCTCGCGACCAGGTGCAGAAGCTGATCGCCAACGAGCTCATCGACATCGTCGACCGCATCGCTCCGGACCTCCCGGTCCTCAACCGGGTCAACGAGCGGATCGAGCAGTCGTCGTCCTACTGGACCAACCGGACCGGCACCGTGCCGTTCCAGGTGGCCAACGTCCTGCAGGGCGACACCGTCCAGGTGTTCCTCGACGGGGTCCAGCGCGGCTCCGCCGTGAAGACCCAGGACGGCCCGACCGTCACCGTGGACGTCACCGTCCCGGCGACCTTCGCGGACGGCACGGAGCACGTGATCGAGGTCCGGGTCCTGGACAGGGCGGCGAACGTCTCGCCGATCCTGACCAAGAAGCTCACGGTCGACCTGACCGCGCCGGGCCTGCAGAACTTCACCAAGAGCGGCCGTGTCGCGACGGTGACGACCAGCGAGGTGCTGAGCGGTGACCCGGCCTTCAAGGGCACCAACAGCGCGATCGACTGGTACGGCATCGAGGGCTCGGGCTTCTTCGCCCGGACCTGGCAGGCGACCAGCGTGGCCCACACCGCGCTGACCAACGCCATCCAGGTGACCCTGCCGGAGGGCGCGGCCAACGTGACCCTCAGCTCGATGAACTACGACTACCAGGAGGGTCCGTCCTCGAAGAAGCGCTTCGAGGACCGGGCGGGCAACGTCCTCCCGAGCCGACTGGGGATCCCCGCGGCGTAACGCCGTGTGACCATGGTCGTTGGGAGGGTCGTCCGCACACGCGGGCGGCCCTCCCCGCCGTTCCACCCCTGAGCCACCCCGTGCCCCCGGAGCTACAGATGCATCCCCTGCGACGCACGACCGCCGTGCTGCTGCTCGTGCTCACGACCCTCGCGGCCGTCGCCGTGGCGGCCGTCGCGGCCGCGCCACCCGCTCCGGAGCTCCGCCAGCCCGCCGGCCAGCCCGGCACCAAGACCACCGACGTCGTCACCTTCGGCGGCACGATCGACCCGAACGCGAGCATCGTGTCCGGGTTCCTCGTCTTCACCGACGCGTCGGGCGCCGAGGTCGGGATGCGGCTCGACACCCGCGACCGCGACGCGCGTGAGGAGCGCAAGCTCCGCGCCGACGACGACGGCAACCTCCTCGGCTCGTTCCAGCTCGCTCCCGCCCTCGTCGACGAGCGCGCCACCGGGGTGGCGCTCGAGATCACGGTCCGGCAGGACGGTGGCGAGGTCACCGCCCGGTCCAACGTCGTCGAGGTCGACCAGGTCCGCCCCTTCGTCGAGGGGTACGGCGTCATCTCCCCGACCGAGGTCCTCGTCCTGTTCAACGAGGTCGTGACCTACCCGCGGCCCGTCCAGGACCCGACCGCGTGGCTCGTCGACGGGGAGCGCGGTCTCGTCGCAGCCGTCGAGGGCGGGACCTCCGCGCGCCGCGTGCTGCGGCTGCGCAGCCCGCTCGGCGAGGACGCGACCCCGGTCATCGCCTTCTTCCCCGCGCAGGGGACCGCCAGCCCCACCTACTTCGACCTCAACGGCTGGTCCCTCGACCCGAACCAGACCCGCCGCGAGGCGGAGGCCAAGGACCTCATCCCGCCGGTCGTGCCGACCATCACCGCGATCGCCGGCGAGGCCGCCGACGAGGTCGTGTTCGGCAACGACGAGCGCCCCGTCGTCCGCGTCGAGGACGTGACCGACGGGCACACCGTGCGCCTGTTCCGAGAGACCGACGGGGAGGCCGGCTGGACCGACGGCGACCAGCAGGTCGGCTCCGGCGTCGCCGAGGGCGGCGCGGCCGAGATCCGCACCGGCACCCTGCCCTCGGGCCGCTCGACGCTGTACGCCGTCGCCGTCGACCCGGCCGGCAACGTCTCCGAGGGCGCCGACAGCGCCGTCTACGACCTCGACCAGGTCGTCCCGCGCGTCGACTCGGCGCAGGCCGACGGCACCACCGTCGTCGTGGCGTTCACCGAGTCCGTGGCCGGCACCGACCGTCCCGCCGACTGGACCATCACCTTCCCCGACGGCGACGACCGCACCGCGAGGGTCACCGCCGTGGAGGGCTCCGGCGGCAGCCGGACCCTCACCGTCGACACCTCGGCGCTCGAGTCGGCGACGATCACCTACACGCCCACCGGCGCCCCCTACACCGACCAGCACGGCAACGCCCTCGAGGGCTCCGCCACGCTGCCGTCGGTCTTCCCCGAGGTGCCGCTGCCGATCGTCACGATCGACGACGTGATGGTCTCCGAAGGCGTGCCGCTGCGGGTCGCGACCTTCACCATCAGCCTCTCCCGTCCCGTCGACGAGGACGTCACGATCGACCTCGTGAACCAGGACGGGACGGCCACCTCGTCGTCGCAGTCCAGCGCCGCCGGCGGTGGCGACCTGCCGCTCGGCCGCGGGGACTACGAGCCCCCGCTGCAGGGCTCGGTGACCATCCCAGCCGGCCGCTCCTCGACGAGCCTCCAGGTCGTCGTGAACGACGACGACCTCGACGAGTTCGACGAGACCTTCGAGATCGTCCTGCAGGAGGTCGCCGGCGACGTGGCCGTGCTGCCCGAGTCCCTCGGTGCGCGCACGGGCACCGGCACCATCATCGACGACGACCCGCTGTCGCTGGTCCGCGTCGGCTCGCCGGCGCCGCTCGGCATCTCGCTCGGTGGCCCGTCCAACGTCGAGGTGACCGAGGGGGGCACGGCCGTCGTCCCGATCACCCTCGACCGCGAATCCGGCAAGGACATCACCTTCACCTACGAGGTCCGCTCCGACACCGCCGTGGTCGGTGCCGACGTTCCGCCGACGTCCGGGCAGGTCCGGATCCCCGCCGGCGTGACCGAGGTCGAGGTGCGCGTCCCGACCATCGATGACGACCTCGACGAGCCGGACGAGACCGTCCTCCTCGTCCTCACCGGCGCCGACAACGCCGAGGTCGACCCTGCCAACGACACCGGCGTCATCACCATCCTGGACGACGACCCGGCCGTCATCGTCGACCTCGACCCCGCCGCCCTCACGCGTGACGGTGACGTGCTGACGATCCCGGTCCGCCTCCGCGACGCCTCCGGGAAGACGGTCGCCGTCCGCTTCTTCACCGAGGACAGGTCCGCCACGGCCGGCGAGGACTACGAGGCCGCCCAGGGCGAGCTGGTGTTCCGCCCGGGCGAGACCGCGACCGCGCTGCAGGTCCGGCTGCTGCCGGAGGGCCGCGACCGCGACGAGGTCGAGTCCTTCGCCATCCGGCTCTCGGAGCCTCGCAACGCGTTCCTCGGCACCGACGAGGCGGTCATCCGCCTCGGTGCCGCCGGTGACGGCGCCGGCTCGGGTGCCGGCGGCGGCGGGGTCGGGACGACCCCCGGCGGCGGTGGCGACGGCAACGTGGCCCCGGGCGTCGACCCCGGCGCACGCGGCGTCGACCTGCCGCGGACCGGTGGCGGTCTCGCCGGCCTGGGTGTGCTGGCCATGCTCGGTGCCGGGGTGCTGCGCCGCCGGCGGTAGGCTCCGACCCGCACCGTCCGCCCGACCCGCCCCCGCTGGAGGCCTCCGTGGAGCGCTGGCAGATCTTCCTCGCGCTGGTGTTCGTCCTCGCGCCGTTCGCCCTGATGCTCGACTTCTGGGGCGACGAGCGGCTGACGTTCCGCGGCCGGCCGGTCTCGCGCCGGTGGGAGAAGCAGGTCGAGCACCCGCCGGTCGACGACCACCACTGATCGGCTGCGCGCACCCCGTGGTGCGCCGGCCGAACGCACGCCCCCGCCGCCGGTGGGGGCGTCGTCGTGCCGGTCCGTGCGCGGCAACGCCCGGGCGGGGGTGCGACGATGTCGACCACGTGTTCGCGCGCGTCAGCGCGCTGCGGTCCGCTCGCTCGCCAAGCGCGGGCTCGACGACCTCCGTGTCCTGCGCCGCGCCGGCTGGCTCGCGCTCGCCGACGGCGTGACCTGGGGGCGCATCGGGGACGTCGTCGCGCCGGGGGAGCCGTGGATCGTCGACGTGGCGGTCGCCGGTGAGGGCGCGCTGGTCGCCGTGGCCTCGCAGGACCTCTCGGGCAGCGGCGAGCACGAGTGGCTGGTGCAGCCGCACGTGACCCGCGACGGTGGCCGGACCTGGCGGGCGCAGGGCGAGCCCACGCCGACCCGCATGGGCCGGGCGAAGGTCGTGGCCCTGGCCCGGGACGAGGCCGTCGTGGTGGCGAACACGACCCGCGACGACCTGTTCGGGCTGGTGCGGATCTTCCGGATGCTCGTCCCTAGGGTGCAGCGGCGCGCGACCCGAGCCCGGGTACAGAAGACCTGAGCCGATACGGCTCAGGTCTTCTGCGCGTCATGGTCGGCAGAGGGTTGCGCGACGAACCCCGGCCGCCCATCATGGCTCACCGACGCGCGCCCTCCGATGGCGCCGCCCCCAGACCTCCACAGCACACGCACCGCAGCACGCACCCGACCTCACAGGAGCGCACGACGATGGCCAAGGCAGTCGGCATCGACCTCGGGACGACCAACTCGGTCGTCTCCGTCCTCGAGGGTGGCGAGCCCACCGTCATCGCCAACGCCGAGGGCGCCCGCACCACCCCCTCCGTGGTGGCGTTCTCCAAGAACGGCGAGGTGCTCGTCGGCGAGGTCGCCAAGCGCCAGGCGATCACGAACCCCGACCGCACGATCCGCTCGGTCAAGCGCCACATGGGCGAGGACTGGCGGACCGACGACGTCGACGGCAGGACCTACACGCCGCAGGAGATCTCGGCCCGCATCCTCATGAAGCTGAAGCGGGACGCGGAGGCGTACCTCGGCGAGGACGTCACCCAGGCCGTGATCACCGTCCCGGCCTACTTCGACGACGCCCAGCGGCAGGCCACCAAGGAGGCCGGCGAGATCGCGGGCCTCGAGGTGCTGCGCCTGGTCGCCGAGCCGACCGCCGCGGCCCTCGCCTACGGCCTCGACAAGGACGACGAGCAGACCGTGCTCGTGTTCGACCTCGGGGGTGGCACGTTCGACGTGTCGGTGCTCGAGATCGCCGAGGGCGTGTTCGACGTCAAGGCCACCCACGGCGACGCCCAGCTCGGTGGTGACGACTGGGACCAGGTGCTCATCGACTGGATGGTCCAGACGTTCAAGGCCAACCACGGCGTCGACCTCTCGGCCGACCGCATGGCCATGCAGCGCCTCAAGGAGGCCGCCGAGAAGGCCAAGATCGAGCTCTCCTCCTCGCAGTCGACCAGCGTCAACCTGCCGTTCCTCACGGCCACCGACGCCGGCCCGCTGCACTTCGAGGAGACGCTCTCCCGCGCCAAGTTCAACGAGCTGACCGCGGCCCTGCTCGACCGGCTGCGCGGCCCCTTCAATGACGCCATCAAGGACTCGGGCGTGTCGCTCGGTGACATCGACCACGTGATCCTCGTCGGTGGCTCGACCCGCATCCCCGCCGTGCAGGACCTCGTGAAGGAGCTGACCGGCGGCAAGGAGCCCAACAAGGGCGTCAACCCGGACGAGGTCGTCGCGGTCGGCGCCGCGCTGCAGGCCGGCGTGCTCAAGGGCGACGTGAAGGACGTGCTGCTCCTCGACGTCACCCCGCTCTCGCTCGGCATCGAGACGAAGGGCGGCGTGACCCACAAGCTCATCGAGCGCAACACCACGATCCCGACCAAGCGCAGCGAGGTGTTCACCACCGCCGACGACAACCAGCCGTCGGTCGAGGTGCACGTCCTGCAGGGCGAGCGTGAGATGGCCGGAGACAACAAGTCGCTCGGCAAGTTCATGCTCACCGACATCCCGCCGGCGCCCCGCGGCGTCCCGCAGATCGAGGTCACCTTCGACATCGACGCGAACGGCATCGTGCACGTCTCCGCCAAGGACCTCGGCACGGGCAAGGAGCAGTCGATGACGATCACCGGCGGCTCGGCGCTGCCGAAGGACGACATCGAGACGATGATCAAGGACGCCGAGGCGCACGCCGCCGAGGACGCGAGGCGCCGCGAGGCCGCGGAGCTGCGCAACCAGGCCGACGGGCTCGCGTACCAGACGTCGAAGACCGTCAAGGACCACGGCGACAAGCTCGACGAGGCGCTGAAGGCCGACCTCGAGCAGGCCGTGTCCGACCTCCGGAGCGCCCTGGAGGGCGACGACGACGCCGCCGTCAAGGAGAAGATGGAGGCGCTCGCGTCGAAGAGCCAGGCGCTGGCGGAGGCCATCTACAAGGACGCCGGCGGGGACACCGCCGCCGGCGCCGAGGGTGCGGCCCCGTCCGACGACGAGGTCGTCGACGCCGAGATCGTCGACGAGGGCGACGACCAGGACGCCGCGAGCTGAGCTCGCCGCCGGCGCCGCCCGGCGCCGGCCGGTCGCATCCGCCGCACCACCCCACCGAACACCCGATCCGACCACCGAGAGGAGGTCCACCCGATGAACACCCTGACCCGCTGGGACCCGATGCGCGACGCCGCGTCCCTGTCCGACGAGGTCGAGCGCCTGTTCCGTCAGACGCTCGGCACCCGGTCGGTCGCGTCCGCCGGCGCGTGGGCGCCGGCCCTCGACGTGGAGGAGACCGCGGACGGCTTCACGCTGCACGTGGAGCTGCCCGGCGTCTCCGCCGACGACGTCGAGGTGTCGCTCGAGGAGAACGTCCTCACCGTCAGCGGTGAGCGACGCTTCTACCGCGAGCAGGACACCGAGTCGTTCCGGCGCGTCGAGCGCCACTTCGGCCGGTTCCACCGCGCGGTGCGCCTGCCCGACCGGGTCGCCCCGGACGGCGTCGAGGCGACCTACCGCGACGGGATGCTGACCATCGCGGTGCCCAAGGCCGAGGAGGCCAAGCCGCGCCGCATCGAGGTCCGCACCCAGTGACCCACACGCGCGCGCCGGCGGCCGCCGTGCACCCACCCGGGAGGCACGCGCCGCCGGCGTCGCGCTCCCGGCCAGCGACCTGACCGGTCCGCTCGATCGCCCCGCCGCCACCCCGCCCACCTCGACCAGGACCCCACCGATGAGCGACCAGCTCGCCGACGAGGCCCCCGCCACGCCGCCCGACGCGCCCGACGCGTCCGGTGGCGCCGCTGACGAGCCCACCCCGCAGGCCGATCCCCAGGCCGGCGCTCCCGCCGACCCCCCCGCCGCCACCCCGGCCGCCACCCCGGCCGACGGCGGGGCCGACTCCTCGGAGGTCGAGGCGACCTCCCAGGCGCCCCGCGAGGACGACGAGCCCACCGCCGGCGCGGACGAGCCCGACTGGGCCGTGCTCGCGGCCGAGGACCCCCGCTCCCGCGAGGAGCTCCTCGCCGAGCTCACGGCCGCCGAGGCCGACCGCGACGCGTACCTCGACGACCTGCGCCGCGCCCGCGCCGAGTTCGAGAACTACCGCAAGCGGATGCTGCGCGAGCAGGCCGCGATGAGGAGCGCAGGCACGGCCGACCTCGCCGGCCGCCTCCTCGAGGTCCTCGACGACTTCGACCGAACGCTCGACGCGGCCGAGGCGAGCGAGGACCAGGGGCTCGGCAAGGGCGTGACGATGGTCCACGGCAAGCTCGTCGAGGTGCTGCAGGCCGCCGGCCTGACCCGCATCGACCAGGCCGGCGTGCCGTTCGACCCGCAGCGCCACGAGGCCGTCCAGCAGGTCGCCGCCGACGAGCCCGTCGACGAGCCGACCGTGGCGCAGGTCCTGCGGCCCGGCTACGAGCTCGGCGGCCGCGTCCTGCGCGCGGCCATGGTCAGCGTCGCCCAGTGACCCGCACGACCGCCGGCACGACCCCAGGGAGGAGGTGACCGTGGCACCCCAGCGCGAGTGGCTCGACAAGGACTACTACGCCGTCCTCGGCGTGTCGAAGGACGCCTCCGCCGAGGAGATCAAGAAGGCCTACCGGAAGCTCGCCCGCGAGAACCACCCGGACGCGAACCCGGACGACGCTGCGGCGGAGGCGCGCTTCAAGGACGTCGGTGAGGCCTACCGGGTGCTCGGCGACGAGCAGACCCGCAAGGAGTACGACGACCTGCGCCGGCTCGGCGCCCAAGGGTTCGGGCAGGGGTTCGGGCAGGGGTTCGGCGGTGCCGGTGGGTTCGGCGGGTTCCCCGGCGGCGGCGCCGCCCAGGGCGACCTCGGCGACCTGCTGCGCACGATCTTCGGCGACGCCGCCGGCGCGGGCGGCGGTGGCTTCGGGTACGGCCCCGGCCGGCCCCGCCCCGCGAAGGGCGCCGATCTGCGCGCCGACGTGCACCTCTCGTTCGAGGACGCCCTCGCGGGCGTGCGCACCACGCTGCGGGTCACCGGCGACGGGGCCTGCGACACCTGCAACGGCTCCGGCGCGGCGCCCGGCACGACGCCGACGCGCTGTGGCACCTGCGACGGGCGTGGCCAGGTCGTCACCGACCAGGGGCCGTTCTCGATGGCCCAGCCGTGTCCCGCCTGCGCCGGCCGCGGCCAGCGCATCGACACGCCCTGTCCGACCTGCTCCGGCAACGGTCGGGTCGTGAAGCCCCGGCAGCTCACGGTCCGGATCCCCGCCGGCGTGAAGGACGGCGCCACGATCCGCGTGCCCAGGCGCGGGGGCCCCGGCCAGCACGGTGGTCCGCCCGGGGACGTGCTGGTGCGCGTGCACGTCGAGGCGCACCCGATCTTCGGCCGCCGCGGCGACGACGTGACCCTCGAGGTCCCGGTGACGTTCGCCGAGCTCGCGCTCGGCACGAAGCTCACCGTCCCGACCCCCGACGGCGACACGACGACCATGAAGGTCCCCGCCGGCACCCAGTCGGGTCGGACCTTCCGGGTGCGCGGCCGAGGCGGTCCCGGCCGGAACGGCAAGCCCGGAGACCTGCTCGTGACCGTGCGGCTCGAGGTGCCGTCCCGCCTCTCCCGCAAGCAGAAGGACCTGCTCGTCCAGCTGGCCGAGCACGACGACACCGAGGCGCGGGACCGCGCCCTGCTCGACCGCACGAGGTGAGCGACGTGACCGACGAAGCGCCCCGCGACGACGCCGCCCACGCCGGCGGCGGGGCCGACCACGTCTTCGGTGACCGCTCCGACCCCGACTACGAGTCGCCGGTCTACGTGATCTCGGTGGCCGCCGAGCTCGCCGACATGCACCCGCAGACGCTGCGCGCCTACGAGCGCAAGGGCCTGATCCGGCCGGCGCGGACCGAAGGCGGCACCCGCCGCTACAGCCGCGCCGACGTCGACCGGCTGCGCTTCATCCAGGTGCTGACCCAGGAGCGGGGGCTGAACCTCGCCGGCGTGCAGGCCGTCATGGAGATGGGGGAGCAGCTCCAGTCCGCCCGTCGGCGCATCGGCGAGCTCGAGGAGATGGTCCGCACGCTCGCCACCCGCGTCGAGGCCCGGCCCGCGGAGGGCGACGGCCGGTTCCAGCTCGTCAAGGCGACGGGACGCGAGGTCGAGGTCCACCCGACCGTCAAGCGCCGCACCGCCTCCGGATCGGGTGTGCGCCAGGCCAAGGTGCGACGGCCGCCGGCGGGGTTCCTCGAGCGCCAGACCGGCTGACCGGCTCCCTCTCCCCGGCCGGGCGAGCCCTCACTCGTCCTCGTCGTCGTGCCGCCCGAGTTCCTCGGCGAGGTCGTCGGGCTCGATGAGCCCACCGGCGGCCGCGAGCGCGCCGGCGGTCGTCACGGCGCGGTCGTAGATCGCCGCGAAGTAGTGCTGCGAGATGGCCTCGTGCCCGGTCAGCGGGGCGGGGCCGAGGCTGCGGACCACCGCCGCCGGGTCGTCGGTGATGCGGATCTCGGTGCTCGGCTCCGGGAGCTTCTCGGGGTCGCCCCAGAACGCCGCGAGCTGGGCAGCACGGTCGTCACGCTGCTGGGTCCGGCGCTGCCGGTTGCCCTGCTGCTGCGACTGCTGGTTCTGGTTCCCGCCCTCGTTGCGGTTGCGGTTGCGGCGTCTGCGGCGGCTCACGCGGCGTCTCCCGTGCTCGTCGTGTCGAGGTCCTCCTCGGTCAGCAGCGCGCTCTCGTCGATGCCGAGCGCGGCGCGCAGCTGGGCGGCGTCGAGGTCACCGACGGTCGAGGACTCCGGCAGGACCATGTTGGCGATGCGTCGCTTGCCGGCCACGACCTCCTCGACGCGCTCGTCGACGGTCCCGGGGCAGACCAGGCGGTGCGAGATGACCATCCGGGTCTGGCCGATGCGCCACGCGCGGTCGCGGGCCTGGTCCTCCACGGCGGGGTTCCACCAGCGGTCGTAGAGCACGACGTGGCTCGCGGCGGTCAGGTTCAGCCCCGTGCCGCCGGCCTTCAGCGACAGCACGAGCGCCCCCGGGCCCTCGCCGGCCTGGAACTCCGCGACCATCCGGTCGCGGGCCCCGCGGGCGAGCCCGCCGTGGTAGCAGGAGATCGGCATCCCGAAGCGCTCGGACAGGTGGGTGGAGAGGCGCTCACCCCACGACGCGAAGTGCGTGAAGATCAGCGCCCGCTCGCCCGACTCGAACACCGACTCGAGGATCTCCTCCAGCCGCGCGAGCTTGCCGGAGCGACCGGCGAGCGGCCCCTCCTCGCCGGTGTACGCGGCCGGGTGGTTGCAGATCTGCTTCAGGGCGGTGATGGCGGCGAGCACGGCGCCCTTGCGCGTCTCCCCGTCGGACTCCTGCTCGAGCACGAGCTCGTCGAGCACCGCCTGGTAGAGACCGATCTGCTCCGGGGTCATCGGGCAGTGGTCGAGCTCGTCGATGCGGTCCGGCAGCTCGGCGGCGATGGCCGGCTCCGACTTGGTGCGGCGGAACACCAGCACGCCGTTGAGGGTGCGCAGCGCCTGCTCGGCGGAGCCGGAGCCCTCCCGCACCTTGCCGAGCTGCGCGACGAAGGTCGCGCGGTCACCGACGAGGCCCGGGTTGACGAAGTCCATCAGCGCCCAGAGGTCGCCGAGGCCGTTCTCGATCGGGGTGCCGGTGAGCACGATGCGGGTGTGGGCCTCGAGCCGGCGGAGCTGCTGGGCCGTCTCGGACGCGGGGTTCTTGATGACCTGGGCCTCGTCGAGGACGACCTTGCCCCAGTCCATGTCGGCGAGCCCGTCCACGTCACGCACGGCGGTGCCGTACGTGGTGATGACGAGGTCGGCGCCGTGGAACGCCGTCGCGAAGTCCGCCACGTCGGCGCGGTTCTGCCCGTGGTGGACCACCACGCGGAGGTCCGGCACGAAGCGCTTCGCCTCCGACGCCCAGTTGCCGACCACGGCGGGCGGCGCGATGACCAGGTCGGGGGTCCCGTCGGCCGGCCGGGTCGCGCGCAGGTGGGCGAGCAGGGTCGGGGTCTTGCCGAGGCCCATGTCGAGCGCGAGGCAGCCGCCGAGGCCGGCCCCGTGGAGGAACTCGAGCCACGCGACCGCGTCGGCCTGGTAGGTGCGCAGCCTGCCCTCGAACCCGTCGAGCTCGGTCGGGGGCTCCTCCGGGATGGAGGTCGCGGCGCGCAGCAGGTCGGAGGCCCAGCCGGTCCCGTCGAGCTGGACGCCGCCGGGGAGCGGGGCGTCCTCGAGCCCGAGGGCGTAGCGCAGCATCTGCGCGCCGGTGAGCTCCTTCTGCTCGGCGCGCTCGGCGAGCGCGGCGGCGGCCGCCTCGAGGTCGGCCTTGTCGACCTCGACCCAGCGGCCGTGCGACTTCACCAGCGGGCGGGACTCGCCGGCGAGGCGCCGGATGTCCTCGACGGTGAGCTCGACGTCGTCGAACACGGCCGACCACTGCACGGCCGTGAGCTGGCGGGACCCGACCGCGGCCTCGCCCTCGCTGCCGAAGGAGGTGAGCTTCAGCCCCGGGGTGGCCTTCTTGGTCCTCAGCGGCGGGACGCGCACGTCGAACCCGGCCGCGACGAGCCGCGGGCCGATCTCGGTCATGAGCTCCCACGCCTCGTCCTGGCCGAGCAGGACCTCGCCGCGCCGCTCGCCCTTCACCCGCAGGAGGGGCTGGTAGAGGGTCTCGAGCCGGTCGAGCTCGGCCTTGACGTGCTCGCGCTTCCCCTCGCTCATCTTCGACATCGCGCCGTCGACCGGCTCGAACTTGCGGCGGCCGGTCGCGGTGAGGGTGCGCAGGTGCCAGGCCTCCGAGGAGTCCGGCGGGCGCAGCTCCACGACCAGGCGCTGCTGGTTCACGCCGAGCACCGAGCGGGCCCAGCGGCGCAGGTCGCGTGCGAGCTCGCCGCCGTGGTTCGCCGGCCCGTCGAACGGCGTGCCGTTCATCCGGGCGAGGAACGTCTCGGCCGTGTCGCTCGCCGAGCGGGGCCGCGGCGGGGCCGCTGGGACCTCGATCCGGCCCGCGGCGT
The DNA here is from genome assembly GCA_046566145.1 of Actinomycetes bacterium. Classification (GTDB taxonomy): domain Bacteria; phylum Actinomycetota; class Nitriliruptoria; order Nitriliruptorales; family Nitriliruptoraceae; genus JBKHXF01. The sequence goes on from JBKHXF010000022.1 coordinate 74,765, forward strand.
CGCCACAGATCAGGTCGATGCAGGCGCCGAGCACCGCACGCGTCGTGGCCGTCGCGTCGGGACGCTTCTCGAGCGCGGCCACCGCCCCCGGCATGGCCTGGGTCAGCGACTGCAGGACGTCCTCGTCGATGAGGGCCGGCTCCCAGGTCACCCGGAAGCGCGCGTCCCCGCCCTTGCCCGGTGCCTCCTTGGACAGCTGGGGCACCATCCGACCCTGGGCGACCATGCGGACCGCGGTGGCGGCGGCGCGGCCGAGCCAGGTGGCGCTGGGGGCCAGGTCCGGGTCGGCGTCGCCGGCACCGACGGACACCAGCCACCCGAGCGTCACCGCGAACGGCGCGGAGACCGCCGGCGCCGTGACCCCGCCGGGGAGCGTGACGGGCGCGTGCTCGGTCCACACCTCCCGACCGGCACCGGCCTTCTCGAGGCGGGTCAGGACGGCGTCGCGGTCCTCGGCCTCGGTGCCCTCGCCGGCGGCCCAGGCGAGGACCTGCCCCTCCGCGAACGTGAGCTGCAGCTGCACCGTGCCGGGCGGGCGTGGCACCGCCGGGACCTCCGCCTGCACGACCGGGGTCTCCTCGCGGCGACCCCTGGGGCTGCCGGCGCCCCCGTCCGCCGGGGCGTGCCCGAGCTCGGCGAGCTGGCCGAGGATGCGCTCGCGCTCCTCCTCGAAGTCGGCCAGGACGAGTTCGCGCTCGGGGCCGTGCACGGTGGCGCGGAGCCGACCGAGGGTCTGGTCGAGCTCGGCGAGGAGCCGTCCGAGCGAGTCGGCCCACAGCGGGGCGTTGGCCGCGAGCAGGGCCGCGTCCTCCTCGGCCGCGAGGCCGTCGAGGTGGTCCTGCACGAGCGCGTCGAGGTCGGGTCCGACGGGCAGGCGTCGGGCGCCGTCCGTCGAGCCGGGGGTGCGGTCGGTGCTGATCGTCGATCCGTCCTGGTCGTCCGCGCTCCTGCGCGGGCGGTGCGGGCTGCACGCGCGGCCACGCGCCAACGTGACCTCGCAGTCGTCGCGGCCTTCCGCTGCCGCGACGCTCGACGTGCGGGGGAGCAGGTCGGTGGCCGTCCGGTGGCGGGACCGGGACCGTGCCGGCGCAGTGAGGCCGGACCGGGTCCGCGGCCCACCCGCGGCGGCTCCCGTGGACTCCGGGAGCGCCCGGACCCCGTCGGGGCCGTGCCGGTGGATGCCGACCGCGCCGCCGTCGAGCACGTCACGCGAGCGGCGCGTGGAGGAGGGTACGCGCTCGCTCGCCCGAGCGGTAGTCCGTCACCGGGCCGGCTGGACGCGGCCGCCGGGCGACGCGGGTCGCGATCTGGGCCGCTCGGGGGTCAGTCCCGGTCCCGGTCGGGGCGCCGACGCCGGCGGGACGCGCGCCGGCGGTCCGCCGGGCGGGCGTCGCCGACGGCCGCCACGTCCGCGAAGGCCGTGACGCGGCGCAGCTCGGCGAGGGGGAGCCGGACCAGGGCGGCCCCGCCGTCCCAGGGGTTCGCGAGCCAGGCCTCGTCCCCCTCGACGTCGACCAGGTGGTAGGCGTGCGAGGGCGCGATCCGACCGTCACGGAACGCCGCGGCCTCGATGCCGAGCCTGGCCGCGTCGTGCTCGGCGTAGGTGCTGAGCAGGACCGGACCGCGGTCGAGGAGGGCGCGCAGGCGCGTGGCGGTCCAGGCATCCTCCGGCTCCGCGTGCACGGCGATGGTCTCCACCTCCGCGCCCGACAGGGCGACCAGCGGGTCGCGGACGGCGCGGTCGGCGATCCGGTCCCAGCCGCCCTCGTGCTGGGCCCAGGCCTTCTCGACCAGCAGCGGCCACCGCGCCGGTCCCAGCAGCGTCTCCTCCCCGACCCGCGCGAAGACCGTCCCGGCGTCACCGGCGCGCACCGGCAGGTCGGGGGTCACCGTCACCTGCGCGCCGCTGGCGAACGACACGGTCACGGTGCCGTTGGCGTTGGGCCGGATCGCCCGGGCGAGCACCGCCGGGGCGCGGTCGGCGAGCGCGAGGAGCGTGCCCATGAGCGTGCAGTCACCGAGGTCCCCCTGGTCGACGGCCCGCACCGAGATCCGGTCCGCGGGGTCCTCGCCCCAGAGCACGCCGTCGACCGGTCGGTAGCCGAGGCGCAGGGTCGCCCGCTCCGCCGCCGGGCCCGTCGAGACCCACCGTGCGACGGTCCGCGGGTCCGGGTCGAGCAGGGCGGTGTGGCGAGCGAGGCGACGGACCTGGGCGAGCGACGCGACGCTCGTGAAGGCCGTCAGCAACGTGTGGCTCCGCGCCCGGTCCCACCCGGAGAGCGCGGACCAGTCGCGGTCGAGCGCGGCGCCGAGCCGGGCGAGCTCGTCGTCGGTCAACCCCGCGAGGACCGCGTCCACCTGCTCGGGCCGGAGCCCCACGACCGCACCCTCGATGCGTGTGAGGTGGCGCCGCCCGACACCGGTCCGGCTGGCCCCGAGGGCCTCGCGGACGGCGGCGAGGGCCGCCGCGCCGGCGGTGGTCCTCCCCCACAGGGTGACCTCGTCGGCCAGCGGATGCTCCAGCCGGAGCCGGACGAGCTCGTCGAGCAGCGCCGCGTCGAGGGTCGAGCGCCAGCGCCGATCGGTGGGGGTGAGAGGGGCGTGTCGGTCCAGGTTGCGCAGCGCGTCGGCGAACGCCGCCGGCGCCCGGTCGAGACGGGCCACCTCGTCGAGCACCTCCGTGACGCGGCCCTCCAGCGAGCGGACCTCCGGGGCGATCGAGCCGTCCGCCGGCGCGGCGGTGTAGGTGCGCAGCGCGTCGGCGTAGCGGGCCACGTCCGCCTCCGCGTCGCGGACGGCGGCGAGCCCCTCCCGCGTGAGCGCGTCGAGGGCGGCCGGGTCGGCGGTGATGCGGTCGGCCACGGACGTCCCCCCGGGTTCCGGTCGTGCCCGACGAACGGTACCACTCGAGAAGCAACGAGAACACACGCAGCCCCACGGGGAGGGTGCGTCATGTCGGCGCAGGTTGCCTGCGCCGGCGGCTCGTCGACCACGGGACGTGCGGACCCCCGGTTCGTAGCATCGAGGGCATCCGCGCCGACACGTCGACGACGAGAGGAGGTACCCGCGGTGGACCTGGACCGGATGACCCGCAAGTCGACCGAGGCGCTCCAGCGCGCCGCCGGCCTGGCGCAGGAGCGCCACCACACGGAGGTGGCTCCCGCGCACCTGCTCGCCGCGCTGCTGGAGCAGTCCGACGGCGTCGTCCTCCCGCTCCTCGCGAGGCTCGGGGTCACCCCGACGGCCCTGCGCAACGCCAACGGTGCCGTCCTCGACGGGATGACCACCGCGTACGGCGCCACCGGCACCCCCCGCCTCGGGCAGTCGCTGGTGAAGGTGCTCGACGCCGCCGAGGAGGAGATGCGCGCGCTCGGCGACGAGTACGTCTCCGTCGAGCACCTGATCATCGCGCTCGCCGAGTCGAGCGGGACCGTCGGGAAGGTCCTCGCCGACGCCGGCGTGTCGCGGGCGGCGGTCCTCGACGCGCTCAAGGAGGTCCGCGGGGCCCAGCGCGTCACCTCCCAGGATCCCGAGCAGACCTACGAGGCGCTCGAGAAGTACGCCGTCGACCTCACCGCCCGCGCCCGCGCCGGCGAGCTCGACCCGGTCATCGGTCGCGACGAGGAGATCCGCCGCGTCATCCAGGTGCTCGTGCGCCGGACCAAGAACAACCCGGTGCTCATCGGGGAGCCCGGCGTCGGCAAGACCGCGATCGTCGAAGGGCTGGCGCGGCGCATCGTCGAGGGCGACGTCCCCAACCTGCTGAAGGACAAGCGCCTCGTGCAGCTCGACCTCACGGCGATGGTCGCCGGCGCCAAGTACCGCGGCGAGTTCGAGGAGCGGCTCAAGGCCGTGCTCAAGGAGATCGAGGCGAGCGACGGCCGCATCGTCACCTTCATCGACGAGCTCCACACCGTGGTCGGCGCCGGCGGCGCCGAGGGCGCGATGGACGCCGCCAACATGCTCAAGCCGATGCTCGCCCGCGGCCAGCTGCGGATGATCGGTGCGACGACCCTGCGCGAGTACCGCTCCATCGAGAAGGACGCCGCGCTCGAGCGGCGCTTCCAGCCGGTGACGGTGGGCGAGCCGTCGGCCGCCGACGCCATCGGCATCCTGCGCGGGCTCAAGGAGCGCTACGAGGTCCACCACGGCGTCCGGATCACCGACGACGCGATCGTCGCCGCGGCAACGCTGTCCGACCGGTACCTCACCGACCGCTTCCTGCCCGACAAGGCCATCGACCTGCTCGACGAGGCGGCCGCCCGGCTGCGCATCGCCATCGACTCGATGCCGCCCGAGATCGACGTCGTCCGGCGGAAGATGACGCAACTCGACATCGAGCGAGAGGCGCTCCGGGACGAGGTCACCGAGGACGCGCGGCAGCGCGTCCGGCGGATCGAGGAGGAGCGGGCCGAATGGCAGGCAGAGTTCGACGCGCTGGAAGCCCGGTGGCAGCGCGAGCGCGGGGCGATCGCTCGGCTCTCCGTTGCGAAGCAGGAGCTCGAGGAGGCCCGCTCCGCGGCGGCGCGGGCCGAGCGGGACGGTGACTACGCCAAGGCTGCAGAGCTCACTCACGGTCGTGTGCCGGAGCTCCAACGGCGAGTGGACGCGGCGCAGGAGGAGATCGACCAGATCCGGGCCGATGGCGACGTCCTCCTCCAGGAGGAGGTCACGCGGGCCGAGATCGCGGAGGTGGTCGCTCGGTGGACCGGCATCCCGGTGAGCCGGCTGGTCCGGTCCGAGGCGGAGAAGCTGCTGGAGCTCGAGGCGCACCTGCACGCCCGGGTCGTCGGGCAGGACGAGGCGGTGACCGCCGTCGCCAACGCGGTGCGGCGTTCGCGCTCCGGCATCGGTGACCCGGACCGACCGCTCGGCTCGTTCCTGTTCCTCGGGCCGACCGGCGTGGGCAAGACCGAGCTCGCCCGCACCCTCGCCGAGTTCCTGTTCGACGACGAGCGGGCCCTGACCCGCATCGACATGGGGGAGTACCAGGAGAAGCACACGGTGGCCCGCCTCATCGGTGCGCCGCCCGGCTACGTCGGGCACGACGAGGGCGGCCAGCTCACCGAACAGGTCCGTCGCCGTCCCTACTCGGTGGTGCTGTTCGACGAGGTGGAGAAGGCCCACCCCGACGTGTTCAACGTGCTGCTGCAGGTGCTCGACGACGGCCGCCTGACCGACGGGCAGGGCCGCACCGTCGACTTCCGCAACACGGTGCTGATCATGACGTCGAACCTCGGGTCGCAGCACATCCTCGACCCCACCCTCGACGACGACGCCATCCGCGACCGCGTGCTGGCCGACGTCCGAGGCTGGTTCCGGCCGGAGTTCGTCAACCGCATCGACGACACCGTGATCTTCTCGCGCCTGACCCGGGAGCAGCTCACCACCATCGTCGACATCCAGCTCGGGCGGCTGCGCGGCCGCCTCGAGGAGCGCGGTCACGCGCTGGTCGTCACCGCCGCCGGCGCCGAGTGGCTCGCCGACCGCGGGTTCGACCCCGTCTACGGGGCCCGGCCGCTCAAGCGGGTGATCCGCAGCGAGGTCGAGGACGCCATCGCGAAGCTCCTGCTGGCCGGTGCCGTCCCCGAGGGGGCCACCGTCACGGTCGACGCGCCCGCCGGCGCCGAGGGCGAGCTCGCGGTCACGGCCGGCTGAGCCGGGGACGGACGGTCGGGACCCGCGCCCGGGTCCGGGTCGTAGGGTCGGGGGTGGCCGTCGGACCGGCCGCTGCGCCACCCGAACGACGGAGCGCCCGTGCTCGCCATCCTGTCCCTGCTCGTCATCGTCACGCTGTCACTGCTGGTGACCCGCGTCGCGACGACCGTCCTGACGCTCACCGGGATGTCCCGTGAGTCGGCCCGCTTCCAGGCCCGCTCGGCGCTGACGGGCTCGGGGTTCACCACCTCGGAGTCCGAGTCCGTCGTCAACCACCCGGTCCGCCGACGGGTGATCATGACCCTGATGCTGGTGGGCTCGGTCGGGACGGTCTCCGTGCTCGCGTCCCTGCTGCTGTCGTTGGTCGGGTCGGGCGGGGCACGGGACACCACCCAGCGGCTCGCGGTCCTCCTCGCCGGCCTGGCGGTGCTGCTGTGGCTGGCGAGGAACCCGCGCGTGGACCGGGGTCTCGAGCGGCTCATCCGTCGGCTGCTGCGTCGCTACACCGACCTCGACGTGCGCGACTACGCGTCGCTGCTGCAGATCCACGGGGACTACAGCGTCTCGGAGCTCGAGGTCCGACCCGGCGACTGGCTCGCCGACCGCAGCCTCGCGGACCTCGGCCTGTCGGAGGAGGGCATCCTCGTGCTGGGGATCCAGCGGGACCACGGCGCGGGCGGCTACGAGGGGGCGCCGCGCGGGTCCTGCGTGGTCCGCCCCGCCGACGTGCTCATCCTGTACGGCCCGGGTGAGCGGCTCGCCGACCTCGACGAGCGCCCCGCCGGCGCCGCCGGCGACGCCGCCCGGGAGCGAGCCGTCGCCGACCAGCGTGCCCGTGAGGGCTCGGGCGCGTAGCGGGCACCGGGGGAGGTGGTGGGCGCGTGGACGGCGAAGTCCGCACCGAGCGACCCGCGTCCGATCCGACCCAGGAGGTCCCCCATGCGTCGCGTCCTCGCCCTTCTCCTCGTCCCCGCCGCCGCGCTGAGCGTCGCCGCCTCGAGCGCCGACGGCTTCGGCCCGCGCGAGGGCGACGTCTGCCGCGTCCTGTCCGGCGGCGACGGCGTCGTCGGCACCGACGACGACATCACCCTGTGCACCGTCAAGGGCTTCGCCGCCTCGACCAACCCGGCCAAGGCCGACAACCTCGCCGTGACGGGCGCGGTCGACTTCCCGACCTGGGTCCGCGAGGCCCCGGCCCAGTCCGTCGCCGCCGGCGCGGGCAACGGCTACGTCGGGCAGTGGGAGACCAGCCTCCTCGAGGGGAACCCCGACGCGACCAACGGGGTCCGGTACGAGGGCACCTTCGACGGTGCGCTCGAGTCGATCGCGGTCGACCAGTACCTGTTCGCCGCATCGGCCAGCGCCTTCGCCGAGTACGGCGTCATCGCGGTCCTCGAGATCGACGGGATGGAGGTCTACCGCACCGACTTCGTCGAGGGCGACCTCGTCCCGAGCGTGTCGGGCGGGAGTGCCGTGCAGATCGCGAAGATGGCGTTCACCGGCCTGCTCCCCTTCACCGTGGACGGTGGCGAGCACGACATCGCGATCACGGTGACCCCGTACTTCATCGGCGACGACTCGGTGTACGTCTGGGGCACGACCGAGGCGCCGACCTCCATCACCTTCAACCCCGGCAACCTCTCCGGGTACGGGCTGCTCGGGTCCTGACGCCCGAGCGGTCCGCGACCGCGCGTCGACGACGGCCCCGCCCCTAGGGTGGGGCCGTCCGCGTGCCGGCCCCGGGCACCCACGGACGGCCGTCCCCGCCACGCCACCGGAGGACCACGCTGCACGCCACCGCACCGAGAGAGGCCGACGTCGTGGTCGTCGGCGCCGGCCTGTCGGGTCTCGTCGCCGCCGACCAGCTCGCGCGCGCGGGTCGCGACGTGCTCGTGCTCGAGGCACGGGACCGGGTCGGCGGGCGGACGCACTCCGTCGACGTCGGCGCCGGCGGCGTGCGCCTCGACCTGGGCGGGCAGTGGGTCGGGCCGACCCAGCCGCGGGTCCTGGCGCTCGCCGAGCGGCTCGGCGTCGCCACCTTCCCGCAGCACGTCGCCGGTCGCAACGTCGTGGAGCTCCGCGGCCGCCGGCGCACCCACGAGGGGACGATCCCTCCACTGCCGCTGCTCTCCCTCGCCCAGCTCCAGCGGACCCTGTGGCACGTCGACCGGCTCGCGGCCCGCACCGCACCCACCGGGCCCGACCACGCCACCGACACGCTGACGCTCGCCGAGTGGGCGCGCCGGCGGTCGCTGCGCCCCGATGTCGTCGCCGTGCTGACCTCCGCGATGCGGGTCGTGTTCGGCCGCGACCCGGACGAGATCAGCATGCTCGTCTTCCTCCGCTACGTGCGCGGGACCGGCGGGATGGAGGCGCTGGTCGAGACGGACGGCGGCGCGCAGGAACGCCGCTTCGTGACCGGGGCCGCGACGCTCTCCGAGCGGCTCGCCGAGGGCCTGCCCCGCCCGGTCTCGCTCGGCACGGCCGTCCGGAGCATCCGCAGCCAGGCCGACCGGGCGGTCGTCGGCACCGACGACGGGGAGGTCCACGCCGACCACGTGGTCGTCGCGGTGCCGCCGAACCTGGCCCGTGGGATCGTGTTCGACCCGCCGCTCCCGGCCGCCCGCCGGCGCTGGCTCGAAGCCGCGGCGATGGGACGCACCACCAAGGTCCTGCTGACCTACCCGGAGCCGGGGTGGCGTGCCGCGGGCCTCTCCGGCGAGGCGCTCGGGACCACGGGACCGGTCAGCATCACCTTCGACGCGACCACGGCCGGCGGTGAGGTCGCCGCGCTCGTGGCGTTCGTGGTGGGCCGGCCCGCGGACGAGCTCCGCCGGCTCGCCCCGCCGCAGCGGACCACGGCCGTCGTCGAGGACGTCGCGCGGCTGCTCGGGCCGGCCGCGCGACGCCCGATCGACGTGCGCATGCTCGACTGGACCACCGAGGCGTGGTCGGGTGGGTGCCCCGTCTCGCTGCCCGACCTCGGCGCGTCGTCGGTCCCCGGGCTCGACCCGGCGGCACCGACCGGCCGCGTCCACTGGGCCGGCACGGAGACCGCCGGCACGTGGGCCGGCTACATGGAGGGCGCCGTGGAGGCCGGGCAGCGCGCCGCCGGCGAGGTCCTGACCGGTGTCGGCTCCCCGCAGGGGGTCGGCCGTGGCTGAGGTCGACGCGGTCGTCGTCGGGGCGGGACCCAACGGGCTCGCCGCCGCCGCGTTCCTCGCCCGGGCGGGCGCGTCCGTGGTGCTCCTCGAGGCTGACGACACCCTCGGCGGCGGCACGCGCTCGACCGACGACCTGACCCTGCCCGGCGTCGTGCACGACATCTGCTCCGCCGTCCACCCGTTCGGCGCGGGCTCGCCGGCGTTCGACGCCCTCGACCTCGGGGCCCACGGGCTCGCGTGGTGCCACCCGGACGTCACGGTCGGCCACCCGCTCGCCCCCGGCACCGCCGTGCTCGGCGTCCGCGACGTCGGGGGCACGGCCGACGGGCTCGGGGTGGACGCGGGCACCTACCGGGCCTGGTTCGACCGCCCCGCCCGGCGCTGGGACGACCTCGCCGATGACCTCCTCGGACCGCTGCTGCGCGTCCCCCGCCACCCGTTCCTCGCCGCCGAGGTGGGGCTGCGGGCCCTGCTGCCGGCGACGACCCTCGCGTCGCGGCTGCGGACGACCGAGGCCCGGGCGCTGTTCGCGGGCATGGCCGCCCACGCGATCCTCCCCCTCGAGTCGCCGCTGACCGCCTCGTTCGGGCTCCTGCTGGGCGCCGCCGGCCACGCCAACGGCTGGCCGGTCGCCCGAGGCGGCAGCCAGGCCATCGCGGACGCCCTCCTGTCGGTCCTGCGCGCCGCCGGTGGGGAGGTCCGCACCGGCGTCCGGGTCGCCTCGCTGTCGGACCTGCCGACGTGCCGGGTGGCGCTGCTCGACGTGACCCCCCGCCAGCTCGTCGACATCGCCGGCACGCACCTGCACCCGCGGATGCGCCGCGCCGCCGAGGGCTGGCGGTACGGGCCCGGTGCGTTCAAGCTCGACCTCGCCGTCGAGGGCGGGGTGCCCTGGACCGTCGACGGGCTCCGTCGCGCCGGCACCGTCCACCTCGGCGGGACGCTGGAGCAGATCGCCCACGCCGAGCGGATGGTCCACGAGGGCGTCGTCGTCGACGAGCCGTACGTGCTGCTCGCGCAGCAGTCCGTCGCCGACCCGTCGCGAGCGGTCGGGGACGTCCACCCCGTGTGGGCCTACTGCCACGTGCCCAACGGCTGGACGGGCGACGCGACCGAGCACATCCTGGGCAGCGTCGAGCGGCACGCCCCGGGCTTCCGCGACCGGATCGTGGGCAGCCACACCTGGAGCCCGGCGGCCTTCGAGGCCCACGACGCCAACTACGTCGGCGGGGACATCGCCGGCGGTTCGCACGGCGGGCTGCAGCTGCTCGGGCGACCCCGGCTCGCGCTCGACCCCTACCGGACCGGGACCCCCGGGCTCTTCCTGTGCTCGTCGTCCACGCCGCCGGGTGGCGGGGTCCACGGCATGCCCGGCATGCACGCCGCCGCGTCCGCCCTGCGGGCGCTCGGCTGAGCGGAGGCCGTCCGCGCCGGCGGTGCGCACGAACCGAGGGACGATGGCCGGACCCGGAGACACCAAGCCCTGCGCCTCCTGCGGGAGGGTCATCGAGTGGCGCCGGCGGTGGGCCGACGACTGGGACCAGGTCCGCTGGTGCTCGGACGCCTGCCGCCGGCGCAAGGTCCGGCCCGTCGACACCGCGCTGGAGGAGGCGGTGCTGGACCTGCTCGACCGCCGGCGCGGCGACGGGACCATCTGCCCGTCGGAGGCCGCCCGGGCCGTGCACGCCGCCGGCGCGCACCCGGGGGACGCCGACCCGGACGACCCCGAGGGGTGGCGGGAGCTGATGGAGCCCGCGCGTCGCGCTGCCCGTCGGCTCGTCGCCGCCGGCGAGGTCGAGATCACCCAGGGCGGACGGGTCGTGGACCCCTCGACCGCGAAGGGTCCCATCCGCGTGCGGCGCGCCTGAGTCGCGCGGGCGCCGCCGACGCGGTCAGTCCGGCTGGTCGGGGGCAGGGAGCGCGTCGTCGGTCACGTCGGTCGGGACGGCCTCGACGCAGTCGCGACAGAGCACGGCGCGGAAGACACCGCCGTCGTGCGTGCGGCGCAGGGTCGCGAGGACCGAGCGGCGAGCCGGGTGGTCCTCCCCGCACCGGGTGCAGGACCAGGAGCCCCGAGCGGCCGGGTCGTGCGCGGCGTAGGGCTGCACGTCGATGATGCGACAGCCGTGCTCGAGCTCGACGATCACCGTGCCGTCCCCTTCCCCGTTCGCCGTCGCGAGCATCCTCCCGGGCGCGGCGGTGCCGACATGGGACGGATGTCCCGCTCCGGGTACCGTCGCTCCGGGCCAGCAGACGGCCGACCGGCCAGTCACCGAAGGGGTGCGTCGTGGTGGAGCAGCCCGCCGACGCGGAGCGCGACCCGTTCGCGCCCATCGAGGCGTCCCCCCGCGGCGCGACGGCGTTGACCGTCGCCGCGTTCGTCCTCGCCGCGCTGGCGCTGTTCCAGCTCCCGATCCTGCTGGGCCCGCTGGGCATGCTGTGCGGGCTCGTCGCGCACGTGAAGGGGGCCCGCCGGGGGTTCGCCGCCGCCGTCGTGGCCGGTGCCGCGACGGTGGTCGGGATGTCGCTGACGTTCCTGTTCGCCAACCCGTTCCAGTGAGCCGCGGTGCCGCTGCGGCGGCGCCCGACACGACGCGGGCCCGCCGTGGAGGCGGGCCCGGTCGCGGTGGGGGTGGTCAGGCGGAGATGGAGCGCCCGGCCGAGCCGAGCGCCTCGCAGGCCTCGACCACGCGGGCCGCCATCGACGCCTCGGCCGCCTTGCCCCAGGAACGCGGGTCGTAGGTCTTCTTGTCGCCGACCTCGCCGTCGACCTTCAGCACGCCGTCGTAGTTGCGCATGACGTGGTCGACGATCGGGCGGGTGAACGCGTACTGGGTGTCGGTGTCGACGTTCATCTTGATGACGCCGTACGACACCGCCTCGGCGATCTCCTCGGCCGTCGAGCCCGAGCCGCCGTGGAACACGAGGTCGAACGGCTTCGCGTCGTCGCCCAGGCCGAGCCGGTCGGCGACGACCTTCTGGCCCTCGGCGAGGATCTCCGGGCGGAGCTTGACGTTGCCCGGCTTGTAGACCCCGTGGACGTTGCCGAAGGTCGCCGCGAGGATGTAGCGGCCGTTCTCGCCGGTCCCGAGCGCGTCGACGACGGCGAGGTAGTCCTCCGGGGTCGTGTAGAGCTTCTCGTTGATCTCGTTGTCGACGCCGTCCTCCTCGCCGCCGACGACGCCGACCTCGAGCTCCATGATGATGGAGGCCTTGGCGCAGGCCGCCAGCAGCTCCTTGGCGATGTCGAGGTTCTCGTCGAGCGGGACGGCGGAGCCGTCCCACATGTGCGACTGGAACAGCGGGGCCTTGCCCTCGGCGACGCGCTCCTGCGAGACCGCGATCAGGGGGCGCATGAACCCGTCGAGCTTGTCCTTGGGGCAGTGGTCCGTGTGCAGCGCGATCTGCACGTCGTACTGCTCGGCGACGACCTCGGCGAAGCGGGCCATCGCGACGCCGCCGACGGTCATGTCCTTCTTCGTCGGCCCGGAGAAGTACTCGGCCCCGCCGGTCGAGACCTGGATGATCCCGTCGGAGCCCGCCTCGGCGAACCCGCGGATCGCGGCGTTGAGGGTCTGCGACGAGGTGACGTTGATGGCCGGGAAGGCGTAGCCGCCCTCCTTGGCCCGGTCGAGCATCTCGCCGTAGGAGTCCGGGGTCGCGATGGGCATGGCTGGGTCCTCGGTTCCGCGTTGGTGGGGTGGTCGGGAGACGGTGCCGGCGAGCTCGTGCCGGCCTCACCGGGGCAGCATAGGCTCGGTGGTCGCGGACGCATCCCCGGCCGACCGGCGGCGCGCCACGCGCCCCGTCGGGTCCCGGCCCGCCGCACCGAAGCCGTCCCCACACGGAGGTCCTCGACCGTGGCCGTCATCAAGACCATCGACCTCGTCGGTGTCTCGTCGGAGTCGTGGCGTGACGCCGCCCACCAGGCGCTGGACGAGGCCTCGAAGACGCTGCGCAACGTGGAGGGCTTCGACGTGCTCGAGACCTCGGCCACCGTCGAGGACGGCCGCATCGCGGAGTACCACACCCACATCCGGGTCCGGTTCCGCATCTCCCGCTGACGCTCGCCAGCGGGGCACGCCCGTCGGGTCAGACGACGCCGCGCTGGCTGCGGATGCCGGCGTCGATGGCGCGCGGCAGGTCGCGGAAGTGGCCCTGGTGCACCACCGCGTTCGGGAGGCGCTCGACGTCGTGGGGCCGGAAGCCGGGCCCGCCGAGGATGGCCAGCGCCCCGCCGAGGTTCGGTTCCTTCGCGAGGAACTCCTCGGCGTGCTCCCGGAAGACGCACGCGACGAGCACGATCCGGGCGTCGAGCTCGACGGCCGTGCGCTCGATGGCGGCCGTCGGGGTGCGGGCGCCGAGGAAGTGGACCTGCCAGCCGGCGCTGGCGGCCGTGACCGAGGCGGCGAGCAGCGAGAGGTCGTGCTGCTCACCCTCGGGGGCGGCCGCGACGCAGACCCTGCCGGAGACCCCCAGCGAGGTGCGCAGCATCCGCAGCAGGCGCGGGCGGAGGGCGTTGGACGCGAAGTGCTCACGGGCGACGATGCGGGGGTCGTCCTCCCAGCCCTCGCCGACCCAACGCAGCGCCGGCATGACGACCTCGTCGAGGGCCATGCCGACGTCGAGACGGGCGAGCGTGTCGTCGAGCACGTCGTCGGCGCCGGACGCGTCGAAGCGGTCCATGGCCGACTTCAGGCGCTCGACGAGCTCGCCGGTCGGGTCGCCGGCGGCGGGGACGCTCTCGAGCCGGGTCACCTCGGCCGGGGTCTCGCGGACCTCGCGCGCGGCGGCCGAGGCGGACCAGCCCCGCTCGATGAGGCGCTGCACGGCGCGGACCCGCTCGACGTCCTGCTCGGAGTAGAGCCGGTGGCCACCGTCGGTCCGGACCGGGTCGAGGACGTCGTAGCGGCGTTCCCAGGCACGCAAGGTCGACACCGCGACGCCGGTGCGTCGGGCGACCTCGCCGATGCGGAGGACCGCGCGCTCGTCGGCCATGTGGTGTGCTGCCTCGCTTCCGTCCGGGGCGTCAGCCCCTGGGTCGTCCCTCCGGCCACCAGGGGTTCGTGCCGGCGGGCGTCGTGTACGGGGCGGCCGGACGGTCGGTCGGGGCCCCGATGCGGGGCCGGCGACACCCCACCATACGACGAGGCCGTCGTCATCGGCGGCAGTCACGGCGCCCGTCGTGGTGGTGGTCGGAGGTGCTGGGTGGGGGCCGCGGCGACCGTTACCGTCGCCGCTCCCGACCGGGAGCCCGACGTGCCCAGCGACCTCCACCTGCGCGCCCCGGCGCTGGTCGTCGCCGTCGGGCCCGCTGCCGCCGGCAAGTCCACGCTGCTGCGTCGGCTCGCCGGGCTCGGGGTCGTGGACCTGGTGGTGTCCACCGACGAGCTCCGGGCGGAGCTGGGTCTCGCACCCGACGAGCACGAGGTCACGTACGCGCACGCGCACCGCCGGGTCCGTGACGGTCTGCGGGCCGGGCTGCTCGTGGCGGCGGACGCGACGAACGTGCGGCCCTCGGACCGGGCGGCGTGGATCCGCACCGCCCACGAGGCCGGGGTCGAGACCGTCGCCGCCCTGCGGGTCGGGGTCGACGCGACGGTCGGCCAGCTGGTCGCGGCCGACCGGGGGCGCAGCCGGCACGTGCCGCCGGGCGTCATCGCGGCGCAGCTCGAGCGCGCCGCCGCCTCCGGCCCGGAGGCGCTCCGGGCGGAGGGCCTGCTCCCCGTCGACACCCGCGAGGTCCGCTTCGTCCGGTGTGGTTCGGCTTGCGGACTCCACGACGGTGCCGTCGCGGTGGTGCCGGCCGCGGCGGTGCTGACCGCCTGACGCGGGCTGCAGGTCCAGGCGTTACCGTTCGGGACATGCGACGCCCGGACCATGACGGCACGCCCATCGACACGCGCGACGTGCTGTGGGTCGTGTTCCTGCTGGCCGTCCTCGCGGTCTCGTTCCTGCTCGTCGCGGAGCTCCTGCTCGACGGGGTGCGGGGCGAGAGCGGCCCGCTCGAGGTGGCCCTGCTCGGTGGGATGGTCGCGCTCCCCGCGTACTGGTTCGCGCAGGGCGCGTGGCTGCGGACCGTGTGGGGGGCGCCCCCCGGTGGGCAGCGCGAGGCCCGTGAGCAGGAGCGGCGCCGGCGGCGCGACGACGCCGGTGGGCCCGGTGCCGGCACGGGTGACGACGCTGCCGGCTGACCTCCGGTCAGACCAGCCGGCGGTCGCTCGCCCAGCGCGCCAGCTCGTGCCGGTTGCTGAGCTGCAGCTTCCGCAGCACGGCCGAGACGTGGGACTCGACCGTCTTGACGGAGATGTGGAGCCGCTCGCCGCACTCGCGGTAGGTGAACCCGCGGGCGATGAGCCGCAGCACCTCCTGCTCGCGGGCGGTGAGCTGGTCGAGCTCGGGGTCGAGGTGGCTCGTGTCGAGGTCGGCGGGCAGCTCGCCGGCGAACGCGTCGAGGACGAAGCCCGCGAGGCGCGGGCTGAACACGGCGTCGCCGTCGTGGACCCGGCGGATGGCGTCGACGAGCTCGTCCGGGTCGATGGTCTTGGTCACGTAGCCGCGGGCGCCGGCGCGGATGACCCCGATCACGTCGTCCGCCGCGTCCGACACCGACAGGGCGAGGAACCGCACCGCGTCGGCCCCGGTGACGGAGCCGTCGTGCACGCCCTGGATGACGGTCCGTCCGCCACCGCCGGGCAGGTGCACGTCGAGGAGGACCACGTCCGGGCGCAGCCGACGGATCTCGTCGATGGCCGTGTCGACGTCGCCGGCCTCCCCGACGATGTCGACGTGGTCGCCGAGCTCGGCCGCCACCCCGCTGCGGAAGAGGCGATGGTCGTCGACGAGGTAGACGCGCAGGGTGGTCACGGGGTGGCCTCCTCGGGGTCGCGCTGGGGGTTCCGGTCCGGGTTCCGGTCGGGGTTCCGGTCGGGGTTCCGGTCGGGGTCGCGGGGCAGGACGACGGTCACCTCGGTGCCCGCGCCGGCGGTGGTGCTCACCCGGGCGTGCCCGCCGACGCGCTCCATCCGCCCGACGATCGACTCGCGGACCCCCCGACGTGCGGGGTCGACCGTCTCGGGGTCGAAGCCGCGGCCGCGGTCGCGGACGTAGGCCTCGACCACGTCGTCGCGGGCCTCGGCGTACACGTCGATCCGGTCGACGCCGGCGTGTCGGGCGGCGTTGCGGACCGCCTCGGCGACGGCGGCGAGCAGGGCGTCGACCCGCTCGTCCGCCGGCGCGTCGCCCACCACCACGACGTCGACGTCGACGGGCTCGTCCGCCTCCACCGCCGCGGCGATGCGGTCGAGCCCGGCGCGCAGCGTCGCGTCGTCGGGGCGCTGCTCGCGCCCGTACAGCCAGGCGCGCAGCTCGCGCTCCTGGCGTCGGGCCAGCGCGACCATCCGCTGCGGGTCGTCGGTGCGCTGGATCAGCGCGAGGGTCTGCAGGACCGAGTCGTGGAGGTGGGCCGCCACGGTGGCGCGCTCCTCCGAGCGCACGCGCTCGGCCCGCTCGTCGCGGACCTGCTCGAGCAGGCGGGCCACCCACGGTCCGAACACGAGCACGGCGCCGCCGAGCGCGGCCACCAGCGCCACGAGCACCGTCGAGACGGCCTCGTTCGTCGCCACGAAGGCGCCCATGCCGGCGGCGATGAGCAGGCCGCCCACGACCAGTCGGGGCAGCGAGGTCCGCCCCCCGAGGATCGTCGCGACCGGGTCGCCCGGGATGTGCCCGGTCAGCGCCGACCAGCGGGCCCGGTCCGCATCCGACCCCCGGGCCCACATGACGGCGGACCCGGCGGCCGCGATGACGACGGGCCACACGAGCCCGTCGGTCGACCAGATGCCGGCGTCGCGCAGCAGCAGCAGGACCCCGAGCACGATGAGTCCGAGCGCGCCGGCGCGCTGCAGGTCCGGGTCGCGTGGCACGACCGGCGCGTCGGACTCGTCGCTCAGGGCCCACGCGACCAGGTAGAGCAGGATGCCGGCGCCCCCGGCGAGTGCCAGCGCCACGAAGCCGAGGCGGACGAACGCGGGGTCGACCCCGAGCCGCGCTCCGACGCCGCTCGCGACCCCGGCGACCACCCGGTCGTCGGTGCGGCGGGAGAACCCCAGCGAGCGCCGCGGGGCCGGCGCCGGCGGCGGCGCCGGCGGCGTGGGATCGGAGGGGGTCGACATGCCTGCAGGGTCGCACACGGCCGCCGGCGCGGCCATCGGGGAGCACCCCGGGATCTCGGGGTCGGCGTGGGGGTGTCCCCGCATGGTCGGGGGTGCCGGCACCGGGGATGCTCGACCACACGACGCGCCGACCACGGCGCCGGAGCTGGAGGACCAGGTGGACGAGCAGCAGACCCCCCCGACGGGGCCTGGCGTGGGGGGACCCGTGGACGGCACGGATGCGGCCGCCGGCGGGCCGGGCCGGACGACGACCGGGACGCAGGAGCCCCTGCCCCCGCCGCCCCCGCCGGCGGCCGCCCGCCCGCCGCTGCGGCGACGCACCGACGACCGGATGGTCGCCGGGATCGCCAGCGGGTTGGCCGCGCACCTCGGCCTCGACGTGGCACTCGTCCGGGTCGCCGTCGTCGCCCTGGCCTTCGCGTTCCCGCCCGTCGGCCTCGCCTACCTGGCCGCGTGGCTGCTCGTCGAGGAGGCCTCGCCGGCGGACGCCCCACCCGCCCCACCCCGTCGTGACCGCGACGCCGGCTTCTGGATCGGCGCCGGGCTCCTCGTCGTGGTGGCGCTCGCGCTCGTCGGTGAGATCGGCCCGTTCGGGCGCGGGCTGTGGCCCCTGCTGCTGATCGCGCTGGGCGTGGCCTTCTGGCGGGCGCAGGCCGACGAGGACGGGGCCGCGAGCGCCGGGGGTGCGGCCGCGATCGCCACGGGGGTCGCACCGACCGGCCCGGCTCCCGCGACCGGCGAGGTGGCCGCCGCGCCGCCCCCGACGGTGAGGGCGCCGGTCCGCTTCGACCCACCGCCGGCGCGCCCGCGCAGCGTGGTCGGTCGGGTCACCCTCGCCCTCGCGGCCATCGCCGCCGGCGGTGTCCTGCTCCTCGACCGTCTCGGCGGGGTGGCCCTGGGGCTCGTCGGGGGCGCGCCGTGGCCGCTGTCGCGGCTCGGGCAGCTCGGCCCCGTGACCCCGATGGCCGTGGCGCTGCTCGTCATCGGCATCGGGCTCGTCGTGTCGGCGTTCGTCGGCCGGGCGCGGTGGCTGATCCTCGTCGGGTTGGTGCTGCTGCCGGGGGTCGTGCTGGGCGGGATCGCGCGCGGGTACGACGTGCCGCTGCGCGGCGGGGTGCGCGACGTGGACCTGCACGTCGCCGAGGTCTCGGCCCTGCCGCTGGGGGGGATCGAGCAGGCGGCGGGCGAGATCGTCCTCGACCTCACCGAGCTCCAGCTCGGTGCCGGCGAGGACGTCGTCGTGCCGGTCCGGCTCGGGGCCGGGAGCGTGGAGGTCCGCGTCCCGGCCGACCTGTCGCTGGACGTCCAGGTCGAGGTCCTCGCCGGCAGCGTCTCGCTACCCGGCGCCCGGACCACCGAGGGCATCCGCCTGGAGCTGGGGCACGCGACCACGGGCGGCGTCGGCGCCAGCGGCGTGCTGCGCCTGCCGGTGACGGTGGGGGTCGGGGAGGTCCGGATCGTCGAGGTGGCCATCGACCGGGGGACGGAGGAGCTGCGATGACCGGGCACGACGACCCCCGCCGGCTGCCGGAGCACCCCACGACCGCACCCGAGGAGGAGCCGATCGTGAACGACGAGGACCGGACCGACACCGACGCGACCACGGCGGAGGTCGACGCGCCGCCGGCGCGGACCCCGCGTCGCCGGGTCGACCTGCTGAGCCTGGCCGCGGGGCTCCTCTACGTGCTCGTGGCGACGGCAGCGCTCGTCGGCGTGGGGCCCGGGATGCTGCGTGTGCTCCGGGCCGACCTGCTCCTGCCGGGGCTGCTGGTCCTCGCGGGCCTGCTCATCCTCGCGTCGCTGCGCGGCGGGGGGCGACGGGCCTGACGGGCGTCAGCGCAGCGGCGCCGTCCGCAGGTCGAGCGACACGAGCCCGAGCCGCTGCCGGGCACGCTCGAGCTGCGGGGCGATCCGGGTGATGCCGATCGTTCCGGCCTCGGTGCCGCGCACCGTCACGCCGACGGTCACGGCGACCCCGACGGCCCGACCGTCGGAGGAGATCACCGGCGCGCCGGAGTCGCCGAGGGACTGGGCGCCGGCGGCGAAGGCCGTGTCGGGATCGGGCAGGCCCGTGGCCACGGCCGTTCGAGCCGGCAGCGTCTGGTAGGTGCCGAGCCCATGGCCGTAGTGGTGCAGCACGGTGGCACCGGTCGAGGTGGAGGTGTTGGTCCCGGTGGGCCCGCCGAAGTGGCACATCTCGGCGCTGAAGGTCACCCCGGAGTCGAGCCGGATCAGGGCGAAGTCGCGGGGGTCGGTGTCGTTGGCGTAGACGACGGTGCCGATCCGGTTCCCGTCCCGGCCGAGCGCGACCGGGCCGTTGCCGCTCCACACCCGCTCCGTGCCGGGGTCCGTGGCGCAGTGCCCGGCCGTCCCGATGTAGGTGCCGGCCGACACGATCGCGCCGGACGAGGTCCGCACGCGCCCGTCCCACACGAAGTTCAGCGTGCAGGTGCCGCCGCCGACGATCGTGACCGACCCGCCGGGGCGCACCCCGGGGCACGGGGTGATGCCGAAGGGGGTCAGCTCGATCCGGCCGGACTCACCGGAGAGCTCGGCGGCCGCGTCGTCCGCCAGGGCGCGGAGGTCCCGGCGCAGGCCCACCGCCGGCGCGACGGGCGTCGTGCAGTCGACGTACGCGGCCGGCGTGTCGAGGATCGCGTCGGCCCGGTCCACGACCGGCCCGGTGCCGGTGTCGGGACGGGGGACCGGCACGTCGTCCACGGGGGTCCCCGTCGAGGGGGCGGCGGCGATGGTGAGCACGGCGAGGAGCCACGCGGCGGCCGTGCCCCGTCGCGCCGTGCGTCGCGTGGTGGTCCGAGCTCGCATCCGTGCCCTGCCTGGTCGTCGCCCCCGGATGGGGGGACTTCGCCGCCCGAGGTGTCCGTTCCTCCCGGCCCGACCCCGGCCACCCGGACAGCGCACGGGTGCGCGCGGGCGCAGGTCGACCCCCGTCGACCCCACCTGCGCCCGGCTGTGCCGGGCTGTGCCCGGCGCGGGCACCCCGGTACGCTCCATCCACGGTGCCGGCTCCGCACGACCGGCCCCGGACCTCCACGCGTCCGCCCGCTCGTCTCCTCCGGGAAGGACGTCACCGTGCCAGCAACCATCATCGTCGGCGCCCAGTGGGGCGACGAGGGCAAGGGCAAGGCCACCGACCTGCTCGCCGACACCACCGACCTCGTGGTGCGCTACCAGGGCGGCAACAACGCCGGCCACACCGTCATCGTCGGCGACGAGGTGTTCAAGCTGCACCTCATCCCGTCGGGGATCCTCTACCCGCACGTCACGCCGATCATCGGCGACGGCGTCGTGGTCGACCCGAGCGTGCTGCTCGAGGAGCTCGAGGGGCTCGAGGACCAGGGCATCGACGCGTTCGACCGCGTGAAGATCTCCGGCAACGCGCACCTGATCATGCCGTACCACCGCGAGCTCGACATGCTCACCGAGCGGCGGCTGGGCAGGGCCAAGCTCGGCACCACGAAGCGCGGCATCGGGCCGGCGTACGCCGACAAGGCCGCCCGGGTCGGCCTGCGCTTCCAGGACCTCTTCGACGAGAAGATCTTCCACCAGAAGCTCGAGGCGGTGCTCGTCCACAAGAACGAGCAGCTGTCGAAGATCTACAACCGGCTGCCGATGCAGGCCGACGAGATCGCCGAGGAGTACCTCGGCTACGCCGAGCGGCTGCGCGCCTGCCTCGCCGACACGACCGACCTGATCCACACGTCGCTCGAGGCCGGCAAGCACATCATCATGGAGGGCGCGCAGGGGACCCTGCTCGACCTCGACCACGGCACCTACCCGTTCGTGACGTCCTCGAACCCGGTCGCCGGCGGCGCGCTCACGGGCGGCGGCATCGGGCCACGCCACGTCGACCGCGTCATCGGGATCATGAAGGCGTACGTCACCCGCGTGGGCGCCGGGCCGTTCCCGACCGAGCTGTTCGACGAGGTCGGCGAGCGGATCACCGACGTCGGCGGCGAGTACGGCACGACCACCGGCCGGCGCCGGCGGGTCGGCTGGTACGACGCGGTGCTCGCCCGCTACGCGAACCGGGTCAACGGCTTCACCGACCTGTTCCTCACCAAGCTCGACGTGCTCAGCGAGTTCGAGACGTTGCGGGTCTGCACCGGCTACCGCCACGACGGCGAGGTGTTCCGCCACTTCCCGCCGCACCAGTCGATCTTCCACCACGCCGAGCCGGTCTACGAGGACCTGCCCGGCTGGGGGGCCGACATCTCCGAGGTCACCGAGTACGACGACCTGCCGAAGGAGGCCCGCGACTACGTGGACTTCCTCGAGGAGCAGTCGGACACGCCGGTCACCTGGGTGTCGATCGGGCCGAAGCGGACGCAGACGCTGATCCGCCGCGACGTGCCGCTGGTGCCGACGCGCAGCTGAGCGCCGCCGCCGGAGGTCACCCCGGGAGGTGACCTCCGACCCGCTCCGGGAGGGGCTTCGCGCCCTGCCGCCGGGGCGACCTGCGGGGCACCGTCGGAGAGACCCCTCCGACAGGCTCCCGATCGTGCGCCACCTCGTCGTCCTCGGCGCCGGCACCGCCGGCGCCACGCTCGTCAACAAGCTGCAGCGCCGGCTCCCCGACGGCTGGCGCATCACGGTGGTCGACCCGAGCGTCCACCACCACTACCAGCCGGGCTACCTCTTCATCCCGTTCGGCACGTACGAGCCGGGCGAGATCGTGCAGCCGACACGTCGGTTCGTGCCCGCAGGGGTCGAGATGGTCGCCGTCGGCGTGGAGCGCGTCGACGCGGAGGCCCGCCGGGTCCACCTCGGCTCGGGTGCCAGCCTCCCCTACGACCTGCTCGTCATCGCGACCGGCACCCACCCCCGACCGGAGGAGACGCCGGGGCTGGCCGGCCCCACCTTCCGCCGCGACGTCCACGAGTTCTACACGCTCGAGGGTGCCGTGGCGCTGCGCGACGCCTGGCAGCGCTTCGACGGGGGCGAGGTGGTCGTCCACGTCGCGGAGATGCCGATCAAGTGCCCGGTGGCCCCCCTCGAGTTCGCGTTCCTCGCCGAGGCCGACCTGCGGGCCCGGGGGCTGCGCGAGGTCTCGAAGCTGACCTACGTGACCCCGCTGCCGGGGGCGTTCACCAAGCCGATCGCCTCCGCGCAGCTCGGCGGGATGCTGGACGAGCGTCGCATCGGGCTCGAGCCCGACTTCGCCGTGAGCCACGTCGACGGCGCCGCTCGCCAGCTGGTGTCGTACGACGACCGGCGCATCCCCTACGACCTGCTGGTGACCGTCCCGGTGAACATGGGTGCCCCGTTCGTGGGGGCGAGCGGCCTGGGCGACGAGCTCGACCACGTCGTGGTCGACCCCGCCACGCTGCGCCACCCGGAGCACCCGGAGGTCTTCGCCGTCGGCGACGCCGCCGCGCTGCCGACCTCCAAGGCGGGCTCGGTCGCCCACTTCTCGGTGGACGTCCTGACCGAGAACCTGCTCGACGTGATGGCCGGCCGGGAGCCCTCCGCGCGGTTCGACGGACACGCCAACTGCTTCGTGGAGACCGGTGACGGCCGAGCGATGCTCATCGACTTCAACTACGAGACCGAGCCGCTCCCCGGGACCTACCCGGTGCCCGGGATCGGGCCCTTCCACCTGCTGGAGGAGACCGAGCTGAACCACGCCGGGAAGCTCGCGTTCCGCTGGATGTACTGGCACGTGCTGCTCGAGGGCCGCCCCATCCCGCTGCCGACGGCCATGTCGATGGCCGGCAAGAAGGTCCCCGCCGGGCGCTGACCGCGTGGCACGGACCCGCCCATCCCACCATCCACGACAGAGAGGAGCGTCCGACATGACGCTCGCGACCATCGCGGACCGCCAGGTCCACGTCGACGAGGAGGGCTTCCTCACCGACCCGTCCGAGTGGGACGAGCAGCTCGCCGAGGTGCTCGCCGCGGCCATCGGGATCGCGGAGCTCACCCCGGAGCACTGGAGGGCGATCACGTTCTGCCGCGCGGACCACGCGGTGCGGGGCCAGACCCCGACGCTGCGTCGGATCGCGACGTTCGGGGGGATCCCGACGGCGGACCTGTTCCGCCTGTTCCCCGCCAAGCCGGCCAAGAAGCTCGCCTACGTCAGCGGCCTGCCCAAGCCCGTCGGCTGCGTGTAGAGGAGGCACCGACATGACCACGACCACCACCGTCCCCGTCCCGAGCTTCGTCGACGAGGCCCCGACCACCCGCAAGCTCGCCATCATCTGCTCCAAGGGCTCCCTGGACATGGCGTACCCGGGCCTCGTGCTCGCGAACGCCGCGCTGGGCGAGGGCATCGAGGTGCACCTGTTCTTCACGTTCTGGGGCTTCGAGATCATCAACAAGGCCACCATGGGCGAGCTGCAGTTCACCCCCGTGGGCAACCCGGCCACGCACCTGCCGACGTCGATCTCCGGCGCCCCGGGCGTCCAGGCGATGGCGACCCGGCGGATGAGGAAGCAGATCGCGGAGCTCGAGATCCCCGACATCCCGGAGTTCCTCGAGCTGATCACCGAGGCCGGAGGCCACCTCTGGGCCTGCCGGATGTCGGCCGACATGATGGGCTACTCGGAGGACGACCTGTTCGAGGGCGTCGAGGGGATCATCTCGGCGACCGACTTCATCGAGCTGTCCGAGGACGCGCAGACCCTGTTCATCTGACGAGGCGAGTAGCCTTCCCGCCACGGCCCGGGCCCGCCCCGGGCCGTGGCACGTCGGCGTCACGGAGGCAGGTCGAGATGGGTCGCAGGGTGCTGGTGGTCGGCGGCGGCGGACGCGAGCACGTGCTCGGGTGGCGCCTCGCCGCCTCGCCATCGGTGGACGCCGTCGAGTCGGCGCCCGGCAACCCCGGACTCGCCGCCCTGGGCCCCGTGCACGACGTCGACGCGTCCGACCCCGACGCCGTCGCCGCGCTCGCCGAAGCGCGCGGCATCGACCTCGTCGTCGTCGGTCCGGAGGCGCCGCTCGTCGCGGGCGTGGCCGACGCCGTCGCGGCGCGGGGCATCGCGACCTTCGGGCCGTCCGCCGGCGCGGCCCGGCTCGAGGCGTCCAAGGCCTTCGCCAAGGAGGTCATGCTCGCCGCCGGCGCGCCGACCGGCGGCCACGTGGCCACGGCCGACCGCGACGAGGCCCACGACGCGCTCGACCGGTTCGGGGCGCCCTGGGTCGTCAAGGCCGACGGGCTCGCCGCCGGTAAGGGCGTGCGGATCTGCACCGAGCTCGCCGAGGCCCGCGAGGCCGTCGACGACGCGCTCGTGCGAGGCGTGTTCGGCGCCGCCGGCGCGGAGCTCGTCATCGAGGAGTTCCTCGACGGACCGGAGCGCAGCGTGTTCGGCGTGTGCGACGGCACCGACGTCGTGCTGCTGTCGCCGGCGCAGGACTACAAGCGCGCGCTCGACGGCGACGGCGGGCTCAACACCGGCGGCATGGGCGCCTACACGCCGGTGCCCGGGTTCGGGCTCGACGAGGCCGCGTCGCTGCGCGACACCGTGTTCCTGCCCGTGCTGCGCGAGATGGAGCGCCGCGGCGCGCCGTTCCGCGGCCTGCTGTACGCGGGCCTCGTCGACACGGCCGACGGCCCGAAGCTGCTCGAGTTCAACGTGCGGTTCGGTGACCCCGAGACGCAGGTGGTCCTGCCGCGGCTCGCGTCCGACCTCGGTGACCTGCTGCACGCCTCGGCGACCGGGTCGCTCGCCGACGCCGACGTCACGTGGCACGACGACGCCTTCGTGACGGTCGTGCTGGCCTCCGGGGGCTACCCCGACGCGTACACCACCGGGCACGTCATCGACGGGGTCGAGGAGGCCGACGCGCTCGACGGCGTGACGGTCTTCCACGCCGGCACGGCACGCGACGCGGAGGGACGGCTCGTGACCGCCGGCGGCCGGGTGCTCGCGGTCACCGCCCGCGGGGCGGACGTCGCCGCGGCCCGCGGGCTCGCCTACGACGCGGCCGGCCGCATCACGTGGACCGGCCAGCACCGTCGTCGGGACATCGCTGCCGGCGTCTGACCCCCGCCGGCGTCGGCCGGCGGGTCACGCCGTCACCAGCCCGAGGACCCCCCGCCGGACCAGCCGCCGCCGCCGCCCGACGAGCTCCCGCCGCCGCCGAAGCCGGAGGACGACCCCGAGCTGCTGCCGAGGTGGTGGCCGGCCCCGAACCCGAGCCCGACCCCGGTCCCGAAGCCGCCCCCGCCGCCACGGTGCCGCTCGCCCCTGACCTGCTCGGCGAGCAGCTCCGCCTGCGCGGCGAGACCCGAGGCGGCGTCCGGGTCGGAGGTGACCAGCCCGCGCGCTCGGTCGAGCAGGTCGTCGGCCCGTCCGAGCCGGGGCTCGGGCAGGATGCGGAACCACCCCCTCGCCCGCTCGACGGCGCGCTCCGCGTCGGCGATCGCCTCGCGAGCACGTCGGCGGGCCGCGTCGGTGCGGTCGGCCTCCGCGCGGGCGTCCTGCGCTGCCGCGGCGAGCGTCCGCTCGGCCCGGTGCAGCAGGGTGGTGAGCCGCAGCGGGTCGCGGGGGGTCGCCTCGACCTGGGGCAGCAGGCCGTCGAGCTCGTCGAGCTGGACCTGCGCCGCGGCCACCGAGGTCGC
Organism: Actinomycetes bacterium; assembly: GCA_046566145.1. Lineage (GTDB taxonomy): Bacteria > Actinomycetota > Nitriliruptoria > Nitriliruptorales > Nitriliruptoraceae > JBKHXF01. Next base: position 100,345 of record JBKHXF010000022.1, read on the forward strand.
GCCGAGGGAGCCGGAGCGTCGCTGGAGCAGGTCGCGGACCACGTCGGCGGCGGCCACCGTCCGGCCGTGGACCTGGTACAGCGCGGCGTCGGCCTCCTCGACCGCCTCGAGGCGGGCGGGCACCGACGCCAGCGCCGTCGCGAGGGCGTCCGCCCGGGCCTCGGCGTCGTCGAGGGCCGTCGCCGCGGCGGCGAAGCGCTGGGTGGACATCGCGGCCTCCGCCTCCACCCGGAACGGCACCGACCGCAGGTCGCGCAGCGCCGCCGTCGCCCCGTCCGGGACGTCCGCGAGCTCCTCCCAGGCGGTGCGGGCCCACCCCTCCCGGAGGCGGGCGAGCGCGTGCACGGCGGCGGCCCGGTCGGACTCGAGGGTGGCCGTGCGCGCCCGCAGGGCCGTGGCGCGGGCCAGCAGGTCGGCGCGCTGCGCCGGGAGGGCGGTCGCCTCCGCGCCGGCGGCCGTCGCCTGCTCGAGGGCGGCGCCGGCGAGGTCGGCGGCGTCGCCGGGCCGACCGTCCGCGAGGCACGTGCGGGCGCGGCCCAGCGTGTCGTCGGCCCGGTCGAGACGGGCCGCCGGGCCGTCCACCCGGAAGCCGTCGGCGGCGACGGCCTCGAGCGATCCACGGGCCGCCTCGACCGCGCCGGCGGCCTCGTCGATCCGGCGCGGGGCGGCCTCGACCACGGCGATCAGCGCGGTCGCCGCGGCGACGGCCTGCTCGACCTCGGTCACGGCCACGTCGACCTCCCGGCCCGCCGCCGTCCACGCCGTGTCGGCGGCGGCGCAGTCGTCGACACGGCGCAGGGTGTCGGGGTCGGGTGCGCGCAGCACCGCGTCGCGGGCGATGGCGAGGGCCGCGTCGGCCTCGTCCTGCTCCCGGACCAGCGCCGTGGCGGTGCGGTCCCCGGCGCCGACCAGCGCGAGGGCGGCGCGGCGGTCGGACGCCCCGACGATCCAGGTCCGGTGGAGCGCGTCGAGCCGGCCGGTCACGTCGGTGGCGGTGGCCCGGACGGCGTCGACCGCCTCGCGGCGCCGTCGGCGCCGGCCCACCGCCAGCGCGCCGGCGCCAGCGCCAGCGAGGCCGAGCACCCCGAGCAGCAGGGCCGCCGGCGAGGCCGTCCCAACCTGCTCGGACACGACCTGGACGACGCCGTCGTCCGGGGCCGACCCGGCACCGAGGTCGGTGTCGCCCCCGGCCGGGGTGTCGTCGTCCCCGTCCGCGCCGGACGTGGGGGCGGTCGGCTCGGTCGGCTCGGTCGGCTCGGCGGGTCCCGGCGCCCCGACCAGCACGTCCCGGTAGGCCGCGAGCCCCGCCGTCAGCGCGGCGGCGACGTCGCCCTCGCGCAGCCGGGGCGCCATGACGCCGTCGTGCACCCGCTGGCGCACGGGGTCGAGCGTGTCCACCAGCTCGGCGCCGTAGTAGGTGCCGGTCAGCCGGTCGTCGAGCGCGACGGCGAGCAGCAGGAACGTGGCGCGCCCGCCGCCGGCGGGGGTGTTCCACGCAGGGCAGCGGCCGAGCTCGTCGGTGGCCCAGGCGTCGAGGTCGCCCCCGACGGTGTCGAGCAGCCGGACCCGCACCGTCCCGATGGTGTCGGAGGACAGCGCCGCGGCGGCCTCCCGCACCGCCTGCTCCTCGTCGGGCGTCAGCCGGTCGGCCAGGTCGCCGACGACGGACTCGCACGCCGTCACCCCCGACTGCGCCGCGCCGGCGGTCGCGAGGGGACCGGCGAGCACCGCCAGCACCGTCGCCGCGGTGGCCGCCGTCGTCCAGGCCGCTCGTGCTCGTCCCACGGTCCCCCACCGGTCGTGTCCGCGTCGCCGCGTGGCGACGCTCGGTCGCGTCGGCCGCATGGTGGCACACGTGCGGGCCTCCCCGCGCACCGCCGGCGCGTGCCGCGACGCCCGGCCGTCCCTAGGCTCGGCCCGTCGCCCCGGGCACGGGCCCGGGGCCCGAGCCAGGAGCGCCGCCGTGCCCACGCCCTCCGTCGCCCTCGTCGCCGGCAGCCGGGCCGACCTCGACGCCCTCGAGCGGGTCGGCACGGCCCTCGAGCGGCTCGGCGTGCCGCACACGGTGGACCTGGTGCCAGCGCACCTCGACCCGGCCCGGCTCACCGCCTGGCTGGAGGGGTCCGCTGACGGCGCCCGCGTGGTCGTGGTCGCGGCCGGCGACCCGTTGCACCTGCCCGCGCTCGTGGCGGCCCACGTGGACCTGCCGGTCGTCGCGCTGCCCCTCGCGAGCCGGTCGGTCGACGGCACGGCCGCGCTGGCGGCGACCGCCGGCGCCGGCGCGATCCCGGTGCTGGCCGTGGCGCCGGACGCCGCGTTCGCCGCGGCGCACGCCGCGGCCCGCATCGTGGCCCTCGAGGACGCCGGGCTCGCGCAGCGCCTCGCCGACCGGCGCGCCGAGGACGCCACCGAGGCGAGCTCGCACCGGGTGTGGGAGGGCGACGAGGACCGCGCGGTGGGGTTCGGGTTCCGGCCCCGCTGAACGCCGGTCAGGCCAGCCGGCGCAACTCACCAGCCAGAGACTCGACGTCGCCCTCGAACATCTTGCGGAGCCGACCGCCGAGCAGGCGGCCGCCGACCGGCAGGAACTTCCCCGGGTCGACCTCGGCGGTGCCGTGGACGACGACCCCCTCGGGCGTGTCGGTGAAGGTGAACGCGAACGCGCTGTGGAACGGCTGCGACCCCGCCCACCCGTAGGCGTTCGGCTCGTCCCAGGTGGTCACCTCGGAGCGGACGTCGAACGACGCACCCAGCAGCGACGCCTTGGCGACCAGCACGCGCCCGACGCCCGGCTCGCCCTCGGCGCGGACCTCCTTCGCGCTCGAGAGCCAGCGCGACGCCTTCGACGGGTCCGTGATGTAGGCGAAGGCCTGCTCGGCCGTCACCCCGGGGATCGTCTCGGTGTGCTCGAAGCGGTGCATGCCAGCCCTCCCGGTCCGCGGCGGTGGCGCCGCCGGCGCGGGGGGCACGCTAGTGCGTCAGCGCAGGGTGATCGTGCCGACCGAGCTGGGCGCGACAACGTCCTCGCCGGCGAGCGCCCGGCGGAAGTCGTCGAGCAGCCGTCCGAGCACGTCGGCCAACTCGGCCGCGGCCACGTCGGACTTCTGCAGGTAGGCGAACGCACCGGCGGCCAGGGCCGGGCCGGCCGTCTCGGAGGCATCGAGCCCCGACAGGACCACCACCATGCTGCGGGGCGCCATCGCGGCGAGGTGCGGCAGCACGGAGCGGCCGTCGCCGTCGGGCAGCAGCAGGTCGAGCAGGACCACGTCGGGCGCGGCCTCGGCGATCACGTCGACGGCGCTGCGGGTGTCGGCGGCCGTGTCGACCACCGCGAACCGGCCGCTCTGGCGCAGGCGCACGGACAGGAGCTCGCACAGGTCCTCGTCGTCGTCGACGATGACGACGGTCGCTGGTTCGGTCGGTGGGTCTGCGTGCAGGTCGTGCTCCACGTGCCGGTCCTTCCCCTCGTCCGGCATCCCCCGAGGACGTTCCGCAACGACCTCACCGGTCCGACCCACTGTACGGGGTCGGACCGTGGCCGGTCGACCCCCTCCCGGAGACGGGCTCGAGCGGGCGTGTCCTCCCCTCACGTCTAGGCTGCACGACGCCGCCTCCCGTCCGTCGTCCCCGAGGGCCCCGTGAACCAGCTCGACGGCCTCGTCCACCTCCGCTCCGGGAAGGTGCGGGAGGTCTACGAGGCCGACGCCGACCACGTCCTGCTCGTGGCCAGCGACCGGGTCTCGACGTACGACTGCGTCCACCCGACGCCGATCCCGGACAAGGGCAAGGTCCTGACGGGCCTGAGCGCCTTCTGGTTCGACCTGCTCGGCGACGTCGTCCCGAACCACCTGGTCGCCACGGACGTGGCCGAGATGCCGCCGGCGGCGCAGGCCCACGCCGAGGCGCTGCGCGGCCGGACGATGCTGGCCCGCAAGGTCGAGATCGTCCCCTTCGAGTGCGTGGTGCGGGGCTACCTCGCCGGGTCGGGGTGGGTCGAGTACCAGCGGGACCGCGCCGTGTGCGGCGAGCCGCTCCCGGCGGGGCTGCTCGAGTCCTCCGAGCTCCCGGAGCCGATCCTCACCCCGGCCACCAAGGCGGAGCACGGCGAGCACGACGAGAACGTCCCGTTCGCCGCCATGGTCGACGCGCTCGGCGCAGACCTCGCCGGCCGCCTCCGCGACGCCGCGCTGGAGCTGTACCGGCGCGGCCGGGCGCACGCCCGCGAGCGCGGGATCGTGCTCGCCGACACGAAGTTCGAGTTCGGGCTGCTCGACGGCGAGGTGGTGCTGGCCGACGAGGTGCTCACCCCGGACTCCTCGCGCTACTGGCCGGCGGACGCCTGGGAGCCCGGCACGACGCCGCCGAGCTACGACAAGCAGTTCGTCCGCGACTTCGCCACCTCCACCGGGTGGGACCGCCAGCCGCCGGCGCCGGCGCTCCCCGACGACGTGGTCGCCGCGACGCGCACCAAGTACGTCGAGGCCTACGAGCGGCTCACGGGTCGCCCGTTCCGGGAGTGGCTCGACCGCTGAGCCACCGCCGGCGGTGGCGCAGCCGGCGGTCAGGTGAGGGTGATGGCCTTCGTGTCGGGCTCGGCGAGGGCCCCCACGATCGTCGCCGCCCCGACGATGGTCACGCCCGCTCGCACCTGGTCGCCCGTGATGCCGCGCTTGGTGGTGCAGGCCGAGCAGAGCCACACCTCGCCGCCACCGTCGATGACCTGCTGGAGCAGGTCCACCAGGGGCGGCATGCCGTCCTCCTCGACCTCCTCGGCCCACCCGGGCAGGCCGACCTCGACCGCGTCGGCGGTGCACACGACGACCGCGCGGAGCCCGCTGGCGATGGCGGTCGCGGCCGCGATCCAGGGGACGGTGGCGCGCTCGGGGTCGTCGGCGCCGTGCGTGGTGGGGAACAGCAACCGGGTCACGTCCTCGTCCCTCCGGGTGATCCGACCCGGGGGATCCGGGCGCCGGGCCCGACGCTACCCCCGGGCCGCGCGCGGCGACCGTGGCCGGGTCGCCAACCTCCTACTGGTGTCGTAGGCTCGGGCCGGGAGGGGAGCGCCCCCTCGCGCACCACGCCAACGGGAGAGACAACGCATGCGTCGTTCCACGATGCTGCGGCGTTCCGCTGCCGTCCTCGCCATCTCGCTCCTCGCCGCCGCGTGCGGTGGGGGAGCGGACCCGGCCGAGACGGAGACGGGCACGCCCACCGAGACCGAGACCACCGAGTCCACCGAGACCGAGACCGAGACCGAGACCGAGTCGGCGGCGACCGGCCAGTCGATCGACGGCACCCTGAAGATCGGGACCCTGCTCCCGCAGACGGGTGACCTCGCGGTCCTCGGCCCCGCCATGACCGAGGCCGTCCAGCTCGCCGTCGAGCAGATCAACGAGGCGGGTGGCGTCCTGGGCAACGACGTCGAGCTCGTGCTGGGCGACGACGGCACCAACGAGGACGTCGCCAACGACACCACCGACCGGCTGATCCAGTCGGAGCGCGTGGACGCCATCATCGGCGCCGCGGCGTCCCGGATCACGCTCGCCGTGATCGACAAGATCACGGGCGCCGGGATCGTCCAGTGCTCGCCGTCGAACACCGGCTCGTCGCTGACCGACTACGAGGACGACGTCCCGGGCTTCTACTTCCGCACCGCCCCGCCGGACAACCTCCAGGGCCCGGCGCTCGCCGACGTCATCGTGGGTGACGCGAACGCGACCGTGGCGGTCATCGCCCTCAACGACGAGTACGGCCAGGGCTTCGCCGAGTTCCTCAAGCAGGGCCTCGAGGAGGCCGGCGCCGAGATCGTCGCCGACGTCGCCTACGACCCGGCCGGTCAGGACTTCTCGGCCGACGTGCAGGAGGTCGTCGACTCCGGCGCCGACGCCGTCGCCGTCATCGCCTTCCCCGACACCGGTGTGAAGATCATCACCGGTCTGCTCGAGGGCGGCTACTCGCCCGACCAGCTCTACACCGCCGACGGCATGCAGGGCGACGCGGTCATCACCGACGTCAACCCCGACGACCCGGCTGGCCTCAACGGCATGAAGGGCACCGCGCCGTCCTCGCAGGGCTCCGCGGAGTTCTCCGCCGCCTTCGAGGAGTTCAAGCAGCCCGACACCGCGCAGATCTTCTCGGCGCACGCCTACGACTGCGCGATCATCACCGCGCTGGCGGCGGCGATCGCCGGCACCGACGACCCGGCCGCCATCGCGGCCGAGATGGTCGGCGTCACGCGCGACGGTGAGAAGTGCACGGACTTCGCGTCCTGCATCGAGCTGATCGACGCCGGTACCGACATCGACTACGACGGTGCCTCCGGGCCCGGCGAGTGGGTCCCCGAGGGTGAGCCCGCGGCCGGTACCTACGAGGTCTGGGAGTTCCGCGACGGCGCGGTCAACACCCTGTCGACCGTCGACGTCGGCTGACGTCACCCGCAGCACCCCGGACGCGCAGCCGGGTCGGTGCCCCCGGGTCGGCGGCCCGGGTCGGTGGCCGGACGTCCGGCCACCGGCCGTGGGATGAACGTCCTCTCAGGTGCGGCACAGGCTGGGCACACCGGCGACCGTCACCGTGGTGAGCGTTCCCCTCCGGGCCCGACCGCCGGGCCCGCACCCCTCCGGGGGCCCCACCGCCCCCGGAGGACCTCACCGAAGGACACCCCGATGAAGCACCTCCGCCGACCCACCGTCATCGCGGCCGCCACGCTCTCGGCCGCCGTCACCGCCGGCGCCATCGGCCTCGCCGCGAACGCCGGCGAGCGGACCGCCAGCGACGCGATCGAGCTCTCCGCCTCCGAGCGGCTGGACGACGTGACGCTGCCGGGCGACGTCGTGGACGCGCCCGCGATCGCGGCCCCGCAGGCCGCCGTGGTCGACGCCCCCGTCGTGGCCGCTGGCGAGTCGGACGCGCAGAGCCCCGCGTCCGCCGACAGCCCGGCGTCGGTCGACTCCGCGCCGTCGCCGGTCAGCCAGGAGTCGCCGGACAGCCCGGCCTCGCCGGTCTCCGCCGCCTCGCCGGTCTCCGCGGACTCGCCGGCGTCCGTCGCGAGCCCCGCGTCGGTCGACAGCGACTGATGACGTCCCGGCTCTCGCGCCGAGCCTCCGCGGTCCCGACGTCTCACGTCGGGGCCGGTCCTCGTCCGGCTCAGCGGGTCCGGTCAGGGGACCGGGATGTCGTCCGGGCCCTCGACGACGCGGGCCCCGAGCTGGGAGGCGGCCGCCGTGGCGAGCTCGGCGTCCGGGGCGAGGAGGACGAAGCCCTCGCCGACGACCAGGCGGCCGAGCCCGCCCTGGTCGGCGAGCACGCCGGCCGTCAGCGCGAGCACCTCGGGGTCGTCGATCATGCGGACCGTGAGCGGTCCGCGCGGCAGGTCGCAGCGCCACAGCCCGCCGCCGAGGTCCTGCGGGGGGCCCGGGCACTCGGCGTCGGTGCCGCCCAGGGCTCGCAGCACGGCCGGGCCGGTGGCCAGATCGGCCGCGGACGGCCCGCTGCACGCGCCGGTGGTCGCCACGAGCGTTGCCGCGGCGATCCCGAGATGCAGGCGCCGCATCAGCCGCGCTTGGCGAGCGTGCCGAGGTAGAGCTCGATGACCTTCGGGTCGGACAGCAGCTCCTGCCCGGTGCCCGTGTAGGCGTTCGCGCCCTGGTCGAGCACGTAGCCGCGGTGGCAGATCCGCAGGCACTTCGACGCGTTCTGCTCGACCATGATGATCGAGATGCCGGCCTGGTTGATCTGCGCGACGCGGGAGAACACCTCGTCCTGGTTCGAGGGGGACAGGCCGGCCGACGGCTCGTCGAGCAGGAGCACCGACGGGTCCGTCATGAGGGCGCGGCCCATCGCGACCATCTGGCGCTCGCCCCCGGACAGCGAGCCGGCCCGCTGCTTGCGGCGGTCGCCGAGCAGCGGGAACAGGTCGCACACGAAGTCGAAGCGCTCGCGGAACAGGTTCGGCCGCAGGTACGCCCCCATCGAGAGGTTCTCCTCGATGGAGAGCGACGGGAAGACGTTCTGGGTCTGCGGGACATAGCCGACGCCCTTGTCGACGAGCTCGTGGGCCTCGAGCGAGGTGATCTCCTCGCCGCGGAGCACGACCCGTCCGGAGCGGACCGGGACGAGCCCGAACAGGGACTTGATCAGCGTCGACTTCCCAGCGCCGTTCGGGCCGATGATGCCGACGAGCTCGCCCTGCGCCAGCTCGATGTGGCAGCCGTTGAGGATGTCGACACCCGGGATGTACCCGGCGACGAGGTCCTCGGCGTGCAGCAGGTGGGTCTCGCTCACGGCTGCTCCTCCGTCGCCGGCTCGGCCGGGTCGGCCGGGCCGCCGGCGTCCGCCGGCGCCTCGGTCCCGTAGCTGTCGTCGCCGCCGAGGTAGGCCTCGATGACGGTCCGGTCGGACGCGACGTGGTCCGGCGGCCCCTCCGAGATCACCTTGCCCTGGGCCATCACCACGACCCAGTCGGAGATCTCCATGACGACGTCCATGTCGTGCTCGACGAAGACGACGGTCATGCCCTCCTCGCGCAGGCCCTTGACGTGCTCGAGCAGCGACTGGGTGAGCGCCGGGTTCACGCCGGCCATCGGCTCGTCGAGCATCACGAGCTCGGGCGTGACCATCAGCGAGCGGGCCATCTCGAGCAGCTTGCGCTGCCCGCCGGAGAGGGTGCCGGCGTACTCCTCGCGCATGTGGTCGAGCTTGAAGCGCACGAGCAGCTCGTCGGCACGCTCGGTGATCTCGCGCTCGTAGGAGCGCCACGTCCCCGGCAGCAGGCTGGTGAGGAACCGCTCGCCCGGGTTCGTCGGCGCGCCCAGCAGCATGTTCTCGATGACCGTCATCCTGGTCAGCGACTTCGTGAGCTGGAAGGTCCGGACCATCCCGGCCCGGGCGACACGGTGCGGGGCCATCCCGGACAGAGAGACCTCCCCGCCGGCGCGGGGTCGGAACGACCACCGGCCCGCGTTGGGCTCGTCGAACCCGGTCATCAGGTTGAAGAACGTCGTCTTCCCGGCCCCGTTCGGGCCGATCAACGACGTGATCGTCCCGCGCTGGACCTCGAGGTGCGCGACGTCGACGGCGGTCAGGCCGCCGAACGAGCGCCGCACCCCGTCGACCACGAGGATCGGGTCGGGCTTGGCGACGCCGGGCTCCGGCGCGATGGCGGTGGGGGTGTCAGCGGGCATCGAGGATCATCTCCTCCCGGCTGCCGAAGATCCCCTGCGGGCGGTAGGTCATCAGCAGCATCAGCGCGAGGCCGACGAGCGTGAACCTGACCGCGGGCAGGTCGGAGGCGGACAGCAGCCACTCCGGGATCCAGCCCTGGCGGGTTCCCTCGAGCAGGACGGTCTCGACGCCCGACAGCACGAACCAGAACAGGATCGCGCCGACGATGGGGCCGAGCGTGGTGCCCGGACCGCCGAGGATGAGCGCCGCGTAGGTGAAGAACGTGAAGATCGGCAGGAACGAGTCGGGGTTCACGGACTGCTGCGACAGGGCACGCATCACGCCGGCCAGCGCCGCGATGGCCCCGCCGATGGTGAGCGCCTGGAGCTTGTAGGCGAACACGTTCTTGCCGAGCGACCGGGCCGCGTCCTCGTCCTCGCGGATGGAGCGCAGCACGCGACCCCACGGCGAGCGGGTGAGCTGCCACACGAACAGCGTCGACAGGATCGTGAGGCCCCAGGTGACGACGATGACCCACGTGGCGTTGGCCGTGAAGAGGCTGTTGCCGAAGAAGCTCACCCCGCCCGAGAACGGGTTCGCCGCGTAGAAGTCCGTCGCGAAGCCCTGGATGCCGCGCACGGAGTTGGTGACCGGGTCGGCGAGGCGGGAGCGGAACAGCAGTCTCAGGATCTCGGCGATCGCGATCGTCACGATGGCGAGGTAGTCCGTCCGCAGGCGCAGCGTCGGGATGCCGAGCGCGAGCGCGAGGACGATCGCCGAGACGACGCCGAGCGTGACGCCGAGCAGCAGCGAGCCGCCGGCGTCGACGGCGATGGCCACGCCGTACCCGCCGAGCAGCAGGAAGGCGACGTGCCCGAAGTTGAGCAGCCCGGTGTAGCCGAACTGGAGGTTGAGGCCGACGGCCGCGAGGGCGAACACGGCGCCGTTGACGCCGAGCGCGGAGCGGAGCGCGTCGGTGAGGACCGCGGCGACGTCCATCAGCCGAACCTCTCCTTCTTGCCGAGCAGGCCCTGGGGCCGGAACAGCAGGACGACGATGAGGACGAGGAAGGCGAACACGAGCTTGAGGTCGACCGAGAACCAGAAGGTCGAGACCTCGGAGGTGATGCCGACCAGCAGGCCGCCCACCATCGCGCCGTAGGCGGTGCCGATGCCCCCGACGATCACGCCGGCGAACATCAGCAGCAGCAGGCGGAAGCCCATGTCCCACTGCACGCCGCCGACGACGAGGCCCTGCATGACCCCGCCCATCGCGGCGAGACCGCCCCCGAGGACCCAGACGGCGAGGATCACGCGCTTGACGTCGATGCCGGAGGACTCGGCGAGGTCCTTGTTGTCGGCGACGGCGCGCATCGCCGTGCCGAGCTTGGTGCGCTGCAGCATCAGGCCGACGGCGCCGAGGACGGCGAGCGCGACGAGCGTGGTCACCAGGTCACGGGGCGCGATCGTCACCGGGCCGAGCTGCACGAGGTCGGTCTGGACGGCGTAGTCGATGTACTTGTTCGCGCCGGCGCCGTAGATCACGAGGATCAGGTGCCGCACGAAGAACGACAGGCCGATGGTGATGACCAGCAGCGAGATCAGCCCGGTGCGCCGGCGGCGGAGCGGGCGGAACAGCCCTCGTTCCAGCGCGCCGCCGGCGGCTGCGCCGACCAGGACGGCCAGCAGCGCCGCGAGCACCAGCGGCATGCGTCGGCCGTCGGGACCGACGTGGAAGAACCACGCGGCGACCGCACCGATCGCGACCAGCTCGCCGTGCGCGAAGTTGACCAGCCCCGTCACGCCGAAGATGAGCGACAGCCCGACGGACGTGATGGCGATGATCGCGCCGAGCTTGATGCCGCTGACGAGGAGGTTGAGGAACCGGGACGTGGCCGAGACGCCAGCGCCCCCGCCCTCCGCGGAGACGAGCGGCACGAGCACCGCCTTCGACTCGCCGTCGTCGACCTCGACGTCCTGGGCGGCGAAGCGCTCCTCGCGCAGCGAGAGCCCCTCGGGCAACGTCGAGGTGTCCACCACGACGGTGTAGGTGCCGCCACCGGGCAGCTCGACCGCCCAGTTGCCGTCGGCGTCGGTGGTGGTCGAGCCGACGGCGGTGCCGTCCTGCTCGACGGAGATGGCGATGTCGGGGGCGGGGCCGTCGGCACCTCGGACGCGGCCCCGGACCTCGGTGGCGGCCTGCGCGAGCAGGTCGTCCTCCGTGGTCGTGGCGCTGGCCCCGAGCGGGGCGAGCAGGCCGAGTCCGAGCAGTGCGAGGCCCAGCACCAGCAGCACGCGGCGCAGCGCGGGCACGCGGGGCTCCTTGTCCGGGGGTCCGGGGTACGGGCGGGGCACGGGAGGTGGGGCGGGCGTGCGGGGTCCGGCGGCAGCCGGGCGTCGGCGGGGACTCCCGGCCCCGACCGCTCCCGTCCGTCGCGATGCTCGGCCTCAGGCCGGCAGCAGGTGGACCCACAGCAGCACGGGCCCGACCGTATCCCGGCCCGCCGTCCCCGTCCCAACCCGGACCTCGGCTTCGGCCGGGGCCGAGGGCGGGGCGCTGGCCGTGGCCGCCAGCGTCGCCAGCAGGGCCGCGCCGGTGCGGGTGGTGAGCTGCCGACCGATCGCGCCGTGGCGAACCGCGTGCTGCCGTAGCAGCACCTCGATGACCGGCTCGGGCAGGAGCTTGCGGCCCGTCGGGGTGGGGGCGGAGCCGGCGCCGAGGGCGATCGGGGAGCAGGTGACGTCACCGGCCCCGAGATCGTCGAGGGCAGCGCAGACGGCGACCACGACGCCGAGCGTGTCGAGCACGCCGACCTCGGGCAGCTCCACGTCCGAGGTCGGCAGGTCGAGCACCTCGGCCTCGGCCTCGACGAGCGTCAGCAGCACCGAGTGGGCCGGACCGGCCACCGCCGGCGGCAGGCCCGCATCGTCGAGGATCGCCTGGATCTCGGCCCACCGGCTCGCCGCGGGCGTCTCCTGCGGCGCGCGGACCCGCACCGTGACGGCCGAGCGGCCCTCGCGCCGGACCCGACCCATGGTGACGCGGACCTCGCCGACGCCGAGGGCCTCGACCGCCCGATCGACCGACTCGAGTGACGCGCCGAGGTCGAGCAGCGCCGCGAGCAGGGCGTTGCCGGAGACACCACCACGGGCGTCGACCCACAGCCGTGGTCCGGGGCGCGCAGGAGGCAGGTCCCTGCCTTGTCGTCGGTGGCACACGGGGACGGTCCGCGAGCATAGGGAGGCCGCCCCGCCCGCGGGCCTCGTCGTGAGCAGCCGCTACCCTCCGACAGCCGGGCGCTGGCAGGGGGCCGTCGCGCGCCGGACCCGCCGCCGCCGGCGTCGGGATGCGCCACGACGAGGGTGTCGAGCACGTGATCCTCCCGGACCAGACCGTCGCGATCGTCGCCGTCGCCGCCGCCGGGGTGGCCGGCCTGCTGCTGCCGGTGACCATCTTCCTGCTGGTGCGCCTCGCGCGCCTCCGGCGCGCCTACGCCTCCGCGCTCGATCCGTCCCGTCGGGAGGACCTGTTCCAGGCCGTCCAGCGCCAGGCCGGCGACCTGCGGACGCTGCGCGAGGACGTCGGCGTGGTCCACGCCAACACCGAGCACCTGCGCGAGCTCATCCGAGGCACCGTCTCGCGGGTGGGGATGATCCGCTACGACGCGTTCCCCGACATGGGCGGGGCGCTGTCGTTCTCCGCCGCGCTGCTGGACGAGCGGGGCGACGGGGTCGTGATCTCGGCCATCAACGGCCGCAGCGAGACCCGGTGCTACGCCAAGCCCGTCGCCGCCGGCGACAGCGCCCACAACCTCTCCGAGGAGGAGTCGGCCGCCATCCGGGCGGCCGTCGAGGGCGGCGGGGCGACCGTGTCCGAGGGCACGGCGAAGCGGGGCCGGTGGCGCGCGTCGTGACGGGCGCCGGCGACCGGGTCGCCTACCTCGGACCCGAGGGCACGTTCACCGAGCAGGCCGCGCGCCTGATCATGGGTCACGACGGCGTCGACCTGCGGCCGTGCAACGACGTCGGTGACGTCCTGCGGGCCGTCGCCGACGGCCTGGCCGCCCGTGGGGTCGTGCCGATCGAGAACACCCTCGAGGGTGGCGTGTCGGCCACGCTGGACGCGCTCGCGTTCGACACCGACCTGCTCATCGGGGGCGAGGTCGAGCTGCCGATCTCCTTCGTGCTCGCGGTACCGGCCGGGACCGCGCTCGGCGACGTGGACACGGTGTCGTCGCACCCGGTCGCCCTGGCCGCCTGCCGGCGATGGCTCAACGACGCGCTGCCGGACGCCGAGCGGCGGCCCCTGTCGTCGACGGCGCGCGCCGCGCAGCAGGTCGCCGAGGAGGGCACCGGCGCCGCGATCGCGAACCGCCTCGCGGCCGAGCGCTACGGCCTCGAGGTCCTCGCCGAGGACATCGCCGACGTCCCCGGCAACCGGACCCGGTTCGTCGTGGTCGGCCCCGAGCTGCGCGCCCCCACCGGCTGGGACAAGACCTCGCTGGTCGTGTTCATCACGGTCAACCGACCGGGCGCGTTGCTGCAGCTGCTCGAGATCTTCGCCGAGCGCGACCTCAACCTCACCAAGATCGAGTCGCGCCCGACCAAGGCGGAGCTCGGCCACTACTGCTTCTTCCTCGACGTCGAGGGGCACCTGGCGGACGAACGGGTCGGTGACGCCCTGTCGGCGGTCAAGCGCACCCACCGGGACGTCAAGGTCCTCGGGTCCTACCCCCGGTCGAGCTCGCCCGAGCCGGCGGAGGCGGAGCGCATCGCCGCCGACGACCGTGCGTACCGCGACGCGGCCGCGTGGCTCGCAGCGTGGCGGGACCGGATCGGCTGACCCGCCGGACGGGTCAGCCGGGGACCCGGTCGGGTCAGCCGGGGACCCGGACCCGGGCGACGGCGCGCTCGACGAGCGAGCCGAGGTACAGCCAGCCGTCGTGCTCGCGCACGCCCGTGACGTAGTGGAACCGCTCGCCGTCGGACCGCAGGTTGTGGCGGACGGTGCCGTCGGGCGCGAAGCCGACGACGAAGCCGACCCGGACCGCGTCGGGCTGGATGGCCTCGGGCAGGCGCCACACGGCCTTCCGCAGCGCCGGCGGCCACGGGAGCAGGGCGTCGAGGGCGGGCTGGCCCAGGGACGGCAGCGCGCACCAGATGGTCCCGTCGCTGCCGGTGGAGAGGTTGTCGGGGAAGCCCGGGAGGTTCGAGGCGAACGCCTCCCGCTCGCCGGCGCGGTCGCCGTGGAGCCACACGCGGTGCAGCGCGTAGCCCCCGGTCTCGGCGACCACCAGGCTCTGGCCGTCGGCGGCGAGCGCGACGCCGTTGGCGAAGCTGAGCCCCCCGAGGACCTCCTCCACGTCGCCCGTCACCGGGTCGAACCGCAGGAGCCGGCCGCTGCCGTTGTGCTCGAGGATGTCGGCGCGGAACCGGGAGAGGGGGTGGCGGCGGGTCGACTCCGTGAACCACACCGTGCCGTCGGCGCCGACGGCGGCGTTGTTGGTCAGGACCAGCGGGCGCCGGTCGACCCGGTCGAGCAGCACGTCGCAGGCTCCGTCCTCGAGCCCCACGCGCAGCAGCCCGCGCTCGGCGTCGCACACGAGCACGGCGTCGTCGCCGAGCAGCTCGATGCCGAGCGGCCGCCCGCCCGTGTGGGTGAGCTGGACCGGGCCGCTGCCCTCGGGGTCGAACCGCACGACGCGACCGTCCTCGAGGCCCGTGACGACGCCGCCGGCGTGGTCGACGACGACGTCCTCCGGACCGGCCCCCGGGGTCGGCCACAGCTCGACCCGGTCGAGCAGGTCGTTGCGGGCGAAGACGCCGGCCAGCTCCGGCGCCGGCGGCGGCTGCCACACCTGCGGGTCGATCGCGACCTTGCCCACGTCGGTACCTCCCTGCGTCCGGACGGCGTGCGTCGCCGGCGGCCTCGCGACCGGGGAGGCTAGGCGGTTGACTGCCACCCGGACCCAGCCGGGTCCGACCGCGTGCCATCCACCCGGGAGGAGCGTGACGCCGTGTCGGTCACGAGCGACGTCGACGAGCTGCGGTGGGAGACCCCCACCGGGTGGGCCGACGCCGTGCTCGTCGACGAGGTGGCCCTGCTCGACGACCACGCGCACCTCGAGCGTGAGGCCGCCCGCAACGCGCTCAACCTGATGACCCGGGTGCCGCGCGGGGTGGACCCGGGACGCTGGACCGCGAGGCTCAACGGTGTGGCGCGCGACGAGGTGGCCCACCTCGGCACCGTCCTGACGGAGCTCGCCGACCGAGGTGCCCAGCTGTCCGTCGGGCACGCGAACCCGTACGCCCGGGGGCTGCGCGAGCTCGTCCGGCGGGGGGACGCCGTCGGGGAGCTCGTCGACCGGCTGCTGGTCTCCGCGCTCATCGAGCTGCGCTCGTGCGAGCGCTTCCGGCTGCTCGGCGCGACCGGCCACGAGCTCGCCCCGCTGTACGCCCGGTTGGAGGCGTCGGAGGCGGGTCACCACCGGCTGTTCGTGCAGCTCGCGGCACAGGCCGACGACGATGCCCGGGTGGCGGCCCGCTGGGGGGAGCTGCTCGACGCCGAGGCGGAGGTCGCCCGGGCGCAGCCGCCAGGCCCTCGGCTGCACAGCGGGGTCGGACCGGCCGTCCGGTAGCGTCGCGCGCCATGATCGACCTGACGCTGCTCCGCGAGGACCCCGACCGTGTCGCCGCCGCCCTGGCGCGCCGCGGTCTCACCCGTGACGACGTGGACCGCCTGGTGGAGCTCGACGTCCGCCGGCGCGAGCTCGTCCTGGCCGTGGACACGGCGCGGGCCGAGCAGAACACGGCGTCGAAGGCGATCGGCGCCGCGACCCCGGACGACCGGCCGACGCTGATCGAGCGTGCCTCGCAGCTCAAGGCCCGCACGGCCGAGCTCGAGGGCGAGCTGGAGACCGCCGGCGCGGAGCTCGACCGGGCGCTCGCCGGCGTGCCGAACCTGCCGCACCCCGACGCGCCCGACGGCGACGAGGGCGACGGCGTCGTCCTGCGCACCGTGGGCGAGCGGCCGACGTTCGACTTCGAGCCGCGGGACCACGTCGAGCTGCTCGAGGGCCGCGACGCCCTCGACCTCGCCCGCGGCGCGAAGGTCTCCGGCGCCCGCTTCGCCTTCCTCAAGGGCGACGCCGCACTGCTGGAGCTCGCGCTGGTGCGCTACGCCATCGAGGTGGCCGGTCGGCACGGCCACGTCCCGGTGCTGCCCCCGGTGCTGGTGCGCGAGGCGGCGATGTACGGCACCGGGTTCCTGCCGACCGACGAGCAGCAGATCTTCCGCACGGACGACCGCGACGACCTGTACCTCGTCGGCACCGCAGAGGTCCCGATCGCCGGGATGCACCTCGACGAGATCCTCGACCCCGCCGACCTGCCGTTGCGCTACGTGGGGTTCTCGACCTGCTTCCGGCGGGAGGCCGGCTCGGCCGGGCGCGACACCCGTGGCATCTTCCGGGTGCACCAGTTCGACAAGGTCGAGCTGTTCAGCTTCGTGGCCCCCGACCGCTCCGACGAGGAGCACGAGCGCATCCTCGCGGTCGAGGAGGAGATCCTCGGCGGCCTCGGGCTGCACTACCAGGTGGTCGACATCCCGGTCGGCGACCTCGGCGCGTCCGCGGCTCGCAAGTTCGACATCGAGGGCTGGCTGCCGGGTCAGGAGGCATTCCGGGAGCTGACCTCCTGCTCGAACACCACCGACTACCAGGCGCGTCGCCTGCGGTGCCGGATCGACAACCCCGACGGGGCGAACCCGTTGGTGCACACCCTCAACGGCACGGCGCTCGCCGTCCCGCGCACGATCATCGCCGTGGTCGAGACCCACCAGCAGGCGGACGGCTCGGTCGCCGTGCCGCCGGCGCTGCAACCCCACCTCGGCCGGGAGGTACTGCTCCCCGCCGGTTAGCCTTCCCCGTACCCCGGAGGGTTGGCCGAGCGGACGAAGGCAACGGTCTTGAAAACCGTCGGGCGGGGTGACCCGTCCCGTGGGTTCGAATCCCACACCCTCCGCTCCCGCCCCTCCGCCGCGCCCCGGTCGGAGGGGTGGCCTGCGACCTGACGAGCGCGCCGGCTGGCGGTGGTCCGCGCACGGGTGTGCGCGCAACGGGACGGGACGGCGCAACACGCGCGCGAACGCACGGATGCGGGGCACAGTGGACCGTCGCGCCCTGCAGCGCGTCGCGTGCCGGCCGACGGGGACGCGCGACGTGACCGGGCGTGGGGAAAGGGGTGCCGTGGAGGCCAGCCGATGGCATCCGATCGACGCCGGCCGTGCCTGGACGACGGCCGGCTGGCTGGTCGTCGCGGTCGTCGGGATCCTGGGGCTCGACACGGTCCTGCGGGGGGTCCGTGCCCCCGGGCCGTGGATCCTCGAGGCGGTCGCGCTGCTGCTCGCGCTCGTCGCCCTCGTGCTGGGGCGTCGCGGTGTGCCCACGACGACCCTCGGGACGGTCCTGCTGTACTCGTGGGCGGTCCTCGGCGGGCTGGCGTTCGTGCTGTGGGTCGGCCTCGGCGGTGGGTCGCTCCTGCGCGCAGGGCCGGCCCTCGCGCTCGGGCTGGTCGCTGCTGGCAGCGCATTCCCCCGCCGTGGCCTCGCCGCGGTGACCGCCGTGCTCGCGGCCGCCGGGCTGGCCGCGAGCGCGGTCAGCCCCGACGTCGGACCTCCGGAGGCGCTGCTGCTGGTCACGGCGCTGCTGCTGCTCGGGTGGCTCTGCGACGTCCTCGCCGGACACCTCCGACGTTCCACATGGGCACAGGCGGCCGCCCGCGACGAGGCCGAGCGCACCTCGCGGGTCCTCGCCGCCGTCGGGCGCGCCGCGACGCTCGACCGCCGCGCCGCTCTGCAGGCGATCGTCGACGCGACGCTCGAGCTCGGTGGGACGAGCGCTGCGGTCGAGCTCGTCCGCGGCGGGGTGCGGTCGGCGGACGTCGCGGTCGGGTGCCGCCCGGTGCCCGTGCGCGCCGAGGCGGGCGTGCCGGGACGAGCGTTCGTCACGGGTGAGGTCGCCGTGGGGCCGGTCGACCCCTCGGCCGGGTGGGGCGCCACGGAGCAGCAGGCGGCGGTCCCGATCCACGTGGACGGGCAACCCGTCGGTGTCCTGGTGGTCGGCTGGTCCGGGACGAGCGCGCCGGCCGGCGTCGTCGAGCTCCTGCCCGTGCTGGCCAGCCACGCCGGCGGTGCGCTGGCCGCCGCACGGCAGCTCGCCGACGAGCAGGAGCTGGTGCAGCGGCTCCGCGAGCTCGACACGATGCAGCGCACCTTCGTCACGAGCGTCAGCCACGAGCTGCGCACCCCGCTGTCGGTCGTCCAGGGGTTCGCCGAGACGCTGCGGCTGCGCGGCGCCGAGCTGCCGGCCCCCGCGGTCGAGGACATGGTCGTGCGGCTCAGCTCCAACGCCGACCGGCTCGCGGCGATGCTCGGTGGCCTGCTGGACTTCACGCGGTTCGGTGCCGGCGACCTCCGTCTGGTCCCCGAGGACCTCGACGTCGCCCTCCTGGTCCGCGCGGTGCTCGTGCGCCTCGAACCGGTGCTGGGCACGCACCACGTCCAGCTCGAGCTCGAGGAGGATGCCCGCGTCCGCGCGGACGGGGCCCTGCTCGAGCACGTCCTCGAGAACCTGGTCGGCAACGCGCTGAAGCACACCCCGGCCGGCACGCTCGTGACCGTCTCCGTCCGGCGCGGTGTCGACGAGGTCGAGGTCACGGTCGCGGACGACGGGCCCGGTGTGCCGCCGGCCGAGCTCCCGCGGCTGGTCGACGCCGGCTTCCGCGGCTCCAGCGCCGCCGAGGGCCGCGTCGAGGGTTCCGGACTCGGGTTGAGCCTCGCGACGCGGATCCTGCGCGCGCACGGCTCGCGGCTCGAGGTCTCGTCGACGGTCGACGTCGGCACGACCTTCCGCTTCGCGCTGCCCTGCCTGCGTCCGGGTGCCGAGGTCCTCGCCGGCGACGGTGCGGGCCTGCAGCCGGAGCGCGGGGGACGCCGGTGAGCGCCGTCCGGATCCCGCGCGCCGTCGGGTTCGTGCCGCCGGACCTGCCCAGGCTCGTCTCCGTGACCCGCCGCAGCGTCCTCGTGCAGGCGGGCGTGGCCGCCGTCTACGTCCTGGCCGTCGGCCCGCGCGACGCGCCATCCCCCGGGACCTGGCTCGTGCTCGGCGTCGGCCTGCTCCTCGCGCTCGCGCTCCAGCCCTGGCGACCGCCGGACGAGGTGCGGTTGCCCTGGTGGGCCGTCTACCTCTGGTTCACGGTCGCGTTCGTCGCCATGGCCGTGTGGCTCGGGGGCGCCGCGCCGGGCCCCCCGCTGCTGTGGGTGGTGCTCTGGTCGCTGGTCGCGGTGAACGTCGGGTTCGCGCTGCCACCGGCCGGGCGGGTCGTGTGCGACGCCCAGGCGCTCCTGGCGCTGGTGGCCGGCCTCCTGCTGCGGGGCGCGCCGGCGGGGGACGTCCTGCTGGCCAGCGGCTGGTTCGTGCTCACCGTCGTGCTCGTCGCTCGGCAGGCCGCGGCCGAGCGCGTGGCGGCTGACGCGGCCGGCGAGGCACGACACCAGGCCGAGGTGCGGGTGCACCTGCTCGCCGGCCTCGCCCGGGTCAACCAGCTCGACGTCGTGACTGCGGCGGACGCCGCGGTCACGACCATGCTCGAGCTGGGGTTCCGGATGGCGCTCGTCGGGCGGGTCGACGAGGACGCGGGCACGATGCAGGCGCTCTCGGCGATCGGCTTCGAGGACGTCACCTTCCTCGGGGAGGTCCTGGACATCGGTGACGGGCTCGCGGGTGAGGCGATCGCCGCCCGGGCCCTGGTGAGCGTGCCGGACTACGCGTCCTACCCCCGGCGCCTGCCGGGTCGCACGGGCCTCGGCGCGACCGTCGCCGTGCCGGTCCTCGTGGAGGGCCGGGTCGTCGCCTGCGTCCACGGGGCGCGCGCGGAGGTGGGGGAGATCCCCGCCTCCCAGCTCGAGGTCATCGAGGTGCTGGCCGTCCAGCTCGCCCGTGTCTTCGCGATGGCCGACCGGTACGACCGGGAGCGCGAGCTCGCCGCCGAGCTGGCGGAGCTCGACCGGATGAAGCGCCGGTTCATCACCAGCGTGTCGCACGAGCTGCGGACGCCGATGACCCTGCTGCAGGGCTTCGGGGAGACGCTGCGTCGACACGGATCCCGGCTGTCGGTCGAGGAGCGGATGCTCGTGCTCGAGCGGCTGCTCGCGAACGGGGCGCGCCTCGACCGGCTCATCACGTCGCTGCTGGACCTCTCCCGCGTCGAGGGTGGGCACCTCGAGGTGCGGCCCGAGGCCGTGCTGCTGGAGCCGCTGGTCCGCGAGGTGCTGGCCGGCCTCGACCCGCTGGCGGACGGCCACCGCGTCCGGCTCGACCTGCGGGCGTCCCTCGTCGACGCCGACCCCGTCCTCGTCGGCCACGTGCTGCGCCACCTCGTCGGCAACGCCATGATGCACACCCCGGCGGGGACGCTCGTGGTGGTGTCGTCGCGACGGGTCGGGGACGAGGTCCGGATCGAGGTCGTGGACGACGGTCCCGGCATCCCGCCGGAGCGGCTCGCCCACGTCGCCGAGCGGTTCTACCGCGCGGCACCGGTGGCCGACCAGCGGGGCGGTCTCGGGATCGGGCTCGCGCTCGTCCGGGCGATCCTGGAGGCCCACGGCAGCCACCTGCAGCTCACCGCCGCGGCCGACCCCGACGGGGCCGGTGGACCAGGCTCGGCCCGGTCCCCCGGGCTGCGGGCGTGGTTCAGCCTGCCGGCTCCGACCGGCGAGCCGGCGGACCGTCCTCACGTGGCCACTGGCGTTCGATCTCGGCGTTGAGCTCGGCGCCGAGCAGGACGGCGAAGGCGGTCACGTACAGCCACAGCAGCAGGACGAGGGGGCCGGCGATCGGGTCGTAGATCTCGCGACCATCGATGGCCCGGGCGCTGTAGACGCGCAGCGCGGCGCTGCCGAGGAACCAGACCACGACGGCCAGGACGGCGCCGGGGAGGTCCCGCCGCCACGGGGTCGACCACGGTGCGCCCACGTGGTAGACGACGGCGAGGAGCCCCACCAGCACCAGTCCGAGACCCGGGACGTACAGCCGCCGCCACAGCTCCGCGGCCAGGTCCGGTGCTCCGAGGGTGCGCAGGACCTGCTCGCCGATGTCGGGGCCCGCCAGCAGCAGCGGGATCACCAGCGGGACGAGGACGATGCCGCCGAGCGTCAGCCCGATGCCCCACACCCGTTGCTGCCAGCCGGCGCGGGTCTCCTCGAGGTCGTAGGCGATGGAGATGGCGACGAGCACCACCCGGACGGCGCGTGAGGCGGAGAGCACCGTGAGCGCGAACGCGATGACGGCGAGCCCCGTCCGCCCGTCCGCGGTCAGCGCCGCGAGGATCGGGCGGACGACCTCCTCGATCGACTCCGGCGAGAGGACGCTCGTGGCGAGGCGCTCGACGGCCGTCGTGAACCGGGCCGCCCAGCGTCCGGGGAGCAGCCCGAGGGTCGCGACCACGGTCAGCAGCAGTGGGGGGAGCGACAGCAGCGAGAAGAAGGCGACCTCGGCCGCGAGCCCCGGGACCCGGTCGGCGACGGTGTCGTCCACGGTCCGCACGGCGAGCTCCACCCCCGGCCGGATGCGGGAGGGGGCGGCGTCGATGAGGCGGCGGGAGACGGGGTGCACGCGGGTCAGGGTAGGAGCCTCCTCGGGCGGCCCGGCGCGCCGGCCGCCCGCCGCGCCCGTGCGGGGTGGTCGGTGCGCGAGCGGGGTTGGTACGCTCCGCGGCCGCGGACGCCGGGCTCCCACGGCTCGTCGGACCGGGAGGCATCGCCTAGTCTGGTCTATGGCGCGGGATTGCTAATCCCGTTGGGTCGGTTACGGCCCTCGAGGGTTCGAATCCCTCTGCCTCCGCAGCACGACAACTTCACCGCCTGCGCTGGTAGCTCAGCTGGATAGAGCATCTGACTACGGATCAGAAGGCCGGGGGTTCGAATCCCTCCCAGCGCGCCACACGACCCCCGCCCCGGCGGGGGTCGTGTCGTCGGTGGGCCTGCACGCCCTGCGCCGCGGCGTCGAGGGGGTCGCTCGCGCTCATCGCCGTCTCACACACCGTCCGTACCGTTCTCGGCGGTGAGGTGCACGCGGGGTCCACGACAGGCGGGTCGTGGGCCCCGCTCCTCTTCTCCCCGGTCCTGTCCGGACACCCGCGGTCGTCGCCCGACCGCGGCGCGCGACCTCAGCCGTCGCTGCGGTAGCGGTACCCGACCCCCCGGACCGTCTCGATCGAGGCGCGGTCGAACGGGCGGTCGAGCTTGTTGCGCAGGTAGCGGATGTACACGGCGACGACGTTCGACCGGGCGTCGTAGGCGAAGTCCCACGCGTGTTCGAGGACCTGCTCCGTGGTCACGACCTGGCCGGCCCGCTCCATCAGCAGGCGAAGGACGGCGAACTCCTTGGCCGTGAGCTCGATCTCCCGTCCGCCGCGCCGGACGGTGTGGGTCGCCGGGTCGAGGGCCGTGTCGCCCACCTGGGTCACGGGTGCGCGGGCGATCTCGCCGCGGCGCGACAGCGCGCGTACCCGGGCGAGCACCTCCTTCATCGCGAACGGCTTCGGGACGTAGTCGTCCGCCCCGGCGTCGAGCCCCTCGACCCGATCGTCGATCGCGTCGCGGCCCGTCAGCAGCAGGATCGGGGTCCGGTTGCCCTCCGCCCGGAGCCGTCGGCACACCTCGAGCCCGTTCGGGGCGGGGATGTTCACGTCGAGCACGATGACGTCGAAGGGGAACTCGTTGGCGAACCAGAGCGCGTCGACCCCGTCGTTCGCGGTGTCGACCGCGAAGCCCGCACCGCGGAGCGCGCGCCCGACGAGGTCGGCCACGCGCTCGTCGTCCTCCACCACGAGCACTCGCATGGCCGCGATGCTACGTGCTCAGTCCGGCGGAGCACCGATGGCCGACGACACGGCGCGGACCAGCTCCGCGCCGGTGAAGGGCTTCATGAGCAGCCCCTCGTGTGCGCCGCCGTGGGCCAGCACGTCCAGGTCCTGGGCGTAGCCCGTCATGTAGAGGGCGCGGGCCGTCGGCTGCCGCTCGCGGATCCGGCGGACCGCCTCCGGGCCGACGCCGTCCGGGAGCATCACGTCGGCCACGACGAGGACGACGTCGTCGAGCCCCCGGGCGCGGTCCACCGCCTCGGCGCAGGTGGCCACGGTGTGCACGGACCAGCCGGCCCGCAGCAGGGTCCGCTCCACGAACGTGGCGACGTCCTCGCGGTCCTCGAGCACGAGGACGGAGCCGGTGGTCGACCGGCCCGCGCCGGCGGCCGCGGTGTGGGGCGGCTCGGTCGCCGGCGTGGGGTCCTCGCCGTCGGGGAGCGTCACGACGATCGCCAGCCTGGTGTCGGTCCGCTCGAACTCCAGCTCGGCCCGGGCGGCTGCGGCGCAGGCCGCGAGGCCTCGTCCGGCTCGACCGAGCCACGCCTCGACGTCCGGACCCTCCCCCGGGAGGCCGACCGAGAAGGCGAGGCGGGGTGGCGACGCGGTGACGACCACCTCGACCCCCGCGGGATCGAGCTCGGCGAGCGCCCAGGCGATGGCCACGACGAGCTCGCGGGTCGCACGGACCTCCACCCGGGCCTCGACCCGGGGTTCGGGTCCCGGCGGGACCACCGTGGTCCGGTTGGGGAGCAGCTCGCGCAGCACGGTCGCGGCGGACTCGCCCAGGGCGGTCACGTCGAGCAGCCGGCGTGGCACGCCGGCGTCGAAGTGGCGCAGGCCGTCGAGGGCGCGCAGCAGGGCGGTCAGCCGCTCGGTGTCGCGATGCAGCGCCTGCACGACCTCCCGGGCGGCGGGGTCCTCGAGGTCCTCGGCGAGCTCGAGCTCCCCGCGGATCCCGGTGACCACGTTGCGGAGCGCGTGGAACAGCGCCGACGCCACGCCGGCGCGTGCGGCCTCGTCGGGGGGCGCGCCCCCCGACGGCCAGAGCCCCGCAGGGCCGCGTCCAGGTCCCACGTGCTGCACCGTCCGTCGACACCCCTGCCCGCTGGGACGCAGAGGTTGCCACAGGCCGATGAGAGGTGGGTGAGGTCGGGACGTGCGTGTGCGCCCCGCGCGGCCCCGGTGCGGGTCGGGCCGGGGTCGTTCAGTCGTGCTGGGCCTCGTGCTCGGCGATCCTCGCGCGGACCTCGTCCATGTCGAGGTCCTTGACCTGCCGAACGAGCTCCTGGAGGGCCGCCTGGGGCAGGGCGCCGGGCTGGGAGAACACGAGCACCTCGTCCCGGAAGGCCATCACGGTCGGGATGGAGCGGATGTTGAACCGCTGGGCGAGCGCCTGCTGGTCCTCGGTGTCGACCTTGCCGAACACGACATCGGTGTGCTCCTCGGACGCCGCCTCGTAGTGGGGCGCGAAGCTCTTGCACGGGCCGCACCAGTCGGCCCAGAAGTCGAGCAGGACGATGGCGTTGTCCCGGATGGTCTGCTCGAACGTCTCGGAGGTGAGGGCGACGGTGGCCACGGGTGCTCCTGTCGAAGGTCGCGTCGGTCGGGCGCGGGGTGCGGGATGGGGGCGGGCCCGGATGGTGGAGGGGCCGCGCGTCGGGGTCAACGGGACGCGCGGCCGTGGCATTCCGGACGTCACCCTCGGGGGCGGACCTCGTTGGTGGGGGTGACCCTGTTCGCCCGCCGACGCTGCCGACCCGAGGAGCCCGCACCGTGGCCGACGTGCTCGTCGTCGACGACGACGACGACCTCCGCGTCCTCGTCGAGGCGCTGCTGGTGCGCAGCGGCCACGCCGTGCGGACCGCGGCGACGGCCGAGGACGCCCTGCTGCGCTCGGCGGAGTCGCGTGCCGACGTGATGCTGCTCGACCTGTCGCTGCCGGGGCTCGACGGCGACGAGTTCCTCTCGCTGCTCGACCGGGGCCTCGGCCGTCCACGCTCGCTCGTCATCATGTCCGCCCGAGCGGCCGCCGAGGTCGCCGAGGTCGCACGGATGCACGGGGCGCACCACCTCGTGAAGCCGTTCCTGCCCGGTGAGCTCGACCGCGTCGTCGCGACGGCGCTCGCCGACCTCGCCCGGGTCCCGGACGGCCGCGGCGCGGCCGGTGACGACCCGGAGCCGGGGCGCGTGATCCTCGTGCCGTGACCGGTCACGGGACCGGGTCGTGGCCGGGGCGGGTCTAGACTCGGCCGCCACGCCCGAGACCCGGAGACCTCCGTGCCCCGCATCGCCGTCGACGTCCTGCTCAAGCGCGAGATCCTCGACCCCCAGGGCCGTGCCGTGGAGCGTGCCCTGCCCGGGCTCGGGCACCCCGGGGTGAGCGAGGTGCGGGTCGGCAAGCACCTCGAGCTCGTGGTCGACGCCGAGGGCGAGGACCTCGCGGCACGGGTCGACGAGATGTGCCGCGACTTCCTCACCAACCCGGTGATCGAGTCCTTCACGTGGCGCGTCATCGACGAGTCGGAGCGCGCGGACGCCTGAGCGCCCCGCCTCCCGGCTCCGAACACCTCGCGACCCCCTCCCCACCCCACGGACGTCCCACCATGGACCGCAGCCCCGGCGGCGTCGGCGACGGCCTGCCGAGCCTCCCGACCGGCGAGCCCGTGCTGGCGCGCTGGTTCGCGATCGCGATGATCGCGGTCGTCCTGCTCGGGCTCGGCGTGGTCGCGTGGGCGTTGCTGTCGATCCGCGGCATCGAGATCGCCGTCGCGGAGCGTCGCCCCCCCGGCACCGCGGAGGTGACGCACGAACGCGGTGACGCCGCGCTCAACCGGACCCTCGACGTCGAGCCCGGCCCGGGTTGCGCCGCTGGTATCGAGATGATCGGCGACGAGGGGGCGCGCTCCACGGCGCGGCGGGCGCTGTCGGCGATGTGCCAGCAGCTGCAGCTCGGCGAGTACCCCGAGGTCGAGGCCGGGCTCGGGGAGTGGCTGGCCAACGACGGGCTCATCCGCATCGCGGTGTTCGAGGTCAACGGGCTCGACTCGTCCGCGCGCGTCGAGGACGGTCGCTGGGTCATCGAGCTGAACGCGAAGTTCCAGTTCGACCGGGCCGCGCTCGCGGCACCCTTCGTGATGCACGAGCTCGTCCACCTCGGCGACCCCGGCTGGCCCGGCGAGCCGCTCTCGGCCGAGGCTGAGCTGCGTGCCATGGAGGTGCAGCTGCAGGTCTGCGACGCCCTCGTCGGCGACCCGAAGCCGCGCGGGTGCCAGGACGCCCGCGACCTCGTCGCGGACGAGGCCGCCGTGCAGGAGCTGGTCGATGCGGGGTTCCGTCGGGGCTCCGGCCCCCGGTAGCGTTGCCGCGGCCAGACCGCCGCTCCCGAACCCCGACCGAGGGCCGTCCCGTGCGCATCGGCGTCATCACCTTCCCCGGCTCGCTCGACGACCGCGACGCGATGCTGGCCGTCGAGGCCTGCGGCGGCGAGGCGGTCTCGCTGTGGCACGCCGACGACGACACGAAGGGCGTCGACGGCGTCGTCCTGCCCGGCGGGTTCAGCTACGGCGACTACCTGCGCTGCGGGGCCGTCTCCGCCCACGCCCCGGTCATGGATGCGGTGCGTCGCTTCGCCGCCGACGGCGGCCCGGTCCTCGGCATCTGCAACGGCTTCCAGATCCTGTGCGAGGCGGGCCTGCTGCCCGGTGCGCTGCTGCGGAACGCCGGCCTGCGCTTCACCTGCCGCCCGGTGACCCTGCGGGTCGAGACCGACCGCACGCCGTGGACCCGGACGTTCGCCGCCGGCGCCACCACCGTCGTCCCGGTCAAGAACGGCGAGGGCCGCTACCATGCGGACGCCGCGACGCTCGACCGGATGGAGGCCGAGGCCCAGGTCGTGTTCCGCTACGTCGGCGAGAACCCCAACGGCTCCGAGCGGGACATCGCCGGCGTGTGCAACGAGGCCGGCAACGTGGTCGGGCTCATGCCCCACCCGGAGCACGCCGTCGACCCGGTGCTGTGGGGCGGCACCGGCGGGCGCGGGCTGTTCGAGAGCGTCCTGCAGGTCGCGGCCGCCCGCTGACCCTGCCCTCCCGCGGCTCCGCCGCGTCCGCGGTCAGGCACCGGCCTCGGCGACGAGGCCGATGCGGCGCCACACGACGGCAGTCGTGAGGCCTGCGCCGACGAACGCGAACCAGAACGGCGCCAGCAGGCCGAAGCCCTGCGCGAGCCCGCCGCCGATGGCCGCGCCGGCGGCGAGCGGACCGACGACGGCGAGCATGTAGACGCTCTGCACCCGGCCCTGCAGCGCCCGCGGAACGGCGCGCTGCCGGATCGTGTTCGACAGCGTCCCCCACACGACCGCGTGGATGCCGAACGCGAACATCACCGCCCCCGCGACGAGGGGACGGTCCGTCAGCGCGAGCCCGAGGTGCGTGCACGTCTCGACGACGAGACCGACGCGCAGCATCGTGGCGTAGGAGACGCGCGCCTCGATGCGGCGCCACAGCACCGCCCCGAGCACGCCGCCGGCGGCGCTGGTCGTCAGCAGCAGCCCGAAGCCCCGCTCGCTGAGCCCGAGCACCTCGAGCGCGTAGAGCACCCACGTGGAGAACGCCGCTCCGAAGGTCACGTTGAACACGGCGATGAGCAGGACCAGCGTGCGGACCGCCGGGTGGCCGCGCAGCCACGTGAGCCCCTCCCGGACGTCGTCGACGAGCCGCTGCCCCGCCGGTCGCGGCTCGGGCGGCGACGGTCGGACCCGCCGCACCAGCAGGACCCCGGACAGGAAGCCGACGGCGTTCGCGACGAACGGCAGGGCGGGGAGCGCCGCGAACAGGCTCGCGCCCAGCGGCGGGCCGGCGAGCTCGTTGGTGACGACCCGTGCCCCGACGAGGCGGGCGTTCGCGACCCCGAGCGCGTCGCGGGGGGTGGTGACGGCGACGAGGGTCGAGGTCGCGTTGTCCGCGAAGGTCTCGGCGGTCCCGACGAGGAACAGCAGCCCGTACAGCAGGGGCAGCGTGAGCAGGTCGAGCGCGACCGTGGCGGCGAGGGTCGCGAGCACCAGCGCCCGCAACCCGTTCACCCGCATGATCAGGGCACGCCGGTCGACCCGGTCGACGACCGCGCCGGCGGCGACCCCGAAGACGATCCACGGCAGCCGCTGGAAGAGCACGCCCGCGGCCACGGCCAGCGGCTCCCTGGAGATGCTGGCCACGAGCAGCGGTGCGGCGGCGAGCGCGATGCCGTCCCCGAGGTTCGTGGTGGCGTAGGCCGACCACACCCACCTGAAGTCGCGCCCCGCCGCTGGGGGCAGCAGGGCGTCGAGGGCTCGGCGCGGGCCGCTGCTCAGCCGTCCCACGCGTCCCACGAGACGACGTCGTCGAGGTCGGCCCACCCGCGGGCGAGCGAGCCGGACGGCCGGTCGCCGTCGGGGTGGGGGTGGCCGATCGGCACGACGCCCAGCGGGTGGACGCCCTCGGGCAGGCCCAGGAAGCCGGCGAGGCCGGGCACGGCGTGGGCGCCGAGGAACCCGGCCACGAGCCCGGCGTCGACGACGGCGAGCAGGAGGTTCTCGAGGGCCGCGCCGGCGTCGACCCACCAGTAGGGCACGTCCCACTGCCCCGGCCCCCCGGACTTGTCGGGCTCGTCGTAGCGGGCGCGGTAGGCCCGCTCGTCGGCGCACGGGACCACCAGCGCCGGCGCGGCCGAAAGCCACGGGTCGAACCCGCGGGCGACGTAGTCCGGCTCCCCGGCCAGCTCGGCCAGCGCCCGGCGACGCTCGTCGTCCACCACGACCACGAAGCGCTGGCCCTGGCTGAAGCCGGCCGACGGGGCCCGACGGGCCGCCTCGAGCAGGTGCAGCAGCACCTCCCGCTCGACGGGCTCCCCGCTGGTGCGCCGCACCATCCGCCGGCGCGCGATCGTCTCGAGCAGCTCCACGTCCATGCCTCCCTGACGGGCGTCGGTCCGCCGGGGCCGGGCGGGTGACGGCCGCCGCGACGCTACCGCCCGGGTGGGGGAGGCGACCCCCCGCGGTCCGGTCGACCGGGGCCGGTCCCCGCCGACCGGCGGTGCCCGTCCGGTCGCACCTCGTCGACGTCACGGCCACGGTGGCCGTCCGCCGGTGTCGCGTGTGCCGCGGCGGCCCGAGGGTGGTGCGCACGCCCCAGGCACCCGACCGAGAGGACCCGCCGTGGCGCTCACCGAGATCCTGTCCGCCCACCCGGAGGAGGTCGCCGTGACCGAGCTCGCCGACGCGATCGAGGCGCTGCTCGACTGCGCTGGCCACTGCGACGCCTGCGCCGACGCGTGCATCGGCGAGGAGCACGACATGTCGCGCTGTGCGCGCTCATGCCTCGACTGCGCCGACGTCTGCCGCGCCACCGCGGCGGTCCTCGCCCGCGCGAGCGCCTCGGCGACCCCGTGGCGCGACCTCGTCGAGCTCTGCGCCCGCGTCTGCGACGCGTGCGCCGAGGAGTGCGGCTCCCACGAGGCCGACCACTGCCGGGTCTGCGCGGCCGCGTGCCGTCGCTGCGCCGAGGCGTGCCGTGCGCTGGTGGAGGCGACCGCCTGAGGGGCGCCCGCCGCTTCCGGGCGGGGGAGGGCACGTCGCTAGCATCGGCGGCCACCGCCGACGCGTCGCCGTCGCGCCCCTCCCCCCTCGCCCGTGAGGCCCCCGTGACGACCTCCTTCCCCCCCGACGAGACGCTCTCCGACGAGCGGGCCCGCGAGCTCGGCCACGAGCTCGGCCTGCGCGGGGACGAGTACGACCGCATCGTCGAGACGCTCGGCCGCACGCCGACCGTCTCCGAGCTCGGCATGTACTCCGTGATGTGGTCGGAGCACTGCTCCTACAAGAGCTCCAAGGTGCACCTGCGCACCCTCCCGACCGAGGGTCCGGGGATCCTCGTCGGACCGGGGGAGAACGCGGGCGTCGTCGACGTCGGTGACGGCATCGCGGTCAGCTTCAAGATCGAGTCGCACAACCACCCGAGCTTCGTCGAGCCCTACCAGGGCGCGGCGACGGGCGTGGGCGGCATCCTGCGCGACATCTTCACGATGGGTGCCCGCCCCATCGCGATCATGGACCCGCTGCGCTTCGGCGTCCCGACGCGCCCCGACGGCTCCCCGGACCCGCTCCAGCGCCACCTGGTCGACGGGATCGTCCGCGGGGTCGGTGGGTACGGCAACTGCGTCGGTGTGCCGAACATCGGCGGTGAGACCGTCTTCGACGAGTGCTACGCCGGCAACCCGCTCGTCAACGTGTTCGCCATCGGTGTGATGCCCAAGGACCGCCTGCAGCTCGCCGTGGCCGAGCGGGTCGGCGACGTCGCGGTGCTGCTCGGCTCCGCCACCGGCCGCGACGGCATCGGCGGCGCCTCGGTGCTCGCGAGCCAGGAGTTCGACGAGGGCCTCGACGACAAGCGGCCCAACGTCCAGGTCGGCGACCCCTTCGCCGAGAAGCTCCTCATCGAGTGCTGCCTCGAGCTGTACGACCGCGACCTGCTGTCGGGCATCCAGGACATGGGCGCCGCCGGCATCGCCTGCTCCACCTCGGAGATGGCCTCGAAGGCCTCCATGGGCATGGCCGTCGACCTCGACGCCGTGCACCTGCGCGAGCCGTCGATGGAGAGCTGGGAGATCCTCTGCTCGGAGTCGCAGGAGCGGATGCTCGCGCTCGTGCAGCCCGAGCAGCTCGACGAGGTCCTCGCGGTCGCCGAGCGGTGGGGTGTGCCCGCGTCCGTCGTCGGTGAGGTCGTCGAGGGCAGCAACCTCGTGCTGCGCCGTCGCGGCGAGGTCGTGGCCGACCTGCCGGCGCGCTCGCTGGCGGACGAGGGGCCGACCTACGACCGACCGATGCAGCGGCCCGCCGTCCTCGACGAGTACGCCGCCGTCGACGCCGAGCACCCGGACGTCCCCGGCCTGGGCGGCGCGCCCGGCGACCTCGACGCCTTCGCGCTGACCTTCCTGCGCTCGCCGAACGTCGCCACGCCGAGGTGGATCACCGAGCAGTACGACTCGCTGGTGCAGGCCGGCACGGTGCTCGGGCCCGGCATGGGTGACGCCGGCGTCGTCCGGCTCCCCGGCTCGCGCAGGGCCGTGGCCGCCTCGACCGACGGCAACGGTCGCTGGTGCGAGCTCGACCCGCGCGAGGGCGCGCGCCGCGTCGTGGCCGAGGCGTTCCGCAACGTCGCCTGCGTGGGAGCGCGCCCGCTCGCGACCACCAACTGCCTCAACTTCGGCTCGCCCGAGCGTCCCGAGGTGATGTGGCAGTTCGCCGAGGCCGTCGCCGGGATGGGCGAGGCCTGCACGGCCCTCGGCGTCCCCGTGACCGGCGGCAACGTCAGCTTCTACAACGAGACCCGCGTGGACGGCGAACCCCGGGCGATCCACCCCACGCCCGTGGTCGGCATCCTCGGGGTGCTCGACGACGCGGAGCACGCGGTCGGCTCGGCCTTCGTCGCCGCCGACGACGTCGTGTTCGTGCTCGGGCCGGCGACCCACGACGGGCTCGCCGGCTCGGAGCTGCAACGGGTGCTTGGCCTGCCGCTCGGCGGCCGGCTGGCGCCGGTCGACCTCGAGCTCGAGGCGGCGCTCGGCCAGGTCCTCCACGAGGCCGCCCGACAGGGCCTCCTCGACTCGGCCCACGACGTCGGTACCGGCGGGCTCCTCGCCTGCCTCGCGGACTCGGTGGCCGGCAGCGGCCTCGGCGTCGTCGTGGCCCCCGACGTCGACGTCGACCCGGTGCAGGTCCTCTTCTCGGAGGCCCCCGGCCGGGTGGTCGTGACGGTGGCCCCGACCCACGTCCGGTCGCTCGCGAGCCTCTGCGCCGACGCGGGTGTCGCGCTGCGGGACGTCGGCACCGTCGGCGGGGACCGCCTCCAGGTGACCGGGCTGGTCGACCTCGGGGTCGAGGACGTCGTCGCGGTCATGGGTGGAGCCGTCGCGGAGGCGGTCGGCGAGCCCGCCTGAGCCCGCCGTGAGGCGGCACCGGCCGGGTGGGCGGGGGCCGCGCGGACCCGCTCGGGTGGCCACCTCGACGACACCTGGGTGACACGTGGCCGGGGCACACTGGCGACAGCCGGGTGCACGTCCGCTTCGCCGCCTCGAAGGGTGTGCTCCAGATGTCCCTCTCCACCTCCCCGCTCTCCCAGCCCGTCGCGACCGTCCTCGCCCTCACCACCGGGGTCCTCGCGCACGGGCGTGGGACCGTGCGTGCCGTCCGGCGCGCCACGGCCGTGGCGCGCCCGGTCCGACCGCGCCACCACGAGGTGGCGGACCGACCGACGACGGGTCCGGCGACCGCCGACGCCGCGCGCCGGCGCGCCGCCGACTACCTCGATGCCCGTCGCGCGGCGCTCCGCGCCGACCTCGAGGCGCGCCGCTGACCCGCTGACGCTCAGCCGACCTGGTCACGCTCGAGGAAGCGCGGCGTCGCCTCGCGTCGCGCCGTGGCGGCACCGATCAGCTTGACCTCCCGGCGGTCGATCCTCCCCTGCACCCCGAGGAAGAGCACGCAGGCGGCGAGGGCGACGAGGAGCGGGAGGAGGCTGTCCTGGGCGAACGCGCCCAGCACCAGGAGCGACGTCTCGAGCCACGGGGCGCGGCGGGGCTCCGCGAGGACCGTCAGCACGAGGTCCACGTCCTCGACGCGCGAGCCCTGCGCGACGTCCGTCGTCCCGATGGGCAGCCAGGCCGTGCTGCGGATCCAGGTGGCCGTGACCCCCGAGCCCGGGTCGGGGGTGTGGGTGGCGTCGGCCGCGGACCCGTGGCGGGCCAGGGCGTCCGCGAGCGACGTGTCGAGCACGGTCGCCGTCCGGCGGAACCCCTCGCAGGAGCCCGGGGCCGCCGGCGTGGCGGGGCCGGAGCCCGACTCGACTAGCAGGCGGGTCGCTGCCAGCAGGGCGGGGTCGCCCACGCCGCCGGCGAGGTGGAGGCCGATGCTCTCGGGGTCGGCATCCCCGCCGGTGCGGACCACGGTGCACACCGTGCGGCTGGCCCCCGGCGTCCACCCGACCTCCTGGTGGAGCGGGTCGTCGCGGTCGAGCGACAGCGTGAGCGCACCGTCGGGCGCGACCCGGTCGCGGACGTCGGGGCTGTAGCTCGTCAGCAGCACGGTGAAGCGGGTCACGAGGCCCGCGGTGAGCAGCAGCGCGGCCAGCATCGCGGCGATCCGCATCGCGAGCAGGGGCGTGTCGGCCTGGCGGCGCAACCGCAGCCCCCGGCGTGGTCGCGCCCGACGCTCGGGTCCGTCCGGGGTCCCGGGGATGCCCACCGGGGTCCCGGCGGCCTCCGTGGACGTTGCAGGAGGGGCGGGTGTGGCGGCGGTCCGGGGCGTCATCACGGCCCCCACGAGACGGTGAGGGTCGGTCGCTCCGTGCCCGCGCCGGCGTTGTTGCGGACCTGGAGCGAGCCGCTCGTCTCGTCGGCGAGACGCAGCAGCATCCCGTGCTGCGGCAGGCCCGCGGCCCACGCGGTCGCGATGGTCGTGACGTCGACGGTGGTGACGGCCCGGGCGGGCAGGGCCGCCGACACCTGTGGGGCGGCGGCGGCCGGGAGGGTGGTCCAGGTCGGGGAGGCCGCCACAGCCGTGGCGAGCGGGGCGAGCGCCACCGCCGTCGGGTCGACGGCGGACGGGCCGGTCGTCAGGGTGAGCACGCCCGTGGTGACCCGGCAGCCGGTCGGGACCGCCAGCGAGTCGGGCCGCAGCACCAGGCGCGTCCGGGTCCCGATGCCGCCGGTCAGCGACGCGTTGCCGGCGTCCGTGGCCGACGCGGTCCCGTCCTCGTTGACCTGGGTGACCGAGGTCCGGAGCGTGACGCTGCCGGGGGTGCACGTCGAGGAGGCGACGGCGGTCGAGATCGTCGATCCGGCGGTGGTCGTCGTGGCGGAGAACGCGGCCTGCGAGCGGGCCACGACGGACCCGCCGGCGGCGAGCAGGACGAGGGCGAGCGCGGCGGGGCGCAGGGCGGGCCCGAACGACGGCAGCGTGACACGGGGCCTCGGGACGGATGGCAGCCGGTCGGTGGCGGCCGCCGTGACGGACCGGACGCGTGCGACGGCCCGGCCGATCCGGAGCTCGGGGCCGTTGGGGTCGAGGAGCAGCACGACGACCGGGGCGACGACGGCCAGCGCCAGGCCGGCCGGCCGGCGGGTCGCCAGCGGCAGGGCGGCGGCCACCGCCAGCGGTGCCAGCGTGCGCACCCGGCCGGCGGCGGGGCGCGACGAGGTGGCGAGCGCGACGAGGCGGCGCACCGCCGGCGCGACGACCCGGCCGGTCACGGAGACCGCCGGCGCGGCGAGCACCCGACGCAGCACCCCGGCCCCACGGGCGACGAGGCGGGCCTCCACCCGCGCCGGCGAGAGGTCGCGCACCATCCGGGTGACGCGCGGCCGGGCCTCGGGGATGCGGAGCGTCGCCTCGGGGAGCCGGATGGTGACCTCGGGCTCGGCCAGCGCGTCGCCCGGGTCGGAGGGCGGCGGTCCGTCACCGTCGTCACCGTCGTCTCCGCCATCGTCGCCGTGGTCGCCGACCGCCGGCCCCGACCGCTGGGTGGCCACCGCGCAGGCGAGGAGGGTGGCGACCGCCCACACGGCGAAGAGCGCCAGCGAGCCACGCAACCAGACGAGCGGCAACCCGATCATCGGGACGAGCAGCCGCCCGGTGCCCGCGACCGCCGCCGCCGGGACCGGTGCCGGATCGGGGGACTGGTTCGCGTCGCCGCGCGTCGTGTAGGCCCCCTCGGCGTCGACGCCGACGATGCGGTGCGTGGTGAGGGTCCCGGGGCGCAGCGGGTCGTCGTAGGTGATGACGGTCCCCGGGGCGAGGTCCGCGTGGTGGGTCGGGTCGAGCAGGACGACGTCACCCCGGCGGATCAGCGGCTCCATGGAGCCGGACGTGATGACCACGGGCTCCCACGAGAACCCGACGGCCGGGACCGCGACGAACGCCGCGAGCCAGAGGACCGCCCAGAGGTAGAACGAGGCGACGAGGAACGAGCCGAGCTGGCCCCAGCGCTCTGGCTGGGTCCCGCTCGGCTCGACGTGCTCCACGGCCATGCTCCCCGTGCTGGCCCACCCCTGACTATCGGCAGGTGGTCGCCGTTCCTGACCCGGGACGGCCGTCCCGGGTCAGGACAGGTCCTCGGTGGTCGACGGCGTCGCGACGTTCCACGAGATGTCGACGCCCGAGACGGTCTGCCCCATGACGCTGTTGTCCGCGCTGACCGGCAGCTCCACCCGGAAGGTGTAGGCCCGGGTCTGGCCGGGCGCACCCTTGGCGAACCCGCCGTTGCCCGTGAAGCTCGGGCCGCTCGCGAGCAGGGCGGACCCCAGGGCGGTCCCGCCACCCACGGCGGTGCTCGCGCAGGTCGACCCCATGGCGGCCTCGCGGACGGTCACCTGCAGGGCGTCGGCGAGCGCAGGGCTGCCGGCCGGCGCGGTCACCGCGACGCTCACCGGCGTGGTCTCGAGGGTCCCGGTGTAGGTCAGGGTGATGCACCGCTCGAGGAAGGACCCCGGTCGCATGTTCGCGACCGACAGCGTCCCTCCGGCGGCGCCGGAGTTCGTCAGCGCCACGGTCCCGGTCTCGAAGGAGTTGCCGGCGTTGGCGGTGGTGGCGGTGAAGACGGCCTGCGAGGTGCGGATCGAGAGCGCACCGACCATGGCGAGGGCGGCGAGCCCGGCCAGCAGCGTGGTGGTGCGACGGCGGGCTGGTGTGAGTTCCACGGTGGTCCCCCTTGCGGTGTCGACGCGTCGCGTCGTGGTAACGGCCAGTGAGATGACTTCACTGTCCGTTAACGAGACCCCTGCCAGAGAGGGACGCTCGGGAGACGGATGTCCGGATCAAGGGGATTTTCGGGCGTTCAGCGCGCGCCGAGTCGGTCGGACTGCACGATCTGGTCCCGGCCGGCCTCCTTGCCGCGGTAGAGCGCGTCGTCGGCGGCCGCCAGCAGGGCCGAGCCGTCCACCCGCTCGCCCGCGCCCGTGGCCACGCCGAGCGTCGCCGTGATGGGAACGGGCTCGCGGATCGCCCGGATCGCGGCCTGCGCTCGCTCGGCAGCGGTCAGCGCGCCTCGCGCGTCGGTCGCGGGCAGCAGCAGGGCGAACTCCTCCCCGCCGATCCGGGCGGCCAGGTCGGTGCCGCGGGCCACCCCCTCGAGCGCCCGCGCAGCGGCGGTGAGCGCCGCGTCCCCGGTGGCGTGTCCGTGGGTGTCGTTGACCGTCTTGAAGTGGTCGAGGTCGAGGACGACGACCGACAGCGGCAGCCCGGTCCGACGGGCCCGCTCGGCCTCGGCCGTGAGCGCGTCGTCGAACGCGCGACGGTTCGCGAGGGCGGTGAGCCCGTCGGTGGCGGCCTGCTCGGTGAGCTGCACGTGGAGCCACGCGTTGGCGAGCGCCAGCGCCGCCTGCGAGGCGAACCG
Organism: Actinomycetes bacterium; assembly: GCA_046566145.1. Lineage (GTDB taxonomy): Bacteria > Actinomycetota > Nitriliruptoria > Nitriliruptorales > Nitriliruptoraceae > JBKHXF01. Next base: position 136,850 of record JBKHXF010000022.1, read on the forward strand.
CTCCGCCCCCCGGAGGGTGCGGGTGCTCAGCTCGCCTCGATCACCGTGCTCCAGCACCAGCGCCGCGAGGGTGCGGTCCTCCGCGGTCAGGGGCAGCACCACCACGTCGCGCGCGTCGGGGAGCTGGCTCGAGACCCACCGGTCGCGCTCGGCGTCGAGGCGCTGCACCAGCAGCGGGGTGCGCTCGGCGACCACCGTGCGCAGGATGTCCGCGGGGGCGCCCGGGGTCGGGCGGCTGGTCACCCCGTGGGTCGCGAGGACCCGGGGCTCGCCGCGGAGGTCGGTGAGCAGCACCCGGGGGAACCCGAACGTCTCGACCAGGGCGTCGACGGTCGCGCGCGCCACCAGGTCGGGCTCGGTGGCCCGCTCGAGGTCCTCCGCCAGTCCGGCGAGCGCCTCGAGGTCGTCGCGCCGCCGTCGGAGCTCGCGCTCGTTCATGGCCGCTGCGGTCGACGTGAGCAGGGTCAGGCCCCAGATGGCGGCCACGAGCACCGCGAGCGGCTCGCCACGGCCGGAGGGCGGGGCGAGCATCCCGACCTGGGTCATCGCGTTCACGGTCGTGAGCAGCAGCGTCACCCACAGCGTCACCTTGACACCGGTGCGGTACGAGCCGACCAGCGAGACGACCACGACGTGGGCGGCGATGAGCCAGCGCAGCGGGCTCGCGGTGAAGCCCGTCGCGTAGGTCAGCACGACGAGCAGCACCCCGTCGGCGAGCAGGGTGCCGCCGAACACCGGGACCTGGGCACGCCCTCGCAGGCTGGCCGTGGCGAGCGTCACGACCACCATGGCCACGCCGCCGAGCAGCAGCGGCGCCGGCGGGAGCGTCCACGAGGCGCCGGCGACCGAGGCGTGCGCCGTCGCCGCGGCGAGGGACAGGGCTCGCAGCAGCGCGAGGAAGCGCGCACGCTCGACCAGGGGGACGAGGTCCCCCGGTCGCGTCGTGGTGGCCGCCATCGGCCTCGCCTCCCACCCGCCCGGTCGTGGCTCCGGCGGGCGCCCCCTCCCCGGCGGAGGAGGCGAGTGTGCCAGACCGGAGCGTGCTGCTGTCGCACACGGGGGCCCGTGGCCGTGCGGTGGTGCCCCGGACCGCACCACGGTGGGGGGGCCGGCCGTGCGCCTCGTACACTCGCCCCGCCGCCTCCCCGGAGCCATCCGTGCGCCCCACCGCTTCCCGGTTCCCCGCGCTCCCGCTCGTCGACACCGGTCCCGGCGCACCGCCCTGCGGCGTGCTGCCGGCGGACGTCGACCTGGCCGGCCTCGCCGAGGGCCCGCGCGAGGAGTGCGGGGTGTTCGGCGTCTTCGCCCCTGGCGAGGACGTGGCCACCCTCACGTTCTACGGGCTGTACGCGCTGCAGCACCGAGGGCAGGAGTCGGCCGGGATCGCCGTCAGCGACGGCGAGCGCATCGTGGTCCACAAGGACATGGGGCTCGTCAACCAGGTCTTCGGTCCGAACTCGCTGGCCGCGCTCCAGGGCCACCTCGCCATCGGGCACTGCCGCTACTCGACGACCGGCTCCTCGACGTGGGCCAACGCGCAGCCGCAGTACCGCGAGCGCCCCACGGGCGGCGGGGTGGCGCTCGGCCACAACGGCAACCTCGTCAACACGGTCGACCTCGCACGCGACCTCGGCGTGCCGCCGTCGAACGACTCCGAGCTGATGTGCCAGCTGCTCGCCCGCGACGTCGACGTCAGCCTCGAGGAGGCGATCGTCCGAGCCGCCCCGACGATGGAGGGCGCGTTCTCCGTGGTGGTCATGGACGAGGAGCGCCTCTACGCGTTCCGTGACCCGCACGGCGTGCGCCCGCTCGTCATCGGTCGGCTCCCCAAGGGCGGCTGGGTCGTCGCATCCGAGACCGCGGCGCTCGACATCGTCGGTGCCGGCTACGTGCGCGACGTCGAGCCCGGTGAGCTCGTCGTCATCGACGAGCAGGGCGTGTCCTCGCAGCGCTTCGCCGAGGCGACGCCGAGCTTCTGCCTGTTCGAGTACGTCTACCTCGCGCGCCCCGACCATCGCCAGCACGGCACCAGCATCTACGCCGCCCGTCGCCGGATGGGTCGGGTGCTCGCGCAGGAGGCCCCGGTCGAGGCCGACCTGGTCATCCCGGTGCCGGACTCCGGGACCGCCGCGGCGTCCGGGTACGCCGAGGAGGCGGGCCTGCCGTACGCCGAAGGCCTGGTCAAGAACCGCTACGTCGGGCGGACCTTCATCCAGCCCACCCAGTCGCTGCGCCAGCTCGGCATCCGACTGAAGCTCTCACCGGTGCGCGAGATCCTCGAGGGGCGCCGGCTCGTCGTCGTCGACGACTCCATCGTCCGCGGGAACACCTCGAAGCAGCTGGTGGCGATGCTGCGCGCCGCTGGCGCCGCCGAGGTCCACATGCGGATCACCTCGCCGCCCATCGCGCACCCCTGCTACTACGGCATCGACATGGCGACCCGCGCGCAGCTCATCGGCGCCGACATGTCGGAGGCCGAGATCTGCGCCTACATCGGCGCCGACTCCCTGCACTACATCACGCTCGACGGCCTGATCTCCGCGACGCCCGACGAGCGGCCCGGGCTCTGCACCGCGTGCTTCAGCGGGCAGTACCCGATCCCCGTCGCCGGGGAGCACGCGGACCTCGCGGCGTCGAAGTTCTGCGGCGACGTGGACGAGCAGGCCCTCGCGGAGCGCACCGCTGGCGCCTGAGCGCCGTCGCCTGGCGCCGACGGCCCGTCAGGTCGCCGCCGGCGACTTCGTGCCGGTCGTGCCGCGGTCGGCCAGGACCTGCGCCCCTCCGGCCGCCACGTGCCCGTCCGCCGGCGCGGGCGGGAGCGTGAACCAGAAGGTGCTCCCACCACCGGGGCGTGGTTCGACCCCGAGCTCGCCACCGTGCCGCTCCACCACCAGGCGGGCGATCGCGAGGCCGAGCCCGGTCCCTCGGAGGTGCCGCGTGGCGTCGAGGCGGACGAACGGGTCGAAGACCCGGTCGCGGTCGGCCTCCGGGACACCCGGCCCCCGGTCGGAGATGGTGACCCGCCACCCGCCGTCCGCGGCGCCGGTGGCGGCCACCTCGACGCCACCGGGTCCGCCGCCGCCGTAGCGGATCGCGTTGCCGAGGAGGTTGACCAGGAGCTGGCGGACCGCCCCGGCATCGACGCGGACCCGTGGCAGGGGGCCCACCACGGTGACCACCTCCGCCGCACGATCCTCCGGCGGGAGGTTGCGCACGGCGCCGGCGACCAGCTCGCCGAGGTCGGTGTCGACGAGCGCCAGGTCGCCGTGGCGGGTCCGGGCGAGCGCCAGCAGGTCGCCGATCAGCGCGTCGCCGCGGTCGTGGCCGGCGAGCGCACGGTCGAGGAGCTGTCGCACGGCGGGGTCCTGGCTCGCGTCGCGGGCCGTCTCGGCGAACCCCCGGGCGATGGCGAGGGGCCCGCGCAGGTCGTGCGCGATCATCCCCGCGAAGGCGTCGAGCTCGGCGTTCGCGGCGAGCAGCCCCGTGTGGGCCTCGGAGAGCTCCGCGTGGGCCCTGGCCTGCTCCGCACCGGCGTCGCGCAGCGCCGACGCGTGCCGGTCGAGCTCGTTGAACAGCCGCACGAACCCCCACGAGATCGCGATGGCCGGCACGGCGAACTCGGCGAGTCGCATCGACAGGCTCGCCCACCACCACGCCGTGAAACGCTCGTCGCTGAGCGAGTGCAGCCCGAGGTCCGCGGCGCCGAACGTGAGCGAGACCCCGATCCACGCCTCGGTCCACAGCCGGGTCTGGCGGGTCGCGCGGTGCCACACCACGACCGCCACGACCGCGACGGCGAGCACGACCCACATGGCGGCCCGCAGCAGCGGGAGGTAGCGGCCGGCCTCGTCGAGCAGGGGGGGCGGGAACGGGACCGCTCCCCAGGCGGATGCCCCGGTGAGGAGCAGGGCCCCCACGATCGCGGCTCGCCGGGTCGGGCGGGACGCGGCGAGGTGGCTCGCGCCGAGCAGCGCGAAGACCGGTAGGACCAGGTGCCAGGTCAGGTACAGGCCGGCCGCGCCCGACGACGTGGTGCCCAGGGGGCCGCCGGACGTGGACACGGCCGGGAACCCGAGCAGCTGCACGGACATGGCGAGGGTGGCGATCCCGTACCCGGATGCGACCCAGCGCAGCCGGTCGCTGTCGAGCGCTCGGGCCCGGGCGCCGAGGAAGGCGGCCGTGCCCGCCGCGGTGGTCGCCGCGACCGTCAGCGTCACGGGCAGGGCGATCAGCAACTCGTCGAGCCGGTCGGCCGCGAGGTGGGCGATCGCGGCCGCGAGCAGCGCAACGCCGACCGTCCCGAGCGCGAGCCGCCGCGCGAGCGTCGGGCTGGCGGACACCAACAGGCCCGGCTCGTCCATCCGCCCACCCTGCTCGACGTCGGTCCTGCGCGGCGCCGGGCGGCCGCCGCGACGACGGCGGACGTGACGTGCGCCGACCCCCGTCGAGGTGCGAGGATACGCCCCACCCCCGCGCCGCGACCCCGAGGCCGCCGAAGATGTCGTCCGTCGATCCGACCACCCGTCCGCCCGTCTCCTACGCCGACGCCGGCGTGGACCTCGAGGCTGCCGACCGGTCGGTGGACCTCATCCGCGACGTCGTTCGGCGCGCCCAGCGGCCCGAGGTGCTCGGCGGGATCGGCGGCTTCGGCGGGCTCTTCGAGCTCGACCTGACACGCTGGGAGCGGCCGGTGCTCGTCTCCGGCACGGACGGGGTCGGCACGAAGGTCGACCTCGCCCGCCGGCTCGGGGTGCTCGACACGGTGGGCATCGACCTCGTGGCGATGGTCGTCGACGACCTCGTCGTGACGGGGGCCGAGCCGCTGTTCTTCAACGACTACATCTCCGTGGGGCGCCTCGACCCGGAGCGTGTCGCCGCGCTCGTGACGGGCATCGCCGAGGGGTGTCGCGTCGCCGGCGCGGCGCTCGTGGGCGGCGAGACGGCCGAGCACCCGGGCCTGCTCGGCGAGGACGAGTTCGACCTCGCCGGCTTCGGGGTCGGCGTGGTCGAGCGCGACGCCGTGCTCGGCCCGGAGCGCGTCGTGGCCGGGGACGTGCTGGTGGCCCTGCCGTCGAGCGGCCTGCACGCGAACGGCTACTCGCTGGTCCGCCGCATCGTGACGGGGCTCGACCTGCACGCCGTGCACGGCGCCTCGGTCGGGCTGGAGGCGCCGCTCGGGGAGGTGCTGCTGACGCCGACCGCGATCCACGCGCCCGACGTCCTCGCGCTGCTGACCGAGGTCGAGGTGCACGCCGCCTGCCACGTCACGGGTGGGGGGCTGCCCGGGAACCTGCCACGGGTCCTGCCGGACCACCTCGACGCGGTGGTCGACACCGGGTCGTGGGAGTGGCCGGCCGTCTTCCGCTTCCTCGCGCAGGAGGGCCCGGTCGAGACCGGCGAGATGTGGCGGACCTTCAACTGCGGCGTCGGCATGGTCGTGGCCGTCGCCGCGCCGGCGGCCGAGCGCGCCGTCGCGGTGCTGCGCGACCGGGGTGTGGCGGCCTGGGTGTGCGGGGAGGTCGTCGACACGGTGGGCGGCGCGACGCCCCGGGTGCGGCTCGAGGGGCCGCGGGCCCCGCGGGACCGGGACGAGCCGGACGGCGAGGCGTGAGCGCCGCGGGCCCCGGCCCGCGGACCGCGCCCGCGGGGGGCGCGGGCGCGGGGGGCGGGCCCGGCTCCGACCCCGTCGGTGACGCGCAGGACGCGCTGGTCGCGCTCGAGCGCCGCCGCTGGCAGCTCTACGCGGTCGCCGCGTTCCTGCTCGTGTCCGTGTCGGTCGCCGTCGGGCTCGTCCTCACGGGCGACGCGGTCCCGGCGCTCGCGGCCGCCCCGGCGCTGCGGTACGGGTTCCTCGTCGTGTCGCTCGCGTTCGTCCTGTACGCGTTCGACCAGGAGCGGACGCTGCGGCGGATGACCCGGACGATCCTCGCCCAGGTCCGCACGACCGAGGACCTGGCCGCGCAGGTCGCCGACCTCACGACGCTGGTCCGCGCCGCCCGCGAGGTGACCACCGGGCTCGACGCCGAGCGCGTGCACGCCACGGTCCTCGACGCGGCGCTGGAGCTCGTCCGCGCCGACAGCGGCGCGGTGCTCCTGCGCGTCGGCGAGGAGCTGACCGTGGCCGTCCGCGAGGGCGCCGGGGCACCGGCGCTCGGCACGAGGATCGCCGTCGGGGAGGGCCCCGTCGGGCGTTGCGTCGCCCGGGGCGCGCCGGAGCGCGTGGACGGGACCGTGCCGGGGGTCGCGGCACCGATCGTCGTCCGCGGGCGGCGGGTCGGGGCGCTGGCGCTCCAGCGTGCCGCCGGCGCTGCGCCGTTCGAGGAGCGCGACGTCGCGCTCGTGGTCCTGTTCGCCGAGCAGGCGGCCTCGGCGGTGGCGAACGCCGACCGGTTCGAGCAGGAGCGGGCTCGCGTCGCGTCCCTGGTCGAGGCCGGCGAGCAGCGCGCCGAGTTCGTCGCCCGGCTCGTCCACGACCTCCGCGCCCCGCTGTCGGCGGTGTCGGGCTACGCGCAGCTGCTGCGGGACCGCGGGGACCGGCTCGTCCCGGCGCAGCGCGAGGAGGCGCTCGCGGCGATCCTCGAGCAGACCGGTCGGCTCGACGACATGGTCGGCGAGGTGCTGTCGGCGACCGCCGCGGAGGCCGGCGCCGACGTGGCCCACTCCGACGTGGACCTCGGGGCGCTCCTCGAGCGCGCCTGCACGACCGTCGAGGCGGCGACCCGGGCCCGCGGCGACGCCCGCCACATCGACCTCGCCGGGGCGGAGCACGCCGGGGTCGTCCGCGGCGACACGCAGGCGCTGCTGCACGTCGTCACCAACCTGCTCGACAACGCCGTGAAGTACTCGCCCGCCGGCGCGGCGGTCGGGGTGCGCGTCGAGCGGGGCGAGGGCGACGTGACGGTGCACGTCGTCGACCGGGGCCGGGGGATCCCGGAGGACCGGCTCGCCGACGTGTTCACCCGGTTCCGGCGGGCGTCCGACGACGCCGGCGGCGTCGGGCTCGGCCTCTACATCGTCCGGGCGCTCGTGAAGGCCCACGGCGGCCGCGTGGCCGTTCGCTCCCAGCCGGGGACCGGCTCGGTGTTCAGCGTGACGCTGCCGCAGGCGCCGACCGGCTGAGCCGGTCGGCGCCCACGGCACGTGCGTCAGTGGGGCAGCCACACCCCGCGCAGCCGGCCGACGGCCGCCATGCGCCGCTCGGCGACCCTCTCGGCGGCGAGCTCGGTCGTCGTGCCGCTGGTCTCGGCCTCCGCGAAGATCTCCAGCAGCGTGTCGCCGATGCGCTGTGCCTTGTGCAGGGCTCGCGCCTCGGAGTAGCCGCCAGGGTGCAGCTCGTCGGAGACGTTGATGAGCCCGCCGGCGTTCACGACGTAGTCGGGCGCGTAGAGGATGTCGCGCTCCTGCAGGCGGGCGCAGTCCTCGACGGTGGCGAGCTGGTTGTTGGCACCCCCGCAGACCGCCTCGACCTGCAGGCGCGGGATGGTCGCCTCGGTCAGGACCGCGCCGAGCGCGTTGGGGGAGAGGATGTCGGCGTCCACGTCGAACACGTCGTCGGGGTCGCACGTGTCGACCCCCGGGTGCTCGGCGACGCGCGCGACGGCGTCCTCGTCGACGTCGGCGGCGGTGACCTTCGCGCCCTCCTCGAGCAGGTGCTCGACGAGGCGCCGGCCGACCTTGCCCAGGCCCTGGACCGCGACGTGGCGGCCCGCCAGCGACGGGATGCCCCAGCGCTGCTGCGCGGTGGCCTTCATCCCGAGGTACACGCCGTAGGCCGTGAGGATGCCCGAGTCGCCGGACCCACCGTGCTCGGCGTCGGCGCCCGTGGCCCAGCGGGTCTCCCGCCCGACGACCTCGAGGTCGCGGGGGTAGGTGCCGACGTCGCAGGCGGTGATGTAGCGGCCGTGCAGCGACTCGACCATGCGGCCGTAGGCGCGCAGCAGCGCCTCGGTCTTGTCGGTCTCGGGGTCGCCGATGATGACCGCCTTGCCGCCGCCGAGGTCGAGGCCGGCGCACGCGGCCTTGTACGACATCCCCCTGCTGAGGCGCAGGACGTCGACGAGCGCGTCCTCCTCCGAGGCGTACGGGTAGAAGCGCGTGCCGCCGAGACCGGGGCCGAGCGCGGTCGAGTGGATCGCGATGATGCAGCGCAGGCCGGACTCGGGGTCGTTGCCGAACACGACCTGCTCGTGTCCGTCCAGCAGGGCGAAGGGTCCCTCCACGGGTGGCTCCTCGTCGTGACGTGGGCGCGGGTGGTGGGTCGCACCACGTGCTCGTGCCCGGTCTGGCGCACCGGCGTGCTCGCCGGGCGCGGTCGTGGGGGCGCCGGTCGGGCGACGGGTCGCGCCGTCCCGCACGGCGACGCTCCACACCGCGACGGTACCGGCCTGCGGTGCGTCGCCGGGGCGCTCCGCTACGGTCGGTGGCGTGCTCGTCCCGACCGGCTACCTCCGCGCGTTCCAGCCCCTGGACGCCTTCCCACCGCCCGAGCGGGCGAGGTGGGAGGCCTACGTGGCCGCCGGCGCGGGGGTGTCGCTCTCGGAGTCGCTGGAGGTCGAGGCGTCCGTCACCCGGGCGCGCCTGCTGACCGGGCGGATGCCGCGACTGGCGGACGCCGCGCTGGTGCGCCGCGCCGGCGAGCGCGTGCACGTGTGCCCGCTCCAGCTCGACCTGCGCGCCGCGACGGCGCTGCGGGAGCTCCGCGCCGAGGTCCCCGAGCCGGTCGTGGCCGAGCTGGTCCCCGACCAGGCGGCCCGCGACGCGCTGGACCTGCTCGCGGCCTCCGGCCGGGTGCCCCACATCCTCGACGCCCCGTGGGCCATCCCGCTGCACTGGTTCGCCGCGTTCGACCCCGAGGAGCGGCACCTGGTCGACCCGCCCGAGGGGCGAGGTCCGCGCTTGACGTACCTGACGACCGCGGGTCAGGCGGCGGGTCGCATCGAGGACGCGATCGTGGTGGTCGAGGAGACCATCGAGGACGGGGAGGACGTCCTCGCCGCGCTGGCCGACGTGGGGGCGTGGCTCGACCTGTTCGACGACACCGCGATCGTCGAGCTCGACTACGGCTCGCTCGTCGCCTGCTTCGACCGTGTCGAGCTCGAGGGGGATCGGACCTGCCACGAGGTCACGAAGGCCCTCGAGGGGCTCGCGGACGGCGACCCCATGGCCGCCGCGGCCTACTACGGGGTCGCGCGCAGCCGCTGGGGGGCCCTGCGCGGGCGTCAGCACGCGAGCTGAGGCAGCGCCGACCGCACGCCTGAGTGGTGCAGCTCGCACCGAGGTGTGAGCTGGTTCACGTCTTGTGTCCGCGGTGGGCTAGTCGGAACGTGCCGGTCGGAACGCCCACATCGGGTCATACAGTCCGACCGTGCGTGTCCGACACTACTGGTGACGGGGAGGACGTCGGCGACGCGCCGGACGACCGTCCGGACGGGCAGGAGCGGACCGTGGACGACCAGCAGACCAGCAGGCGCCAGGAGGAGGAGCTCCTCACCCCCGGCGAGGTGGCGCGCCTGTTCGGCGTCGACCCCAAGACCGTGACCCGCTGGGCGCAGGCCGGCAAGCTCGAGGCCCTGCGGACCCTCGGCGGGCACCGTCGCTACCGGGCCGCGCAGGTCCGCTCGCTCCTCGCCGAGATCGACAACCCGGCCTGACGCGACCCGACCGGGCGCTCGGGACGTCTCCCGCGGCGATCATCCCCGCAGCAGGTCCGCCAGTCGGCGAGGGTCGACGTTCCCGCCGCTGAGGAGCACCCCCACGCGGCCCCCACCGCCCAGCGGCCCCTCCTCGGCGCCCTCCAGCACCACCGCGAGCGCGGCGGCCCCGGAGGGCTCGAGCACCTGTCGCAGCTCCAGGGCCGCGCGGCGCACCGTCCGCTCGAGCGCCGCGTCGTCCACACCGACGACCTCGACGCCGAGCGTGCGCAGCACCCGCAGCGGGAGGTGCCCGATCGCGGTGGTCTGCTGCCCATCCGCGATCGTGCGCGGCACCTCGACCGTCACGGGGTGGCCCTCGGCGAGCGCGTCCCGGGCCGCACGCCGCACGGCGGGCTCGACGCCGACGACCCGGCAGCCGGGGGCGAGCGCCGCCGCCACGACCGCCGACCCGGCCAGCAGCCCCCCGCCGCCGATCGGGACCACCAGCGTGTCGAGCGGGCCGACCTCCTCGAACAGCTCCAGCGCGGCGGTGCCCTGGCCCGCGACGACGTCGGGGTGGTCGAACGGCGGCACGAGCGCGAGGCCCCGCTCCTCGGCGAGCCGGCGCCCGAGCTCGTCGCGGTCCTCGCGGTAGCGGTCGTAGGTGAGCACCTCGGCCCCGTGCGACCGGGTGGCCTCGAGCTTCACCGCCGGCGCGTCCGTCGGCATCAGGATGGTCGCGTGGATCCCCAGCCGCCGGGCGGCCCACGCGACGGCCTGCGCGTGGTTGCCGGACGAGAACGTGAACACGCCGCCGGCGCGCACGTCCGGTGGGAGCGCGACGATGGCGTTGTAGGCGCCGCGGAGCTTGAACGCCCCGACGGGCTGGAGGTGCTCCGCCTTGCACCAGACCTCGACCGGCCCGCCGCCGGCCAGGGCGCCGGCGGTCGCGTCCAGCCGGGCGTCGCGCAGCACGGGCGTGCGCACCGCCACACCCTTCAGACGTCGAGCCGCCGCCCGGACGTCGTCGAGGGTGGGCAGGGGGACCTCGGCCGCCGGCGGGGTCACGGCAGCAGGTCGTCGGGGACGTTGCCGTGGACGGGTGAGCCGTGGTGCGCGGTCATACGCCACCGTCCGTCCATCGGGTCGCGCACGAACAGGTTCAGCGCCGCGACGGTGCCCGCGACGTCCTCGGACCACAGGTTCTCGTCGCAGGTGACCCAGGCGACGTCACCCGAGACGTCGACCTCGGTGGCGGTCACGATGAACTGCAGCGGCTGCTCGCCGCGCAAGATCGCCTCGAACGAGGCCCGGATCGCCTCCCAGCCGCGCAGCGTGCCCCAGCCCGGGTGCGTGCAGACGGCCCGGGGAGTGCGCTCCCAGACGTCGTCGAGGGCGTCGAGATCACGGGATTCGAACGCCGCGTAGAAGGCGGCGTTGGCGGCCAGGACCGCCCGCTCGGCGTCGATGGTGGTGCCCCCTCAGCCGAACCGGAGCTCGTCGCGGATGCCGTCGGCGAACTCGCGCGAGAACATCGACGTGAGGGTGCGGAGCCGGTGGCGCTGCTCGGCCTCGGACCCCGACGCGATCCAGGCCCTCGCCTCGGGACGCAGGTGCGTCCCGACGAAGGTCGTGAGCGCCGGCGCCTCGACGTAGCGGGCGAGGTCGTCGAGGTCGACGAGCGCGCGCAGCCGGTCCTCCGGGTCGGTCAGCTCCGGCGGGAGGTAGGCGCTGATGAGGAGCTCCGGCGGCGCCGGGTCCTCCTCGAGGCACAGCGTCGCCATGTGCATGGCCATGTTCAGGTGGCGCTCCGCGTGGGCGGCCCGGACGAACGCGGCGAGCTGGGCAGCGCGCTCCGGGCCCGGCTCGACCTTGGTCTGCAGGTGCCGGAACTCCTTGCGCAGCTCGCGGATCCGCTGGTCCGGCGTCACCGGTTTGTACTTCGGTCTGACCATCGTCGCACGGGTCCTCTCGCTCGACGCCGAGGCTACTGCGTGGCACCGTGCGCCGGCCCACGCCCCGCGGCCCGGTCGCGCGGCGCCCGCCGTCCGCACGCAGGAGCCCCGAGTGGACCGACTCGCCGTCGCCCGAGCCGCCGACGCCATCGCCGGCGCCGACGTCGTGATCGTGACCGCCGGCGCCGGGCTCGGCGTCGACGCGGGGCTGCCGGACTTCCGCGGGACCGACGGGTTCTGGGGCGCCTACCCGCCCTACGCGGAGCTCGGGATGAGCTTCGAGCGGATGGCCTCGCCGGACACCTTCCGCGCGGACCCGGAGCTGGCGTGGGGGTTCTACGCCCACCGCCGGCGGCTCTACCGGGACACCGAGCCGCACGACGGGATGCGGCTGCTGGCGACGTGGATCGCCGACGCGCCGGCCGCCGGCGCGGCCTTCACCTCCAACGTCGACGGCCTGCTGCAGGCCGCCGGCGTGGACGAGGACGCCCTGGTGGAGTGCCACGGCACCATCCACCTCGACCAGTGCCTGCGTGGCTGCGGGCAGCGCCCGTGGGAGGCGACCCACACGCCGGAGGTCGACGAGGCCACCATGCGGGCCGTCGGGGACCTCCCGGCGTGTCCGGGCTGCGGGGGCCTCGCCCGCCCCAACGTCCTGATGTTCGGCGACTGGGGCTGGGACCCGACCCGCACCGACGCGCAGGAGCGGCGACTCGCGCGGTTGCTCGACGAGTGCGTGGGGGCGGAGCTCACCGTGGTCGAGGTCGGGGCGGGGACCCGGCTGCCGACGGTGCGGCGGTTCGGGGAGGGGCTGGTCGCGAGCCACGGCGCGGTGCTCGTGCGCATCGACCCGCGCGAGCCGGGCGGGGGCACCATCGGGATCCGCGCCGGCGGCCTCGAGGCCCTGACGGCGATCGACGCCGCCTTCGCGTGAGCCGCCGGCGCGGGCGCGGGCTCAGCGGCCCCGGACGCGCTCGCCGATCGCGGCGACGAGGGCGCGGACCCACCGCTCGGTGTCGGGGTCGGGCTCGCCGTCGGGGCCGACCGCCCGGACCGTGTGGAACAGCGCCAGCCTCAGACGGGTCAGGTCCTCGGGCAGCGACCCGCCCGACGCCCACACGTCGTGGGTCTCGAGCGTCAGGTCCGCGACCCGCTGCAGGGAGCCCGCGACCTTGTAGGCGTGGAAGGTGTGCCCGAACACGACGAGGTCGCGCCACGCGCCGGCGGCCGGCGGGACGTCCGCCGGCGCCAGCGCCGCGTCGGGCACGTGCGGCCGCACGTCAGGACGTCGGGTCGCAGGTGTCGCGCGCGTACGTCGTGAGCTCCGCCGCCGCATCGCGGAACTCCTGGGTGCCCAGCGCCGACTCGTCGCCGCCGCGGGCGGCCTCCACGCCGGCGCGGACGGTGCGGGCGGCGTCGGCCACCTCCGCCGGCGCGGTCGCGACGAGCTCGTCCATGGACGCGGCGGCCGCCTCCACGTCCTGCGCGTTCACGTCGGCGAGGATGTCGAGGACGGTCACGCAGAAGCGGACCTGCTGGGCGCGCTCGTCGACCTCGGCGCGGGTGTCGGAGGCGATGTCGCGGGCCGTGTCGACGCCCTCCTGGACCTGGTCGCAGGCGGTCGCGCCGAGCGCGAGGACGCCGGCGAGGGCGAGCAGCACGGGGCGCGGGCTGCGGGTGCGCATGGGGGTCTCCTGCGGTCGGGACGGGTCGGGAGGAGAGGTTCGAGGACGCTACCGAGGGGACCGGTCGGATGGGTCGGCGCGGCCCGGGCGGGCGGACCCCGCCGTGACTACCGTTGGGGGTCACGCTGAGAACGCTTCCAGCGCCGGCGGCGCGGGAGCGAACACGAACGGGTGGAGCCGACCGTGTCCGAGCCGCGCGAGCAGCAGGCCTTCGTGGACCTGCCGATCATCACCGACGGGCTGCCGACGCAGTACCCCGACATCGACGAGGTCGAGACCGGCGAGTGGCTCGAGTCCTTCGACGCCGTCGTCGACGAGCGTGGCAAGGCCCGCGGCCGCTTCCTGCTGCTGAAGGTGCTGCAGCGCGCGAAGCAGCTGAACATCGGGATCCCGTCGCTCACGACGACGGACTACATCAACACGATCCCGCCGGAGCGCGAGCCGTCGTTCCCCGGCGACGAGGCGCTCGAGCGGCGCATCCGCGCGTACATCCGCTGGAACGCGGCCGTGATGGTCCACCGCGCCAACCTCCAGCACGGTGTCGGTGGCCACATCGGGACGTACGCCTCGGCCGCGTCGCTGTACGAGATCGGCTTCAACCACTTCTTCCGGGGACGCGAGCACCCCGGCGGGGGTGACCACGTCCTCGTCCAGGGCCACGCGTCGCCGGGCGTGTACGCCCGCAGCTACCTCGAGGGCCGGTTGACGGAGGAGCAGCTCGACCGGTTCCGCCGAGAGGTCGAGCCGGGCGGGCTGTCGAGCTACCCGCACCCGCGCCTCATGCCGGAGTACTGGGAGTTCCCGACCGTCTCGATGGGCCTCGGGCCGCTGAACGCGATCTACCAGGCGCGCTTCGACCGCTACCTGCACCACCGCGGCATCACCGACACCTCGCAGCAGCGCACGTGGTTCTTCGGCGGGGACGGCGAGACCGCCGAGCCCGAGACGCTCGGCGCGCTGTCCGTCGCCGCGCGGGAGGGGCTCGACAACCTCACCTTCGTCATCAACTGCAACCTGCAGCAGCTCGACGGGCCGGTGCGCGGCAACGGCAAGATCATCCAGGAGCTCGAGGGCGTCTTCCGGGGTGCGGGCTGGAACGTCATCAAGGTCGTGTGGGGCCGGGACTGGGACGACCTGCTCGAGCGTGACACCGACGGCGTGCTCGTGAGCCGCATGAACGAGGTCCCGGACGGCGCCTTCCAGCGTTACACCACGCTCGACGGCGGCCGGATCCGCGAGGAGTTCTTCGGTACCGACCCCCGGCTTCGCAAGCTCGTCGAGCACCTCTCCGACGAGGAGATCGCCCGCCTGCCCCGCGGCGGGCACGACGAGAACAAGGTGTTCGCCGCCTTCGACGCGGCCACCAGAGTCGAGGGGGCCCCGACGGTCATCCTCGCCAAGACCATCAAGGGATGGACGCTCGGGCCCGACTTCGAGGCACGCAACGCCGTCCACCAGATGAAGAAGCTCACCGCCGACGGGCTGAAGCAGTTCCGCGAGCGGCTCGAGCTCGACATCACCGACGAGCAGATCGAGGCCGACCTCCCCCCCTACGTCCACCCGGGCGAGGGCTCGGACGAGGTCGAGTACCTCCTCGAGCGGCGCGCTGCGCTCGGCGGGTCCATCCCGCAGCGGCGGACCTCCTTCTCGTTCCCGTCGCTGCCCGAGCACGACGCCTACGGCGAGCTGAAGCAGGGGTCGGGCAACCAGGAGGTCGCCACCACGATGGCGCTCGTGCGCCTCTTCAAGGACCTGTTCAAGCACAAGGGGACCGACGGCGACGGCATCGGGAAGCGCATCGTCCCGATCATCCCCGACGAGGCCCGCACCTTCGGGATGGACTCGCTCTTCCCCACGCTCAAGCTCTACGACCCGCACGGGCAGACCTACGAGTCCGTCGACGCCGACCTGCTGCTGTCGTACAAGCAGGCCACCGACGGCCAGATCCTGCACGAGGGCATCACCGAGGCCGGCTCGATGGGCTCGTTCATCGCCGCCGGCACGGCGTACGCGACGCACGGTGAGCCGATGATCCCGCTGTACGTCTTCTACTCGATGTTCGGGTTCCAGCGGACCGCCGACTCCATCTGGGCCGCCGCCGACCAGCGCGCCCGCGGGTTCCTCATCGGCGCGACCGCCGGCGGCACGACGCTCAACGGCGAGGGCCTGCAGCACCAGGACCGCCACAGCCTGCTGATGGCGCTGTCGAACCCCGCGGTCGAGGCGTACGACCCGTCGTTCGCCTACGAGATCTCGGTGCTCGTGGAGGACGGGCTGCGCCGGATGTGGACCGACGAGGAGGTCGAGGGCGGCGAGGACGTCATCTACTACCTCACCGTCTACAACGAGCCGAAGGTCCAGCCGGCCATGCCGGAGCACGTCCAGGACCAGGACGTCATCGACGGGCTGTACCTGTACCGGGAGGGCGAGGAGCCCGGCGCCGGCCCGCAGATCCTGTCGTCCGGGACGATCATGTACGAGGCGCTACGGGCGCAGGACCTGCTCCGCGACGACTGGGGCGTCCACGCCGACGTGTGGTCCGCCCCGGGCTGGAACCGGCTGCTGCGCGACGGGGCCTCGTGCGAGTCGTACAACCGGACCCACCCGGACGCCGAGCCGCGGGTCCCGCTCGTGACCCGCAAGCTCGAGGGGCGCGAGGGCCCGTTCGTGGCCGTGTCGGACTGGTCGCGCGCGACGCCGTTCGAGATCGCCGACTGGGTGCCGGGGCCGTACGCGGTGCTCGGGACCGACGGGTTCGGACGGTCCGACACGCGCGAGATGCTGCGGCGCTTCCACCGCATCGACGCCGAGTCGACCGTCTACTGCGTGCTCGCCGAGCTCGTGAAGGCCGGCGAGCTCGAGGAGAAGATCCTCGCCGAGGCGATCGAGCGCTACGACCTCGACTTCGACGCGACCCCGTTCTGGGGTGTGGGCGAGACCGACGACGTCACCCGCTGAACGTCGCGCCGTCGAGCAGGGCGCTGACCCGCCGGTTGGTCGCGGAGAGCGTCGCCCGACAGACCGCGTCCGGGAGGTCCGGGTCCAGTCGGGCGGCGCCCACGAGGTGGTCGGTGCGGACGTCGGTGTGCAGGTCCGCACCGACCGTCACCCTCCGGACCGGTCCGTCAGATCCCAGCTCGACCCCGGAGACCACGACCGTCGCCGTCGCGCCGCAGTCCCGCAGCAGGGCGGTGAGCGCCGACGCCGTGGCGTCCGCGGCGGCCCGGGCGATCCCCCGGCGCGACGCATCCGAGCAGGCCCGACCCATCGCTCGTCGGCCGCGTGCCGCGAGCTCGACGGAGACCTCGGACGTGTGGCCGTCGTGGACGGCCGAGATGCCCGCCGCGACGGGCCGAACGGGAGCCGCGGGCGACGGACGGCCGCGGGGCACGCTCGGCGGCAGCAGGGCCACGAAGCGGGTGGTCCCCTTTCGCCGCTCATGGTGCAGGGTGCCACCGAGCCGTCCTGCCGCGGCCCGTGCCAGCGCGAGCCCGAGCCCGCTTCCGGGCCGCGTCGCGGCGGTCTGCGCCGCCCGGTGGTGCGGGGTGAAGAGGTGGGGCTCGAAGTCCTCGGGGACCCCGGGTCCCTCGTCCGAGACGGCGAGCTCGACCCGGCCGTCCCGGAGCTCGGCGGTCACGGCCACCGGATGGCCGCCGTACTTCAGGGCGTTGGTGACGAGGTTGCGGACGACCGTCTCGAGGTCGACCCCTCCCGACCGGACCCTGGGGTCGCCGGTCACCGTGACCGCGACGGGCATCGGCCCCGCGACGTCGCCCACGACCACGGGCAGCCACGCCCGGAGCTGGACGTCGCCCGACCCCGGCGACCCGGGCGCCGGCACCGGGTCCGGCAGCGGGAGCCCGACGAGCGAGGCGGCGACGGCCTCGAGGCGGTCCACGTTGCGGCGTGCGGACGCGAGGACCTCGTCGACCTGCTCGGCGGTGAGCCGGGTGCCGTGCCGGCGGACGGTCTCGATCGCGGCGCGCAGGGCCGTCAGCGGGCTCGTGAGCTCGTGCCGCAGCACGTCGCTCGCGTCGACGTGCGGTCCGGCCGTACGCAACGCTCGCTCGATCGTGGTGTCGTCGTGCATGGACGTGTCCCCTCGAGGGCCCCACCTCCGCGGTGGGCCCCGGCCGGGAGGTCTTCTGCGGCCGACCGGTCGAGTCCTCCCCGCCGTGCGTTCCGGCCGCCGCGCCGGTCGCGGGTAGCCTCCCCTCGCGCTCGTCGAGAGGACCCGGGGTGGCCGAGCTCACGTTCCTGTACGGGACGATGAACTGCGGCAAGTCCGCGATGGCGCTGCAGATGCACCACCACCGTCGGCTCGCCGGCAAGCGCGTGCTGCTCTACACGCTGCACACCCGCGAGGACGGGGTCATCGCGTCCCGCATCGGCATCCGCCACGAGGCCACGGTCGTCGACGAGACGTTCGGGTTCTTCGCCGACGTGAAGCGCCACGTCCTGGCCGGCGTCGTCGACGAGGTGTTCGTCGACGAGGCGCAGTTCTGCACGGCGGCGCAGGTCGAGGACCTGGCCGCGGTGGTCGACCAGCTCGGCATCGAGGTGTGGGCGTTCGGGCTCCTGAGCGACTTCACCACCGCCCTGTTCGAGGGGTCGCACCGGCTGCTGGAGCTCGCCGACTCGCGCCGGGAGATGCCCGTCGAGGCGCTGTGCTGGTGCGGGCGCCGGGCCACCCACAACGCCCGCACCGTGGACGGGCGGATCGTGCGGGGTGGCGACACCGTCGTGGTCGGTGACCTCGGCGCCGGCGGCATCGCCTACGAGGTGCTGTGTCGGGCCCACCACACCGAGGGCGTGACCCGCGCGGTCGCCGAGGAGCGCCCCGTGCGAGCCCCCACGCTGGGGTTCTGAGCCCGCCGCCGAGCGGCCCACCCGGACGCGACGAGGCCCCGCACGGTGGCGGGGCCTCGAGGGGTGGTCAGGGGCGGGGTCGAACCGCCGACACCACGATTTTCAGTCGTGTGCTCTACCAACTGAGCTACCTGACCGCACCGTCTCCCGACGACGGGCCGGGAACGGATCGGCGGTCGGTCCCAGACCGACCGCCGAGCGGACCTGACGGGATTTGAACCCGCGGCCTCCACCTTGACAGGGTGGCGAGCACTCCAAACTGCTCCACAGGTCCTCGTGGAACTTCGTGGGCCGCGCAGGATTCGAACCTGCAACCAGCGGATTAAAAGTCCGATGCTCTGCCGTTGAGCTAGCGGCCCGCAGGGGTCGATCGTGCACCCCGGTCGGTCGCAGCCCGAGGCAGCAGCCCCGCGAAGCGTGCGGAAGCGTACGCACACGGTCGCGGTTGCGCCAACCGGAGGACGGCACCGTAGCCTCCGGCGTCCGGAGGTCGCGCGATGCAGCCAGGAGGGCACGGCGAGGTCGTCGCCGAACGAGGCGGCGTGGTCGCCCGCGTCCTCGACGGCCCCGACCGGGTCGACGCCGCCCTGGCGCTGCTCGACCGCGCCGAGACCGCCGCCGGGTCGCCTCTGGTCGACGAGGCCGAGCGCGCCCGGCTGCAGGCGCTGGCCCAGGGGCGCGCCCGCCACGGCGAGCACCACCACGGGGTGCTCGCGCGTCGCGGCACGGTGGCCGTCGGCTACGCCGGCCTGGTGCTGCCCGGGACCGCGGACGACGACCGGGCCGTCGGTGACGTCGCCGTCGCCAGGGAGCACCGGCCGTGCGGCGACACCATCCACACGCTGCTCGGCGCGATGGAGACGCTTGCCGGCGACCACGCAGCCGACCGGATGCAGGTCTGGATCCGTCACGCCGACCCCGAGGACGTGCGCTGCGCCGCCGACGCCGGCTACGGCGTCGAGCGTCGGCTGGGCGTGCTCGGCCGGGACCTCACCGACCTGCACGAGCACGACTGGGGCCGAGACGACGCCGACCCGCTGCCCGTCGGGTGGCGGCTGCGCAGCTACGTGCCGGGCGAGGACGACCAGGCCGTCGTCACGCTGCTCCGCGCCGCGTACGCCGGCACGCCCGAGGAGGGCTGGGAGGTCGCCGACCTGGTCGCCCGCACGGACTACGACTGGTTCGCCCCCGAGGACCTCCTGCTCGCCCAGGGCGAGGACGGGCGGCTCGGCGGGCTCCACTGGACCAAGCGGCGCGGCGGGAAGGTCGGGGAGGTCTACAACCTCGCCGTCGCCCCCCACGCCCGAGGGGGAGGGCTCGGCGCGAGCCTGCTACACGCCGGCCTGCACCACCTGCGCGACGTCGGCTGCACCGAGGTGCTGCTGTGGGTCGACCTCGGCAACGAGCCGGCGGTGCGGCTCTACACCTCGCAGGGGTTCACGACCCGCTGGGAGGACGTGGCCCTGACCCGTCGCATCCGACCGACCGGCTGACGGGATCAGGCGTCGCCGCCGCCCTCGTCCTGGCTCGACCCACGACGCGTGCCCGGCGGGACCAGCTTGTAGCCCACGCCGCGCACCGTCACGATCAACGACTCGTACTCGGGCCCGAGCTTCGCGCGGAGCCGCCGGATGTGGACGTCGACCGTGCGCGAGCCGCCGAAGTAGTCGTAGCCCCACACCTCCGACAGCAGCATCTCGCGCGTGTAGACGCGGTTCGGGGAGCCGGCGAGGGTCTTCAGCAGCTCGAACTCCTTGTAGGTGAGGTCGAGCGGCTGTCCCCGGAGGCGCACCTGGTAGCTCTCCTCGTCCACGACGAGGTCACCGACGTTCGCGGCGCGGGCGTGGCGGTCGACGTTGGCGCGGTCGACGGCGACCCGAAGCCGTGTCTCGACCTCGGCCGGGGAGGCCTGTGGGAGCATCCAGTCCTCGAAGCCCCACGACGCCTTCAGCGCCGCCAGTCCGCCCTCGGAGATCACCACGACGACCGGGCGACGCAGGTCGTGGACGGCGGCGGTCCGGACGCACGCGGCGGCCTCCCGCAGGTCCTGGGTCGCGTCGACCACGATGCAGTCGCTGTCGGACACGCCCGCGAGCGACGACGGGTCGAGCGGCGTGTCGGCCAGCGTGTGGTCGAGGTACTCGAGCGACGGCAGGAGGGACTTCCCGCCGCCGACCCGGTCGGTCAGCACCAGCAGGTGCACCGTGCCTCCATCCCCGCGCTCGCCTCGTGCGTGCGCCGGTGGCAGGATGCCAGAGAGTGTCCGAGACCGTCCACACCACGCCCCACGCCCCCCACCTCGACGGGGGCGTCCCGTCGCCCCGGCGTCGGGGGCACGTGCGTGCGCTGCTCGAGACCCGGGGGCACCTCGGGGGCTTCGCGACCCCCCACGTGCACGCCGCCCTCGCCGCCGGTGACGGCACCCGGCTCGCGGCCACCTGGCTGCGCGGCCCCACCCCCGACGCGCCGGCGGTCGTGCTCGCCCACGGGTTCGCCGCGCACCGCCGCAAGCCCGCCTACGCGCTCCTGGCCGACCACCTGCGGGCGCTCGTGCACGTCCTGACGCTCGACCTGCGGGGGCACGGGCAGTCCGCCGGCGCATCGACGCTCGGCGACCGGGAGGCGCTCGACGTCGCGGCGGGCGTGCGCTGGCTGCGGGCCCTCGGGCACCGGCACGTCGGCGTGGTCGGGGTCTCCATGGGGGCCACGTCCGCGCTGCACGCCGCGGCCCTCGCCCCCGAGGGCACCGCCGGCGCGCCCGACCAGGTCGTCGCGGTTTCGGCCCCGGCGCGGCTCCTCGACCCGCCCGAGACCCCGCCGATCCAGCGACTGCACGACATCTGGACCACGCCGTGGAAGCGGCACGGGATGCGGGTGGCGCTCGGGGTCACGGTCGTCCCGCCGGCGGCGTGGACGGCGCCGCCCGACCCGGTCGACGCCGCCGGCGCGACCCGCGCCCCGCTGCTGGTGGTCCACGGCGAGGACGACGCCTACTTCCCGATCGCCGACGCCGAGGCGCTCGCCGCCGGCGCCGGCGGCCCCGCGACCCTGTGGCGCGAGCCGGCCGGCTTCGGTCACGCGGAGGACGGTGTCTCCGCGCGCCTCGCCGACCGGCTCGGCCTGGCCATCAGGGCAGCAGCCACCACGGGACGTCACCCGGCCGCCGGCGGCTGAGGAGCACCGTCGCGGCGCCGAGCAGCATCGCCAGCAGGCCGACCGCGCCGAGGCGGGCCGTGTCCGCTCCCGTCGCCGGCAGCGGCGGCTCCAGCACCTCGTCGAACACGACCGTCACGTACACCTGCTCACGGTCGGTGTCGGTCGCAGGTCCGATCGGCGACTGCCCGGTCACCACCGCCACGTTCAGCACGTCGCCGCGGTCGGCGTCGGCCTCGGTGACGACGTGGTCCGCGAACGCCTCGATGACCTGACCCGGCGCCAGCGTCGTGGTCGGCAGGGTGATGGTGCCGAGCACGTCGTCGACCAGCGTGACGTCGGTCAGGGTCTCCTCGCCGGTGTTCTCGATGCGGTAGCGGTAGCGGATGGTGGTGGTCTCGCCCTCGGTGAAGACGACGCCCTTCAGCCCGTCGGACCCGATCGGGACGAGCGCCTCCTTCACCAGGTCGATGCCGATGACGCTCGGCAGGACCTCGACGAGGAAGACCTCCTCGTCGTCCGTGGCCGTCACCTCGGTGTCGTCGGGCGCGAGGCCCGTGACCACCGCGACGTTCGCGACCGACCCGGCGGTGTTGTCCGCCGCCGTCACCGGGTGCGTGGCGGTCACCGTGATCTCGTCGCCCGGCTGCAGGACGGTGCCCTCGGTGCCGTCGAGAAGGGTCCCGAGCACGTCGTCGACGAGGACGATGGTGTCGAGCGGCACGGGGCCGAGGTTGGTGATCGTGTACCGGTACTCGATCGTCGGCGGGGCGTCGGGGTCGTAGACGATCGCCTTGATGTCGTCCGCGTCCGCCTCGACCAGCGCCTCCTTCACGAGCCCGATGGCGGCCCAGTCCTTGGTCCCGGTGGCGTCCTCGACCCGCTCCGTCTCACCCACGACCGCGAGGTACGAGCCGGTCAGGGTCGAGGTGCCCGGCACCGCCGACACGATCGTGACCCGGCAGGTCCCGGCCGCGTCGGTCGTGCACGTCCCGGAGCGGGCGCCCGCGTCGATGGTGCCGTCGTCGATCGCGGTGATCGTGCCGACGCCGCTGAGCACGATCGCCACGTCCTCGCCGGCCAGCGGGGCCGCCGTGCTGCTGGTGGCGGTCACCTCGAACTCGGGCTGCTCCTCCTCGGGGGCCGGACCACGGTCCTCGAGGAGGGTGAAGGTGAAGGTGTGCGGGTCACCGAGGGCGTTGATGGCCGTCGGCGGGTCGACCAGGAGGTCCACGTCGACCCATGTCTTCACGCCCTCGTCGTCGACGGTCCGTTCCGTGGCGAACTCACCCGTCCCGGCGACGCCGGTCCACTCGGCCTGCAGCGTCGTCCTGCCCGGGGTGCTCGAGGTGATGACCACCTGGCAGACGCCCTGGTCGTCCGTGCCGTCGTCGGCGCACCCGTCGGTCACGATCGAGCCGACGCTGTCCTCGGTCAGCCACACGGTGGGGAACACGCCCTCGACCGCGAGCGGTCCGGCGTCGTCCTCGCCGCGGTCGAGGGTGACCGTGACGTCGAACGTGTGCGTGGTGCCGGTCAGGTTCTCCGCGTCGTCGGAGACGACGAGGTCGAACTGGATCCACTCCTTGCTCCCGGGCGGGTCGCTCGAGAACAGGTGCTGCGACTGGCCGACCGCGCCGAGGTAGCTGGCGCTGACCGTCGCGACCGTGGGCGTCGGCGAGTTCACCGTGACGGTGCACGTCCCGTCCTGGCCCGTGCCGTCATCGCAGTCGGAGGTGGCGGTCGCGGCGACCGCATCCGGGGTCACCGTGATGCTCGGGACGGCGCCGACGACCGGGACGAACCCCGTCCCGTCGTGCACCTCCACGAGTACGGTGAAGTCGTGCGGGTCACCGACGTGGTTCTGGGCGCTCTCCGGGGTCACGGTCACCCGGTAGGTCGTCCAGCGCTTCGCGCCGTCCGGGTCCGAGGTGAGCTCCACCGTGTGCTCGCCGACGGCCACGTCGGCCGATGCGGAGAGGACCGCCGTGCCGGGGGTCGTCGAGGTGATCACGACGTCGCAGGTGCCGCCGAGCCCCGTGGTGCAGGAGGCGCTCAGTCCGTCCTCGGCGATCTCGCCGTTCGCGGACGTGATGGTCGCGACGAGCGAGGTCAGCGTGAGCTGGATCGTCCGGCCGCTGACCGGGACCAGCTTCGGGTCGCTGGAGGTCAGCGTCACCGTGAGCGGGTGGTCCGGCTCGACCGGCAGGAGGTTGACGTCGGACTCCGGGCTGATGGAGAGCGACAGGTCGACCCAGGTCTTGGTGGCCTGGAGCAGGTCGTCCTCGCCCGGCACCCAGCCGTCGGCGCCCTCGACGAGTGGGACGTGGTGCTGCAGGACCTCGTCGTCGAACGGGTACGTCGCGTGGATGTCCGTCAACGTGACGGTCCGGCTGCCGGTCGTCGAGCGGTTCACCGTGATCGTGCAGGTGCCGGACGCGAGCGCGTCGCAGGTGTCGGCGTCGTCGGGGTGGGCGGGGCCGGACACGTCGAAGTCGACCGATCCGTCGGGTGCGAGCACCCAGCCACCGCCGTCGTTGCGCCAGACCGTGACCTCGAACCCGTGGGCCTCCCCGGTCGGGTTGACGGCGTTGCCGTCGAGCGTCGCCCGGTAGGCGACCCACCGCTTCGTCGCGCTCGGCTTGGCGGGGCTGAACACGTCGACCTGGGTCTCGAACTCGCTCCAGAACCCGTCCACGCCGGTCACGGTGAGGGTGCCCTCGCCGGGGCTCGAGGACGAGACGGTGATCGTGCAGGTGCCGTCCTCGCCGGTGGTGCAGCCGCCGGCGTCGGCGGTGGAGCCGGCCGGCCCGACCCACTTGGTCGTGACGTCGACCCCGGGGGCGAGCGCACGGGAGTCGCCGTCGTCCGCCCAGACGGAGATCGTGAACTCGTGGTCCTCTCCGGTGAGGTTCAGCCCGTCCGGCGCCACGTCGACGACCCAGCCGATCCAGCGCTTCCACGCCCCGTCGCCGATGGTCGCCAGCGGGAGCCCGCCGGTCTCCGTCGCGACCGGGTCCTCGCTGGTGTGCTGGTACGGGGTGTCGAACGACGCGAAGAGGTCACCCGTGCCCGGGTCGGCGGAGGTCACGACCACGGAGCAGACCCCGCCGGTGGTGACGCAGGTCGACGCCGCCGGGCCGCCGTTCACCTCGGTGATGGCGCCGTCGCCGACCCAGTCGAGGTTGACCTCGGTGCCGTCCGGGACGGCCGTCCAGGTGCCGCCCGGGGCCAGCTGTTCGAGCCGGACCTCGAACTCGTGCGGGTCGCCCGCTTCGTTGATGCCGTTGGGCGCGACCGTGATCCGGTACTCGAGCCGCGGGTTGCCGACGACGGCGATGTCCCTGTGCTCGAGCGCGCCGAGCGTGAACGTCCAGGACGTCGTCGCGCCCAGTGCGTAGCCCGCGGGCGCGGCCGTCTCGACCGCGGTGTACTGACCGGGAAGGAGCCGGCCGAAGTCGCACCAGCCGTCGGTGCCGGACACGCAGGTGCGGAACGGGGTCCCGGTCGTGGCCGTCCCCTGGAACAGCGAGAAGGACGCACCCTGCAGCGGCTGCAGGACCTCGGCGGTCGCGTCGACGACCTTGCGGATCCGCGCGGACCCGCAGATCTCGAGGTCGACCGGCACCGGACCGGCCAGGTCCTTCATCGTGGGGTTGCCCCCCGCCGACGACTCGGTGCGGAACCACGCCTGCCCGATCTGGCCGCAGGAGAGGATGCCGCCGGACACGAGGGCGCCGAGGTTCAGCTCGAGCTCGAGGAAGTCCCGGGGTTCGAGGAGCTCGCCGGAGGCGGACCGTGCGAGCGGCGCGGTCAGCAGCGTCTCGGTGCTCCAGCCGCTGCCCGTCCAGGTGCTCAGCAGCATGTCCGGCGGCACCCCGGAGTTGCCCGGGAACCCGAACCGGATCCGGAAGTCACCAGGGGTGCGCGTCGGGTTCCACGGGACCGCCGTGCCGTCCGCCGGGACCGCGGGGAGTGGCGTCGCCACCTGGTTGAACTCGACGAGCGCCTCCGAGTTCGCGCCGGACGGCTTGAAGCGGGAGGCGGCGGCCCACAGGAAGGAGTTCGTGGCGCCGGCGACCTGTCCGTCCACCCACAGGCGGTGGAGGTCGGAGTCGGGGTTCGGCTTGTGCCTCTCGATCGTCCACGTGCCGTAGTTGGACTCCGTCTTCGACGGCGTGAAGCTCACGTCGTCCTGCGAGTTCACGAGGTCGGGGGTGCGCTCGCCGCCGGTCCCCTGCCAGTCGGAGGTGCCGGCGATGTTCCCGTCGATCTCGAACTGGGTCGCGAGCGGCGTCGAGTGCGTGGCCGCCGCCGGCAGGGTCGTCGCGACGACGGCGACGAGCGCCGCCAGGCTCGTGACCACGCGGCGCCACTCGGGGCGCCGCGTCGAGGTACGGGGGTGCGGAGCGGTGCTCACGGTGGGGCCTCCGGTGACGCCGACACGCGACCACGACGTGGCCGCTCCCCTCCCCAGGAGCACACCTTGCGCCTCCGGTGGGCACGCCGCCACCCGAGGTGTCGAGCGCCCCAGGATCCGACCTACGTCGTGTTGGGGACGCCCGGGGCGCTCCGACGTTGACAGGGGGGGCCGACCGGACCCCGCCGGACCATCGGGGCAACGACCCACCGACGTCGGTTTATCACCCTCCGTCACCGGCTGACGCACAGGGTCGGAGTCGGCGAGTTCCCCTGTGCGCGCGCAGTTTCTTTCCCTGCGAGCGGTGGTCGCACGTCGGTGGGGGGCTGGGGGGTCGTGGGCGTCACGCTGGTTCACACCGTTGCCCCTGTCGACCCGGCCCGAGCGTCCGGGCCGGCCCGGACGCTCCCGGGGTGCCCCGTCCCTCCCGCGCCCTCGCCCTCCCGACCCGAGGTCCTACCCGTGGCCGCCACCGCTCCCGACGACCCGACCCCCGCATCGCGGGGGGCCGGCGACCGCGAGGACGACGCCGTCGAGCGTGCCCTGTCGGTCCCGACGCGCGCCGGCATCTACACGCGCCTGCGCCAGAGCTCCGAGCCGATGTCGGCCAAGGACGTCGCCGAGCTGTTCGGCCTGCACCCCAACGTCGCACGCACCCACCTCGACGTGCTCGCGGACGCCGGGCTGCTGGTCACGGGTCGGCGCAAGCAGCCCGCCGGCGGTCGCCCGGCCAAGGTCTACGTCGCCCGCGAGCAGGCCGACGACGGACGCGAGGTCGCCGTCCCCCCGGGCAG
This sequence comes from Actinomycetes bacterium, assembly GCA_046566145.1. Taxonomy (GTDB): domain Bacteria; phylum Actinomycetota; class Nitriliruptoria; order Nitriliruptorales; family Nitriliruptoraceae; genus JBKHXF01. The sequence continues at coordinate 163,358 of JBKHXF010000022.1, forward strand.
CCAGCTCGCGGTGTCGGTCATCACCCAGCTCATCGCCGGGCTGCACGAGCACGAGCCCAAGCTCGAGCTCCTCGCCGAGGAGCAGGGGCGACGGCTCGTCTCGGCGGTCGCCGGCCGCGCCGACGTGCGCGACTTCGAGGCCGCCGCCATCGTCGCCGTCGAGGCGCTGCGGCGCGCCTTCCCCGAGATCCGCGTCGAGGAGGTCCACCGCGACCACGTGCACGTCCGCGGGCTCGAGGTCGGGCTGAGGATCGTCGGTGAGGTCGACGGCCGCGTCGGGGACGCGCTCGCGCGCGGGTTCCTCCGGGGGGCGCTCGCGGCCGCCGGCGCGCCGGCGGTGGTGACCAGCCGCGGCGGCCACACGAAGGCCGAGCTCGACGAGGCGGGGCTCGGTTCCCAGCCCTCGCCGGTCGACCGGGTCGACGCCCGCGGCATGACCTACCAGGCCGGCGTCGTCGCCACGATGCGGGCGATGGTGCCGCTGCGCCCGGGCGACCACCTCGAGGTGCTGTCGGACGTCGAGGGCGCGCCGGCGGCGTTCGCCCGCTGGGCGGACCGTGCCGGTCACCGGATCGTCGACGTCACGCGCACGCGGGACGTGAAGGGTCGACGGGCGGTGCGGCTGCTGCTGCGCAAGGCGGCTGGCTGACGGTTCGCACGGTTCGCACTGCGTCTGGACGCCGGTCCGGCGGCGGGCCGCGAACCTGTGGCGTCCCGCCACCTGCCGTCCCGCCCCCTCCCCCCAGGACCCCCTCGATGTCCGCCACCCCCACGACCGCGGGCCGCCGCCCGGACCTCGCCTACGACGACGACGGGAACCTGCTGATCGACGTCCGCGGGCCGCGGTTCGGCGCGGCGATCACGGCGACCGTGCTCGGGCTCGCCCTCGTGCTGCAGGGCCCCGTCGGCACGCTGCTCGTCGCGTGGCAGGTCACCGCGTTCGCCGTCGCGACCATCGCCGGGCTCGCGTGGTCGCCGTACGGCCAGCTCTTCCGCGTCGTCAAGCGCCGCCTCGACCTCGGCCCACCGCCGGCGGTGGAGCACGAGGCGCCGCCGCGGTTCGCGCAGGCCTGCGGGCTCGCGTTCGCCGGCGCCGGGCTCGTCGCCCTGCTGGCCGGCGCGACCACCCTCGGCTGGGTGCTGGTCGGCGTGGTGCTCGGGCTCTCCGCGCTGCTGGCGCTGACCGGGCTCTGCGTCGGCTGCGAGCTCTACCTCGTCGGGCAGCGCCTCCGGGCGCGGACGGGAGCGTGACCGTGGAACCCGTCCTGCTCCGTCTGCTCGTCGTCGCGGGCATCGTCCTCGCCGCCGGCGTCGCCGGTCGGCTGTGGCAGGCTCGTGACGGTCGCGTCCGCGTGTCCGCCGACCCGGCCGACCCCGGGTCCCCGCGCCTCACCGAGGCCGAGCTCGAGGCCGTCGGCCTCGCCGCCCACCCGACGGGCCCACAGGCGCTGCTCCTCGGCAGCCCCACCTGCGCCCCGTGCGTGACGGTGCGGCGGGTCCTCGACGAGGTCCGCGCCGCTCGGCCGGAGCTCACCTGGGCGTACGTCGACGCGGCCGACCACCTCGACCTCGCCGACGCCCACGCGGTCCGGCGGGTGCCGACGCTGTTCGTGCTCGACATCGACGGGACGATCCTCGCCCGCACGTCCGGCGTGCCGCGCACCGACGACCTCGTCGCCGTGCTCGACGGTCGGGACGAGCTCACCCCGGCGGCCTGACGCAACCCCGCGCCCAGGCACCCGGTGGAACGGTTCGGCGCAGAACGTTCCACCGGCGTAGGCTCCCGCCGTCGGACGCGACCGGCCGTACCGAGGCCGTCGCGGGAGCACCAGCGGGAGCACGAGCGTGGACCTGGACCTGACCGAGGAGCAGGAGGCGTTCCGCGCCTCCGTCGTGGAGTTCGCGAAGGAGCACGTCGAGCCCGGCGTGCTCGAGCGGGACCGCGCCGGCGCCTGGGACTGGGACGTCTGGAAGAAGGTCGCCGAGTTCGGCCTCGCCGGCCTGCCCGTCCCCGAGGCGTACGGGGGCAGCGGCGCGGACGTGCTGACCACCGGCCTCGCCCTCGAGGCGCTGGCCTACGGCGGCCGCGATGCCGGCCTGAACCTCTCGCTCGGTGCCCACCTCACCATCGGGTGCATGCCCATCGCCCTGCACGGCACCGAGGAGCAGAAGCAGCGCTGGCTGCCCCGCCTCGCCTCCGGTGACACGGTCGGTGCCTTCGCGATCACCGAGCCCGAGGCGGGCTCGGACACCGCCGGGATGAAGACCCGCGCCGACCGGCACGGCGACGCGTGGGTCCTCAACGGCACCAAGACCTTCATCACCAACGGCTCCCTCGCCGACGTCGTCACCGTCGTCGCCCGCACCGACCCGGACGCGCCGGCGGGGCAGGCCTTCAGCGCCTTCCTCGTCGAGAAGGGCACGCCGGGGTTCACGGTGTCGAAGGAGCTGAAGAAGCTCGGCAACCGGACCTCGCCCACCGTCGAGCTGTCGCTGGTCGACGTCGAGGTCCCCGCGGAGGCGATGCTCGGCCAGGAGGGCACGGCGCTCTGGGCGGTCGGGTTCGAGTGCTTCGACTGGGAGCGCTGCTGCATGATTGCGAGCGCCGTCGGGGGCATGCACCGCGACCTCGACGAGTGCGTCCGCTACGCCAGGGAGCGGGAGGCCTTCGGCAAGCCCATCGGCCGGTTCGGGGCGATCCAGCACAAGCTCGCCCAGATGCGCATCCGGCTCGAGAACGCCCGCAACCTCCAGCGCCGCGCCGCGTGGCTCAAGGACCACGGGCGTGAGCACCAGATGGAGGCCTCGATGGCGAAGGCCTACATCGGCGAGGCCGCCGTCGAGTCCGCGCTCGACGCCGTGCAGATCCACGGCGGGTGGGGCTACGTCGACGAGTTCCACGTCGAGCGGAGCCTGCGCGACGCGAAGCTCGCGGGCATCGGCGGCGGGACCACCGAGATCCAGGAGATGGTCATCAGCCGGATGCTGCTCGGCTGACCGGCATCCGGAGGCCGTGTGCCGCCGGCAACGTCGCGACGCGAGAGGGGCGGGCCCATGGGCCCGCCCCTCTCGCGGTGCGGTGTCGTCCGCCGGCCGGTCAGGCCCGGCGACGCAGCCCCATGGCGCCACCCAGGGCGATCGCCCCGAGCAGCATCGTGGCGGCACCCCCACCGGTGCGCGGCAGCGCCGGCTCCTCCGGGTCGGGGTCCGGGGCCGGGGCGACCGCCGGCGCGGCCGACACGACCGCGGCGGTCGGCGCGAGCTCGAGGTTGATGTCGAGCGGGGCGTCGTCGCCGGCGGCGGCCGCGAGCGGCACGACGCGGATGGCGAGGGCGCTCGTCGAAGCGCTCGCGGAGGAGCCGTCCTCGGCGACGTCGGTGGTCCCGACACCCTGCAGGATCGACAGGCCGGCGGCGTTCAGCAGCTGGGCCAGCACGTCCTGGATGGGGCCGAGGACCTGCTCGGCCGGCAGCCCCTCGAACTGCGGGTCGGTCAGGTCGATGGTCAGGTCACCGACGGTGATGACGCTGCCGTCGATGGAGACGAGCGTGTCGCCGACCTCGACCGCGATGGTCCGGACGTCGGTGGTGGCCGACGCCGTCCCGGGCGTGCCGGCGGTCTCGGCGACCGAGGAGAACTCCACGATCGGGACGTTGACCACGCCGCCGAGCAGCGAGGCCTCCTTGATCAGGCCGGTCGAGGTCGCGCGCACCATCCCGTCGACGGTCTCGACGGTCGAGGTGGACGCCAGGACCCGGAGCGAGACCAGGTCGACGGCGGTCACGTCGGGGACCAGCGGGAGGTCCTCCGGCAGCACCTCGGGGATGTCGATGGGCGACTGCTCGGTGACCTGGTTCACGGCCTCCTCGAGCTGGTCGAGGCCGCCGTTGAGCTCGCCGACGAGCGTGTTGACGTTCTCGGTGGCCTGGTCGACGACGGTCTGGAGCCCCTCGGTGACCTCCGGCGGGAGCTCGGCCAGCAGCGGCCCGAGGTTGACCGTCACCCCGGCCAGCTCGGACTCCGACAGGGACAGGCCGCCGGCGCGGTCGAGCACCATGCGGACGGTGCCGACGTCGACCGACAGCGGGCCGGCGTCGATGCCCTGGAACTGCTCGGTGCGGTCGACGTCCTCGTCCGACTCGACGCTCGGCCCACCGAGCTGGTCACCGAAGGCGCCGAGGAGCGTCGCGAGGACGTTGGCGTCACCGTTGGAGGCGAGCGTGGCGCCGGTCCTGGAGACCGAGAGCACGAGCGTGTCGGAGCCGCCGGTGAGCGGCCCGAAGAGCTGCTCGGGGCCCTTGACGCTGAGGCGGAGGGCGAGCCCGTCGGCCTCGCCGGCGAAGATCGCCGGGGCCGTGGCGGCCGTGGCCGGACCCGCGCCGAGCGCGATGACGCTGAGGGCCGCCGTGGCGGCCGTGGCCGCGCGTCCGATGGCGGAGTGGTGCTTCATCCCGTGGACCTCTCACGGTGGGCGGCCGGGGCTCCGGCCGGAGGGGGTGGCTGGTGACGTTGCGTGACTAGTCACGACGGACGGCACGGGGCCGCACTGTACTGAACGTTCGGATGGGTGGGAGGACACGAGCCGGCGAGGATGTACCGCTGAGCGCACACAGCCGGGCCAGTTCGAGCGAGAAACGCGCGACCCGCCGGGACGCGAACGGCCGGCCCATCGGGCCGGCCGTCACGCTGGGTCACCTGGGGCGAGCCGTCAGGGGAGCAGGTCCCCCGCGCCGCCCGCCCCGCCGTTGCGGCGGAGCTGGTCGAGCTGCTCGGTGAGCTCATGGACGGGCTCGAGCGGGTCGGTGCCGCTGGAGGTGTCGATCGGCCCGGGCACGAGGCCGTCGGGGGCGTCCGGGGAGGTGGTCGGCCCCGTCGGCGTGGTCGGCGTGGTCGGCGCGGTCGGCGCGGGGGCCGGCCCGTCGTCACCGGATGCACCGTCGGAGGTCGAGGTCGGGTCGGTGGCCCGGGTCCCCGGGTCGCGCGGCGTGGCGGTGGCGGCACCGACCTCGATGCAGCCGCAGTCGCCGGCGGTGACGGCCGGGCCCTGGCCGGGGGCGACCACCGTGGTGGCGGCCCCGGGCCCCGTGGCGCTGGTCGTGGTGCCCTCGGCACAGTCGCACTCGAGGACGGTCGCGGCACCCAGCTGGACGTCGATGCGACGCAGCAGCTCGAGCGAGGCGTCGGCGCGGGGCCGGACCTCGATCGCGAGCTCGTCGCGAAGGACGCTCAGTCGGGTCCGCTGGTTCTCGGCGAACTCCCGCAGCAGGGCAGCGACCTCCTCGTCGCCCGTCCGCGCGATCGCGTCGAGCAGCGACTCGGCGCCGGCGTGCGAGTGGTCGTCCATCCGGTCGAGCAGCGCGACGGCGTCGCCGGCGGCGAGGCGGTCGCGGCCCTCCTCGAGCTCGGTGAGGCGCTCGTGGGCGAGCTGGAGGCGCACACGCCCGGCCTCGACGCCGTCCTCGGCCATCGCGACCCGCAGCTGCTCGGTCGCCTGCTTCACGCCGTAGAGGACGTCGCCGGGCAGCGCGGCCTGGGCGGCGGCGGCGACGCCGGCGGCACCGATCAGGCCCGAGGCGGTCGCGGTGGCGACGGCCACGCGGGCCGAGCTGCGCAGCCGACCGACGGAGCCGTCGAGACGCTCGCGCACCGAGGGGGAGCGCTCCACCGCCGGCGCGACGACCGGGAAGGTCGCGGCCTCGGCGAGGATGCGGTCCCGCAGCGATGCGCGGAACTCCTCGGAGGGGCGCTCGAGGACGGTCTCCTCGCGGACGGTCTCGGCGAGCAGCAGCAGGGAGCGCACGCCGGCGGTCGCACCCGCGGCCTCGATCTCGCCGTCCAGCAGGCGGGCGAGCTCCTCGACGCGGTCGGCCTCGCTGCGGCGACTCATCGTGTGCTCCTCGTGGTGCGGCCCGCGTCGTGCTCCCGACGGCGTGCCGTCGTCACCAACGAGCCCCCCGTGCGCCGGACACGCGACGGTGCGCCCTGCGCGCTCCCCGCGCGGCGACCGGTCACAGCAGCACCAGCTTCAGGAGCATCGACAGCGACCCGAGGCTCAGCATCGCGAGCTCGGACAGCCCCGGGACGTCCTTCACCTCGGCGGCCAGGGCTCGCAGCGCCCGGTACTGCAGGGCCTTGGTGGCGCCCACGGTGCGGCCCATCGCCTCGGCGGTCTCGGACACCGAGAGGTCGTGCACGAAGCGCAGCTCGATGACCTCCCGATGGTCCTCGGAGAGGTTCTCCAGCGCGGAGCCGAGCGCCCGGGCCATGTCGCGGGCGACCGTGACCCGCTCGGGGTCGTCGGGGCCCGACGGCGTCGCGGACTCGGGTGCCTCGTCCACGGCCCGCTCGAGGCGGGTCTTCGCGGACTTGAAGTGGTCGTGCACCCGGTTGCGGGCGATCGTGATGATCCACGCGCCGAGGTCGACGCCCTGCCACTCGAAGGTGGAGAGGCGGCGGAAGGCGCGCAGGAACACGTCGCCGGTGAGGTCCTCGGCGATCTGCCGGTGGCCGACGCGGCGGTAGACGTACCCGAAGACCTGGTCGACGTAGCGGTCGTACAGCTGCGCGAACGCCTCGCCGTCCCCGGTCTTGGCACGGTCGACGAGCCGGATGACCTCCGGGTCGATCGTGTCGGGGGACGTGGTCACGGGGCGGGTCCTAGGTGGACTGCAGCAGCTGCGTCGCGGACGCCGCCAGGATGACCAGGAGCAGCACCACGATCGAGATCGCGGTCCGGTTCCTCACGGTCCCCTCCGGTGGCGGCGGTCGGTGTCGGGCAGGTGCGTGGTGTGTCGGGTGCCATGGTGCGGTGTCGGGGCCGGTCGCACCAGTCGTCCGACCGTCGTCCAACTCTACGGCGTCGGTCGGACCGACCTGTAGTCGGCTCGGGCGGTGACGGCTGGTCCGTGCGGACCCCGTCCGACTAAGTTCGTTGTAGACGGCCTCGCAGCGTGCCCGCTCTGGGACAGACGTCCCAGAGCGGTCCCGTACAGGTCAGTTCAGTGGCACAGCGTGCAGATGGTGATGACGCAGCGTTCGCCGCTTCGCGCGGACGGGGGACGACCCACACCCTCGGCGAGCCCCGTGTGCTTGCCCACGGAGGTCACGCGCGCGGGAGCAGCCCCGGGGGCGCCGTCGGCTGGTCCGCATCGTCGTCCCCGGCGCCCGGGGCCACGTTGACGACGTCCGGGCGGCCGAGCACGTCCTCGGCCGGCTCGCCGGCGAGCAGCGCCAGGCACTTCTCCCGCTCCTGGCGCAGGTAGCCGACCAGCGCGGCGCGGTCGTCGACGTAGCGGCGGCAGTCGAGCTCGAGCGTGATCGCGCCGGGGAACCCGTCGCGGGCGACCGCCCGGAGGAAGCCGGCGAGCGGCAGCAGGCCGTGGCCGAGGGGCGCGTGGCTGTCGCGGCCCTGCCCGCGGTAGTCGGAGACGTGCAGGTGCGCGGCGTTGTCCTTCAGCACGTCCCAGGCCGTCACGATGTCGACGTCGGCGACCCCGAAGTGCGAGGTGTCGAGCACCACGTCCGGGAAGGGGGTCAGGTGCTCGGGCTCGGTGTAGCGGTGGAACCGCACCGGCCGGCCGGCCACGTCGACCGGGTAGAGGTTCTCGACGCCGACCCGGCTGCCGACCTCCGCGGCCTCGTCGGCACCCTCCTCGACCAGCCAGCGGTGGAACGAGCGCTGCCAGCGGAACGGGGGGTGCACGATCATGAGGTCCGACCCGAGGTCACCGGCGAGCTCGAGCGAGCGTCGGGCCTTCTCGATGAGGTCGGTGCCGAAGACGCGGCGGGTCAGCAGCAGGAACGGCCCGTGCACGACGCTGATCGGGATGCCCGCGCCGGCGGACGCCTGCGTGACCCGTTGCGCGTCCTGCGTGGCCGGGTCCTGCGTGACCATCAGCTCGATGCCGTCGTAGCCGGCCTCGGCGATGACGCCGCACGCCCAGTCGAGGGGCCGGGCGAAGAGCGGGCCGGTCGAGGCCAGCAGGCGCGGGCGGGTCATGCGACGAGCGTAGTGCCGGGCGGCGGGGCCCCGGATGCCGACGGCCCCCGCGGGAGGCGGGGGCCGTCGACCGGATCCGGGTGGGTCGGGGTCACTCGCCGGCGAGGAACTGGGTGGTGCGGTCCAGCGGCAGCGGCACCTCGATCACCGGGACCTCGGGCTCGGGGGCCGGGGCGGGCGCGGTGTCGCCGGCGGTGGTCACGGCCGGCGCGGGCTTCGGTGCGGACTTCGGGGCGGCCTTCGGGGTGGCCTTGGCGGGCTCGGCGGCCTTCGGGGCGCTCGTGGGCTCGGCCTTGGCCTCGGCGGTGGGCGCAGGCTCGGGCTCCGGCTCGGCCTTCGGCTCGGCGCCCTTGGGGAGACGGAACACCTCGGTGACCCAGATGCGCCCGTCGGCGTCGACGGCGACGCCGACGCCCGCCTGGGTCCAGTCCGCGTCGAGGATGTTGGCCTTGTGGCCGCTGGAGGCCATGAAGGCGGCGTGGATCCGCGAGACCGACGGGCCCTTGCCCACGTTCTCGCCGACCTTCTTCCAGCCGGAGACCTGGCTGCCCAGGCTCGGGTTGTGGTGCAGGTTCTGCTGGTCGGCCATCTTCCGGCTGTGCTGCCGGGCCACGGAGACGAGGTCGCCCGAGCTCGACAGGGCGGCGAGGCCGCGGCTGGTCCGCTCGGAGTTGATGGCCGACAGGAACTGGGCCTCGAGGTCGGCGGACGCGTCGGCCGGGGTGATCGGGACCAGGGTCGCGATCGCCGCGAGGATCGCGGCCAGCAGGACGCGGAGCGCGGTGCTCGACGCCCGGGAGGTCGTCACGGTCACGGCGGTGGCAGGGGCCTGCATGGCTACGTCCTCGCGGTTGCGATGGACGGAGCCCGCCGCCGGCGTGTCGGAGGTGCGTGACACGCGCTTGCGTCAGGGTCTGGAACGCTCCCTTCGGCGGTCCGGCTGCCCTGGTCGCTCTCGCGACCGTGGGGCCCGTGGACTTTGCGGACCGGCCTCTCGGCCGGGGTGCCGTTTCGGAGAGGGCTCCGTCTCGTGCGGTGGTGCTGTCCCCCTCTGCATCGTCGCGGTCGCGGCGGCGCTTTACGGGGAGTGTCCTTGCACGCACGCATCGTGACACAGCGTGCTGGGCGACGCACCCCGAGTGCTCCAGCGGTCACCCTCAGTTATGAAGCGCCGGCCACGACGTGCGTGCAGCGCTCGGCTGGGCGCGAGGTGTCCGCTGCCCCGAGGCAGCACTAGGCTCCCCGACCGCACCCGAGGGGCGAGGGAGAGACCGGTGACGGACGGCCAGGCAGCGAGCGAGGCGCGACCGGCCGACGTGGCGGCGCGGCTGCGCACGACGGCGGCGCAGCACCCCGACCAGGTCGCGCTGGTCTGGCAGGACCAGGCCATCACCTACGCCGAGCTCGACGCGCGGGTCGACGCCGGCGTCGCCGGCCTGCGGGCCCTCGGCGTCGGCAGCGGGGACCGGGTCGCCATCGTCGTGGGCAACGTCCCGGCGTTCGTCGAGGCGCACTTCGCGACCCTCCGTGCCGGCGGCGTGGTGGTGCCCTGCAACCTCGGCCTCGCCACCGACGAGCTCGTGCACGTGTTCGCCGACTCCGGCGCGAAGGTCGTGGTGACCGCCGACGCCGTCGCGGCCACGGTGCTCGCCGCCACCGCGCAGGTCGGGACCGTCGAGCGGGTCGTGGTCGTCGGCGCCTCCGAGGCCCCCGCCGGCGCGGACACCACGTGGCGGGAGCTGCTCGACACGGCCACGCCGGCGGCGGAGGCGGACCGGTCGCCCGACGACCTGGCCGCCCTCGTCTACACCTCCGGCACGACCGGCCGCCCACGCGGGGCGATGCTGACGCGCCGCAACCTCACCGCGGCGCAGGACCAGTCGCTGGCCGGGCGCCTGCGGGTCGAGCGCGACGACGTCGTCCTGCTCGTGCTGCCGCTGTTCCACATCTACGCGCTGAACGTGGGCCTCGGTGCCAGCGTCACGGTCGGCGCGACGATGGTGCTCGTCGAACGCTTCGACGCCACCTCCTCGCTCGGCACGATCGTCGAGCACGGCGTGACCGTCGTGCTCGGCGCGCCGCCGATGTACGTGGCGTGGGAGAACACCGCCGGGATCTCGGCCGCGCCGTTCGCGAGCGTGCGGGTCGCCGTGTCCGGCGCCGCACCCCTGCCGGTGCAGGTCCTCCAGCGCTTCCGGGACGCCACCGGCGTCGAGATCTGGGAGGGCTACGGGCTCACCGAGGCGGCACCGTCCGTCACCTCCAACGCGATGGCGGACGAGGCGCGCCCCGGCTCCGTGGGCCTGCCGCTTCCGGGCGTCGAGCTGCGCCTCGTCGACGAGGACGGCGAGGACGTCGAGGACGGCGACCCCGGCGAGGTGTGGGTGCGCGGCCCCAACGTGTTCCAGGGGTACTGGAACGACCCCGAGGGCACGGCGGAGGCGCTCGCCGAGGGCGGGTGGCTGCGCACCGGCGACGTCGGGGTGCGCGACGCCGACGGCTACCTCTACCTCGTGGACCGCAAGAAGGACCTCGTGATCGTCAGCGGGTTCAACGTCTACCCGCGGGAGGTCGAGCGCGTCCTGTACGCCCACGGCGATGTCGCCGAGGCCGCGGTGGTCGGCGTGCCCCACCCCTACACCGGGGAGGCGGTGAAGGCGTTCGTCGTGCGGCGGCCCGGGACCGACCTCGGCGAGGACGACCTGGCGGCGTTCTGCCGCACCCGCCTCGCCCGCTACAGGGCGCCGGAGATCATCGAGTTCGTCGACGCGCTCCCGACGACCGCGACCGGCAAGGTGCGTCGCGTGGAGCTCCGCGGGGGCTGACCCCGACCCGACCGCTCCCGACCGCCCCGTACCCTCGTGGCCCGTGCGTCGAACCCGCACCCCGTCACCGTGAGGTCCCCGTCGTGGCCGCCGTCTCGAGCCTCGTCGCCACCGTCGTCAGCGCCGTGTTCGCCGTCGCCCTGCTCCGTCGCTGGGCCGTGCGTGGTCGGACGCCCGCGACGCTGTGGTGGGGGCTGTCCCTCGTCCAGTTCTGCGTCGCCTCGGTCGCGCTCCTCCTCGGCGAGGTGCTCGGGTGGGGCGCGCCCGTGTTCCGGGTCTTCTACCTCTTCGGCGCGGTCACCAACGTGCTGTGGCTCGGGCTCGGCACGGTCGCCATCAACGCCCGCCGACGGGTCCCGAGCGCGGTCACCGGCGGGGTCGTGGTGCTCGTCGGGCTGCTGTCGCTGCGCGGCGCGACCGGCCCCGACCCGGCCCTGTGGTGGCCGTCCGTCGTCGTCGCGCTCACGCTCGGCGCGGCGATGCTCCTGCACTCGGCCCGCCTGGTGCAGCGAGCGGCCGCCGGCGTGGTCGTCACGTTCACCGCCGTCGCGGCGGTGCTCGTGCTCGGCTCCGACCTCGTCGCCCCGATCCCGACCGGCGTCCTGCCCGAGGGACGCGAGCTGTTCCCGCTCGCCGTGCGCGGCATGGCCGTCGCCGGCAACGCCGTCGGCTCCGTCATCGTCATCGTCGGCGCCCTCGCGTCGTCCGCCCACGCCGTGTGGCGGCGGCCCGACCGCAGCGCCGACGCCGGCCTGCGCGACGTGCGCATCGCGGACCGCTCGGTCGCCGCGGCCCTGGCGGACTGGTTCTTCGCCGGACGCCGTGGCGCCCGCCGCGCCGGCAACGTCGTGCGCGGGAACCTGCTCATCGCGCTCGGGGTCGGGCTGGCCGCGGCGAGCGCCCTGTTCGCCTACGTCGGGTCGTTCCTCGGTGCCCTGATCGGGATCGAGCTCACCGACGCCGAGACCACGGGGCACGCCGTGGGCCTCGCCGTCGGCGTCGTGGTCATGTACGCCGGGTTCCGCCGGACGCTCGCACCCGTCGAGGACGAGGACCGCGCGACGGCGCTCGCGACCGCCGGCGCCGGCGGCACGACGTGAGCCTGCTCGGTCGCCTCGCCGGGGGCCGCACGGGTCGGACGCCGCGGACGGTGACGGTCTACACCCGCGCCGGCTGCGGGCTCTGCCGCGAGGCGGAGCGCCTCGTCGCGCAGGAAGCCGCCGGCCACGACGTCGCGCACGTCGACGTCGACGCGGATCCCGACCTGCAGCGCGCCTACAACGTGCGCGTGCCCGTCGTCGCCGTCGACGGGGTCGAGGTGCTCGAGGGCCGGGTGCTGCCCGGCGAGGTCCGCCGCGCCCTGCGCCGCTGACCGCCGCCGGCGCCGTCTTGGCCCGCGCCGGCGGCGCGTCGTACGGTCCCCGTCCACACGGAGCACGCCCACTCGAGCACGCGCCGGAGACGGGAGGACGCGACGTGCGGGACCGCCGCATCCCCGAGGCCACCGTCGCCCGGCTCCCGGTCTACCTGCAGGCGCTCGTCGGCCTCGAGGAGCGGGGCGTGGAGACGGTGTCGTCCGACGCGCTCGCGGCCGCCTGCGGGGTGAACTCCGCGAAGCTCCGCAAGGACCTGTCGTTCCTCGGCACCTACGGCACGCGGGGCGTCGGCTACCAGGTGGTCGAGCTCGTCACGGGGATCAGCGAGGTCCTCGGGCTGTCGACCGACCGGCCCGTGGTGATCTGCGGCATCGGCAACCTCGGCCGCGCGCTGGCGAGCTACGGCGGCTTCGACGCGCGCGGGTTCCGCGTGGTCGGGCTCCTCGACGCCGACCCCGGCAAGGTCGGCACGCTCGTGGCCGGCCACACCGTCGAGCCCATCTCCGAGCTCGGCGACGTCGTGCGCGAGCGGGGCGCCACCATCGCCGTCGTGGCCACCCCGGCGGACGCCGCGCAGCCGGTCGTGGACACGCTCGTGGCGGCCGGCGTGACGGCGGTGCTGAACTTCGCGCCCGCCCACCTGCAGGTGCCCGAGCACGTCACGGTGCGGCGCGTCGACCTGTCGACCGAGCTGCAGATCCTGTCCTTCTACGAGGCGCTCGGCGCGGACGGCACCGGCGAGGTCGGTGGGGCCGGCTGACGGCATCCCAGGTGCCGTCGGCTACCGGCGGGGGTCCGCTCCCGGTACCCTCGCCGCCGACGTGGCGTGCCGCCGCCCGGCCAGGCCTGACGGCCGCACCAGCCGAGCCCCGCCGCCGCGTCGAACCCCACCCGCCGGCCTCCGTGCGCGCCCGCCGGCCACGCCCGGTCCCCGTCGACCAGCCCCGTACGACCCGACCGGCCCCCGTCCGAACCGGACGTCCGCACCCGGACCCAGGCACCACGTGTCCATCGTCGTCGTCGGCCTCAACCACCGCAGCGCCCCGCTCGCGCTGTTGGAGCGCATCGCCGTGCCGGCGGAGTCCCACGCCAAGGCGCTGGCCAGCCTGACGGCCCTCGAGCACGTCGTCGAGGCGGTCGTGCTGTCGACCTGCAACCGGGTCGAGGTGTACGCCCACGTGACCCGGTACCACCCCGGCGTGCAGGAGCTCACGCACTGGCTGGCGGAGCGCGGCGACGTCCACCCCGGTGACCTCGAGGGCCTGACCTACGCGTACCACGACGACCGGGCGGCGGCGCACCTGTTCGCGGTCGCCGGCGGCCTCGACTCGATGGTCATCGGCGAGCAGCAGATCGCCATGCAGGTCCGCGACGTGATGGAGCTCTCGCGCGCCGAGGGCACCGCCCGGCGGATGCTGCAGCGGCTCTTCCGCCAGGCCGTCCGCGTCGGCCGTCGCATCCGCCGCGACACCGCCATCGGTGCCGGCGCCTCCTCGATGGTCGACGTCGGGCTCGAGGCCGCCACCGCGTCGCTCGGGCTGCCGCTCGAGGGTCGCACCGTCTGCATCGTCGGGGCCGGCAAGATCGGCTCGATCACCGCCGCCCGGCTCGAGGCCGCCGGCGCCGGCCGCGTGCTGGTGTGGAACCGCTCCGCGGACAAGGCCGAGCGGCTCGCCGCGAAGGTCGCCGGCGAGGTGGTCGCCGACCGCGACCTCGTGACCGCGCTCGCCGCCAGCGACCTCGTGGTCTGCTCGACCGGCGCCCCCGAGCCGGTCCTCGACCACGACCTCGTCGCCCGCGCCGTCGAGGGTCGCGACCGCACCCGACCGCTGGTGCTGCTCGACCTCGCCATGCCCCGCAACGTCGACCCGGCGTGCGAGCGGCTCCCCGGGGTGGACGTGGTCGACATCGCCGACGTCCGCGCCGTCGTCGAGCGGACCGTGAGCGCCGAGGTCCTCACGGCCGCGCAGGACATCGTCGAGTCCGAGGCGGCCCGGTTCCTCGCGTGGCTCAACGCCCTCGAGGTCGAGCCCACCATCCGGGCGCTGCGCCAGCGCGCCGAGCAGGTGCGTGCCGCCGAGCTCGAGCGTTTCGCGGCCCGCCTCGCCGGGCTCGACACCCGCGAGCGCGAGGCCGTCGAGGCCCTGACCCAGGGCCTCGTCAACACGCTGCTGCACGAGCCGACCGTGAACCTCAAGCGCTACGCCGACGCCGGCGGTGCCGAGCACCACACGAGCGCGCTCGTGGAGCTGTTCGACCTCGACGCCGACGCCGACGCGGGCGAGCGGCCGTGACGGACGCCTCCACCGGGCCGGGCGGCGAGGGTCCCTGGCGGATCGCGACGCGACGCTCGGCGCTGGCGCAGGCGCAGGCGGGCCAGTTCGCCCGCCAGCTGGAGCAGGCGACCGGTCGTCCCGCGGAGCTGGTCCCGATGGCGACCACCGGCGACGAGCAGCCCGACCGCGCCATCGAGGCGTTCGACGCGAAGGGCGTGTTCGTGGACCGGACGCGCGACGCGGTCCTCGCCGGCGAGTGCCACATGGTCGTGCACTCCTACAAGGACCTGCCGACGGCCCAGCCGCACCTGCTCGTGATCGGCGCCGTGCCGCGCCGGGTCGACCCCCGCGACGCCCTCATCACCCGCGACGGCCACACGCTCGCGAGCATCCCGCGCGGCGCCCCGTTCACCGTCGGCACGTCCTCGCAGCGCCGGCGGGCGCAGCTCTCCAAGCACCGCCGCGACCTGCTGGTCCAGCCGCTGCGGGGCAACCTCGACACCCGCCTGCGCAGGGTCGCCGAGGGCGAGCTCGACGCGGTCGTCGTCGCGATGGCCGGGCTCATCCGGATGGGACCGAGCGAGCACCCGCTGAAGGTCGTCGCCCTCGAGCCGGGCGAGCTGCTGCCGGCCCCGGCCCAGGGCGCGCTCGCCGTCGAGTGCCGGGTGGACGACCGGGTCACCCGCAAGGCGCTGAGGAAGGTCGACGACGCGGAGTCGCGGCTCGCCGTGTCGGTGGAGCGGTCGTTCCTCGCCGCGCTCGAGGGCGGCTGCACCGCACCCATCGGCGCGTACGCCACCGTGCAGACCGGCGCGACGCCCGACCTGCAGCGCGTGGAGCTGCTCGGGATGGTCTCCGACCCCAACGGCACGACGCTGCTGCGGGCCTCGCACCAGGCCACCGGCGCCGCGATCGACGAGCTCGGCCTGACCCTCGCCGCGACCCTGCTCGCGCAGGGCGGCGAGGAGGTCCTCGCCCGCATCCGCGCCGCCCAGCGGGGCTGACGGCCGTGGCCCGCGCCGGCGGTGCGCACCTCGCCGACGCGCTCGGCGGGATGGGAGGCGCCCCGGCGCGCCCCGGCGTCCTGCACGTCGTCGCCGTCCACCGGCTCGACCCTGCGGCGCTCTCGGTCCGCGGGGCGGTCCTGCTCGCCTCCGCCGACCGGCTGCGGGTGTCGGAGCTGCTGCCCCCCGACGCCGGCGGCCCGCTCGCGGCCGGCGCCGCGGTCACCGTCGCCGACCTCCCCACCGAGGACGACGACGTCGCCGCGCTCGCGGCCGAGCTGGCCGAGGCGGCCGTCGCTGGCGCCGCCGTCGTGCAGCTCGTCGCCGCCACGGTCCAGACCGCGCCGGCGGTCCTCGTGCCGCTGGGGCGGCTGCGCGAGGCCGGCGTCACCGTCGAGCTCGTCCCGGCGGTCGGGCCGGTCGAGCAGGCGCTGGTCGCCGGCGGGGTCGCCGTCGGCACGGCCCGCGCCCCCGACGACCCGCGCCTCGACCGCCTCGTGCTCGCCAACGACGCCCCGGACCTCGCCGACTGGGCGAAGGGCCTGCGCGCCCGCGGGGCGATCGCCCGTCGCGTCGACGTGCTGCTGCTCGAGCGGGCCGGCACCCCCCAGCAGCGCAGCCGGGTCGTCGAGGTCGGGATGCTGCCGGAGCTGGAGCTCGCCGGTCCCGTGGTGGCCGTCGTGCCGGCGCCGCCCGTGGTCGTCCCGTGGCGCGAGGACCTCGCGCTCGCCGGGCTCACCGTGTGGAACCCCCGCGCCGCCCACCAGGCGCCGGCGCTCGCCGCGGCGATCCGCGCACACGGCGGCGCCTCGCTCGACGTTCCCCTGCTCGCCACCGACCACGGTGACCTCGCCGCGCTCGACACCGCGGTCGCCGCTCTGCCCGCCGGCGACGTCGCGCTGCTGTGCCTCACCTCGCCCAACGGGGTGGCCGCGCTGGCCGCCAGCCTCGACCGGGTCGGGCTCGACGCCCGGGCGCTCGCCGGCGTCGGGACGGTCGCCTGCGTGGGGCCCGGCACGGCCGCGGCCCTGCGCGACGCGCTGCGCGTCGACGCCGACCTCGTCGCCACCGTGTCGACCACCGAGGGGCTCGCGGCCGACGTCGCCGCCGCGCCGACCGCCGGCGCGGTCGCCCTGCTGCCCCGCGCCGACATCGCCACCGAGGTGCTCGCCGAGGCGCTCGCCGCGAAGGGCTACGAGGTGCGCGAGGTCGCCGCCTACCGCACCGTCGACCCGCCGACGCCGCCGGCGCGCGCCACCGCCGGCGTGGCCGCCGGCGCGGTCGACCTCGTCGCCCTGCTGTCGTCCTCGATGGCGCGGGCGTACGCCGCGGCGCTCTCCGAGGCCGGGCTCGACCCGCGCCGTGTCGACACCGCCGTCGTGTCCATCGGCCCGGTCACCACCGCGACCTGCGAGGCCGCCGGCGTGCCGGTCCACGTCGAGGCCGACCCGCACGACCTCGACGGCCTCGTCGACGCCCTCTGCCGCGCCGGGACGGCCATCCGTCGGCACCGGTCCGGTCTGCCGCCCGCCGGCGCTCCGTAGGCTCGGGTGGAGCCGTCCGCTGGTCGGCGCCCGATCCCACCCGACGAGGAGCCCCCGTGGCCGGCATCAAGGACCGCCTCGCCCGCGTGCCCGTGCTCGGCACGGCCCTGCGGGTGCAGGAGCGCTACACGGCCGACGCGGCCGACTCGCTGGCCGCGAGCATCGGGTTCTTCGGGTTCCTGTCGCTGTTCCCGCTCCTCATCCTCGCCCTGGCCGTCACGGGCTTCCTGCTGCGCGACGACCCGGTCGCACAGCGGCAGGTGGTCACGACGATCACCGGTGCCATCCCCGGGTTCCAGGCCATCCTCGGTGGCGCCGACTGCTCCGTCGCGCAGGCCGGCGCCGGCGGCGGGGCCGGGGCGGCGCAGGCCTGCACGGCGGTCGCCGGCGTCGTGCGCAACGTGACCAGCAACGCCGGCTCCATCGGCCTCGTCGGCCTCGCGACCCTGCTGCTCTCGGGCCTGCGGGTCGTGAACGGCGCGGCGGTCGCCACCTCGCGGGTGTTCCGGCTGCCGCTGCCCACCGGCGCGGCGGCCAAGGCGCGCCAGGTCGGCGTTCTCGCGGGGCTCGGCCTGCTCGCCGCCGCCGGGGTCGCCGCCGGCTCCCTCCCGGGTCTCACCGGCCTGCCGGGGCCGGTCCGGGTCCTCGTCGGGCCGCTGCTGTCGCTCGCGCTCGACGTCGGGCTCTTCCTCGTCGCGTACCGGCTGCTCGGGCACGAGAACCCGCTCGGCTGGCGCGACCTGCTGCCCGGTGCGCTGCTGGCCGGCACCGGCTGGACGGCCCTGAAGCTGTTCGGGGCCGGGTACGTCGCCGGGCAGATCGCGGACGCCAACGCGCTGTACGGCGCGCTGGGCGGCGTCATCGCCCTGCTGCTCCTGCTCTACCTCGCCGGGAGGCTCTACCTCTACGGCGCGGAGCTCACCGCGCACCTCGCCGGCATCCCCCTCGACGAGGTCGCGCTCGAGCGTGACGGCGACGGCGACGGCGGGACCGGCGAGGCGACCGGGCCGGCGACGTCGGCGCCGAGCGGGGACGGCACCAGCCTCGCCCGGGCGCGCGCGAGCGACGGTCCGCCTCCGCCGCCCCTCCCGCGACCGGCCGCCGACGCGCCGTCGCCGGCGGTCACCCCCGCGACCCGGGCCCGCGTCGAGGAGCGGGACGACGTCCGCCGGCGGGGCGAGCGCGGCCCCGATGTGCGGGGCGCGGTGGCGTTCGCCATCGCCGCCGGCGCGGTCGGCGGGCTCCTGCGGCTGCTCCGCCCCGGTCGCCGGCCCGGCTGACCGACCCCCGGCCCCCGACCGTCCCGCGGCCGCCGGGCTCAGCCCGCCGCGGGGCGCGGGCCGAAGGCCTCCTCGAGCGCGGCGGCGTCGGCCGTCCGGCCGCCGAGGACGTCCCGGTCGTCGAGCACCCGCCCGACCCCGTCCGCGTCCACGTGCGCGACGCCGAGGGCCACGGCGCGGATCTCCGGCAGGTCCGACCGCCACACCGTCTCCAGCGCGCGGCGACCCAGCTCGAGCGCCTCCTCGCGCCCCCGGTCGGTGGCGAGGGTCACCGTGAGCAGCGCCGGCGCCGGCGTGGGGGTGCTGCGGTCGACGTCGAGCTCGGCGGCCGTGACGCCGTCGAGGGCCCGCAGCTGCACCTCGACGTCGTCGAGGGCGGCCTCGGTCCGGGCGAGCCGGTCGTCGCTGCCCGCGCCGCTGCAGCCTCCGAGCAGCAGGAGCCCGATCGCGGCGGCGAGGAGCCCGCGGACCGTCCGGCGGACCGTGCGTGCCCGGCGGTCGCTCGTGGTCGGGGTGGGGTTCATCGGCTCGGCTCCCGTCGGAGGATGGTGTCGAGGGCCTCGGCGGCGGCCGGGACGCGGCCGCCGCCGCGGAGGAAGGGTGCCGCGCTCTCCCGCCACGCGACCACCGAGGGGTGCGTGGACGCGTCGATCCTGCTGGCCGTCGCGCGGTGCTCCCCGAGGTGGTGGGCGTCGCGGGGCGACGCCAGCGGCGTCGCGGTGTGCGGGTCGGCGGTCACCGTCAGCCACCGGGCGGTCGCGGGGTTCTCCGCGCCGTCGAGGCGGGGGACCGGGTCGGTGTGGTGCTCCACCGCCAGGACGTGGACGTGCGGGGGGACGTCGACGTGGGCGATGGGGGACCCGAACGTGACGACGTGGGTCACCCGCAGCCCCCGGGCCTCCGCCTGCGCGGCGAACGCCGCGGCGGCGATGCCCCCCTGCGAGTGGCCGGCGACCATGACGGGGTCGGTCGGGCCCGCGTCGGCGGCGCGCAGGGCCGCCTCGATCCCGTCCAGCAGGTGGGCGTCCTCGGGGCCGCTGAGCCACAGGTTCGCCGTGAGGTCCGCCGGGTCGACCCCTCCGGACAGGCCCCACGCCTGGGTGCCCGGCACCTGGACCACGAACGCGTCCCGACCGTCCACGCCCGGGACGCGCAGCACCCGGACCCGTGACCCCTCCGAGTCCGCGCTCGCGAGCGTTCCGACCGAGGCGATCCCGTCGAGCACCTGGGTCAGGTCACGCGGCAGCGGGGAGGCCCGTCGCTCGTCCTCGGTCGGGGTGACGTGGGTGGCCCGGAGACCGGTCCCGTCGTCGAACCAGCCGACCAGGCCACCGAGGTGGACCAGGAGGGTGACGGTCTCCTCGTGGGACAGGGGCCGTCCGACGACCTCGCCGGCGAGGTCCCCCAGCCCGACGACCGACGCGTCGGTGACCGCTGGCCACCGCAGGAGCGCCTCGGTCCACGCGGCGGCGAGGCCCTCGCGCGTGTCGGCGGCCGCCGTCCCGAGCGCGTCCCGCAGCCGCCGGCGCGCGGCGTCGGGGCCGTCCCCGCCCGGCAGCAGGTCCCGCGCGGCTCCCGCGACCTCCCGCACACCGGCGCCGACGAACAGGGCGGCGCCCCCCAGCGCCGTGCCCGCGAGCCCGACGCCGAGGACCGCGCGCCCGCGCGCCCGGTCGACCACCCGCCCCCGGACCGCGACCGCCGCGTCTCGCGCCGCGAAGGCCGCGGCCACGGCCCGCAGCCCGCGCGCCCCGGCCTCGACGCGGAGCGACGCGGCGAGCAGCCGCGCGGCCGCACCCGCCAGCGCCGACTGGGCCCGCGCGCCCGTGGTGGGGGAGAGCGGCAGGGTCGCGAGGAGGTCCCCGTCGGTCGCGCTGCGGCCCGCGGCCGCCCCGAGCTGCCGCAGCACGTCGCCCGTCCGGTCCGTCGCGTCGGCCGTGCGACGGAGGTCGTCGAGGTCGGCGGCCACGCTGCCCGCACCGCCGCGGGTGTCGAGGCCGCCGCTCATCCCCGGCCCCCCGCGTCCCGGCGCGGGGGCGTCGCGCTCGCCGCCGTGACCTGGGCCGTGACCTGGGCCGCGAGCGCAGCGGCCAGCGCCCGTGCCCCGGCGTCGTCCGATACCGGCGTCGCGGTGACCGTCGTCGGCTCGTGGGCGGCCAACCGCCACCAGCCGTCCGCCGCCCCGACGAGGTGCCACGCCGCCGCCGGTGCCGGTCCGGTGACGGCGAGCGTGACCCGGGGCGTGTCCGGGTCCTCGAGCGCCGCGCCGAGCCGACCGGGCCAGGCCGACGGCCGACCGCCGGCGGCGACCGGCACCTCGACCGGGTCGGGGGTCCTCGCGGTCCGGCCCGTCCCCCCGCGGCCCGGCCCGTGGTCGACGGGCGGCGGGTCCGCGAGGGTCGGGAGCCCGAGCGCCGCGGCGACGAGCCCGACCAGGTCCCGGACCAGCGCGCCGTGCACCTCCACCACGGCCCCGGTCGCGGTGTCGTCGCTCCGCGGCGCCGTCGTGCGCACGAGCACCCCACCGCAGGCCGAGTCCAGCACCCCCCAGACCGCCTCGGTGGCCGCCTGCCCGCGGCGCCACACGCCGTGCACGCGGACCGGTGCCGACGTGGCGACCGCGATGCTGCCGGCGACCGCCGGCGCGACCTCGCCCCCGACGAGCAGCCCGGCGGACGCGAGGCCGTCCCTCGCCCGGCGGCGCGCGTCCGGGTCGTCGCGCGCCGCGCCCGGGAGCTCGGGCAGCCCGTCGCTCGGTCCGACGCCCGTGAGCTCGGCCAGCACCGACCACCCGGCGGGCGCGACCCGCCACCGGCGCGGGCCGACGCGGGTGGGCGTGGGGTCGAGCGCGACCTCAGCCACGGAACCGCAGCCACGCCGTCGACCCGGCCGCCGGCGCGTGCCGGGCGGCCCGGACGACGCCCTCGGCCGCGCGCCGCGCCTGGTCCGACACCCCGTCGGCCCCGCGGGCCAGGACGTCCCGGGCGTGTGCCAGGGCCCCGAGGAAGGACCGCCGTGCGGCCTCGATCCGCTCGAGGGTCGCCGTCGCGCCGGCGGCGTGCGCCTCGAGGAGGTCGGCCGCCTCGTCGAGCGCGTCCGCCTCGCGTCGCAGCTCCGACACGAGCCGGTCGAGGTCGGCACGCCAGCGGTCCGCGCCCGTGGAGACCCACCCGACCAGCGCGGTCGCCGCCAGCCGCCGCGCCTCGTCGCGGAGCTCGTCCGCCCGGCGCCGGGTCGTCCTGGCCAGGTCGCGCACCCCGCTCGGATCACCCACCACGTCCGCTCGGCCCCCTCGGGTCCCTTCGTGTCGCAA
Source organism: Actinomycetes bacterium (assembly GCA_046566145.1). Taxonomy (GTDB): domain Bacteria; phylum Actinomycetota; class Nitriliruptoria; order Nitriliruptorales; family Nitriliruptoraceae; genus JBKHXF01. The sequence goes on from JBKHXF010000022.1 coordinate 184,975, forward strand.
CGTAGCATCTCCGTGCCCTGCCGTGCATCGTGCGGCACGTGGAGGCCGTCTCCCGGCGAGGGCCGACGTCGCCCCCGACGCGGCTCGCGCCGGCGCCGAGGGGCCGACGGGCGGCTGGGCCATCGGGCCACCGCCGGACGGCAGGGGTCGGCTTCCCGAACGGGAGGGTGGTGCCGCGCGGACCTGTCCCGACCGGCAGGACGGTCGTGGCGACGCCGGAACCGCGGGCGGCAGGGTGTCCCCACGTCACCCGACGCGCCCGTCCCCCGACACGTGGAGGTCACCCCGCCATGGGACTCGTCATCGCCCTGCTCCTGCTCGCGCTGCTCTTCGGCGGCTTCGGCCTCGTCGTCGAGGGCCTCCAGTTCCTGCTGGCCATCGCCCTGATCCTCTTCATCGCGAGCTTCTTCACCGGCTGGCGCAACCGCACGACCATCGTCGAGCGGCGTCGCTGACGCCCACCGGGCCCGGCGGTCCGCCGCCCGCGCCCCGCACGACCCGCCACGGGGGCGGCCGTAGACTCGGCCGCCCCCGTCGCCGTTCCCGCGAGAGCCACGTGAGCGAGTTCCCCGACCTGCGGCTGCGCCGGCTGCGGCGCACCGCGGCGCTGCGCGCCGCCCACGCGGAGACCCGCCTCCACCCGGCCGACCTCGTCCTGCCGTTGTTCGTCAAGGCGGGGCTCGCCGGCGCCGAGCCGATCGGCTCGATGCCCGGCGTCGCCCAGCACGGCGTCGCCTCTGCCGTCGACCTCGTGCGCGCCGCCGCCGCCGTCGGGGTGCGCTCGTTCATCCTCTTCGGCATCCCGGCCGCGAAGGACCCGGTCGGGGCCTCCGGCTGGGACCCGGACGGCCCGGTGCCCGTCGCCGCCCGCGCGGTCAGGGACGCCCTGGGCGACGACGTGGTCCTCTGGGCCGACGTCTGCTCGTGCGAGTACACCGACCACGGGCACTGCGGGCCCCTGGCCGCCGACGGGCAGGTCGTGAACGACGCGGCCGTCGAGGGCTACGTGCGCGAGGCCGTCGTGTACGCCGAGGCCGGCTGCGACGTCGTCGCGCCCAGCGGGATGATGGACGGGCAGGTCGCGGCGATCCGCGCCGGCCTCGACGACGCCGGACACGACGCCACTCCCATCGTCGCGTACGCGGCGAAGTACGCGAGCGCCTTCTACGGACCGTTCCGCGAGGCGGCCGAGTCGGCCATGGCATCCGGGGACCGGGCCGGCCACCAGATGGACCCGGCCAACCGACGTGCGGCGCTGCGGGAGGTCGAGCTCGACCTCGCCGAGGGCGCCGACGTGGTGATGGTGAAGCCGGCGCTGCCCTACCTCGACGTGATCCGCGAGGTGCGTGACGCGTTCGACGTGCCCGTCGCCGCCTACCACGTGTCCGGCGAGTACGCGATGGTGAAGGCCGCCGCGGAGCGGGGCTGGCTGGACGGCGACCGGGCCATGGCCGAGGCGGTCCTGTCGATCCGCCGGGCCGGCGCCGGGCAGGTGCTGACCTACGCGGCCGTCGACCTCGCCCGCGCGCTGCAGGCGTGACCGACGCCCCGGCCTGGCTCACCGACGTCCCCTACGCGCACCGTGGGCTGCACGGTCCCGGCGCGCCGGAGAACACGCTCGCGGCGTTCGCCCGGGCCGTCGAGGCGGGCGTCGGCATCGAGCTCGACGTGCACGCGACGGTCGACGGCCACGCGGTCGTGCTGCACGACCCGGACCTCACCCGCACCGCCGGCAGGGCACTCGACGTGCGGCGCGCCCCGCTCGACGAGGTCCGCGCCCACCCGCTGACCGGGTCGGACCTGCCCGTCCCGACCCTCGCGGAGGTCCTCGAGCTCGTTGCGGGGCGCGTGCCGGTGATGGTCGAGGTCAAGAACCTCGGCCGCGGGGTCGGGGTGGTCGAGGAGGCGACGGCCCGGGTGCTCGACGAGCACGTGGCGGCGCCGTACAGCGTCGCGTCGTTCCACCCCGGGACGGTCCGGTGGTTCGCGCTGCGCCGGCCCGGGCTGGTGCGCGGTCGGACCTCCGGCGTGCTCGCCGACGCGCCGCTGCCCGCCCCGGTCCGCGCCGCCATGCGCCGGCTGGTCGGGGTCCAGCGCAGCCGGCCGCACTACCTGTCCTACGAGCTCGCGGGGCTGCCCAACGCCGCGGTGTCGCGGCTCCGCGCCGCCGGTCTGCCGGTGATCACCTGGACCGTCCGCGACCGGGCGGGGGTGGAGCGGGCCCGTGAGCACGCCGACCAGTGCATCTTCGAGTCCCTGGACCCGGCCGAGGTCACGAGCCGCCACGGATAGCCTCCGAGGCCGCCCCCCGACGCGAGGCACCGACGTGGACACGACCACCTCCGCCGCCCTGTTCGAGCGCGCCCAGCGCGTCATCCCCGGTGGGGTGAACTCGCCGGTGCGGGCCTTCACCGGCGTCGGTGGCACCCCGCGGTTCGTGCGGGTCGGGGAGGGACCCCACCTCGTCGACGCCGACGGCAACCGCTACGTCGACCTCGTGAACTCGTGGGGGCCGCTCCCGCTCGGTCACGTCAACGAGCGCGTCTTCGCCGCCGCGGTGAAGGCGCTCGGCCACGGCTCGTCGTTCGGGGCGCCCACCGAGGCCGAGGTGCTGCTGGCCGAGGAGCTCGTCGCCGCCGTCCCGTCCATCGAGAAGGTCCGGCTCGTCTCCTCGGGCACCGAGGCGGCGATGAGCGCCATCCGACTCGCCCGTGGCGCCACCGGCCGGTCCAAGCTGCTGAAGTTCGCCGGGCACTACCACGGCCACTCCGACTCGCTGCTCGTCTCCGCCGGCTCCGGGGTCGCGACGCTCGGCATCCCCGGCACCCCCGGCGTCACCGCTGGCACCGCGGCCGACACCATCGTGGTGACGTGGAACGACCGCGCCGCCGTCGAGGCCGCCGTGGCCGAGCACGGCCACGACCTCGCCGTCATCGCCTGCGAGCCCGTCGCCGCCAACATGAACCTCGTGCCGCCCCGCGACGGCTTCCTCGCCTTCCTGCGCGAGCAGGCCGACGCGTGCGGGGCGCTGCTGCTCTTCGACGAGGTCATCACCGGGTTCCGCATGGGCCGCGCGGGCGCGCAGGGGTTCCACGACGTCGTCCCGGACGTCACGGCGCTCGGCAAGGCCATCGGCGGCGGGTTCCCGATGGCGGCCTTCGGCGGGCGCGCCGAGGTGATGGACCATCTCGCACCCGTCGGGCCCGTCTACCAGGCGGGCACGCTGAGCGGGAACCCCGTCGCGGTCGCCGCGGGCCTGGCCCAGCTCGCCCAGCTCGACGACGACGTCTACGAGTGCCTCGAGGGCGCGACCGCCCGGATCGTGCGCGGCTTCCGCGCCGCGTTCGAGGCGGCGGGCGTGCCGGCGCTGGTGCGCCAGCACGGCACGCTCGCCGGGATCCTGTTCCCGACCGACGACGCCCCGTTCGGTGCCGCCGACGCCGGCTGGGACGGCGGGCCCCACGAGTACGACGGCGTCGCGGCGACCGACACCGCCCGTTACGGCCGGTTCTTCCACGCCATGCTCGAGCGCGGCGTCTACCTCGCCCCGAGCGCGTACGAGATCGTGTTCTCCTCGGTCGCGCTCGACGAGGCGACCCTGCGCCACGTCGAGGAGGCCGCCGGCGAGGCGGCCGCAGCCATCGCCTGACGGAACATCCCCGGGTCCCGTTCGTTCTCCCCACCGACCCTGCCCGCCCCACCGGCCCTGCCCGCCCCACCGGCCCCCGCCCCACCGGCCCCCGCCCCCGTCCGACCGGAGCCCCCCGTGCGCCGCACCACCGCCACGCTCGCCGCCCTCGCGCTCGCCGTCACGGCCTGCGGCGGCGCCGGCGGTGGCACGACCGCCGGCGCGGAGGGCACCGGTGCGCCCGGCGGCGGGGCCACACCCATCACCGCGTTCGAGTCGGGTGAGCCGCTGCCGGAGGCGGAGTTCCCGGTGCTGGGCGACCGGGACACGCTCGTGTCGACCGCCGACTGGCGCGGCACCCCCACGGTCGTCAACTTCTGGGCGACCTGGTGCGCCTTCTGCGTCGAGGAGATGCCCGACCTCGAGGCCGCCCACCAGCAGCTCGGCGACGCGGTGCGCTTCGTCGGCATCGCCCGGCAGGACAACGTCGACAAGGCGCTGACGCTGGCCGACGAGACCGGCGTCACCTACGACCTGCTCGAGGACGGCCCGGGCACCTACTTCAACGAGGTCGGCGCCCGCGGCATGCCGACGACGCTCTTCGTCGACGCCGCCGGCGCCATCGTGTACCGGCACACCGGCCCGATCTCGGCCGAGCAGCTCGTCGAGCTCGTCGCCGAGCACCTCGACGTGACGGCCTGACCCGGTGCGCGTCGTCTCGCTGCTGCCCGCCACGACGGAGATCGTCCACGCCCTCGGGCGCGGCGACACGCTCGTCGGGCGCTCCCACGAGTGCGACCACCCCGCCGGCGTCGAGGCCCTGCCGGTGTGCACCGAGCCCCGGGTCGAGTTCACCGGCGCGAGCTGCGACATCGACGCGCAGCTCAAGGGCGTGCTCGAGGCGGCCCTGTCGCTCTACGAGGTCCACGTCGACGTGCTGCGCGAGGTCGCCCCGGACGTCGTGCTGACCCAGTCGCTGTGCGAGGTCTGCGCCGTGTCGCTCGCCGACGTGCAGGCGGCCGTGGAGGCCCACCTCGGCGACCACGTGCGCGTGGTCGCCTGCGAGCCCAACGCCCTCGCCGACGTGCGTGCCGACGTGCGGCGCGTCGCCGAGGCGCTGGGCGTCCCGGCGGAGGGCGAGCGGGTCGTCGCCGAGCTCGACGCCCGCATCGACGCGGTCCGCGCCCGGGTCGCCGGCCGCCCGCCGGTCCGCGTGGCGACCGTCGAGTGGGTCGACCCGTTCATGGCCGCCGGGAACTGGATGCCCGAGCTCGTGGAGGCCGCCGGGGGCGTGGAGCTGTTCGGGATCGCCGGCGCCCACTCGCCCTGGACCGACCTCGACGCGCTCGCCGCCGCCGACCCGGACGTCGTGGTGGCGATGCCGTGCGGGTTCGGCCTCGCGCGCACCGTCGAGGAGGTCCGGGTGCTGTGGGAGCAGCCGGCGTGGCGCGACCTGCGGGCCGTGCGCGAGGGCAGGGTGGCCGCCACCGACGGCCACCGGTTCTTCAACCGGCCCGGTCCGCGGCTCGCCGAATCCGTCGAGATCCTCGCCGAGATCCTGCACCCGGGGCTGGCCGACGGTCCCGACGCGACGTCCCACCACGGCGACGCGTGGGTCTGGCTCGACCCCGCCACGGGTGCCCCCGCCGGCGCGTGAGCCGCCGGCGCCGGGCGTCCTCCTCGCCTCGCTCCGGCCGCCCCCGTGGATGGGTGCCGTCCGGTGTCCGGACGACCGTGCCGCGTGGGAACGGGGGCGTTTGTCCGGCCTCGCCGGCCGCTGGTACGGTGCGCGCGACAGCCGCCGCCGGCCCCGGCGACCTCGCCGGGACCACCGTGGCGGACCATCAGGACACGGTGACGACGGTGCTGCGCGGAGGCGCGCCGGGGCAATCGGCCCCGACGTGGGCCCGTGCGGCACCGTGAGCGTTGCGGCCTCGTCCGCCCCCGGTTCGACCGAGCCGGGACGCGGCCCGCCGCCACCACCGGCACCCCCACCACCACCCGCGAGACGAGGACCGCAACGTGACCCTCAGCTGGTTCGGTGACTTCTTCGACGCCCTGCCCGACGCCGCGGTCGCCCTGTGGCAGTTCGGTGACCCCTCCGGCCTCGGCCGCGGCTGGTGGGGCATCGTCATCCTGCTCATCTGGGGCGTCGGCCTGACCGCCGTCCCGCTGCTCATCGCCAAGCGCACCTACGGCGAGCACGAGTGGGTCAGCGCGACGATGGGCGTCATCGCCGGCCTGTCGATCCTCTGGTGGGTCTACGGCATCCTGCCGTCGGCCTGGATCTACTACCTCGACTCGTCGAAGGAGATCCTGTCCGGCCCGATCATCCCGGCGTCGGTCGGCATCACCTTCGCCAGCGGCTACCGCCTCGACCTGATGAGCAACTTCTACGAGGTCGTCCGCGACCTGGTGGTGGTCGTGCAGCACCTGGTGGCGTTCATCATCACCTTCTGGGCCGCGCTGAAGATCCAGGAGAAGTATCCGAAGACGCTCGCCCCCGGCGAGACCAAGCCGGAGGCCGGGGGCTACCGCTGAGGCGGTGGCTCCGAATCCACGACGTACCGCACCGGTAGAGACCGGCGCACAGGAGGCTCCCCGTGGGGAAGACCGACAAGGGCGAACACCCCCTGATGTTCGACGACTACACCGTCGGACAGGTCGACCCGCAGTGGCTGCAGGAGCGCGTGAAGCCCAAGCGCCACATCGGGTTGACGGCAGAGCTGTGCATCATGTGCCGCGCCTGCGAGGACGTCTGCCCGTGGGAGTGCATCTACATGATGTCGCCGGACATCATCAAGGATGCGGACAGCAGCAACGTGATGACGCTGGCGCAGCAGTCGGCGGCGGTGTTCATCATCGACGACAACGAGTGCACGCGCTGCGCCATCTGCGTGGAGCGCTGCCCGTCGGACGCCCTGTGGCTCGGGCGCGTCGGCGACAACTGAACCGTCAGGCACCCCGCCGCGCGGCGTGAGGCGCGGACCCGATCACCCCACCTGAACCACCGAGGAAGCAGCTGTGGCGAAGCTCCCGTCGACGAGCGACATCAAGGACGCCGTCCAGGACAACGTGATCTGGAAGTCCATCTTCCGGCCGGGCTCCATCTACCGGAAGGGCTACCGCGACACGTCGCGCGACCGCGCCCTGGCGTCCATGAACAACGTGCTCTACCACCTCCACCCCGTGAAGGTGAAGCGGCACGGCCTGAAGCTCACGTACACCTACTGCCTGGGTGGCCTGAGCTTCTTCATGTTCGTGCTGCTCACCATCACCGGCATCTTCCTGATGTTCTTCTACCGGCCCACGGCCGGCGCCGGCGCCGAGCTCGCGTACCTCGACATGCGCAACATCCAGGCGAACGTCACGTTCGGGAACCTGGTGCGCAACATGCACCGGTGGGGCGCCCACCTGATGGTGTTCACGGTGTTCCTGCACATGGCGCGCGTCTTCTACCACGGCGCCTACAAGCCCCCGCGCGAGTTCAACTGGGTCGTCGGCGTCATCCTGCTGACCCTGACCCTGCTGCTCTCCTTCACCGGCTACCTGCTGCCGTGGGACCAGCTCGCCGTCTGGGCCGTCACCGTCGGCACCGAGATGATGGGCTTCACGCCGGTCTTCGGGAAGCAGGTCCAGTTCGTCCTCCTGGGCGGGGTCGAGATCGGACCCAACACCCTGCTGCGCTGGTACGTGCTGCACGTGCTGTTCGTCCCGTTCGTGACGGTCATCTTCCTCGCGGTCCACTTCTGGCGGATCCGCAAGGACGGTGGCATCTCGGGTCCGCTGTGACCCGCACCCCTGTCCGCACCTTCTGACCCGACCTGCTGCCGCGTCCCCGGGCGCGACGTGAGACACCACCCCCCGCTGGGGCGCGAGACAGCGGCGGGACATCAGCGAGGAGCACACGATGTCCGAAGAGGTCCAGATCGACCAGGCGACCTACGACCGCCTCATCGCCGAGGGCAAGAGCGAGCGCATCGCCCGCGCCAAGGCGAAGGCCGCGTCGGTCCGCGCCGCGAAGGTCGCCGACGGCGTCTCCATCGGCCCCACCACGATGGACGCGTGGTCCTCGGCGCGTGAGTCGTTCATCGCGCAGCACGGGGCGTCCGCCGGCGGTGGCGGCGGCACGGCCGTCGCGACCAGGACCGCGACGGGTCGCCTGACCCCCGAGGAGCGGGCGCAGCGCGTCGCGGCCTCGCTGGGCAACGGCGGGGACTCCGGCTCGATCGGTGTCCCGGCCGACTCCAAGCACACGCACCGCCTGCTCGCCCTGATCCCGCCGTCGGGCATCCAGCAGGTCCAGACCAAGCAGCTCGACAAGGTCTACACCTGGCCGCACCTGCTGCTCATCGAGTTCGTGGCCGTGCTGGCCTCGACCGCGCTGGTGCTCGTGGTGTCGTTCTTCATCAACCCGACCTTCCTCGACCTCGCCAACCCCAACCTCACGCCGAACCCGTCGAAGGCCCCCTGGTACTTCCTCGGGCTGCAGGAGCTCCTGCGGTACTTCCACCCGATGGTCGCCGGTGTGACCATCCCGGGCGTGGGCCTCATCATCCTGGGCGGCACCGCCTACTTCGACAAGAACCCGTCCGCGAAGCCCGAGAACCGGAAGTTCGCGATGATGGCGTTCACCTTCTTCCTGACCCTGTGGACGATGCTGACCTTCGCCGGGTCCTTCTTCCGCGGCCCCGGCTTCAACTGGGTCTGGCCCTGGGTCGACGGCCTCTTCTTCGAGCTCTGACACGACCGCCCCGAGAGGGGGCGAGGAGCGTGACACCATGACCGACAACCCGACGCGACGGATCCCGGAGATCAAGCCGGTCGAGCGCCGCACCTTCCTCCGCTACGCCCTCGGCGGTGCGGTCGGCGCCGGCCTGTCCGGCTTCGGCGTCGCCTTCGTGGGGATGCTCTGGCCCAACCTCGGCGGTGGGTTCGGTGCCGACATCACCCTGCCGATGAAGGCCGACGAGCTGCTCGCGGAGATCCTCTCCGAGAAGGCGCCCTTCGCCTTCCCGGCGGGCCGGATGTACGTCGTGGCGTGGGACCCGTCGGAGCCCGGCGCCGAGGAGGCGTACGGGACCGACCACGCCATCATCGACGGCAACAACGGCCTGATGGCGCTCTACCAGAAGTGCGTGCACCTCGGCTGCCGCGTGCCGTGGTGCCAGAGCTCGCAGTGGTTCGAGTGCCCCTGCCACGGCTCCAAGTACAACAAGTGGGGCGAGTGGATGGGCGGCCCGGCCGCCCGCGGCCTCGACCGGTTCCCCTCCCGCATCGACGACCAGGGCAACTTCACCGTGTCGACCGGCACGGTGCTGACCGGCCCGGCCCGTACCGCCCGCGTCCTCCAGCAGGAGCCGGAGGGCCCCGCCTGCGTCGACCTCTGACGAGACCCGTCACCCGACGGCTGCGCCCACACGGAGCGTGCACCCCATGTCCCACCTGATCCTGCTCGCCACGGAGGCAGTCGAGACCGCCGAGGGCGGTGGCGGCGGCCTGTCGTCGATCGCGATCATCCTGCTGCTCGCCGGTCTCGGCGCGTTCGCGGTCGCGTACTTCGTCGTCGGCCCGGGGAAGTCCCGCGGCCCGAAGACCAAGACCGACATCCCGCTCGCGATGCGGCCGTACCACTCCGACGAGGAGCTCGAGACCACGGGCCTCGAGCGCGCGATGGCGTGGGGTGTCGCGCTCGCCGTCTTCATGGCCATCTTCATCCCGCTGTACTGGGTCATCGAGCCCGACCGCATCGACGCGAAGATGGACGAGTTCTACGAGCAGGACGTCGCCAAGGGCCGCGTCCTGTACGCGCAGAACTGCACCAACTGCCACGGTGACAACGCACAGGGCGGGTTCGCCCCGCACCCGGACCCGAACGTCACGGCCGCCTGGCCGGCCCCAGCGCTCGACAACATCGTCGCACGCTACGAGGACTCGGTCATCGTCGAGGACATCGAGGAGTTCATCACCCGGACCCTGCTGCAGGGCCGCGCCGGTACCCCCATGCCGGCGTGGGGCGCGGCCTACCAGGGCCCGATGAACGACCAGCAGATCGAGGCGCTCACCAAGTACCTGCTGTCGATCCAGACCGGTGAGGTGCCCGAGGCGCAGGCCTACGTCGGCGCCTCCGGCCAGGACGTCTTCATGGACAACTGCGCCCGGTGCCACGGCCAGCAGGCCGAAGGCCGGGTCGGTCCGAGCCTCACCGAGGTCTTCTACCGCTACGGCGCGGTCGAGGGCGACGACGAGGCCATCGCGTCGGCCGCCGACGCGATCCGCTCCACGCTCTACCGCGGTCGCCAGGTCCCGACCGGGGCCCCGATGCCGTCCTTCGCCGACGTCCTGAGCGACGGGGCGATCGAGAAGGTCATCGAGTACCTGCAGTCCATCCAGCAGCCCGCGCTGCGCTGACGCCCCGGAGCTCGTCGTGCTCGCCAACGTCACCCAGGCCCTGATCCTCGCCACCGAGGGGGGCATCCCCGCGGACCACATCGCAGCCCAGCTCGCGGTCCCGCTCGCGATCGTGATCTTCTGCGGGGCCACCTTCCTGCTGCTGTGGTCCAACTACGGGGCGAAGAAGGGCGCGCTGGTCTACGGCGTCGCCTTCTTCGGCTTCACCATGATGCTCGGGGTGTTCTGGTGGTTCGGCGCGCCGGGCACCCCCGTCGCCACCGGTCTGCAGAACTTCCCCGGTCAGGCGCCCGACGCCTACCAGCCGAAGTGGTTCCCGATGGAGCCGGGCTCGCCGCGCGCGCAGCTCTTCCCGGTCACCAACGACCTCGGGGCGTTCCAGGACCTCGCCGGCTACACGGGCACCACGAACGAGGAGGACCCGTTCTACTCGTTCGTGCGTGGTGACCTCGACTCCGCCGCCGGCATCATGCTGAACCAGTACCTGCCGACCAACGAGGCCGGCGGTCTCGACATCGGCGCCTCGCGCCGGACCGCCCTGAACGAGGCCGCGGGCGAGCCGCAGGCCGGGGAGACCCGCGCCGACCCGTTCTTCACCGCCGAGGTCGTGGACGTTCGCGTGACCGAGGACCAGGGTGTCCGCGTCGCCGGGGCCAACGTCCGGGTGCTCGCGAACTTCGCGGACGAGAACGGCCTCGTGACCCGCAGCGAGGTCGTCGAGGAGGGCGTGTGGTTCGCGTTCAAGGAGCCGGGCGCCCTGTGGCTGCCCTCCGCCGTGTGGACCATCGTCTCGCTCATCCTGTTCGCCCTCTGCCTGTTCGGCCTCGACCGCATCGAGCAGCGCGAGAAGCGTGAGCAGATGGAGGTCGAGCAGCCCGAGGACCTGCAGGTCCCCATCGCCCAGTGATCCCACCGCCGGCGCTCGCGCCGGCAGGAGCACCACGAGCTCGACGCGCCGGCGGGGAACCCCCCGCCGGCGCGTGCTCGTTCCCCGACCCCCGACCCTGCCCCCCGCCTCCCGCCCCGATCCGACCAGGTGGTCCTCGTGCGCACCCGCGCCCTGCTGCTCGCCCTCGCCCTGGCCGTCACCGCCTGCGGTGGTGGGTCGACGCCGGCCGCCGAGCGACTGCCCAACGTCCGGCCGGGCGTCAGCATCCCCCCGCCGCAGGAGCGTGAGGCCGCGCCGACGACCGCCGTCCCGGTGCTCGGCGAGGACGGCGAGGAGCTCGCCGTCCCCGACCTCCGTGGCCAGGTCGTCGTGCTCAACTTCTGGGCGTCGTGGTGCGGCCCGTGTCGGGCCGAGCAGCCCGACCTCAACGAGGCCTTCCAGGTGCTGCGCGGCGAGGGCGTGCGGTTCGTCGGCGTGAACATCCAGGACAGCGAGGTCAACGCCCTCGGGCACGTCCGCGAGTTCGACGTGCCCTACCCGAGCGTGTTCGACCCCGCCAACACCTACGCGGCGCAGTACGGCTCGGTCGGCCCGCGCTCGATCCCGACCACCATCGTGCTCGACCGCGAGGGACGGGTCGCGGTCCGGTTGTTCGGACTCACCAACGGTCCCGAGCTCTTCACCATTGCCACGAGGCTGCTGGACGAACCCGCGCCGGCGGCCAGCGCGCGGCCGTGGAACACCGCGGAGGCTGACGCGTTGGCCACCTCGACCCCCCTGCGCGCCCCCGCCACCGTCGGGAACTGACCCCATGGTCGAGACCGTCCAGACCCTCATCACCGACGCGAACGTGCTCCTCGCGGCGCTCGTCGCGTTCGCCGCGGGCCTGGTGTCGTTCGCGAGCCCGTGCGTCGTGCCGCTGGTCCCCGGCTACCTGTCGTTCATGACCGGGCTGTCGGGCGACGAGATCGCCGAGGGCGACGCCCGGGCCCGGGGCCGGGTCCTCGCCGGGTCGTTGCTGTTCGTCGTCGGCTTCGCGATCCCGTTCACGATGCTCGGCGTCGCCTTCGGGACGCTGAGCTTCCTGCAGCAGAACACGGTCGCCCGGGTGGTCATGGGCCTCGTCGTCGTGACGCTGGGCGTCCTGATGGCGAGGGGCACGCTCATGCGGGAGTTCCGGGTGGCCGACCGCGCGCCCTCGGGCGGGGTCGCGACCGCCCCGCTGCTCGGCTTCGTCTTCGGCGTCGGCTGGACGCCGTGCGTCGGTCCGGCGCTCGGAGCCATCCTGACGCTCTCGGCCGCTGGGGCTGGGTCCGGGACGTCCCTGCGCGGTGGCATCCTCGGGTTCGTGTTCGCGATGGGCATCGGTGTCCCGTTCGTCCTGGTCGGCGTGCTGTTCAAGCGGATGGCCGGCGCCCTCGACCTGCTCAAGCGCAACGCCCGCCGGCTGCAGGTCGTCGGCGGGTCGCTGCTGGTGCTGGTCGGCATCGCGATCTCGACGGGGCTGTGGGACCGCTTCATCATCCTGCTCCGACCCCTCATCAACGGCTTCGAGCCGCCCATCTGAGCCGTCGGCGACGAACTCCCCGTGCGAGGGCCTGCGCCGCCGTCGCCGGCCCCGACCCTCCCCTCACCCTCGGTACCGTCCTCGCCGTGAACCGCATCGACTCCTTCGACCCGCCCGAGGCGAACCCCGCGGTCCGCCGCGGGCGCCGGCGACCCTCGGGGCCGCTCGGGTTCGTCGCCCAGTCGCTCCGCATGGGGTGGCGATGGCTGGCGCGGATGCGCACGGCGCTGTACCTGCTCGGCGTCCTCGCGCTCGAGACGCTCATCGCGACCATCGTCCCGCAGGCCCCCAACGTCCCGTTCACCGTCGAGCGGTGGCGCGAGGGGACCGAGGGGCCCGGCACGCTGGTCTCGGGCCTGATCGACGCCATCGGCGGCTACGACGTCTACGGCTCCCCGATCTTCCTCGCGACGCTGCTGCTGCTGTTCACCTCGCTGACCGCCTGCATGGTCCCGCGCGTGCGCAGCTACGTGCGCATCGTCCGGCGCTCGCAGCCGCCCAGGACGCGCCACCTCGGCGACCAGGAGCAGGTCGCCGTGCTGACGACGACCACGCCGGCGGCCGAGGTCCACGCGACCGCGCGCGACGTGCTGGGTGACCGGCGCTGGCGCCTGCGGACCACCGAGGGCGAGCCGGACGACCAGGTCGCCGCCGAGAAGGGCATCGTCACCCGCGAGGGTGGCAGCCTGATGTTCCACCTGTCGTTCTACGTGCTGCTGGTCGGCGTCGTGCTCGGCCAGTTGCTCGGGTTCGTCGGGCAGGTCGGCGTCGTCGAGGGCCAGTCGTGGACCGAGACGGCCGTCGGCTACTGGAGCTACCAGCCGGGACGCTGGTTCGACGAGGGCGACCACCGCGGTTTCACCATGACGCTCGACGAGTTCGAGGTCGACTGGTACCGCGACCCCCAGTTCGGCGGCCAGCCCCGGCTGTTCCGATCCAATATCACCTTCACCCGGCCGGACGGCACCACCTTCGAGCGGCCCGTCGGCGGCAACGACCCGGCCGTCGTCGACGGCATGAAGATCCACCAGCTCGACTGGGGCTACGCCCCTCGGGTCGTCATCACCGACGCGACGGGCGAGGTCGTCCACGACGCCTTCCTGACCCTCAACGTCGACGCCGAGGGCTACTTCGGCGGGGCCGCCAAGGCGCCCGCCGCGGAGCCCGACGTCGGCCTCGACCTGTTCCTGTTCCCCTTCGCGCCCGAGGGGGACGACGGCCGCCCGCAGCTCACGGGCGCGCCGTGGGCCGACGCCCCGTTGCTGCTGTTCCAGCAGTGGACCGGCGACCTGCAGCTGTCCGCGTCGCAGAACGTCAACGAGCTCGACACGACCGGCCTCGAGCGGGCGCAGGCGAGCGGCGTCCGCCTCGGTGAGACGGTGGTCCTCGAGGACGGCACGGTCGTGAGCTTCCCCGAGCTGCGGCGCTGGGTCGGCTTCCAGGTGAGCGACCGCCCGACCGTGCCGCTGCTGCTGCTCGGCTCCCTGCTGACCCTCGTTGGCCTCGTGCCCGCTCTGTACGCTTACCGTCGGCGGCTGTGGGTGGCCGCCGTCACCGATCCCGACACCGGTCGCACGACCGTCACCGTCGCCGGGCGCGCCTTCCAGCGCACCCAGGCCTTCGAGGACGAGTTCGCCGGCCTGGTCCGCACCCTCCGCGAGCGCCTCGGCGCCCCGGACGAACCGGTCGACACCGCTGCAGGCGGCCGTTCCGGGGACGCCCCGGAACGCGTCGCCGCCGGCGCCGACGACCCGACCTCCCGCACCTGAGGTGAGCACCCCATGACGCTCGCAGAGCTCAGCAGGTTCCTGATCTCGCCCGTGACCCTGGTCCTCTACACGGTCTCCATGCTCGTGTACCTGTGGGCCATGGCCGTCTCGGTCGACCGCGCCGACGGCGAGGTCGCCGGACGCCGGGGCCGCGTGGCCGCGACGTCGCTCGCCATCCTCGGCGTCGGCGCGCACCTCGGGCACATCGTGACGCGCTCGATGGCGTCGGACCGGCTGCCGCTCGGCAACATGTTCGAGTTCTCGTCGGTGGTCGCGCTCACGGCCGTCGTCGCCGGCCTGCTGGTCTTCCAGTGGCGGATGCGTCGCCCCGAGGTGATGGGCTTCGTGCTGCTCGGGACCATCATCACCATCGGCGTGTCGTTCCTCGTCTACGCCGAGCCGGGTCCGCTCGCCCCGATCCTCGACTCGTGGTGGCGTGCCATCCACGTGTCCACCATCGCGCTCGCCGCCGGCGTGTTCACCGTCGGGGCCGTGTTCAACGCGCTCCACCTGCTGCGTGAGACCGCCGAGCGCCGGGTGGCCGCCGACTCGGGCCGCTTCACCGGCTCGACCGTGGGCGCCGCGTACGCCGGCGGCACCACGACCGGCCGGGCCGAGGACGAGACCACCGACCGCCACGTGGACGACCTCGCCGAGCGCGAGAACCCGGAGGAGTCCCTCGACCTCGACACACCGGACCGGCACGACGCCGCGTACCGGCGGGCCCTGCGTGCGTCGCTGACGCAGCGGTGGCTCGGGGTCACCTTCCCGTGGCGCATCGCGCTGTGGAACGCGCTGGCCTTCGCCGCCTTCGGCCTCGTGTTCCAGGAGGCGCGGGCCATCGTCGGGATGGGCCTCACGGGCTTCCTGTTCATCGCCATCTCGTGGTGGGCGCTGCCCTACCTGCCGAGCGCCTCGACCCTCGACTCGCTCGCGTACCGCACGATCGCGTTCGGGTTCCCGATCTGGACGTTCGCCGTCATCACCGGCGCCATCTGGGCCGAGCAGTCGTGGGGTCGGTACTGGGGCTGGGACCCGAAGGAGACCTCCGCGTTCCTCACGTGGGTCGCCTACGCCGGCTACCTGCACGCCCGTGCCACGCGCGGCGTCCGCGGTCGCGGCGCCTCGTGGCTCGGCATCGGGTCGTTCGTGGTCCTGATGTTCACGTACTTCGTCGTGAACCTGCTGATCACGGGTCTGCACAGCTACGCGGGGCTCTAGCCGCCTCGTGGGCCCCGCTGGCGGGCGGAGGCTCGCCGGCCGGACCCGCTGACGTCCGGCCGCGTGCTCGGTACCGTCGCCGTGCCGGGGCGGCGAGAGGACCCGGCGTGCCCGCACTGGACCGCACCCCCGTCACCGACCTCGTGACGCGCCTGCTGGCCCTGCGGGTCCCCGACCTGGTCGGCGTCCACGTCGTCGGGTCCCACGCCCACGGTGACGCCGTCCCCGGGTGGAGCGACCTCGACCTGGTCGTCGTCGTGCGGGGCCGGCCGGACCCGACCCGGTGGGAGACGGTGCTCCAGGATGCGCCCGACCTCGCCGGATCGCTCGACCTGCTCGTCGTGGACGAGGGCACGCTCGGTGGCGGCGAGCGGACCGCCGCCAGCGCCCTGCGGGTCGACCGCGGACGCGTGCAGGACGGTGCCGGGCAGCTCGACGCGGTGCTGTGGCGCGAGCTCGGGACCGTCGCCCGGACGCTGCACGGGGACCCGATCGCGACGCGGCTGCGACCCGTCGAGCGAGGGGAGCTCGACGCGGCCCTGCGTCACCGAACCCGACGGGTCTGGCTGCCGTGGCTCGAGGGGACCGACGACGTGCTCGCGAGGGCGGCCCCGGACGTCCCGGTCACGATGGCGACCGTGGAGTGGGCGGTGCTCGGCTCGTTGCGGACCGAGCACACGCTGCGGACCGGTGAGCTGGCCAGCAAGCGGCTCGCCCTGCGGTCGGGTCTCGTCTGGTACGGCGACCGGTGGTCCGACGTGCTCGAGCCCGTCGGCGCGGTGCGCGACGGGCTGGGTCCCGACGTCGTCCCGGCCTCCTGGGCACGGCGGGCGCTCGCCCTCGCCATCGACGTCGCCACCGCCGCCGCCCCCGGTCCGACCGCGCTGCGGCGCCGCGTGCGCGTCTGACCCACCCCCGCGCAACGGACGGACCCACGCCGCTGGGCGTGGGTCCGTCCGGGAGGGGTGGTCGTCGTGCGGGTCAGGCGTCCCCGAGCTCCACGACCACGACCGGGTCGCTGGTCGGGGCGGGGGAGCCGCCGGCGGGCTCGCGGGTCAGGGCGATCGCCGCGACGCCGGACATGTCCCCGGTCATCACGTGGGCGCCCCGGCCGCGCTCGTCGACGTGCAGCAGACCGGCGGGGACCGGCACGCCGGCACCGTCGACCAGCCACAGCTGGTAGGTGTGCTCCGAGCCGGTGGGCTCGAGGTCGTCGACGAAGATCACGCCCTCGCCGACGGAGGGGGCCGCGACCACGCGAGCGCGTGAACCGTCGAGCCCCTCGGCGGTGAGGGTGATCGCGTCGGGGGCCCGCAGGACGGTCGACACCGGTGCCGCCATGGTCTCGAGCTCACCCATGCGATCGTTGAGCTGCGCGATGACGGCGGTCAGCCCGATGACGGCCAGCGTGAGGATCGCGGCGGCCGGGGCGAGCAGGCGCTGGGCGAAGGTGGGCCGGAACGGGACGACCTCGGCGGAGGCCACCGCCGGTGTGGGCAGCGGGCGCTCCTGGCGGGTGCGGTCGACCTCGGCCAGCACGGCGTCGCGCAGCGACGTCGGCGGGCGCTCCCAGGACGCGGCGCCGAGGGCGGCGGCCGTGGCCTGGAGCTCGGAGACCTCGAGCTGGCACGCGTCGCACTCGGCGAGGTGCCCCTCGAACAGCTCCCGCTCGTCGTCGGGCAGGGCGTCGACGGCGTAGGCGCCGGTCAGCGTGTGGACGTCGGGTGTCATCGGCTCACCCCCATGGCGTCGCGGAGGCGGATGAGGCCGTCGCGCATGCGTGTCTTGATGGTGCCGAGCGGAGCGTCGAGGAGCTCGGCGACCTCGCGGTACGTGTAGCCCCCGTAGTAGGCGAGCTCCACGGCCTCGCGCTGCAGGTCGGTGAGGGCGGAGAGGGCCTCACGGACCTGCGCGTGCTCGGCGCGTGTCTCGACCTCCTCGGAGACCTCGTCGAACGGGCGGACCCGGTCGCGGTGTCCGATCCGCTCGTCGCGGTCGCGGGAGGCCTGCACGGAGCGGACGCAGTCGATGGCACGGCGGTGGGCCATCGTGAGCATCCAGGTGGAGGCGTTGCCGCGGTCCGGGTCGAACCGGGTGGCGGTGCGCCACACCTCGACCAGCACCTCCTGGGTGACCTCCTCGGAGCGGGCGGGGTCGCGGACGACCCGGCGCACCACGCCGTAGACCTGCCCGGACATGCGGTCGTAGAGGGCCGCGAAGGCCTCCTGGTCGCCGCGGGCGACGCGGACCAGCAGCTCCTCCGGGCTGGACGCAGCGACGCCCACGTTGGGGACGGCGCGCAACGGCCGTGGTTCTGCGGTCATGGGAACGGTCTCCTGGCGCACCTCGGGGTGCGTTGGTCCCTCGTCGTTCGGAGCCCCTGGCCGAGATGTTCGCTCCCGCAGGATGCCCGGTCGGCGGGGCCGGTGGTCCGGATCAGCGCGCGGGACGCCCACCGGCGTCCCGGCGGGACTCGGCGAGCACGGCGAGGAAGGCCAGGACCGCGGTCACGAGGTGCAGCACGTTGTCGGCCCCGTTGAGGGCGAGCTCGCCGGCGCTCGTGATCAGCGGGCCGAGCAGGCCGACCGCGCCGACCGCCACGCCGACGACGATGGTGACCATCCGGGCGTCGGCGGCCGAGCGAGCACCGGCGACGACCAGCGCGGACCCGAGCAGCAGGTGCACGAGGTTGTGCAGGGGGTTCACCTCGAACAGGCCGAGGACGAGCGGGCCGTTGCGGCTGGTGAAGCCGTCCAGCCCGGTCATCGCGAACCCGACGAGGCCCACGGCCACGTAGCCCACACCGAAGGTGGTGGCGAAGAGGCGGGTGGGGCTGCCGGAGGGGTCGCTGGTCACGTGCTGGGCCTGGGGCGAGGATCGCCACGGGTTCGGCGCGGAGCCCCGCAGGGCGTGGCGGCGGCGCGACGGCCGAGCCCGCCGGCGTCAGCCGTCCAGCAGCCGCCGCAGCGTGGTCGCTGGGACCTTGCCGAGCTCGTCCCGCGGGATCGACGCCACGACGACCAGTCGGCGGGGCAGCGCGTGGCGCGGCAGGCGCTCGCGGAGCCGGTCGCGGACGACCGCGACGTCGGGGACGGTCGCGTCGGCGGCGGCCACGACCACGGCACCGACGACCTCGCCCCACTCGTCGTCGGGCAGGCCGACCACGGCCGCGTCGGCGATCTCCGGCAGCGACCGCAGCGCGCCGGCGACCGACGCGGTCGACACGTTCTCCCCACCGGACACCACGACGTCGTCGGTGCGGCCGAGGACCTCGAGCCGACCGTCGTCGAGGAGGCGACCACGGTCCGCCGTGGTGAACCACCCGTCGCTGACGGCCTCGTCCCAGCGCTCCGGCGCGCGGTGGTACCCGCTGGCGAGCACGGCCCCGGCGATGCGGATGCGCCCGTCGTCGGCGAGCTCGACCCGGACGCCGTCGAGCGGACGCCCGTCGTACACGCACCCGCCGCAGGTCTCGGTCATCCCGTAGGAGGTCGTGACGACGAGGCCGGCGGCGTCGGCCCGCTCGAGCAGCGCCGCCGGCGCCGCCGCCCCACCGAGCAGCACCCAGCGCGGGAACCAGTCGGGGACCCCGGCCTCGAGGACGCGCACGAGCTGGGTCGGCACGAGGGAGACCCAGCGGGCGTCCGAGGGGTGCTCGAGGTCGAGGGTGGGGCGGAGGTCGGCCTCGACCCCGAGCGCGCGCGACCGCAGCGCCACGGTGATCCCGGCGACGTGGTGCACCGGCAGCACGCCGAGCCACCGCTCCCGCGGGGCGCACCCGAGTCGCGCGATGCTGGCCTGCACCGACGCGTCGAGGGCGCGTCGCGTCAGCAGGACGCCCTTCGGCTCACCGGTCGAGCCGGACGTCGCGACCACGAGCGCGGTGCCGTCCGGCACCTCGAGGGGGTCGAAGAGGTCGCTCGCCCCGGTCCCGTGGACCAGTCGGGCGGGGCGGAGCGTCGCGAGCGTCCGGCCGAGGTCCGCGGCCGGTGTGTCCACCGGCAGCGGGAGCACGGCATCACCGGCCTCCCACGCGCGGTCGAGCTCGGCGAGGAAGGCGGGTCCGGGGGGGAGGCGCAGGGCCACGAGTCGAGCCATGGGGCCACGACCCTAGACGGGCTAGCGTGCGGGCGACGCCGTGCCACCCCGTCGGAACAGGCGACCCCGTGCCCGACCACGCGACCGCGCTCGACCGGCTCGTGCCGTTCCGGGTGCCGATGCGCGTGCGGTTCCGCGGCGTCACGGAACGGACCGGCGTCCTGCTCCACGGCCCGGCCGGGTGGGGCGAGTTCTCCCCGTTCGCCGAGTACGGCGCCGCCTACGCGGCCCGGTGGCTCGACGCCGCCCGACGCGACGCGAGCGAGGCGTGGCCGGCCGCGGTGCGTGGCGAGGTCGAGGTGAACGCGGCCGTGCCCGCCGTCGACCCGGCGACCGCCCGTGCCCTGGTGCGCGCTGCGGGCTGCCGGACCGTGAAGGTGAAGGTCGCCGAGCCCGGGCAGGACCTCGCGGCCGACGTCGCGCGCGTCGCCGCGGTGCGCGAGGAGCTCGGGCCGGAGGGGCGCATCCGCGTCGACGCGAACGGTGCGTGGGACGTCGCGACCGCCGCCCTCGCCATCGCCCGCCTCGACGTGCACGACCTCGAGTACGTCGAGCAGCCCGTCGCCACCGTGGAGGAGCTCGCCGACGTCCGCCGGCGCGTGTCCGTCCCGATCGCCGCGGACGAGGTGATCCGCCGGGCCGACGACCCCGTCGCCGTGGCCCGAGCCGCAGCGGCGGACGTGCTCGTCTGCAAGGCGCAGCCGCTCGGCGGGGTGGTCCGGGCGCTCGAGGTCGCCGACGCGGCCGGGCTTCCGGTGGTGGTGTCCTCCGCCCTGGAGACCTCCGTGGGACTGGCCGCGGGGCTCGCGTTCGCCGCCGCGCTGCCCGAGCTCCCCTACGCCTGCGGCCTCGGGACCGGGCTGCTGCTCGCGGCGGACGTCACGACCGACCCCCTCGTCCCCGTCGGCGGTCGGCTCGTCGTGCGCCGCCCCGAGCCGGACGCCGGGCTGCTCGACGCCGCCGCCCCGGACCCGGACACCGCCGGCGCGCTCCTCGAACGGCTGGCGGCGGCCGACGCCGCCCACGGGAGGTACCGGTGACCGACGAAGCACGCCCCACCCCCCCGGCGCCGCCGAACCCCGCGACGGCCCTCGCCCGCGTGCTCGTCGACGAGCTCGCCCGGGGCGGGGTCACGGACGCGGTCGTGTGCCCGGGGTCCCGCTCGACCGCGCTCGCCGTGGCGCTGCACGAGGACCCCCGCGTCCGCTGCCACGTCCACCTCGACGAGCGCAGCGCGGCCTTCGTCGCGCTCGGGCTCGGTCGTGCCACGGGACGTCCCGCCGCCGTCGTCACCACCTCCGGCTCGGCGGTCGCGAACCTCCACCCGGCCGTCGTCGAGGCCGACACCGGGGCCGTGCCGCTGCTGCTGCTGACGGCCGACCGCCCGCCCGAGCTGCGGCAGACCGGCGCGAACCAGACCATCGAGCAGGTCGGCATCTTCGATCGCGCCGTCCGGTTCGCGGTCGACCTCGGCGTCCCCGACGACCGGCCGGGGGCGGTGGCGCACTGGCGCTCCACCGTCGCGCGTGCCGTCGCCGAGGCGCAGGGGCTCGCCGGCCCCCCCGGCCCCGTCCACGTGGACCTGCCGTTCCGGGAGCCGACGGTGCCCGTCACCGACGACGGGCGGAGCCGCGCCGAACCCTTCGCCGGACGCACCGTGGGACGGCCCGACCGTCGGCCGTGGGTCACGGTCGTCCGCGAGCCGCGCCAGCCCGACCCCGCCGGCGTCCGGGCGTTCGCCGGTCGCGTCGCCGGCACCGAGCGGGGGCTCGTCGTCGTCGGCGGCGGGGCCGACGTCGACCCGGGCGCGGTCGTGGCGTTCGGACGCGCAGCCGGGTGGCCGGTCGTGGCCGAGCCCCACTCCGGCTGCCGGGTCGACGACGACGTGGTCGTCGCCCACGCCCACCACCTGCTCTCCCACGGCCCCTTCGCCCGGGCCCACCGTCCCGAGGTCGTCGTCCGGTTCGGACGCACCGGGCTGTCCCGGGCACTCGCGTCCGCCCTCGGTCCCGAGGTGCCCCAGGTCCAGGTCGACCCCACCGGGGCGTGGCACGACCCCGAGCGGGCCGTCGCCGAGCTCGTCCTCGCCGAGCCGACCGCGTTCTGCCGAGCCGTCGCCGCCGAGCTCCCCGCCGGCGTGTCGTCGGACTGGTGGACGCGGTGGCGGCAGGCCGACGACGTCGCGGAGGCCGCGCTGCGCGACGTGCTCGACGCCGACGACACCCCGACCGAGCCCCGCGTGGCCCGCGACCTCGCCGCCTCGCTTCCGGGCGGCGCCGTCCTCGTGGTCGGGTCGTCGATGCCGATCCGCGACCTCGACCTGGTGCTGAAGCCCCGCACCGGACTGCGCGTGCTCGCGAACCGGGGGGCGTCCGGCATCGACGGCGTCGTCTCCACCGCGCTCGGCGTGGCGCTCGCCGCCGGCGCCGGCGGCGAGGCCGACCCGGCCCCCGCGGCCACGGCCGCCGGCGGCGTGGTGACCGGGCCGGTCACGGCCCTCGTCGGGGACCTGACTCTCCTCCACGACACCAACGCGTGGCTGCTCTCGCCCGCCGCGGAGCGCTGCGATCTCGTGGTCGTCGTCGTCGACAACGACGGCGGCGGGATCTTCCACCTCCTGCCGCAGGCGACGCACGTGCCGGCCTTCGAGCGGCTCTTCGGCACCCCGCACGGCCGGGACCTCGCCGACCTCGCGCGGCTGCACGGGCTCGTCCACCACCCGGTCACGAGCGCGTCCGCGCTGCCCGGGGTCGTGGCCGACGCGCACGCCGCCGGCGGCCGCCACCTCGTGCACGTGCGGACCGACCGCGAGGAGAACCGGCGGCTGCACGGACGCATGGCCGCGGCCGTCGAGGGGGCGCTCGACGCGCTCGCCTGAGCGGCGCGGCGTTGCGGGGCTCAGCCCCGGAACGCCGACTGGGCCGCGAGCAGCTTGATCCGGGTCTCCTCGAGCTCGTCCTCCGGCAGGGAGTCCGCGACGATGCCGGCGCCGGCGAACAGCCGCGCCCGCGCGCCCGACAGCTCGGCGCACCGCAGGGCGATGCCCCACTCGCCGTCGCCGGCGGCGTCGACCCAGCCGACCGGCGCGGCGTAGCGACCGCGGTCCATCCCCTCGAGCTCGCGGAGGACCGCGAGGGCGTCCGCGGTGGGGGTCCCGGCCACCGCCGGCGTGGGGTGCAGGGCACCGGCCAGCTCGAGGGCGCTCGGCAGCGAGCCGTCGTCCGCCGGCGCCAGCTCCCCGACGAAGCGGGTGGCGAGGTGCTGGACGTTGTCGAGCTGGAGCAGGAAGGGGGTGTCGGCGTGGTGCAGGTCGCGGCAGACGCGCCCCAGCACCTCGGCGACGTTGCGGACCAGCAGCTCGTGCTCCCACCGGTCCTTGGCCGAGTCCAGCAGCGCCCGGCCGAGGGCCGCGTCGAGGTCCGGGTCGGCGTCGCGTCCGGTGGTGCCGGCGAGCGGCAACGACTCCACCCGCGCACCGGTCCGGCCGACCAGCAGCTCGGGGGTCGCGCCGACGAGGCCGTCGACGACGAACGTCGAGCAGCCCGGGAAGCGCTCGGCGAGGCGCCGCGCGAGGACCCGGGCGTCGAACGTCTCCTTCGACCACACGGCGTGGTCACGCGCCAGCACGACCTTCTCGAGCTCGCCGGCGCGGATGCGCTGCACCGCGGTCGCGACCGCCTCCAGCCATCGGACGTCCGGGACCGAGGAGCCGGCGTACCGCGGGCGGTCCGCGGCGTGCGCCGTCGCGGTCGCCACCGCCGGTGGCAGCGGGGGCTCGGAGGCTGACAGGCGCTCGTCGTCGGCGGGGCCGATGCAGGTGAGCCAGGCGGTGCGTCCGCGCCGTCCGACCACCACCTCGGGCACGACGAGCGACGAGCCGTGGGTGTCGACGTCGAAGGTGAACGAGCCGAACGCGACCAGCCCCGTCCCCGCCACTCGGACGTCGTCGCGCACGGAGGCGCCGGCGGCGAGCCGGGCGAGGGCGTCGGTCGCGACCGAGGTGCGACCCGGCCCGACGCCGGGGTCGATGCGTGCCGCCGCCCCGATGCCGACCATCCCGTCCTCGCCCTGCAGCCACGCGACGCCGTCGGTGGGGGGCAGTCGGTCGAGCAGCGGGCCGGGGTCGTCGATGGCCCAGGTGCGGACCGTCAGGTCGCTCACGGGTGGGCTCCAGTCCGAAGGACGCGTCGGATCAGGTCTCGCCGCGCTCGGCGAGCTCCGCGTGCAGCCGCGTCTGCGCGGCGGCGAGGACGAGCTGCCGGAAGTGCCGGCCGACGAGGCGTTCGGCGGCGGGCAGCATCTCGTGGACCGCCCGCACCAGACGTTCGGACGCCTCCGCGTCGGAGGACGAGGTGCCGTGGACGGGGTCGCGCACGAACCCGAGGAACAGCTCGACCGCGTGCGTCGCGATGGGAGCCATGGCCTCGTCGGTGCGACGGGCGAGGTCGAGCAGCTCCGCCAGCGGCAGACCGGCCTCGACCAGGGCCAGCCCGGCCCGTACGGACGCGGCGTCCGACACGGCGAACCGCGGCGGGTCGTCGAGGCGGGGGCGCAGCAGCCCCTCCCGCACGACGGCCTCGAGCAGCGCGAGGGAGAGCTCGGTCCGCTCGGCCAGCGTCTCGAGCGACACGAGCTCGCCGGTCGGGTCCTCGTCCCCCGGCAACGGGGTCGCGAGCGCCTCGACGAGGGCGGCGTCGGCGGGGTCGAGGGGCACGACGACTCCGGGGGACGGCGGACCGGGACGTGCCGAGGCTACGCGACGCCGCTCGGGGTCCCCCACCCGGCGATGGCCGGCTGGACGCGTGGGGTCAGCGACCGAAGAGGCGTCGGCCGCCGCGCTCGCCTCCGCCACCGCCGCCGGAGACCGAGCCGCTGCCGCCCTTCGCGGTGAAGTTGAGCGTGTCGATCCCTGCCTCGGCCGGGTCGGGCGTCTCCGCCGGTGACTCCGGGCTCGGGAAGGAGCCGACGGGTTCCGGGGTCGACGGGGCCGGCGCGTCGAGGTCGGGTGGGGGTGCCGGCGTCGGCGGCGTCCCCGGGGTCGGTCGGCCGGTGGGCGGGGGGAGCGGTGTCCCCGACGGCGGGGGCGGGAGGTCGGCCGCAGGAGCGGAGGGCGCGGCCGGTGGCGGTGGCACGGGCCCCGGGCCCACGGACGGCTCCGCGTCCTCGAAGCCGAACTCGACGACCGCCTGCTCCAGGTCGCTCAGGTCGAACCCCTCGTCGGCGGACCCGTCGTCGTCCGGCAGGTCGCCCTCGGCCGGGGACGAGGACGAGGACGAGGGCCCGTCGCTCGCGCCGCTCGCGACCGCGACGTCGTCCCACCCGCCGTCCGGCAGGTCGAGGTCGGCCGGCGTGCCGAGGTCGCGGGTCGGGTCGTTCTCGGCCACCTCCGACGCGGGACCCGACTGGAGGTCACCGCCGTCGACGTCGTCCGACGTGGCGCCGAGGTCGGCGGCGAGGTCGGCGGCGAGGCGCTCGAGGTCCTCCCCGAGCGTCGCGTGGCCCGACGGTGCGCCCGGGTCGGAGCCCGGCGGTGGCGTGTAGCCACCGAGGGCCGCCGGGTCCACCTCCGCGACCCATGGTGTGGGCTCGTCACCGTCCCCGTCGGGCGTGGGCTGCCCCGGCGTCGGGTCGGGCGTCGGCTCGGCCATCTGCTCGCCTCGTCTCTGGACGGTGGTCGGGTCGGGGCGGTGCGGTGCCTGGATCGGGGGGCGTCGTGGGGCGGGGTGCATCGACCGGATGGGTCGGCTCCCCCGGACGGCGCCCGCGGAGTGGCAGGTAGCCTGCCACACCAGCGACGTCCCCACCACGAGCCGGCACGTCCCACCGGCGATCCGTCCCCGAGGTTCCCCGTGGTCGCACCTGCCGACGAGTCCCTCCCCGCGTTCGGGCGCGAGGGCAAGGACGCCGCGCTCGTGCAGGCGATGTTCGACCGCGTCGCCCCCCGCTACGACCTGGCGAACGCGCTGCTGTCGCTCGGGCAGGACGCGCACTGGCGCCGGGTGACGGCCCGGGCCGTCGACCCCGCCGGCGCGGAGGTGCTCGACGTCGCCGCCGGGCCCGGCAACGTGGCCGAGGCGCTGGTGGCCCAGGGGGCCCGGCACGTCGTGGCCCTCGACCTGTCCTACAACATGCTCGCCGAGGGGCACCGCCGCTGGCGGGGCACCGACATCGGGATCGACTGGGTCAACGGCGACGCGCTCGCGCTGCCGTTCCCCGACGCGACCTTCGACGCGGTCACGATCTCGTTCGGCATCCGCAACGTCCCCGACCCCGAGGCGGCGCTCGCGGAGTTCGCCCGGGTCACCCGGCCGGGTGGGCGCGTCGTGGTGTGCGAGTTCGCCGCACCGACGTGGGGGCCGTTCCGGACGGTCTACACCGAGTACCTGATGAAGGCGCTGCCGCGCGTGGCCCGCGTCGTCTCGTCCGACCCGACGGCCTACGTCTACCTCGCCGAGTCCATCCGGGCCTGGCCGGACCGGCGTGTGGTGGCCGACTGGATCGAGGCCGCCGGGTACCGGGACGTGAAGGTGAAGGACCTCTCGGGCGGCATCGTCGCCGTCCACCGGGGCGTCCGCCGCTGACGCGCCCGCGCGCCGGTGGAGTCGGGTCCGCGCCACTACCCTCGCTCGCTCGCGCCGGCGGCCGTCGGTGCGCCGCCCAAGCACAACCCTCGGGGGAACACCGTGACCGTCGTCCCTGCCCGCCGACGCCTGCTCCTGCCGGCGCTCGTCGGCCTCCTCTCGCTCGTCCTCGCCGCCTGCGGCGGGGAACCGGCCACCCCGCAGGAGCGCCTCGCCGAGGCCTTCGAGTCGTCCTTCTCCGAAGGCTTCTCCTTCACGGTGGCCCTCGACGCCGACTCGGACGCCCTGGCGAGCCTCGGGGCCGACGCCGGTCCGGCCGCATCCATCCTCAACGGCCTGGGCCTGAGCGGCTCGATCGACGGGGACGGCAACCTCGTCCTGCGCGTGTCCGTGCTCGGCAGCGACGTGTTCGAGGCCCGTGGCATCGGCGAGGAGGAGTCGTACTTCCGCCTCGACGTGGCCGACCTCGTGGCGCTCGCCGGCGGCGACATCGCAGCGCTGCAGGGCCAGCTCGGCCCGGCGCTGGAAGGGTTCGGGCTCGCGCCGGAGATCATCGCCGCCGTCGACGCCGGCCTCTCGGGGGAGTGGGTCGGCATCGAGGGCCAGCTCGACCCCGCGGCCATCAGCGGGCTGTCCGGCGCCTCCGAGCTGCCGGACGAGGAGGAGGCCGAGGCGGCCGTCCGGGCCCGCTTCGGTGAGGACGTCCCCGCCTTCTTCGAGCGCTTCCTCGTGGTCGGCGAGGAGTCGACCGGCGAGGGCGAGTCCGTGAGCACCTTCGCCGTGTCGCTGAAGCTCCGCGAGCTCATCCAGGCCGCGGCCCAGCTCAACGCCGACCTCGAGACCGGGCAGGACCTCGGCGACCTCGAGGCCGACCTGGCCGAGCTGCCCGAGCTCGTCCCGGGCACGATCCAGCTCACCGACGACGTGGTGACGTCGCTCCGCTTCGACGTGGCCGAGACCATCCGTGAGGCGGGCGGGACGCTCGACGGCGCGTTCGAGGTCGTCGTCGGCTTCAGCGAGCACGGCGAGGTCCCCGAGGTCGAGGCACCGGACGCCTCGGTCATCGTCGACGCCGAGGTGCTCACGGAGTCGATCGAGACGCTGCTGCAGCAGGGCGTCGCCCCCTGATCCCTGATCTCTGCCCCCTGATCCCTGCCCCCTGATCCCTGCCCCCTGACCCGACGTCGCCTCCTGCGAGGCCGACCGCCGGCGCGCCGCTTGGCCGCGCCGGCGGTCGTCGTTACACTCCCGGACGGCTTGTGAAAGGTTTCACGAAGTGCCGCGCGGCCCGAGCGCACGTGGGCGCGTCGTGGTAGGCAGCGGTGGCGTGCCGCCCCGGGCACCCTCCGCTCGCCACGACCCCCACACCGCCGCCCGGCCACGCGGCGCCTCGCGCCCGTGAGACGGGCACCGTCCCGGCCCCGAACCCCCGACGTGGGGCCGGTCCGTGCCCCGCGTCACCCACGCACCCAGGAGTCCAGCCGATGACGAAGCGCGTGACCACCGCGGACGTCGTCGTCGTCGGGGCCGGCCCGGGCGGCGCGACCGCCGCGGCGTACCTCGCGATGGCCGGGTACGACGTGGTCCTGATCGAGAAGGACGCCTTCCCGCGGGACAAGGTCTGCGGCGACGGGCTCACCCCCCGCGTCGTGAAGGAGCTGCTCGACCTCGGCCTCGACGCCGAGGCGCGCGGCGAGGTCCCCGGCTGGGCCACCCAGAAGGGCCTGCGCATCCACGGCGGCAGCACCGTCATGGAGCTGCCCTGGCCCGAGCTGCAGGACTGGCCCTCGTGGGGCGCCACCGCCACGCGGATGGTGTTCGACGAGGCCATCGCCCGGCACGCGGTGAAGCAGGGCGCCCAGATGTGGGAGAACACCCTCGTCACCGGCCCGGTGTGGCGCGACGGCACCGAGACCCGGCTCGCCGGCGTCACCTACGTCGACCGCGACACCGACGAGCCGGGCGAGGTCCACGCCCCGGTCGTCATCGCGGCCGACGGCGCCTCCGGCAAGCTCGCCCGCTCGATCGGGCTGCACCGCCGCAAGGACCGCCCGATGGCCGTCGCGGCCCGGACCTACTACCGCTCCAGCCGCGCCGACGACGAGTGGATCTCGTCGTGGCTCGACCTGCGCGACGACGAGGGCAACCTGCTGTCGGGCTACGGCTGGATCTTCCCGCTCGACGACGGACGCCTCAACGTCGGCCTCGGCCTGCTCGACACGTCCAAGGACTTCCAGTCCACCAACTACCGACGCATGCTCGAGGCCTGGGCCCGCGGGCTGGCCGAGGAGTGGGAGACCACCCCGGAGCACCAGGAGGGCCGCATCCTCACCGGCCCCATCCCGATGGGCTTCAACCGCACCCCGCTGCACCACAAGGGCATGCTGCTCGTCGGCGACTCCGGCGGGTTCGTCAACCCCTTCAACGGCGAGGGCATCAGCTACGCCATGGAGGCGGCGAAGCTCGCCGCCGACGTGGTCGACCGGACCTTCGCCACCCGGCGCACCGCCGACCTCGACGCCTACGACCGCGAGCTGCGGGCCCGCTGGGGCGGCTACTACACGCTCGGCAAGGTCTTCGGGCAGCTCGTCGGCAACCCCACCGTCATGCACGTCTGCACCCAGTACGGGATGCCGATCCGGCCGCTGATGGAGCTCGTCTTCAAGATGATGGCGCACCTGACGGACGAGGACCCCTCCGACGCCAAGGACCTCATCATCAACACGCTGTCGCGCCTCGCGCCGGCGGCCTGAGCACCACCCAGCGCACGCGGCCGTGCCCGGCACGGGACGGTCTTGCAGGGCTCACGAGCCCACACCTACCGTTGCACCCCGCACCAGCCACCCGCCAGACCCCTCGCCCGCCCTCTGACCGGAAGGTCGCCAGGTCGTGAACGAGTACCTGCCGATCCTGCTGCTGTTCGTCGTGGCGCTCGCCTTCGCCGGCGGGTCCCTCGGCGTCGCCGCGCTCGTCGGACCGCGTCGCCCGAACCCGACGAAGCTGTCGGCGTACGAGTGCGGGAACGAGCCGCTGGCGGACGTCAAGACGACGCGCTTCAGCGTCAAGTTCTACATGGTCGCCATGATGTTCCTCATCTTCGACATCGAGACCGTGTTCCTCTACCCGTGGGCGGTCGTCTACCGCAGCCTCGGGTGGTTCGGGCTGGCGCAGATGGCCGTGTTCATCGGGGTGCTCGGGATCGCCTTCGTCTACGAGATCGGCCGAGGAGGCCTCGAGTGGGACTAGAGGAGAAGCTGCCGTCCGGCATCCTGCTGACGAACCTCGAGAAGTTCGTCAACTACAGCCGGAGCGCGTCCCTGTGGCCGGCGACGTTCGGCCTCGCCTGCTGTGCCATCGAGATGATGGCCGCCGGCGGGCCGCGCCACGACCTCGCCCGGTTCGGCATGGAGGTCTTCCGGGCCTCGCCGCGCCAGGCCGACCTGATGATCGTCGCGGGTCGGGTGAGCCAGAAGATGGCCCCGGTGCTGCGTCGCATCTACGACCAGATGTCCGACCCCAAGTGGGTGCTGTCGATGGGCGTCTGCGCCACCTCGGGCGGGATGTTCAACAACTACGCCCTGGTGCAGGGGGTCGACCACATCGTCCCCGTCGACATGTACGTCCCGGGCTGCCCCCCGAGGCCGGAGATGCTCATGGACGGGATCCTCAAGCTGCACGAGAAGATCAAGGGGCAGACGTTCGCGGAGCAGGGCTCCGGGTTCGTCGAGCTGCCCCAGTTCTCCGGCGGACGGGTGGCGAGCTGACATGGCGACCCTCGAGGCCATCGAGAAGAGGATCCAGGACGCCTTCCCCGGCGTCGCGTCGGAGGTCGCCCACGGCGAGCTGACCCTGTTCGTCCAGCCGGAGCAGCTGCTCGACGTGCTGGTGCTGTGCCGCGACGACGCCGAGCTGCACTGCGAGCTGCTCGCGGACCTGTCGGGCGTGCACTGGCCCGCGGGCGAGCACGTGCTGGAGCGCCAGCCGAGCACGACCGGTTGGCCGGAGTACCGCGTCGCACGCGAGCAGGGCGTCGTGGAGGTCCTCTACGTCCTGCGCTCCCTGACCCACAACCACGTGTTCCGGCTCTCGGTCGGGGCACCGGACGACGACGCGCGCCTGCCCAGCGCCACGGGGCTGTTCCCGACGGCGAACTGGCACGAGCGCGAGGTCTTCGACATGTTCGGCGTGACCTTCGACGGGCACCCGGACCTCGAGCGGATCCTGATGCCGGAGGACTGGGTCGGCCACCCGCACCGCAAGGACTACCCCCTCGGTGGTGTGGAGATCCCGTACGAGAACGACAAGTTCATCCCGCCGCCGCACGAGCGCGACCTGCGCGAGGTCGTCGAGTGACCGGCCCGTCTCCACGCACCCGTCGTGGGAAGGGAGCCTGACGTCGTGAGCACGAAGGACACCACCGGCCTCACCACCGGTCTGCCCGACCTCGGTGACGACCTGTACCTCGACGGCGCCGACTGGGAGGACCTCCCCGACGCCATCGAGGAGGGGACGCTGACGGTCAACATGGGCCCCCAGCACCCCTCGACCCACGGCGTGCTCCGTCTGGTGCTCGAGCTCGAGGGCGAGACCGTCCGCGCCATCAGGCCCGTGATTGGCTACCTCCACACGGGCATCGAGAAGAACGCCGAGTACCGGACCTGGGTCCAGGGCACGACGTTCTTCACCCGCATGGACTACCTGTCGCCGCTGTTCAACGAGCTGGCGTACTGCCTCGGCGTCGAGCAGCTGCTCGACATCCAGGTGCCGGAGCGCGCCCAGGCCGTCCGGGTCATCCTCACCGAGTTCAACCGGATCGCCTCGCACCTGGTGTGGCTGGCGACCGGCGGCATGGAGCTCGGCGCGGTCAGCGTCATGATCTACGGCTTCCGCGAGCGCGAGCACATCCTCGACCTGTTCGAGTCGCAGTCCGGCCTGCGGATGAACCACGCGTACATCCGCCCGGGCGGCCTCGCCAACGACGTCACCGACGACTTCGTGGAGCGCTGCGAGGCGCTGCTGAAGATGCTGCCCGGGCGCATGCAGGAGTACGAGGACCTGCTGCTCAGGAACCCGATCTGGAACGACCGCCTCCGCGGCATCGGCGTGATCGACCGCGAGACCTGCCTCGCCCACGGCGTGACCGGCCCGGTGCTGCGCGCCGCCGGCGAGCCGTGGGACCTGCGCAAGTCGCGCCCCTACTCCGGCATCGAGCAGTACGACTTCGACGTCCCGACCGAGACCGCGGCCGACAGCTACGCCCGCTTCCTCGTCCGGCTCGAGGAGATGCGCCAGTCGATGCGCATCATCCGCCAGGCCCTCGACACCCTGCCCGGTGGCCCGGTCATGGTCGACGACAAGCGCATCGCGTGGCCGTCGCAGCAGTCCCTCGGCCCCGACGGCGTGGGCAACGACCCCGAGTACATCCGCCACATCATGGGTGAGTCCATGGAGGGGCTGATCAACCACTTCAAGCTCGTCACCCAGGGCTTCCCCGTCCCGGCGGGCCAGGTGTACTCCGCGGTCGAGTCGCCCCGCGGCGAGCTCGGGTACGCGATCACGTCCAACGGCACCAACAAGCCGTACCGCGTGCACGTGCGCGACCCCTCGTTCGTGAACCTCCAGGCCACCGACGTGATGAGCCGCGACCACATGGTCAGCGACGTCATCGTCGTCGTCGCCTCGCTCGACCCGGTGATGGGCGGCGTCGACCGCTGACGCGGTCGGCGTCCCCACCTCCTGGCCCCACCTCCCACCCGCACCCCGCCCGGCCCCAGCCCGAAGGGACGCTGCCGTGCCCCTGTCCGACTCCTGTCGCGAGACCGCCGCGCACCTCGTCGCGCGGTACCCGGTCGCGCGCTCCGCGCTGCTGCCGCTCCTGCACCTCGTGCAGTCCGAGGAGGGGTACGTCAGCGAGGAGGGCATCGCCTTCTGCGCCGAGATGGTCGGCCTGACCAAGGCCGAGGTCGGTGCCGTCGCGACCTTCTACACGATGTTCAAGCGCGAGCCCGTCGGCGACTACCTGCTCAGCGTCTGCACCACCACGACCTGCAAGTTCGCCGGCGCCGACGAGATCTTCGCGAGCTTCAAGCAGGCCCTCGGGGGCCGCACCACCGACCCGGACACGAAGGTGTCGATCGAGCACGCCGAGTGCCTCGGCATCTGCGACGCCGCCCCGGTCGTGCAGGTCAACTACGAGATGTTCGGCCCGCTGACCGGGGCCGAGGCCGACGACCTGCTCGCCGCCTGCCGCAAGGGCCAGCCGCCGGTCTCGCCGTGGTCCGGGGAGACCCCCCCGACCTTCGCCGAGATCGAGCGAGACCTGTCGGGCGCCAACGACGCCTTCGGGCACCACCTCGTCGAGGCCGCCCGCCAGCAGGCCGCCTACGAGAACCCGCCGGCGTACCGCTCCGGCGAGACCGACATCCCCGTCACCGCCGCCGGCGGCGACCCACGGGGTGTCGGCGGGGCCCTGTTCCGCGAGGCCGGCGGTGCCGCCCTCGCCGGCGGCGTCGCCGTGCGCGAGGCCGGTGACCTCGACGTCGCCGGCGCGCCGGCGGCCACGCTCGAGACCGACGGCGTCCCCGAGCACCCGGCCGACGCCGGGACCAGCGACACCGACACGGACGGCGCGGAGGCCGTCGCGGCGGCCGAGGAGGCCGCCGCCGACACGCCGGGTCCGGATGCCGACGACGCGTCCGACCCCCGCCCCGGCGACGCGACCGACGCGACCGAGGAGGCCTGACGTGGGGACCACCGGCCAGATCAGCGCGCTCAGCCACCGCTACGACGTCGAGGGCGTCCACGACATCGAGGTGTACGAGCAGCACGGCGGGTACGAGGGCCTGCGCAGGGCGCTCGACATGACCTCCGACGAGCTCATCCAGCTCGTGAAGGACTCCGGCCTGCGCGGCCGGGGTGGCGCGGGCTTCCCGACCGGCCTGAAGTGGTCGTTCGTGGCCCAGGACACCGGCAAGCCGATCTACCTCGTGTGCAACGCCGACGAGTCCGAGCCGGGCACCTTCAAGGACCGCCCGCTGCTCGAGCGGGACCCGCACGCGCTCGTCGAGGGCATGGTCGTCGGCGGCCTGTCCATCAACGCCGAGTACGGCTACATCTACCTGCGCGGCGAGTTCGGCTTCCTGTCCCGTCGCGTGTCGCGCGCCATCGCCCAGGCCTACGAGAAGGGCTACCTCGGCGAGGACGTGATGGGGACCGGCAGGCGGTTCCACCTCTACCTGCACCGCGGGGCCGCCGCGTACATCTGCGGCGAGGAGACCGCGCTGCTCGAGTCGCTCGAGGGGCGCCGCGGCCAGCCGCGCCTGCGCCCGCCGTTCCCGGCGACGCACGGGCTCTACGGCTGCCCGACGACGGTCAACAACGTCGAGTCCATCGTCACCGTCCCGTACCTCGTGCGGCACGGCGTCGACTGGTACCGGCAGTGGGGCACCGAGAAGTCGGCCGGCCCGAAGCTGATGTGCATCTCCGGTGACGTGCAGAGGCCCGGCAACTACGAGTTCGCGCTCGGCACCCCGGTGCGCGAGATGATCGAGGCCGCCGGCGGACTGCGCGAGGGCCGCAGCGTCAAGTTCTGGTGCCCTGGCGGGTCCTCCACGCCGTACCTGACCGCCGACCAGCTCGACACGCCGTACGCCTTCGAGGAGATCGCCGAGGCCGGCTCGCTGCTCGGCACGGGCGCGCTGATGGTCTACGACGACACCCGCTGCATCGTCGACGCGACCTGGCGCTTCACGAGGTTCTACGAGCACGAGTCCTGCGGCAAGTGCACCCCCTGCCGCGAGGGCGGGTACTGGCTGAGCCAGATCCTCGAGCGCATCGAGACCGGCAACGGTCGCCCCGAGGACCTCGACCTGATGGACGAGCTCTGCGGCAACATCTTCGGGCGCTCCTTCTGCGCCCTCGGTGACGCCCTGACCTCGCCCATCGCCTCCTCGCTGAAGCTCTTCCGCGAGGAGTACGAGCAGCACGTCGCGCAGGGCCGCTGCCCGATGGGCATCACCGAGCCCCGCCCCCGCGAGGACTCCTCGTACGCCCCGCAGACCTTCGAGCGGCGCGTCGCCGCCGAGCCCGCCGGCCAGGCCTGACGCCGCCCCGACCCGCCAGACAGGTACCCACGTGAGCGAGAACGGCGCGCCCGACACGGTGACCCTGACCATCGACGGTCAGGAGGTCACCGTGCCCAAGGGCACCCTGATCATCCGTGCCGCCGAGCAGCTCGGGAACATCATCCCGCGCTTCTGCGACCACCCGCTGCTCGACCCCGTCGGCGCCTGCCGTCAGTGCGTGGTCGAGGTCGAGGGCGTGCCGAAGCCGCTGATGGCCTGCACCTCGACGTGCACGCCGGACATGGTGGTCAGGACCCACCTCACGTCCGAGGTCGCGCGGCGCGGGCAGGCGGGGACGATGGAGTTCCTGCTCATCAACCACCCCCTCGACTGCCCCATGTGCGACAAGGGCGGTGAGTGCCCGCTGCAGGACCAGGCGCTGGCGCACGGCAACAACACCTCCCGCTTCGTCGACGAGAAGCGTCGCTACACCAAGCCCGTCGCGGTGAGCTCCCAGGTGCTGCTCGACCGCGAGCGCTGCGTCCTCTGCGCCCGCTGCACCCGCTTCTCCGAGCAGATCTCCGGCGACCCGTTCATCGAGCTGTTCGAGCGCGGCGCGCTGGAGCAGGTCGCCATCTACGAGGACGAGCCCTACGAGAGCTACTTCTCGGGCAACGTCATCCAGATCTGCCCGGTCGGGGCGCTCACCAGCGCCGACTACCGCTTCAAGGCGCGCCCCTTCGACGTCCGCTCCGCCCCGAGCGTCTGCGACCACTGCTCCGCCGGCTGCACCCTGACCATCCAGTCGCGCCGCGGCGAGATCCAGCGGCAGCTCGCCCGCACCAACATGCCGGTCAACGAGATGTGGAACTGCGACAAGGGTCGCTTCGGGTTCCACCTGCTCACCTCCGACGTGCGCGTCACGGAGCCGCTGCGCCGCGCCGGCGGCCAGCTCGTGCCGACGTCGTGGAGCGAGGCGCTGGTCACGACCGCGACCGTCGTCCGCGAGTCGCTGGAGGCCGGCGAGGGCCGCGTCGCCGTGCTGACGGGCGGGCGCGTCGCCGACGAGGACGCGTACGCCGTGGCGAAGTTCGCCCGCACCGTCCTGCGCACCGACCACGTCGACTTCCGCACGCGCACCGCGCCAGCGGGCGAGGGCGACGCCCTCACCGCCCTCGCGGGTCGGGACGGCGCCACGTACGCCGACGTCGAGGCCGCCCCGGTCATCGTCGTCGTCGGGCTCGACCCGGAGGAGGAGGTGCCGATCCTGCACCTCCGCATCCGCAAGGCCTGGCGCAACTCGACCGCCAAGGTCGTGCCGGTCGGCGCCCGCATGGGCTCGCTGGCCGAGTACGCCTGGCGTCGGCTCGCGACCCAGCCGGGCGCCGAGGCCGACGCGCTCGCCGCCCTCGGCCGGGCGCTCGGCATGTCGTCGATGGCCGAGGCCGCCGCCGGGTCGGGCTTCACCAGCCCCGCGCTCGACGACGTCGTCGAGGCCGTCCGTGCCGCCGGGAGCCGGGCCGTCGTGCTCGTCGGCGAGCGGGCCGGCGCCGGTGCGCTGGCCACCGCCGGCGCGATCGCCGACCACCTCGGGGCGAGGGTCGCGTGGGTCCCGCGTCGCGCGGGTGCTCGCGGCGCGCTCGAGGCCGGGCTCGCCGCCGGGCTCCTGCCGGGTGGTCGGCGCCTCGCCGACGACGCCGACCGGGCCGAGGTCGAGGGCCTGTGGGGCACGCTGCCCGCCGAGGCCGGCAGCGACCTGCAGGGGATCCTCGAGGCGGCCGCCGCCGGCCGCATCGACGTGCTCCACCTCGTCGGGGTCGACCCGCTGCGCGACGCCCCGTCGCGCGAGCTCGTCGAGAAGGCCCTCGCGAAGGTCAAGCTGGTGGTCGCCCAGGACCTCGCCCTGACCGAGACCGTCGCGGCCCACGCCGACGTCGTCCTCCCCGTCACCGCCACCCAGGAGCGCGCCGGCTCCTACACCGACTGGGAGGGCCGCACGCAGCGGTTCCAGCCCGCGGTGGCCGGCCCCGACCTGACCATGGACGACTGGGAGGTCGTGCAGCAGCTCGCGGCCGTCCTCGGCCACGACCTCGGCTTCAACGACCTCGACGGCCTGCGCGCCGAGGCCGCCAAGCTCGCCACCCGCGCCACGGCGCACGCGTGGCCGGCGCCGGCGGCCGCGGAGCTGCCCGAGGCGGGGGAGCGGCTCCGGCTCGTCACCCACGCCCAGCTGCTCGACCGGGGCACGATGCTCACCGGCTCGACGGCCCTGCTCGCCACCGCCCGCGCGCCGTTCGTGGCCGTGCACCCCGACGACGCCGAGCGCCTCGGCGTCGAGGACGGCGCCGAGGTGACCGTCACCGGCGCCGGCGGCAGCGTCAGGCTGCCGGCGCGGGTCGAGGCCGACGTGGTGGCCGGTAGCGTGTTCGTGCCCGCCAACTCCACCGAGACGCCGGTGTCCGCGCTGGTCGGCGCCGACGGCGTCGCGCTCGTGGAGCTCACCGTCGCCGCGCCCGCGGAGGTGCCCGCGTGACCGAGTCGCTGCCGCTCTGGGTCCACCTCCTGCGGGTGGTGGTCGCCTTCCTCATCTTCCTGCTGACCACGGCCCTGCTGATCTGGGCCGAGCGCCGCATCGTGTCGCTGATGCAGTCCCGCGTCGGCCCGAACCGCGTCGGTCCGCTCGGGATCCTCCAGACGCTGGTCGACGGCATCAAGATGTTCTTCAAGGAGGACCCGACGCCGCGGATGGTGGACAGGTTCGTCTACACGCTGGCGCCGGCGCTCACCGCCGTGGTCGGGTTCCTCGCCATCGCCGTGATCCCCTACGGCGGCGAGGTCACGCTGTTCGGCGAGACGTTCACGCTGCAGGTCGCCGACCTCAACGTCGGCGTGCTGTGGTTCCTCGCGATGGGGTCGATCCACGTCTACGGCGTGGTGCTGGCGGGCTGGGCCTCCCAGTCCCCGTACCCGCTGATGGGTGGGGTCCGCTCGAGCGCCCAGATGATCTCGTACGAGATCGCCCAGGGTCTCGCGGTGGCCAGCGTCTTCGTCTACACCGGCTCGCTGCGGGTCTCCGACATCGTCGCCGCGCAGGCCAACGACCCGGGCCTCATCGCCGGGATGCCCAACTGGTACCTCGTGCCGCTGTTCCCGGCGTTCGTGGTGTTCCTCGTCGGCATGGTCGCCGAGGCGGGCCGCCCGCCCTTCGACCTCGCCGAGGCCGAGGGCGAGCTCGTCGCCGGGTTCCTCACCGAGTACTCCGGCATGCGCTTCGGCATGTTCATGCTCGCCGAGTTCATGAACGTGGTCACGATGTCGGCGCTGATGGTCACGCTGTTCTTCGGTGGCCCGTCCGGCCCGACGTTCGGCCTGCCGGACTCGATCGCGTGGGTCCTGCCGATCCTGTACTTCCTCGGCAAGACCTCCGTCTTCATCTTCCTGTTCGTGCTGCTGCGGGCCTCGCTGCCGCGCATGCGCTACGACAGCCTGATGAACCTGGGCTGGAAGGTCCTGATCCCGATCGGCCTCGTCTGGGTCATGGCGACCGCGGCGATGGTCGTGGTCAACGACCAGGCCGCCCAGAACGCGCGCTTCGTCATCGCGGGCGTCGGCATCGGCGTCGCCGCCCTGCTGTACCTGCTCGCCCCCCTGTTCAGCCGTGACGAGGACGGGCACGACGCCCGTCCCGGCGCGGCCCCCACCGACGCCGCCATCGAGGAGGTGTCCGCCTGATGCCCGCACCCCTCGTCACCGCGCTGTTCTTCGTCGCGCTGGTCGCCGCCGTCCTGGCGTTCCTGCGCTTCACCGTGCTCGGACGTGGCTTCTCGGTGCCGCTGCGTGACCTCGGTCGGAGGGCCGAGACCGCGCAGTACCCGGAGAAGCCCCGCCCGGTCGCCCCGCGCTTCCACGGCCGGCACCAGCTCAACCGCTACGCCGACGGCCTCGAGAAGTGCATCGGGTGCGAGCTGTGCGCCTGGGCCTGCCCGGCGGACGCGATCTACGTCCAGGGCGACCAGAACACGGCCGAGGCCCGCTGGTCGCCGGGCGAGCGCTACGCCAGCGACTACCAGATCAACTACAACCGCTGCATCCTCTGCGGCCTGTGCATCGAGGCGTGCCCGACCCGGGCGCTGACCATGACGCACGAGTACGAGATCGCGGCGGACACGCGGCGCGGCCTGATCTACACCAAGGACATGCTGCTCACGCCGGTCCCGCCGTCCGGCCGCGACACCCCCCACCTCGACCGCGAGGTCAAGGCGCGGGGCGTCAACTACTACGGCGGCCTCGCGGTCACGCCGCCGACGCTCAAGGGCGGCGACTTCCAGCAGGCCGCCAACGCCCCGTCCGCGCGCGCGAAGTCCGTGCTGCCGACGGGTGACCTGCCCGACACCTCCGAGGAGCCGGTCGACCCGGCGACCGTCGGCACACCCACCGAGGGGGCCCGCTGATGCACCTGCTCGCCCAAGCTGCGGAGGGCGTGGGACAGAGCGCAGGCGCCGAAGCCGTGCTGTTCTGGGTCTTCGCGATCGTCGGCCTCGGCGCCGGCATCGCGATGATCACCATGCGGAACATCGTGCACGCGGCGCTGATGCTGGTCGTCAACTTCCTGGCGATCGCGGCGCTCTACCTCGCCCTGCAGTCCTCGTTCCTGTCCATCGTGCAGGTGATCGTCTACGCCGGCGCCATCATGGTGCTGTTCCTGTTCGTGATCATGCTGCTCGGCGTCGACCGTGACGACCTGCTGGTGGAGCCGAACAGGCTGCACGCCATCGGCGCGGTGGTCCTCGCGGCCGCCATCTCCGGCGCGGTGCTGTTCGCCATCGGCGGGCTGCTCGGCCCCGAGGCACGTTGCGGCCCGCAGGCGCCGGCGGAGGTCGTCGCCACCGGCGCGCAGCCGTGCATCGGGCTCGACGACGCGCTCGCCGCGGACGAGAACGGCTCGGTCGGCGTGATCGCCGAGCGGCTCTTCACCCGCTGGACCTTCCCGTTCGAGGCGGCGGCCCTGCTCCTGGTCGTGGCGACCATCGGCGCGCTCGTGCTCGGGCGACGCAAGGACGACTCGCTCGACGACCTCGAGCCGTCCGCCCCGGTGCCCGGCGACGACGACCTGGCCGAGCTCTCGGCCGCGGTCGAGCGCGGTGCCGGCCTCGACCCCGACGCCACCGGGCCCCGCGCCGGTGACGAGGCGGAGGACGCCTGATGCCCATCGGCTACTACCTCGCCGTCTCGGCCCTGATGTTCGGCATCGGGCTGGCCGGCGTGCTCATCCGACGCAACGCGATCGTGCTGTTCATGTGCGTGGAGCTGATGCTCAACAGCGTGAACCTCACCCTCGCCGCCGCCGCCCGCATGTGGGGCGGCCCGGACGGCCAGGTGTTCGTGTTCTTCGTCATCGTCGTCGCTGCCGCGGAGGTGGTGGTCGGCCTCGCGCTGATCGTCAACATCTTCTTCCGCCGCGGGACGCTCGACGTCGACGCCCCACAGCTGCTGAAGTGGTGACGCCGTGACCAACCTCCTGCTCCTCGCCGCGGAAGAGGGCGGCAACGCCGAGAAGGTCGTCAACGAGGTCGTGACCGCGACCTCGGGGGCGGTCGGCGTGTCGTGGCTCGTCCCGCTGCTGCCGCTGCTCGGCTTCGGGCTCGTCCTGGTGCTCACCCGCACCATGAAGGAGCGCGTCGCCTACGTCGCGATCGGCGCGTCGACCGCGAGCTTCCTCGTCAGCGTCCTGGTGGCCGTCCAGGTCATCGGTGAGCCCGCGACCTACGTGCGGCCGATGTTCGACTGGATCCCGGCCGCCGGGCTGCAGGTCAGCTTCGACCTGCTCGTCGACCAGCTCACCGCCGTGATGCTGCTGGTCGTGACCGGCGTCGGGACGCTCGTCCACGTCTACAGCGTGGGCTACATGTGGGGCGACGAGCGCTACGAGCGGTTCTTCGCCTACCTGAACCTGTTCCTGTTCTCGATGCTGATGCTGGTGCTCGGCTCGGGCTTCCTGACCCTGTTCCTCGGGTGGGAGCTCGTCGGCCTCAGCTCGTACCTGCTC
The DNA here is from genome assembly GCA_046566145.1 of Actinomycetes bacterium. GTDB lineage: Bacteria > Actinomycetota > Nitriliruptoria > Nitriliruptorales > Nitriliruptoraceae > JBKHXF01. The sequence continues at coordinate 225,248 of JBKHXF010000022.1, forward strand.
ATCGGGTTCTGGTTCGAGGAGCGCGAGTACGCCTCGGCCGCGAAGAAGGCGTTCATCACCAACCGCGTCGGCGACGTGTCGTTCATGGTCGCCATGTTCGTGGTCTTCTCGATCTTCGGGACCCTCGACTTCCTCCAGGTGCTGCCCGAGGCCGGGATCCTCTCCTCCGAGCAGGCCCTGCTCATCGGGCTGCTGGTGATGGGTGGCGCCGCCGCCAAGTCGGCCCAGATCCCGCTGTACGTCTGGCTCCCTGACGCCATGGCCGGCCCGACCCCGGTGTCGGCGCTGATCCACGCGGCGACCATGGTCACCGCCGGCGTCTACCTGACGGTGCGGGTCAGCCCGATCCTCGTCGGGTCGCTGACCGCGATGGAGGTCGTCGCCTGGATCGGCATCGCGACGGCGCTGCTCGCCGCGCTCATCGCGATCCGCCAGGACGACATCAAGAAGATCCTCGCCTACTCGACCGTGTCGCAGCTCGGCTACATGTTCGTCGGCGTCGGCGTCGGCGGGTTCGCCGAGGGCATCTTCCACCTCGTGACCCACGCCTTCTTCAAGGGGCTGCTGTTCCTCGCTGCCGGGTCGGTCATGCACGCCATGGCCAACCGCACCGACGCGTGGCGCATGGGTGGCCTGCGCAAGGTCATGCCGATCACCTTCTGGACCTCGGCCGTGGCCTGGCTCGCCATCTCGGGCGTGCCGCCCTTCGCCGGGTTCTTCTCCAAGGACCAGATCCTCACCGCCGCCTACGACCACGGCTACACCGCGATCTGGGCGCTCGGCGTCCTCACCGCGGTGCTCACCGCCTTCTACATGTCGCGCTGGTTCTTCCTGATCTTCCTCGGGGAGCCACGCTGGAAGGCGGGGGAGACGGTCGTCGACGCCCACGGCCACGGCGAGGTGAGCCTGCACCCCCACGAGTCGCCCACGTCGATGACGGCGCCGCTGGTGGTCCTCGCGGTCCTGTCCGCGGTGGGCGGCGCGGTCCTGAACCCGACCCACTACGGGCCGTTCTACACGTTCCTGAAGCCCGTGGTCGCGCCGATCGACGGCCTCGCGTTCCCCGAGCACGGCCCGCTGACCGAGCCGATGCTGATCGCGATCTCCGTGGTCGCCGCGTTCACCGGCATCACGCTCGCCTACCTCGCCTACCTCCGCCGTGACCTCTCGGCCGGTCGCATGGCCGAGGTGGTGCGTGGCCCGCTCGCCGAGCTGATGGAGCGCAAGTTCTTCGTCGACGAGCTGTACGCGACCATCTTCGTCCGCATGGGCGGACGGGTCGCCGACGCCGCCGTGTGGTTCGACCGCACGGTCATCGACGGGGTGGTCAACGGCGCCGGCGGGGCCTCGCAGGCCACCGCCCGGCTCGCCCGCCGGGCCCAGACCGGCCTCGTCCGCTCCTACGTCGCGTCGATGGTCCTCGGGGCCGTGGTCGTGGTCGCCGTCCTCCTGCTCCAGGTGAGGTGAGAGAAGTGCTGACCCTGACCCTGTTCCTGCCGCTGCTCGGCGCGGTCGTCGTCGGCCTCAGCGACGACGAGCGCACCGCGCGGCTCGTCGCGCTGGTCGCGTCCGCCGCGGCCTTCGTCGCCTCGCTGGTGGTCGTCGCCCGCTTCGACGTCGGCAACCCCGACCTGCAGCTCGCCGAGACGTTCACCTGGATCCCCTCGTTCGGGGCCTCGTTCTCGCTCGCGGTCGACGGCATCAGCCTCCTGCTGGTCGTGCTGACGACCTTCTTCACGCCCCTGATCCTGCTCGCCTCGGGCAACGTCACCGAGCGGGTCAAGGGCTACCTCGCCGCGTTCCTCGCCCTCGAGACCACGGTCCTCGGCGTCTTCCTCGCCACCGACCTGCTCGCGTTCTACGTGTTCTTCGAGGCGAGCCTCATCCCGATGTACCTGATCATCGGCATCTGGGGCGGCGCCAACCGCCGCTACGCCGCGGTCAAGTTCTTCCTCTACACCCTGCTCGGCGGCCTGCTGATGCTGGTCGCGATCGTCTACCTCTACGGCCAGGCCGGCACGTTCGACTACACGGTCCTGCGCGACGTGGAGCTCACCCAGACCGCGCAGCGCTGGCTGTTCGGCGCGTTCTTCGTGGCCTTCGCCGTGAAGGTGCCGATCTTCCCGGTGCACACCTGGCTGCCCGACGCCCACACCGAGGCGCCGACCGCCGGGTCGGTGTTCCTGGCCGCCATCCTGCTGAAGATGGGCTCGTTCGGCCTGCTGCGCTACGCGCTGCCGCTCTTCCCGGACGCGACCGTCGCGTACGTGCCGTGGATCCTCGGCCTCGCCGTCGTCGGGGTGCTCTACGGCGCCGTCGTCGCGCTGATGCAGAAGGACATCAAGAAGCTCGTCGCCTACTCGTCGGTGAGCCACATGGGCTTCGTGGTGCTGGGCATCTTCGCCCTCAACGCCACCGCGGTGTCCGCCAGCGTCGTCCAGATGGTCAACCACGGCCTCTCGACCGGCGCGCTGTTCCTGCTGATCGGGTTCCTGTACGACCGGCGCCACACCCGCGAGATCGCGGCCTTCTCCGGCCTCGCCAAGCGGGTCCCGGTGATGGCCGGCTTCTGGCTGGTCGTGTCGATGTCGTCGCTGGCCCTGCCGGGCCTCAACGGCTTCGTCGGGGAGTTCCCCATCCTGCTCGGCACCTACCAGGCGGCCCCGTGGGCCGGCGTGCTCGCCGCGTTCGGTGCGGTGCTCGCCGCGCTGTACCTGCTGTGGGCCTACCAGCGGATGTTCCACGGGCCGCTGGAGGGCGTCGAGAACGAGACCACCACCGACCTGCGTCCGATCGAGATCGGCGTGCTGACGCCGCTGGTCGTGCTGATCGTGCTGATCGGCATCTACCCGAAGCCGCTCTACGACCGCGTCGTGCCGTCCGTCGACCGGGTGCTCGCCGAGGTCGGCCTCGTCGAGGCCGCGTCCACCGGTGACGTCGCCCCGCTGACCCAGAAGTGAGGGACCTGATGTTCGCGCAGATCCCCGCCGGGCCGACCACGCCCGACATCGCCTGGAGCGCCTTCGCGCCCGAGCTCGTGCTCGGCAGCGCGGCGATGGTGCTGCTGCTGCTCATCGTCGCCGAGCGGTTCCGGCTGCTCGTCGCCGCGCCCGTCGGCGCCGGCGGCGTGGCGCTGGGCGCCTGGCTGGTCACCAACGACCTCGTGTTCCCCGGCGGCGTCGCCGTCGCGCTCGGCGCGGGCCTCGTCGCCATCGTCATCGGGCTCGGCGCGCTGCCGCGCCTCGTCCTGCCCTTCACGGCCGCGCTCGCCACCGCCGGCGCGCTCGCGCTGACCGGCTGGCAGGCCGTCACCCTGCTCGGGCTCGACGGCGGCGCGACCGCCTCGACGACGTTCTCCGGCTCCGTCGCCATCGACGGCATCGCCGTGTTCACCCGGCTGACCGTGCTGGTCACGACCCTGCTCGTGATCCCGCTCGGTCACGGCTACCTCGTCGACCGCCGGATCGCCCGCGCCGAGTTCGAGCCGCTGGTCCTGCTGTCGGCGACCGGCATGATGCTGCTCGGCGCCGCGAACGACCTCATCACCCTGTTCGTCTCGCTCGAGATCCTGTCGATCGCCCTGTACGTCCTCGCAGGCCTCGCCCGCCGCGACCGGCGCTCGCAGGAGTCGGCGCTGAAGTACTTCGTGCTCGGCGCGGTCGCCTCCGCGATCCTGCTCTACGGCTTCGCGCTGCTGTACGTCGCGACCGGCTCCCTCGAGCTGCCCGGCATCGGCCTCGCGCTCGGCCTGCTGACCACGCCCGCGCGCATCGCCGTGCTCGGCCTCGCCCTCGTCACGGTCGGCATCGGCTTCAAGATCGCGATGGTCCCGTTCCAGCTCTGGACGCCCGACGTCTACCAGGGCGCCCCGAGCAACGTGACCGCGTTCATGGCGGCCACGACCAAGGCCGCCGGCTTCGCCGCCGTGCTGCGCCTCTACCTCGTGGTGTTCGGCCGCCTCGACGACCTGTGGGCCCCGGTGCTCGCGGTGCTCGCCGCCGCGACGATGCTCTACGGCGCCGTCGGTGCGCTGGTGCAGCGCGACCTCAAGCGCGTCCTCGCGTACTCGTCCATCGCCCACGCCGGCTACGCCCTCATCGGCGTCGTGGCCGCCTCCGGCGAGGGGCTGTCGGGGACCCTGTGGTACCTGCTGACCTACGCGGTCTCGACGATCGCCGCGTTCGGCGTCGTCATCGCCGTGGAGCGCCGCCGGCGCGGCGAGGTCACCCTTGTCGACCTGCGAGGTCTCGGCCGCACCTCGCCGGTGCTCGCCGGCTTCCTCGCCCTCAGCCTCGTCTCGCTGGCCGGCATCCCGCCGACGGCCGGCTTCGTCGGCAAGCTGGTGGTGTTCCAAGCCGGCGTCGCCGCGGGGTACGAATGGCTCGTGGTGATCGGCGTCCTGTCGAGCGTGGTCGCCGGCTTCTTCTACCTCCGCATCATCGGGGCCATGGTCTTCGAGGAGCCGGAGGCCGAGACCGAGGCCCCGATCGTGACCACCGGCCTGTCGGTGGCGACCAGCGTCGCCGCGGCCCTCGTCGTCTACCTCGGCGTCCAGCCCCAGGTCCTGCTCGACCTCGCCCGCGTCACCACCACCATCGTCCGGTAGGAGTCCGCAGGTGACCGCCGTCCCCAACGCCGCCGTCCTCGCGGTCCCCCAGCCCGTCCTCGACGAGCTGGAGGCCCACGGGCTGCGGGTCGGGGCCATCCTCGACACCGTCGAGGAGCGGCTGCGCACCCAGGTCGCGTCGAGCCACCAGTTCGTGGACCGCGCCGCGCGCTACCTGATGGACGCCGGCGGCAAGCGCTTCCGCCCGATGCTGGTCGGCCTCGCCGCCCACCTCGGCGACCCGGACCGCCCCGAGGTCCCCGACGCCGGCGTCGTCGTCGAGCTCGTGCACCTGGCCACGCTGTACCACGACGACGTGATCGACGAGGCGACGGCCCGCCGCGGCACCCCGAGCGCGAACCTCCGCTGGGACAACACCGTCGCGATCCTGACGGGCGACTACCTGTTCGCCCGCGCGTCGGAGCTCTCGGCGGACCTCGGCGTCGAGGTCACCCGCATCATGGCGCAGACCATCGCGACGCTGTGCGAGGGCCAGATCCGCGAGGTCCAGGGCTCCCGGGGGGCCCTGCCGCCGGACGTGCCCCCGCTCGAGGCCACGCTCGAGCACTACCTGAAGGTCGTGAGCGAGAAGACCGCGAGCCTCATCGCCACCTCCTGCCGGCTCGGCGCGCTGCTGGCCGGGGTCGACGCCGACGGGGTCGACGCCGCCACGGCGTACGGGTGGAACGTCGGCATGGCGTTCCAGCTCTCCGACGACATCCTCGACATCGGCTCCGAGCACGAGGACTCCGGCAAGACCCCGGGCACCGACATCCGCGAGGGCGTGCGGACCCTGCCGATCCTCTTCGCCCTCGAGGACGACCCGGGCGGCGAGCTCGCCGGGCTGCTCGACGCCGACGAGCCGACCGACGCCCAGGTCGACCGGGCGCTGGAGCTGCTCCGCGGCAGCCCCGCGATGCAGCGGGCTCGCGACGCCGCGGCCGACTACGCCGACACGGCCATCGCCCAGCTCGAGGAGTTCGGCGACCGGGCCGTCACCAAGGCGCTCACACGGCTGGCCGAGTACGCCGTCGACCGCGTCGGCTGACGCCGCCGGCGCGGACGTGGGGTTCGAGGAGCAGACCGGACCGGGCTGGGCCGACGCGCTCGCGCCCGTGGCCGACCGGATCGCCGCCATCGGGGACGCGCTGCGCGCCGAGGTCGCGGCGGGCCGGCCGTTCCTGCCCGCCGGCGGCGACGTCTTCGCGGCCTACCGGCAGCCGTTCGACGCGGTGCGGGTCCTGGTGGTCGGGCAGGACCCGTACCCGACCCCGGGACACCCCATCGGGCTCGCGTTCGCGTGCGCGCCCGACGTCCGGCCCCTGCCGCGCAGCCTCGACAACGTCTTCCGGGAGTACGTCGACGACCTCGGTCACCCGTACCCCTCGACGGGGGACCTGACCCCGTGGGTCGAGCGAGGGGTGATGCTGCTGAACCGGCGGCTCACCGTCCGGCCCGGCGCGCCCGGGTCCCACCGTGGCCTCGGGTGGGAGGACGTCACCGACGCGACCATCGACGCGCTCCTCGCCCGCGGGACGCCGCTCGTCGCGGTGCTGTGGGGGCGCGACGCCCGCGACCTCGCGCCGCGCCTCGGCGCGGTCGCCCGGATCGAGTCGCCGCACCCGTCGCCGCTCTCCGCGAGCCGCGGGTTCTTCGGGTCGCGTCCGTTCTCGCGCGCGAACGCCGCCCTCGAGGCCGCCGGCGCCGACCCCGTCGACTGGCGCCTGCCGTGACCGCCGGCGCGGGGCCACTCGCGCTCGTCGGGTCGGGCGAGTTTCTCCCGGCGATGCTCGAGACCGACGCGACCCTGCTCGCCGGTCGACCGCCGCGCGTCGCGGTGCTCGCCACCGCCGCCGCCCCCGACGGCGACGCCGTGGTCCGCCGCTGGTACGACCTCGCCGGCAGGCACTACGCCACGCTCGACGCCGAGGTGGTGGAGGTGGACGTGCGCGACCGAGCCGACGCCGGCCGCGCCGACCTCGCGGCCCTGGTCGCCGGCGCCGGGCTCGTCTACCTCTCGGGCGGCAAGCCCGACCACCTCGTGGCCGCGCTGCGGGGCACGCCCGTCGCCGACGCCGTCGTCGCAGCCTGGCGGGGCGGGGCCGCGCTCGCCGGGTGCTCCGCCGGCGCCATGGCCCTGGCCGCCGGGTGGCCATCGTTCGTCCGCGCCGGCGGTGGGCTGCAGGCCGGCCTGGGGGTCGTGCCGGGCCTCGCCGTCGTGCCCCACTTCGACCGGTTCGTCTCGTGGCGCCGGCGGTGGGTCGACCGGGTCGGCGCCGAGCGCCCCGCCGGTGTGCGGGTGGTCGGGATCGACGAGGACACGGCGCTGGTGTGGGACCCCGCCGGCGGCTGGCGCGTGACGGGCGTTGGCGGCGTCCACGAGCTCGCCGGCGGCCCGCCGGTGCCGCTCGGTGACACCCCGGACCTGCCGGTCCCCGCCTGATCGGGGTGGGCCCGACGCGCCGTGCGCCGGCGGTGCGCGCTCGCGGTGGCGGCAGGGGTGCGCGTTGGGTGGTCGATGGTCCGGGTTGCTAGCATCCGCCGCGGACCGCCGCACCACGTGTGCGCGTCCTCGTGGCCGCACCGGCCTCCCGTCGCCGCACCAGCTCCTCGCACCCGTACGGCGCCCGCACCGGGCGCCGTGGTCACGCGCCCGTCGACCGCGCGAGGGGCCCCGGCGCACGGACCGGTCCACGCCACGCGCACCGCCCGAACCACCCCGACCACCCCGCCACCGGATGCCCGCACGCGGGCCGGCGGACGTCACGCGACGAGGGCCCACGGTGAGCTTCTACGAGCAGTACGGCACGTTCGCGATCCTGGCGGTCGTGGGCGCGGCGCTGTACGCGATCATCATGCTCGTCAACCGCATCATGCGTCCGAACATGCCCACGCCGGGCAAGCTGACGACCTACGAGTGCGGTGTCGACGCCGTCGGTGACGGCTGGTCGCAGATGAACATCCGCTACTACGTGTTCGCGTTCCTCTTCGTCATCTTCGACGTCGAGGCCGTGTTCCTCTTCCCGTGGGCCGTGATCCTCGGCGGCCTCGACGCGGCGAGCCGCGTCAGCCCCGTGACCGCCATGGTCGCCATGTTCCTGTTCATCGGGACCTTGCTGGAGGGGCTCCTCTACGCCTGGAAGAAGGGGGTGCTGAAGTGGGAGTGATCGACAAGGTCGACCTGCCGAAGCCCGTCAAGTTCGTGTTCAACTGGGGCCGGAAGTACTCGCTGTGGTGCTTCAACTTCGGTCTCGCGTGCTGCGCCATCGAGTTCATCGCGGCGTCCACGTCCCGGCACGACTTCATCCGCCTCGGCGTCATCCCGTTCGCGCACGGCCCCCGGCAGGCTGACCTCATGGTCATCTCGGGGACCCTGACCGACAAGATGGCGCCGGCGGTCAAGCGTCTCTACGACGAGATGCCCGAGCCGAAGTACGTCATCTCGTTCGGCTCCTGCGCCAACTGCGGCGGCCCCTACTGGGACAGCTACTCGGTCACCAAGGGCGTCGACCAGATCATCCCGGTGGACGTCTACGTGCCCGGCTGCCCGCCGCGGCCCGAGGCGCTGCTCGACGGGATCATCGCCCTGCAGGACCGCATCCAGGAGGAGTCCCTGCCGGAGCGGCTGCGCAGCCGCCGCGAGCCGATCGTGCTCGGCGAGGACGCCCCGATGCAGCTCGCGCAGGGAGGGGCCTGAGTGGTCAGCGCACTCTCCCGCCGCGACGACGCCCTGACCACGGAGGAGGTCCTCGACTTCCTCCGCAAGCGCGTCGGTGCGCACCTCCTCGGTCACACCGAGGAGTACGCGACGCTCACGGTCCACCTCGACCCGGAGGGCTGGGTCGAGGCCGCGCGCGTGCTGAAGGAGGACGGTCGCCTCGCCTTCGCGATGTTCGACTGCCTGTTCGGCATCGACGCCCGCGAGGAGGGTTTCGACCTCGTCGCCATCCTCTACTCGGTCGAGGTCGGCCAGCGGGTCTGCCTGCGGATGCGCTGCCCCGGGGGGCGCGAGAAGCCGACCGCGCCGACCCTCACCGGCGTGTACCAGGGCGCGAACTGGCACGAGCGCGAGGCCTGGGACATGTTCGGCATCGAGTTCGACGGGCACCCCGGCCTGGCGCCGCGGATCCTGTGCGCCGAGAACTTCGAGGGCTGGCCCCTGCGCAAGGACTTCCACCTCGCCACCCGCGAGGCGAAGCCGTGGCCCGGCATCAAGGAGCCGGCCGAGCTCGACGAGGACGGCAACGTCATCGAGCGCGTGCCCGGCCCGGGCGAGGCCCCCGGCCCGACCCCCCTCGACGAGGCGATGGCGGCGCAGGCGAAGCTCGCCAACCCCCGACCCGACCCGGAGCCGAGCCCGGAGGCCGCCGAGCCGGCCGCCGCCGCGGACGAGCTGCCCGAGGCCACGGCCCCGCAGGCCCCGACCGGCGACGCCCAGGCGAAGGCCGACGAGCAGCGCCGCGCCGCCGCCGAGGCCCGCCAGGCCAAGGCCGAGGAGCTGGCCGAGGAGCGTGCCGCCGCCCCGGCCGAGCCCGAGGTGGACGCCGCCGCGCCGACCGTCGCCCAGGGCGACCCGTCGGTGCTCGACGCCAACGGTGACGACGACGTCGACACGGCGGGCGAGGCCGGCACCGCCGGCGACGACGAGGAGCGTGACGCGTGAGCGACCTCTCCACCCGCGAGACGATCCTGCCCGGCACCGCGCCCGGCGAGGACGTCGTCCTCGAGCTCACGGGCGACGGGGACTTCCAGACCGGTGAGATGCAGCTGTCCATCGGCCCGGCGCACCCCGCCACCCACGGCGTGCTGCGCGTTGTGCTCGAGATGGACGGCGAGCGCATCAGGACCGCGCGCCCCGTCATCGGCTACATGCACCGTGGCTTCGAGAAGCTCGCCGAGTACCGCGACTACCGCCAGATCATGGCGCTCACCAACCGCCACGACTGGCTGTCCGGGTTCAACAACGAGCTCGGCGTCGCGCTGGCGGTCGAGCGCATGCTCGAGATGGAGGTCCCGGAGCGGGCCCAGTGGATCCGCATGATCGTCGCGGAGTGGGGCCGGATCCTGAACCACCTGATGTTCACCGGTTCGTACGCGCTCGAGCTCGGGGCCATCACCCCGATGTTCTACGCGTTCCGTGAGCGCGAGGACATCCAGTACCTGCTCGAGTCGGCGACCGGCGGTCGCCTGCACTTCACGTACAACCAGGCCGGTGGCGTGAAGATCGACCTGCCCAAGGGCTTCCTGAACCGCTCGGCCGAGCTGTCGACGCTGGTCCGCGCCCGCCTGCAGGACTACAAGGACCTGCTGCTCGGCAACGAGATCTTCCTGGCCCGGACCAAGGGCATCGGCCCGCTGCCGCCGGACGTGGCGCTCGCCTACGGCGTGACCGGCCCGACCCTGCAGGCCGCCGGCGTCGCCGAGGACCCGCGCGTCACCGAGCCGTACCTGAAGTACGGCGACATCGACGTCACGGTGCCGGTCGGGGAGAACGGCGACAGCTGGGACCGCTTCTACGTCCTGCTGAACCGCATCGAGGCGTCGCTCGACATCATCGACCAGTGCCACGACCACATCCCGTCGGGCCCGGTCAACGTCAAGCTGCCGAAGATCCTCAAGGCCCCCGAGGGCGTCACCTACGTCCGCACCGAGAACCCGCTCGGCCAGCTCGGCTACTGGCTCGAGTCCGACGGGGCCAAGACGCCGTGGCGCTTCAAGATGCGCACCGCGTCGTTCAGCAACGTGTCGGTGCTGCCCTACCTGCTCGAGGGCACGCTGATCCCCGACGCCATCTCGGTCCTCGGGTCCGTCTTCTTCGTCGTGGGGGATGTCGACCGATGACGCCGACCCTCGCCGCCGCCGGCGGGCTCGTGGCCCAGTCCACGACCCTGCTCAACGTCCTCGACAACTTCTGGCTCTCCGCGGGCCTGAAGGTGGCGATGATCCTCGGCCTGTTCTTCGTGGTCCCGCTCGTGGTGGGCTACATGGAGCACAAGGTCATGGCGCACCAGCAGGCGCGCCTCGGGCCGATGGAGGCCGGCTTCCACGGCACGCTCCAGCTGGTCGCCGACGGGATCAAGTTCGTCCAGAAGGAGGACATCATCCCGGCCGCGGCCGACAAGCGCGTCTTCGCGCTGGCCCCGGGCCTCGCGCTCGTGCCGGCGATGCTGATCTTCTTCGTGCTGCCCCTCGCCCCGGGCATCTGGGCCGAGGACCTCGAGCTGGGCCTCTTCTACGCCCTCGCCATCGGGTCGATCTCGACCCTCGGCGTGCTGATGGGCGGCTGGTCGAGCGCGAACAAGTTCTCGCTCATCGGTGGCATCCGCGCGGCTGCCCAGCTCATCGCCTACGAGCTGCCCCTGATCCTCGCCGCCGCGGCGGTCGCCATCCAGTCCGAGACGCTGTCGCTGGTCGGCATCGTGGAGGCGCAGGCGACCTTCATGGTCCCGGGCACCGAGATCAACCTCTGGTACGTCTTCCCGCAGGCCCTGGGCTTCGGCATCTTCTTCATCGCGGCGATGGCCGAGCTCAACCGCCCGCCGTTCGACATGCCGATCGCCGACTCCGAGCTCGTGTTCGGCTTCATGACCGAGTACTCGGGCATCAAGTTCGCCATGTTCCTGCTCACCGAGTACGCGGGCATGGTCTCGATGTCGGCCCTGATGGTCGTGCTGTACCTCGGCGGCTGGCAGATCCTGCCGGGCGTGCCGCTGCCCGGGTGCGAGACGGTCGGGCTGTTCGACTGCAACGCCTTCGGCGTGCTGCTCGGCCTCGGGGTCACCCTCGGCAAGATCCTCCTGCTCACGTTCGTGATGGTGTGGACGCGCGTCGCGTGGCCGCGCCTGCGCGAGGACCAGCTCCAGCGGATGTCGTGGCTCGCGCTCGTGCCGCTGTCGCTGCTCAACATCGCCGTCGTCGCCATCGGCAAGGTGGTCCTGTAGTGGCTCCCACGACGATCCCCGGCGCCGGGCTGCTGAAGGGTCTGGGCATCACGCTCAAGACCATGCTCAAGCCCGCGTCGACCCAGCAGTACCCCCACGTGCGGCCCGAGCTGCCCCCGCGCACGCGCGGCGTCATCGCGCTCATGGAGGAGAACTGCACGGTCTGCATGCTGTGCAGCCGCGAGTGCCCGGACTGGTGCATCTACATCGACTCCCACAAGGAGACGGTGCCGCCGGCCACGGAGGGCGGCCGCGCCCGGACGCGCAACGTCCTCGACCGCTTCGCGATCGACTTCGCGCTGTGCATGTACTGCGGCATCTGCATCGAGGTCTGCCCCTTCGACGCGCTGTGGTGGAGCCCCGAGTTCGAGTACGCCGAGTACGACCAGCGCAACCTCCTCCACGAGAAGGAGAAGCTGCGCGAGTGGGCCGACACGGTGCTGCCGCCCCCGCCGCTCGAGGAGGGTGCCGACCAGCCGGCCGAGGTCGCCGACGCGCTCTCCAAGCACGAGGCCGAGCTCGAGAAGGCCCGCCAGAAGGAGCTCGAGGCCGCCGAGGCCAAGGAGCAGGCGAAGGTCGGCGGGGCCGCGCCGGCGGCCGCGAAGCCCGTCGACGTCGGCCCGAGGCCGACCATCGCCGACATCGAGCTCGAGGGCGAGACCCAGATCGACCAGGCCGTGTTCGACCAGATGGTCGCGGACGGCAAGTCCGAGCGGATGGCCCGCGCCAAGGCCAAGGCCGCGTGGGTCAAGGCCGAGAAGGCCAAGCTGCTCGACCAGGCGGTCGCCGACTGGGAGAAGCGCAAGGCCGAGGCCGAGCAGGCCGCGGCGGCCGCGCCGGCGGCCGCGCCCGCCGGTGACGGTGGTGGCGCCGCCGCGCCCGCCGCCGAGGCCCGCCCGAAGCCGACCCTCGCCGACATCGAGCTCGAGGGCGAGCCGCAGGTCGACCAGGCCGTGTTCGACCAGATGGTCGCGGACGGCAAGTCGGAGCGGATGGCCCGGGCCAAGGCCAAGGCCGCGTGGGTCAAGGCCGAGAAGCAGAAGCTCCTCGACGACGCGATCGCCGCGTGGGAGGCCGAGCAGGCCGCCGCCGCGCCGGCCACCGCCCCCGCCGCCGCGGACGCCGGTGAGGCGCCCGCCGAGCCGGCGCAGGGCGACGCCAGGCAGCTCGCCGACGTGCACGTCGAGGGCGCCGGCGAGATCGACCAGGAGACCTACGACGCGCTGATCGCGGAGGGCAAGTCCGAGCGGATCGCCCGCGCGAAGGCCAAGGCCGCCTGGGTCAAGAAGCGCAAGCAGGAGCTGCTCGAGGAGGAGGGCCAGTGACCCCCCAGGAGGTCGTCTTCATCCTCGTCGCGATCGCGACCGGCGCGTCCGCCGTCGCGACCGTGACGTCCCGCAACCTCGTGCACGCCGCCCTGTTCCTCGCGGCGACGCTGGCCGGCATCGGTGGGGTGTTCCTCGTCCTGCGCGCCGACTTCGTCGCGTGGGTCCAGATCGTGGTCTACGTGGGCGCCATCGCGGTGCTGTTCCTCTTCGGCCTGATGCTCACCCGCGCCCCCATCGGCCGCGAGGCGCTCGACAGCCAGAACCGTGGGCTCGGGCTCGTGGTCAGCGCGTCGATGTTCGGCGTGCTCACGACCCTCATCGTCCAGGCGTTCGGCGACGTCCGGGCCGAGCTGACCACGTCGCCCAACATCGAGGCGATCGGCGAGGCCATCTTCTCGGTCTGGGTCCTCCCCTTCGAGCTGCTGTCGATGCTGCTCCTCGCCGGGCTCGTCGGCGCGGTGCTGCTCTCGCGGCGCGAGTCGGGTGAGTCCGGCACCGAGTCCGAGGTGACCCCGATCCGCCTGTCCGAGCCGCCGTCCAACGAGCTCGAGGCCGGGGCCACGCCGTCCACCGAGCTCGAGCGCGTCACGGGGGGCCAGCAGTGAACGTCGTCGGTCCGCTGGTCCTCGCGACCTTCCTCTTCTGCGTCGGCATCTACGGCGTCATCGCCCGCCGCAACGCGGTCCTGGTGCTGATGAGCGTCGAGCTGATGCTCAACGCGGTCAACATCAACCTCGTCGCGTTCCAGAGCGTGCTGTTCCCGTCGGACATCGACGTGCACGGCTACATCTTCGCGCTCTTCATCATCGCCGTCGCCGCCGCCGAGGTCGGCGTGGGGCTGGCCATCGTCCTCAACATGTTCCGCAACCGCGCATCGATCGACGTCGACGACGTCGACCTGATGCGCTGGTGACCGGGGGAGTCCTCTCGATGGAGCTCTCGTCCTTGCTCGTCCTCGCCGCGTCGCTCGGCGAAGGCGGTGGCGCCGATCCCAGCTGGTTCGTCCAGAACAGCTGGCTGATCGTGCTGCTCCCGCTCCTCTCCGCGGCGCTGATCACCGTCTTCGGCAAGCTCATGCCGCTGAAGGGCTCGGAGATCGGCATCGCGACGCTCGCGGTGATGTGGGTCCTGTCGCTGGTCGTCGGCTGGGAGACCTTCACCCAGGCCCCCTACCGCTACGAGACCGCCTTCGCGTGGTCGCCGCTCGGCGGCGGGTTCACGCTCGAGCTCGGCATGCTCGTCGACGGCCTGACCGCGATGATGTTCGTGCTCGTGTCGACCGTCTCGCTGATGGTCCACGTCTACTCGCGTGAGTACATGCACGGCGAGGAGCGGTTCACCTACTTCTACGCGATGCTGTCGCTGTTCACGTTCTCGATGCTCGTGCTCGTGATCGCGAACAACACCCTCCAGGCGGTCGTCGGCTGGGAGCTCGTCGGCCTCTGCTCGTTCCTGCTGATCGGCTTCTACTGGAAGGAGAAGCCGAACCAGGACGCGGCCAACAAGGCGTTCCTGACCACGAAGTTCGCCGACATCGGTCTCATCGTCGGCGTCATCGTCCTCTCCGCCGGCGTCGCCACCTCAGGCACCGAGTTCGCCTCGACCCCGTTCAACATCGACGGGACCATCGAGCTCGCCATCACCGGCCAGCTGAGCACGTACACGATCGCGCTCGGCTGCCTCATGATCTTCCTCGGCTGCGTCGGCAAGTCCGGCCAGATGCCGCTGCACGTCTGGCTGCCCGACGCCATGGCCGGCCCGACCCCGGTCTCGGCCCTCATCCACGCGGCGACCATGGTCACCGCCGGCGTGTTCTTCATCGCCCGGCTCTACCCGGTCTTCGCGCAGTCGCTCGTGGTGATGAACACCATCGCGATCGTCGGCGTCGTCACCCTCTTCCTCGCCGGCTTCGTCGCGCTGGTGCAGGACGACATCAAGAAGGTCCTGGCCTACTCGACCGTCTCCCAGCTCGGCTACATGATGGCCGCGCTCGGTGTCGGCGGGTACACGGCCGGCATCTTCCACCTCTTCACGCACGGGTTCTTCAAGGCCCTGCTGTTCCTCGGGTCCGGCTCGCTGATCCACGCGGTCCACAGCAACAACATGAGCGACATGGGCGGCATGCGGAAGCACATGCCCTGGACCTTCGTGACGTTCATCGTCGGCTCGTTGGCCCTGGCCGGCTTCCCGCTGACGGCCGGCTTCTTCTCCAAGGACGAGATCCTCGTCGCCGCGCAGATCTGGCAGGACGCCGGGTTCGCCACCGGTGGCCTCGTCTACTGGTTCGGCCTCGCCGGCGCGATGGTCACGACCTTCTACATGGCCCGTGCCTGCTTCCTGATCTTCTTCGGCGAGCACCGCGGCGCGCACCACGGCGACCACGCCGCGACCCACGACGAGCACGCCGACGACCACGCGACCATCGCGCACGCCGCCCACGCGGACGAGCACGACGACACGGCGCACGGCGCCGGCCACGGTTCGGGGCACGGGGGCGGCCACCACGGCACACCGCACGAGTCCGGCAAGCAGATCCTCGTGCCGCTCGTCGCGCTGATGGTCCTGTCGTTCCCCGTCGGCTTCTCGGGCGGGTTCCTGTGGGACGAGGTCGGCGGCTCGAAGGAGCAGAACTTCGAGACCTGGACGGCCACCAAGGCCATCGAGGAGGCCGAGTACCCGTTCGCGAGGTCCGCGGGCGGCGAGGAGGAGGCCGAGGACGACCACGGCGGCGACGCCATGGGCCTGTCCGCCGGCATCTCCGCCTCGGCGCCGCTCGCCGCGGCCGGCGAGGGCGGGAAGGGCAAGCTCACCATCCTGCACGGCGCGCCGGAGTTCCACCTCGACGTGTTCGTGCTCGCGCTCGGCGGCTTCCTGCTCGCGCTGGGGCTCGCGTACTCCATCTACGGGCGCGGCAAGCCCGAGGAGGACCCGACCTTCAAGCTCGGGCCGGTGACCGACGCCCTCGTCAACAAGTACTACCTCGACGACCTCGGCTACCGCCTCGTGGTGGTCCCGGTCCGCGACCGCCTCTCGGGCGCCGCGTACTGGTCCAACCAGGAGGTGCTCGACCGCATCGTCAAGGGCGTCGGCGGCGCGACCCGTCGCCTCGCCTTCGCCACGTACGGCACGCTCGACCAGAAGGTGATCGACGGCGGCGTGAACGGCGCCGCCTTCTCGGCCGCCTGGTGGAGCGAGAAGCTCAAGCGGGTCCAGTCCGGCAACGTCCAGCGCTACGCGGCCGCGCTCATCGCGGGGACCGTCGTGCTGCTGCTCGTGTTCGCCGCGTCCTGACCCACCCCCGGGGCCCGGTGCCCCACGCACGACCAACGACCACGGCCGGCGACGGCCGGCACACGACGGCCCACCAGGGCCAGCGCCGCGACCCGGGCACCCGGGTGCGACGAGGAGGAAGAACGTGGATCCGATGACCGCTGGATGGGCGCTCACCGTTGCGGTGTTCCTGCCCATCGTCGGGGCAGGCGTCCTCGCGCTGTTCCCCAGGGAGCGCGAGGTCGAGGTCAAGCGCGCCGCCGTGGGCATCACGGGCCTCGGCCTGCTGCTGGTGACCGCGATCGTGGCGTCGTTCGACTTCTCGGACTCTGCGACCCTGCAGTTCGAGACGAACGTCGCGTGGATCGACGCCATCGGGGCGCGGTACCACATCGGGATCGACGGCATCTCCGTGCCGCTGTTCTTCCTGACGTACCTGCTCACGTTCCTGTGCGCGATCTACACGACCAAGCACATCCCGGACCCGGGCAAGCCGAAGGCGTTCCTCGCCCTGATGCTCATGCTGCAGACGGGCATGGCCGGGACGTTCATCGCCTTCGACCTGATCCTGTTCTTCATCTTCTGGGAGATCGTCCTCGTCCCGATGTTCTTCATGATCGGGATGTGGGGCGGCCCGCGTCGTGAGTACGCCAGCGTGAAGTTCTTCCTCTACACGCTGTTCGGCTCGGTGTTCATGCTCGTCGCCTTCCTGGCCATCTACTTCCAGGCCGGCGCGACCACGTGGGACATCATCGAGCTCTCGAACGCCGCCGGGCTCGGCTCGCGCACCTTCCAGGTCTGGGCGTTCCTCGGCATCTTCCTCGGGTTCGCCATCAAGGTCCCGATGTGGCCGTTCCACACCTGGCTGCCCGACGCCCACACCGAGGCCCCGACCATCGGCTCCGTGCTGCTGGCCGGCGTCCTGCTGAAGATGGGCACCTACGGCTTCATCCGCATCGCCCTGCCGATCCTCCCCGAGGGCGCCATGGCGTTCGCGCCGGTCATCGGCGTGCTCGCCGTCATCGGCATCATCTACGGCTCCCTGTGCTGCCTGGCCCAGACCCAGGTGAAGCGCCTGATCGCGTTCTCGTCGGTCGGTCACATGGGCTTCGTCATGCTCGGCATCGCGGCGATGAACGAGACCGGCATCCAGGCGGCGCTGTACGGCAACATCGCGCACGGCGTCATCACGGGCCTGCTGTTCTTCCTCGCCGGCTCCATGAAGGAGCGCTACCACACGTACGAGATCGCCGACATCGGCGGCGGCATGCTGACGAAGATGCCGCGCTACGGGGTGCTGCTGACCTACACCGCGGTCGCGTCGCTGGGTCTGCCGGGCCTCGCCGGGTTCTGGGGCGAGTTCACGGCGATGTGGGCCGCCATCGAGCCGGGCGGTTCGCTGGCCGACGACTACGGCGGTCTCTACCTCGCCCTGGTCATCGGGGCCGCGGTCGGCACCGTCCTCACCGCCGGCTACTTCCTCTGGATGCTCCAGCGCGTGAACCTCGGCACCCCGCCGACGCAGTGGGCGGACGAGGAGCTCGACGACGTCATGGCCGTCGAGTACGCCTCCTGGCTCCCGCTGGTGCTCATCATCCTCGTGATGGGTGTGGCACCGGTCGTCATCTTCGGCGTCCAGGACGCCGCCGTGAGCAACCTCGTCGGGTTCCTGGGGCTCTGACGCCCCGGGTCCCCGTCCACACCGAGGACCGACGATGAACTACGACTTCTTCGCAGTCGCCCCCGAGCTCTCGCTCGTGGTGACGGCGCTCGTCATCCTGGCGACCGACGTCGTGCTGCGCGGCGACTACAAGCAGCTCGCCAACCCGATCGCGGGGATCGGCGCGCTGGTGGCGCTCGGCTTCACGCTGGCCCTGTGGGGCGAGGAGCGCGTGGCCTTCGGCGGCGCGTTCACCGTCACCCCGTACGCCGTCGTGTTCAAGGTCGTGTTCCTCGTCGCGCTGCTCGCGATCCTCGGGATCTCCTGGCGGTACTTCGCCGAGGGCCGCTACTTCCAGGGCGAGTACTACTTCCTGCTCGTCACGAGCTTCATCGGCATGCTGATCATGCCGAGCGCCGGTGACCTGCTGACGCTGTTCATCGCGCTCGAGACGGTGTCGATCCCCGGGTTCGTGATGGCGGGCCTGCGCAAGCGGGACCTGTACTCCTCCGAGGCGGCCATCAAGTTCTTCCTGATCGGCGTGCTCTCCGTCGCGCTGATGCTGTTCGGCATGTCGATGGTCTACGGCTTCACGGGGACCACCTCGCTCACCGGGATCGCCGAGGCCATCCGGGGTGGCGACGCCCCCGTGGCCCTGCTGCTCGCGTCGGTGATGCTCGTCATCGTCGGCTTCGGCTTCAAGGTCTCGGCCGTCCCGTTCCACTTCTGGGCGCCCGACACCTACGCCGGCTCCCCGATGCCGGTGGCGGCCATGCTCGCCGTGGCCTCCAAGGCCGCCGGCTTCGCCGGGCTCATCTCCGTCACGTTCATCGCCTTCGAGCCGCTGGCCGACACCTGGGCCCCGGCGCTCGGCGTGCTGGGCGTCCTGACGATGACGCTCGGCAACCTCATCGCCCTGCAGCAGCGCGACGTCGTCCGCCTGCTGGCCTACTCCTCGGTCGCCCAGGCCGGCTACATGCTGGTGCCGTTCGGCATCGCGCAGGCCGGGAACCAGGCGCTCAACGACAGCGCCGTGCAGTCCGTCGTCGTCTACCTCGCGGCCTACGCGGTGATGAACATCGGGGCCTTCGGCGTCGTCGTCGCCGTCAACCGCAGGACCGGCGAGCGGTCCATCGCGGACTACGCCGGGTTGGGCAGCCGCAACGCCCTGCTCGCGCTCGGGATGACCACGTTCCTGCTGTCGCTCGGCGGCATCCCGCCGATGGTCGGCTTCTGGGCCAAGTTCTACGTCTTCTTCGCGGCGGTCGAGGCCGGCACCGTGTTCGGCTACGTGCTCGGTGGCTTCGTCGTCATCAACTCGGTCATCGCGATGTTCTACTACCTGCGGCTCGCCGCGACGATGTGGATGGGCACCGCGCGTGAGGGTGCGCCGGCGCTGCAGCCCGGCCTGAACCTCTCCGCCGTGGTGGGCCTGCTCGCGGTGGCGACGATCGTCCTCGGCCTGTTCGTGTCGATCATCACCGACTACGCGACCGTCACCACGATCGCCGCCGGCTGATCGACCCCGCACCCGTCACGGGACCGGGCCGCGTGCCCGGTCCCGTCACGTGTCGGGGTACGAACGTCGGGTGCCCCCGGGAACGCCGACCCACCCGTCGGGCGTTCACCCTGGTGACCGACCCGGACCCGTCCCGACCCCGCGAGGAGCCCTGAGACCGCGATGTTCAAGTCCGCGAAGACGTTCGTCCTGCTCGCCGGCCTGTCCGGCCTCCTGCTGGCGCTCGGCAGCGCACTGGACGCCGGGACGGGCGGCAGCACCTTCCTCACCCTCATGCTGCTCGTGTCGCTGGCGATGAACTTCGCCGCGTACTTCTACTCGGACAAGCTCGCCATCAAGGCGGCCCGCGCCCAGCCGATGGACGAGGCCGAGTACCCCGACGTGTACGCGATGGTCCGTGAGCTCTCGGCCCGCGCCGGGCAGCCGATGCCGCGCCTGTACGTCTCGCCGTCCCCGCAGCTCAACGCCTTCGCGACCGGCCGCAACCCGGAGAACGCCGCCGTCTGCGTGAACCGCGGCCTGTACGAGGCGCTCACCCCCGACGAGCTCGAGGGCGTGCTCGGCCACGAGCTCCAGCACGTCTACAACCGCGACATCCTCGTCGGCTCCGTCGCCGCGATGATCGCGACGTCCATCACGTTCCTCGCCCGCATGGCGATGTGGGGCGCGATCCTCGGTGGTGGGCGCGACGACGAGGAGGGGCCGGGCAACGCCATCGGGCAGATGGCCCTGCTCGTGCTCGCGCCGATCGCCGCCATGCTCATCCAGTTCGCCGTGACCCGGTCGCGCGAGTCGCTGGCCGACGAGACCGGCGCCGAGCTGACCGGCAAGCCGCTCGCGCTCGCCTCGGCGCTGCGCAAGCTCGAGGCCGGGGCCAACGACCCCCGGCGGCTGCAGGCCGGCGGCGTCCCCGCCGAGACGAACAGCGCCTTCGCGCACATGTACATCTCGGCGCCGTTCGGCGGTCGGCTGCAGATGGGCAAGCTCTTCTCGACCCACCCCCCGATCCCGGAGCGCGTCGCGCGCCTCGAGCAGAAGGCACGCGAGATGGGCCAGCTCGCCTGACCCCCGGCCACCGCACCACAAGGGACGCCCCGGCTCCGAGCCGGGGCGTCGCCGTTCCCCGGTCAGCCCGCCTCGGGGGCGACGGGACCCTCGCCGGCAGCGTCGATGCGGGCGACCTCTCGCTGGAACCAGTTCTGCGCGAGGGAGATGGCGACGAGCAGCACCACGAACGTCGCGACCGTCACCGGGGTGCCGGCCCGCTCGTAGGCCTCCCCGAGCGCGACGCCGAGCCCCAGCATGATGCCGAACGAGATGACCGCACCGACCGCGTCGGCGACGAGGTACCGCAGCGCGTTCACGGGAGCGGTGCCGGCGGCGGCCGCCAGGATGGTCGGGGGCGCCGCCACGATGCGGGCGAGGATGGCGATGGCCGGGCCGCGGTCCACCAGCAGCAGCTGGGTCGCCCGGACGTACCGCGGCGGGACCATGCGGGTGAGCCACGTCTCCTCGTCGGGCGAGGTCAGCCCTGGGCCGTGGATGCGCCCGAGGAGGAAGAACACCCAGACGGCGACGATCATGAGCGGGGTGTAGGCGAGGAACAGCAGCAGGGGCGACGGCTCGCCGGTGACCCGCAGGACGCCGCCGGCGAACAGCAGCGTCTCCTTCGCCGGGCGCAGCAGCGTCAGCAGCACGACCTGGCCACCGTCGAGCTCGCCGCTGCCGAACGACCCGAGCACGCGCGCGGCGTACCCGAGCGCGAGGATCGGCACGACGTAGCGCGCGATGCACAGCGCGAGGACGACCCTCGCGGTCGTCGGTGACCACGCCCGGTGGGCGGTCGGATCAGGCGCCGCCCCGAGGAGCCGGTCGTCGTCGAGCTCGTCGGAGAGGTCCGGCACGTGGCCGTCGCTGCGGTCGTCGGCCATGAGGCGGGTTCCTGTCTGGGTCGGTGTGGCCGGTCGTCCGGCGCCGGGGGGAGTGTGGCGGACGCGGCGTCAGGGTGGCGGCTGGCACGACTCGCAGGCGTAGGCCCAGCGGCCCGCGAGGTCCCAGCGGCGGATGTCGGTGCCGCACCGGCGGCAGCGGTCCTGCTTGTAGACGTACAGGCGGTCGGCGCGCTTCATCCGGTGGTGCGGGACGCCGATCTCCTCCGGGTCGGTGGTGATGATGCGCCGCTGTCGCACCCCGCGGCGCATCCACTCGACCAGGGTCCCCCACATCGCCGACCAGGTCGCCTCGTCGACCTCGTTGGCGGGGACCTCCGGGTGCAGCCCGTGCACGAACAGGACCTCGGCCCGGTAGACGTTGCCCACGCCCGCCACGACCGCCTGGTCCATCAGCGCGCGGCCGATGCCGATCCGCCGGCGCTGCAGCGACGCGTAGGCGACCTCCGGGTCCGCGCCGCGGCGGATCGGGTCGGGGCCGAGCCGCTCGAGGATGGCGTCCTTCTCGTCGGGCGTGAGCAGCTCGCACGCCGTCGCGCCGGTGAGGTCGACGACGTTCGCGCCCGTCGCGATGCGCATCCGCACCGTGTCGCGTGGCTCCGGCGGCGGCGTGGCGTACCGGCGGAACTTGCCGAACAGCCCGAGGTGGACGTGGACGATGCCGCCGCCCTCGTAGTGGTGGAACAGGTGCTTGCCCCACGCGTCGGTGCGCTCGAGCACGTCGCCGTCGACGACGCCGGCGCCCGTGAAGCGGCCCTGCGGGGAGGACACGCTGACGCGCTCGCCGGCGAACCACTCGCGGTGGTCGCGGGCGAGCCGGTGGATGGTGTGGCCCTCGGGCACGGTGCTCCTCGTGGTCCGGTGTCGTCGGCCGGCGCGGCCCGGGCCGAACGTGCTGGGTCGAACGTGCTGGGTCGACGTGGCGGGTCGACGTGCCGCGCGCGGGGTTCGCAGCGCACCGCCGGCGCGGCTCGGGGGGCAGGGTGCCCGACCGGGCTCAGGCGGCCACGACGCGGGTCGTGCCGCCGGCGGGGAGCCGGTCCCACCAGCGGCGGTACCGGTGGTACGGGGCGGGGTCCCGGGGGGACACGGCGCGGTGGAGGGTGAGCGCCTCGGCCTCGAGCCCGTCCCAGGCCGCGTCCTGCAGCGGGCCGAACGCGTGCAGCTCCACCCCGGCGTCGACGGCCCGCCACAGGCCCGCGACGTGGCCGTCCACGGTGAACGTCGGCAGGGTGTCGCCGTTGGCCCGGATGACGACCTTCCGGACCGGCTCCGGCAGGACCCGGCCCCGGTCGGCGTACGCGAGCAGGGTGCTGTCCCACATCGGCAGCAGCCGCGGGGGTGCGGGGACGTCCCCGTCGACGACCGGCGCGTCGGGCACGTCGAGGAGCGTCCGGCCGTCCTCGTCCCGGCGGGTCACGAGCGCGTCGTCGAGCCGGGCGACCGCCGGCGAGAGGACCCGCTGCCGCAGCATCGTCGCCTGCCCGACGTCCTGCGCGCTGGCCGGCCCGAACGCCGCGAGGTAGCGCAGCACCAGGCGTCCCACCGCGTCGAGGTGCGCGTCGGTGCCCTCGGTCGGGTCGAGCGTCGGGTCCGCGTCGGCCGGCGCCAGGTGCCGCACCCGGGCCCCGAAGCACCACGGCTCGTCCGCCGCCGGCGCGTGCACGAGCCCCGCCTGCGACCGCAGCGCCCACCAGGCCCACGCGGCGTCGAGCGCCGGGGCCGTGGCCGCGATCCACGCCTCGACCTCGTCCCTCGTCCGCGGCTCGGCGCAGAACGCCAGCAACCCGGGGACGAGCGCGTCCGCGTCCGCCGGCACCAGCCCGGCGTCGCGGTAGCGCCGGTCGTGCACGCGCGAGGCCCGCAGTGCCGGCAGCATCGCCGCGTGCAGCCACGCCCGGTCCTCGGCCGCGACGACGTGCAGCGTCAGCCGGGCGGACGAGCCCCGGACCAGCGCGCCGGAGCGCAGCGCGTCGTCGACGTCGGCGAGGTCGAGGTCGGTGAGGCGGGACCACAGCGACAGGTGCATCGACGCGGGCTCCTGCGCCTGCACGAGCCCGAGGCGTCGGACCGCCTCGAGCGGCCCCAGCGGCGCGCGCTCCAGCAGCAGCTGCCGCGCGAGCGTCGTGCGGTTCAGCGCCGCCCGCGTCAGGGGCGTCACGCCGCACCCGCCCCGGCCGCGGTCACCGCTGCCTCACTGGTAGTTGGTGAACACCAGCGGGGCGTCGTAGTCCTTGGAGCGGACCATCGCCTGGATCTCCTGCAGGTCGTCGCGCGACTTGCCGGCGACGCGGACCTTGTCCCCCATGTTGGTCGGGGTGACCTTCAGCTTGGTCGCCTTGATGTCCTTGACGATCTGCTTGGCCAGGTCGCTGGACAGCCCGGTGCGCAGGGTCACGTCGATGCGGCTGCGTCCGGCCGCGATGTCGCGGGGCTCGCCGACGTCGAGGGCCTTGAGCGAGACCTTCCGCTTGACGAGCTTCTCCTGCAGCACGTCGAGCGCGGCCGTCACGCGGTCCTCCGATGCGCTGACGATGCGGATGCCCTCGCGGCCACCCTCCCAGGCCACCTCGGTGTCGGTGCCCTTGAAGTCGTAGCGCGTGGCCAGCTCCTTGCTGGCCTGGTTGATGGCGTTGTCGACCTCCTGCGTGTCGACGGTCGCCTCGATGTCGAAGCTGGAGTCGGCCACGGGGGACCTCCTGGTCGGCGGCGTTGCGGGGTGGCGGCGAAGGCTACCCGCGACCGCCGGCGCGGCCGGTCCCGGCGGCCGACGGACCGACTCGGTGTCGCCCCGGCGCCGGGTTGGCGGCGCGGGGCGACACCCGTACCATCCCCGCGCGCCCGACCCCGGTCGGGACGCGGTGGGATGCCCGAGTGGCCAAAGGGACCCGGCTGTAAACCGGTTGGCTTAGCCTTCGCAGGTTCGAATCCTGCTCCCACCACCAGCCAGCGAGCACCGCCGCACCCCGTTGCGACCGCCGCACGTGACCGGAACCCGGTTCGCCGCGGGGGATGGGGCACGGTTACCCTCCCCGGCCGCACCACCCCGCCCCTGTAGCTCAGTCGGCAGAGCGCTTCCATGGTAAGGAAGAGGTCCGCGGTTCGATTCCGCGCGGGGGCTCTCCGCGACCGGCCGTGCCCGTCACGACCGACGCGGTCCGCCACACACGGCGGCGTAGCTCAGAGGTAGAGCAAGCGACTCATAATCGCTGTGTCGGTGGTTCGAGTCCACCCGCCGCTACGGCGCCGGCGGACGTAGAGCGTCCGGCCGGCTCCACCACACCACACCAGCGTGACGCGCCCGCCTCCCGGCCACCCGGGGGCGTCGTGTCGCGCTCGACGTTCACCGGCGACGTCCACCCGACGTCGCGCACCTCGCGGGCCAGGGCCACCGCCCCGCCCCGCACCTCGTTGCAACCCACCACCGCACGAGCGCGAGGCCCGCGCCGGACGCGGACACCTGACACCACGGACCACCCAGGAGGCGTGTCGAGATGGCCAAGGAGAAGTTCGAGCGGACGAAGCCGCACATGAACATCGGGACCATCGGTCACGTTGACCATGGGAAGACGACGTTGACGGCGGCGATCACGAACGTTCTGGCGAAGGCGAACCCGAACGTGAAGTCGATGGCGTTCGACGCGATCGACAAGGCGCCGGAGGAGCGTGAGCGTGGGATCACGATCAACGTGTCGCACGTGGAGTACGAGACGGACAACCGTCACTACGCGCACGTGGATGCGCCGGGTCA
>JBKHXF010000023.1:0-2998 GCA_046566145.1 Actinomycetes bacterium
CCGTCGGCACCACGAACAGGCAGGGCTTGAGCTTGCCTGTCTTGGCGTCCTCGGTACGTGCGACCACCAGCACGTTCCTGGCCTCGTCGACGCCGGAGATGTAGATCTTGCGGCCCTTGAGCACCCACCCGTCGCCCTGCTCGTCGGACACGCGGCGCGCGGTCGTGGTGATGTTGTGCGAGTTGGTGCCCGCGTCGGGCTCGGTGATCGCGAACGCCATCGTCTCGGTGCCGTCGCAGATGCCGGGCAGCCAGCGTTGCTTCTGCGCTGTCGTCCCGAACCGCGCGATGACCGTGCCGCAGATCGCCGGGCTGACCACCATCATCAGCAGCGGGCAGCCCTGCGCGGCGAGCTCCTCGCACACCGCGGCGATGTCACCGATGCCGCCGCCCCCGCCGCCGTACTCCTCGGGGATGTTGATGCCGAGGTAGCCGTTCTTCCCGATCGCCAGCCACAGGTCGGTGGTCTTCTCGCCACTGCGGGCGGCGTTGGTGAAGTACTCACGGCCGTACGACGCGGCGAGCTTGGCGACCTCGCGCCGCAGTGCCTGCCGCTCCTCGGACTCGGTGAACGCGATCTGCTCGGTCATGCCCCTGCTCCTTCGCTGTCGCCGGCCGGTTGCCCCTGGTCCGGGTCGTGCTCGTGTACGACGGCCAGGACCGCCCCGGCCGCCACCTGCTCCCCGGCCGACACCGGGATGTCCGTGACCACGCCGTCGTGGGGCGCGGCCACGGTGTGCTGCATCTTCATCGCCTCGAGCACGAGCACCGGGTCGCCGGCGCTCACCGTCGCCCCGGCCTCGACCGCCACCGAGACGACGGTCCCGGGCATCGGCGCCAGCAACGACCCGGTCGCGACCTGGTCGGCCGGGTCGACGAACCGCGGCACCCGGCGCAGCGGCACGTGCCCGAGCGAGGACTCGACGTCGAGGACCCCGTCACCGGCGGTGTGCACGGTGAAGGTGCGCCGCGTGCCGTCGTATTCGAGGACCACGTCCGTGGCGCCCGCCGCGACCACCCGCAGGCCCGTGAGGTCGGCGCTCATGTAGCCGTCGCGACCGCCGTACGAGCGCACCTCGACCTGCTCGCCGGCTCCGGCCGCCCCGCCGGTCGCGGAGGTGTCGAGGGAGAACCGGGTCAGCTGCGGGGCGGAGACGACGTTGCGCCAGCCGACCGGGACGCCGCGCTGCACGGTGCGGCGCGCGCGGTCCTGCTCCGCGAGCGCGACCGCCGCAGCGAACGCGCTGAGCCGGACCGCGGTCACGTCCGCCGGTGCCGACGCCAGCGCCGCCAGGTCGTGCCGGTCGAAGAAGTCGGTGCTCACCTCGCCGGCCACGAACGCCTCGTGCCGCAGCACGTTGACGAGCAGGTCGCGGTTGGTGCGCACGCCGTGGATCTCGGCGCGGGCCAGCACCCCGGCCAGCCGCCGCAGCGCCGCCGCCCGGGTGGGGCCCCAGGCGACCACCTTCGCGAGCATGGCGTCGTAGTGGGTGCCGACCTCGTCGCCCGCGCGGAACCCGGCGTCGAGGCGCACCCCGAAGGACGTCGGCGGCAGCAGGTCGACGTCGACGTCGGGGACCTCGAAGCGGGTCAGCCGGCCGCTCTGCGGCTGCCAGTCGCGCGCCGGGTCCTCCGCGTAGAGCCGGACCTCCACCGCGTGCCCCCGCCGACCCGTCAATAGTTGAGGGGTTTCCGCGGCGTGTCGCCCGCCGATCGACGGGTCGCCGGAGAGCTCCGCCAGGACAGGCGCGTCGGTCGCCACGGACGCAGGCAGGTCCGCCAGCGACGCGCCCTCGGCCACCGCGACCTGGAGCTCGACGAGGTCCACGCCGAACACGCACTCGGTCACCGGGTGCTCGACCTGGAGCCGGGTGTTCATCTCCAGGAACCAGAACTTCTCGGTCGCCGGGTCGAGGAGGAACTCCACCGTCCCGGCGCCGACGTAGCCGACCGCCTCGGCCGTCGCGCGCGCCGCCGCGTGCAGGGCCGCGCGGGTCTCCTCGGACAGCCCCGGCGCGGGGGTCTCCTCGATCACCTTCTGGTGCCGGCGCTGGATGGAACAGTCGCGCTCGCCCAGGACGAGGATCATGCCGTGGCTGTCGGCGACGACCTGGACCTCGACGTGTCGGCCGTGCTCGACGTACGGCTCGCAGAAGACGGTCGGGTCGCCGAACGCGGACGCCGCCTCGTCGGACGCCTGGGCCACCGCGGCGGCGACCGCGTCGAGGTCGCGCACCACGCGCATCCCCCGGCCGCCACCGCCGGCGGACGCCTTCACCAGCAGCGGCAGGTCCTCGGCGGTGACGTCGGCCGGGCTCAGCTCGGTGAGGACCGGGACGTCGGACGCGGCGACGAGCTTCTTGGCCTCGACCTTGGAGCCCATCTGCTCGATCGACTCCGGGCGCGGCCCGACCCAGGTCAGCCCGGCCTCGACGACCTGCCGGGCGAAGTCGGCGTTCTCGGACAGGAACCCGTAGCCGGGGTGGACCGCGTCGGCGCCGGCCCGCCGGGCAGCCTCGATGATCAGGTCGCCGCGCAGGTACGTCTCGGCGGGCGTGTTCCCGGGCAGGCGTACGGCGGCGTCGGCCTCGGCCACGAACGGCAGCCCCGCGTCGGCGTCGGAGTGCACCGCGACGGTCTCGATGCCGAGGCGTCGGCACGTCGCGAACACCCGGCGCGCGATCTCGCCACGGTTGGCCACCAGCAGTCGGTTGACGGTCATCGCGTGCCTTTCGGGGTCCCCGTGGCGTTGTTCGCGAGGGAGCGAAGCGGAGGAGTGAAGAACGTCATGGGGTGATGTCACATCCTGAAGACGCCGAAGCGGTCAGTGCCCTCGATCGGGGCGTTCTCGATCACGGACAGGCAGATGCCGAGCACGGTCCGGGTGTCGCGCGGGTCGATCACCCCGTCGTCGTACACCATCCCGGAGAGGAAGAACGGCAGGCTCTGCTCCTCCACCTGCGCCTCCACGAACGCGCGCATCTGGGCGTCCGCCTCGT
>JBKHXF010000024.1:0-31922 GCA_046566145.1 Actinomycetes bacterium
ATGCGTGGCTGCGCGACCTCGCGCAGGAGCAGACGCTGGCGGTTCGGACCGAGGTGGTGACGGACCTCGCCGCCAGCGACGTGGTCGTCGAGGTGGACCCGGACCGGTTGCGGCACGTGCTGACCAACCTGCTCCAGAACGCGGCCGCGACGCGCCGGCGGTGGGAGCCACCGCCAGCGCGTCACGTGGTGCGAGCCAGATCAGCCCTGCTGGGTGACCCCGAGGCGGCACAGGTACCGCTCGGCGGACGCGTTCGGGCCGACGACGCCGAGGTTCGCGAGCCAGGAGGCGTCGAACTCCTCCTGCGACGGCACCGGGGCCTGGGGGTCGTAGCGGAGGATGTCGATGCCGCGGGCGTAGTCCATGGACAGGATGTAGCGAGTCCCGTCCTCGGCGATCACCCAGTGGGCGGCGCCGGCCTCGGTCACCACCGGCTGGAAGAAGCCCTTCTGGGTGAACTTGCCGGTCGCCGGGTCGACGTCGATGACGCGCACGCCGTGCTCGTACCACGAGGCGGCGACGGTGTTGCCGTCGACCGTGAACCAGTGCCCGGAGCAGCCGAGCGCGTTCACGCGCGGGTCGCCGTTGGTGTAGGTGCCGTTGATGGGACGGAACACCTCGAGCTGGGTGATCGGCGTGCCCTTGTCGAAGTCGACCATCGACCAGGTGGAGAGGCCGCCGGCGTTGCCGCCACAGGAGGGCCGGACGTTGGACTCCGAGTTCCCGATGAGCAGCTCGCCGGCGCGCATCCGCGGGTCGTCGTCGCCCTCCTCGCGGGGCGTCCACTCGAGCGCGTTCGGCCGGACGTTGTTGTGCTGCAGCAGCCCGTCCGGGCCGAACTTCGCCGCGACGGACCCGCGCGAGATCTCCTTCGGGTTGGCCGGGTCGGAGACGTCGAGCACGAGACGCGGGCTGGTGTCCGAGATCATGATCCCGGCCTCGTCGCGGTTCAGCGCGTGCGCGCCAGAGACCCCGGTGGGCGCCCAGCGCTTGCCGGTGTCGACGATCGCGTCGGGGTTGGTGGCGTCGAAGATGCGCCCGGAGGAGCCGTACAGCCACTCGCACTTGGGGTCGGCGCAGGTGGTCGTGTGGTTCGACGAGGAGATGAAGCCCCGCAGGACCGGGTTCGCCGGGTTGGAGGTGTCGACGATCCGGATGCCACCGAGGCCGGCGCGGCCGCGGGTGTCGGCGCCGGCGGTGTCCACCGAGATGATGACGCGCGAGCCGTCGTCGGAGACGTCGACGTCCTCGTTCTGGAAGTGGGGGAGCGGCAGGAGGCCGAGCAGGGCCGGAAGCGCCGGGTTCGAGAGGTCGTAGATGGACAGCCCCTTCGCGCCCGTGGTGTAGAGGCGCGGCTGTCCGTCGACCTCGAGCACGCGGCCGCCGATCGAGGGCGACTCGTTCACCAGGGTGCCGAGGTAGGTGATGTTGGCCGACTGGAACCCACCGACGCCCAGCGGGAGCTGGACGAGGGGGCCCTGGTCGACCGGGAGCGCGGCGGTGGTCGAGGCGACCAGCGCGGCGACGACGGCCAGACGGCCGAGACGTGCACGACGCATCGGTGCGTGTCCTTCGGGGGGCGCGCCCGCCCGCTGCAGGCGCTCGTGCGTGGGACTTCGCCGTTGCTCGGCACGGTTCCTGCCGACGCTCCCACCGTGCCCCGGCGACCGCGCACGAAACCGGACGGATGGGACTACCGCTCGGCTCCGTTCTGTGGCAGGGTGGACACGGACCGTGACGCGGGCCGTGCCCACGAGGTCGGTCCGACGCCGCGGGGAGGGGAGCACGACGATGGGGGAGCCGGAGCGCATCGTCGTGGTCGAGGACGACGAGCAGGTCGCGCTCCTGATCGAGACCGTGCTGCGCACCCGACGGGGCGATGGGGTCACCATCGTCCGGTACGACCGGGTGGAGGGCACCGCGGCGGCGATCCTCGCCGACCTCCCCGACGTGGTGCTCGTCGACCTGCGGCTGCCCGACGGCTCGGGGCTCGACGTGCTCGCCGCGCTGCGCGAGGTGCACGACTCGGCCCGGCTCCCCGTGCTCGTCCTGACCGGGTCGAGCGAGCCCGAGGCGCTGGAGCGCGCGTTCGTCGCCGGTGCGTCCGACTTCGTCCGCAAGCCCTGCTCCATCGCGGAGCTGCACCACCGGGTCGACGTCCACCTGCGGGCCGCACGGCTGCAACGCCAGGCCGACGCCGACGGGGCGCGCCGTGCGGCGCAGGTCGCCGGCCTCGACCGGGTGCTCGAGGCCGTGGACGTCGCCGTGTGGGTGGACGACCGCGACGGTGCGGCGGTCTACGCCAACCGGCGAGCCCGGAGCCAGGAGGGCGTCGAGGTGCGGGGCCGCATCGCCGAGCGGACCGACCTGCGCCGGCCGCCGCCGCCCGGGCCGGCGCAGCAGCTCCGGGTCGTCTGGGACGCCGACGACGGGCAGCTCCAGGCGGTGGACGTCGTCCGGCAGCGGGTCGAGGTCGACGGCACCGAGGTCGCGGTCCTCGCGGCGCACGACGCGACCGAGCGCGCCGCGGCGACGCGGGCGCTCGAGCGGGCGCTCGAGGCGACCGACCGCGCCCACACGGTGCGCACGCGCTTCCTCACGGCGGTGTCGCACGAGCTGCGCACCCCGCT
The DNA here is from genome assembly GCA_046566145.1 of Actinomycetes bacterium. Classification (GTDB taxonomy): domain Bacteria; phylum Actinomycetota; class Nitriliruptoria; order Nitriliruptorales; family Nitriliruptoraceae; genus JBKHXF01. The sequence goes on from JBKHXF010000024.1 coordinate 2,631, forward strand.
CACGGTGATCGGCGGCGCGTTCGAGACGGCCCGGCGACGCAACGACGACCCGCTGCTGCGCACGGTGCTGGACTCGGGTGTGCGCCAGTCGGTCCGGCTGCGGGACCTGGTGCTCGACCTCCTGCTCGTGGCGCAGGACGACGCCGACGTGCCGGACCGGCGCCCGGTCAAGCTGCAGGCGCTCGTCGCCGAGGCGCTCGCGCGGTGCAGCGAGGCCGAGCGGGTGGACGTCCACCTCGTGGACGGCACCATCGACGCGGACCGTGACCGGCTGTCGCGGGCGCTCGCCGCCGTCATCGACAACGCGCTGCGGTTCAGCCCGGCGGGCAGCCGGTGCCTGTGCAGCGTGGACGTCGACGACGAGGTGGTGTCGTTCTCGGTCGAGGACGCGGGTCCCGGCATCGACGCCGACTTCCGTGACGAGGTGTTCGAGCCGTTCGCGCGGGGGAACGCCGACGTCGAGCACAGCCCCGGGACGGGCATCGGCCTGACCGTCGCCCGGATCCTCGTCCGCGCGCACGGCGGTCGCATCGGCATCGGGACCTCGCCGCGGCTCGGGGGCGCGATGGTCCGGGTCGTCGTCCCGGTCCGTCGGGGGGCGGCCGACCTCGATGCCCGTGGCCGGCTCGACGGCGTGGACGACCTCACCGTCGACCTCACCGAGCTGGCCGACGAGCCCGCGCCGGCGGCCGGGGTGGAGGCCTCCCGGGAGGCCTGACCCGCGTACGTTCGGGACCCCCGGACCGCAGGACCCCACGGTGCCCAACCGCCTCGTCGACGCGACCTCCCCCTACCTCGCCCAGCACGCCGACAACCCGGTGGACTGGCACCCGTGGGGTGAGGTCGCCTTCGCCGAGGCGCGGGAACGTGACGTGCCGGTCTTCCTGTCCGTCGGGTACTCGTCGTGTCACTGGTGCCACGTCATGGCGCACGAGTCGTTCGAGGACCCGGTGCTCGCCCAGGTGCTCAACGAGCGGTTCGTGAACGTGAAGGTCGACCGGGAGGAGCGGCCCGACGTCGACGCGGTCTACATGCAGGCGGTGCAGGCCATGACCGGCCGGGGCGGCTGGCCGATGAGCGTCTTCCTCACGCCCGACGGGCGGCCCTTCTACGCCGGCACCTACTGGCCGCGCACCCGCCGGCACGGGATGCCCGGGTTCGACGAGGTGGTCGAGGCCGTCGCCGACGCGTGGACGGACCGGCGCGACGAGGTGCTCGAGTCGGCCGGTTCGATCCTCGCCACGCTCGCGCGGATGGACGCACCGACCGCGCCGGCGGCCGCGTTCGACCCGACCGTGTGCGACGCGGCGGCGGAGACCGTCGTGGGGCAGGCGTGGGACCGTGACCTCGGTGGCTTCGGGCGGGCGCCGAAGTTCCCGCAGGCCATGACCATCGGGTTCCTGCTCGAGCACCACCTGCGCACCGGCCACCCGGGCGCGCTCGAGGCCGCGGTGCACTCCCTCGACGCGATGGCCCGCGGCGGCATCCACGACCAGGTCGGCGGCGGGTTCGCCCGCTACTCGACCGACGCCCGCTGGCTCGTGCCGCACTTCGAGAAGATGCTGTACGACAACGCGCTGCTGCTCGACGCGTACGCCCTCGCCGCCGCCATCACCGGCGACGTCGGCCTCACCGAGGTCGCCGAGCGGATCGTCGCCTACCTGCTCGGCGAGATGCGGGCGGAGGACGGCGTGTTCTGGTCGGCGACCGACGCGGACTCCGAGGGGGAGGAGGGTCGGTTCTTCGTGTGGTCCGACGCGGAGCTGCGCGAGGTCGTCGTGGCCGCCGGCGCGGACCCCGACACCTTCGTCGCGTTCTGGGGGGTGACCCCGGCGGGGAACTTCGAGGGCGCCAACGTCCTGCACGAGCCGGTCTCGCGCGCCGAGTTCCTGGCCGCGCACGGCCTCGACGGCGACGCCTTCGCGGCTGACCTCGACCGGGTCCGGGCGGCGCTGCACGCTCGTCGCGCACAGCGCGTCGCACCCGGGCTCGACGACAAGGTGCTGTGCTCGTGGAACGCGATGGCGATCGGTGCGCTCGCCCGCGCCGGCGGCCTGCTGGACCGTCCCGCGTGGGTCGAGGCAGCCGAGCGCGCCTGTGAGGCCCTCGAGCGGCGGCTCGTGGTCGACGGGCGGCTGCACCACGACGCGCACGACGGGCGGGACGGGTCCGGCCCGCACGTCGGCGCCGGCGCGTTCCTCGACGACGTGGCCCTGCTCGCCGACGCGCACCTCGCGCTGGCCGAGGCCGTGGGCGGCACCGGCCAGGTCGGCCACGTCGCACGGGCACACGACCTCGCCGCCGACGCCGTCGCCCGCTTCGCCGACCCCGCCGGCGGCCACTTCCAGACCGCCGACGACGCCGAGACGCTCGTGCTGCGGCCCAAGGAGACGTGGGACAACGCCACCCCCGCCGGCGACTCCGTGCTGGCCGGGGTGTTCGCCCGCCTCGCGCTCCACACCCGCGACGACGGCTGGCGCGAGCGCGCCGAGGCGCTCGCCAACCTCCACGCCGGGCAGGTCGCGCGGATGGCCACCGGGTACGGGCGCCTGCTGCAGGCCGCCACCTTCCTCGCGGCCGAGCCGACCGAGGTGGCCGTCGTGGGCACCGCCGGCGCGGCGCGGGACGCGCTCCAGCGGGCCGTGCTGGCCACGCCGCGCGTCGGCACGGTCGTCGCGGTGGCGACCCCGCAGGAGGCGGCGACCGTCGGGGGGCCGCTGCTGTCGCACCGCGGGCAGGTGGATGGGCACCCGGCCGTGTACGTGTGCCACGGCTTCACGTGCGACGCCCCGGTCACCGACCCGGACGCCGCGGTGGCGGCCCTGCGCCGCTGAGCACCTACGCTCGCCGCACCGCGACCCCGAGGAGCACCCGCTCGTGAGCACCGCCACCGCAGGTCACACGGTCGACTGGGGCGAGCGCCACGAGCGCTGGGCCGGCGTCCGCACCGAGCACCTCGACGTCCAGGGGACGAGGGTGCGCGTGCTGCGCCACGACGGGCCGGGCGACCCGGACGCGACCCCGTTCCTGCTCGTGCACGGGCTCGGCGGTGCGGCCACGAACTGGCTCGAGGTGATCGGCGGGCTGGGGCGGCGCGCCCCCGTGGTCGCCTGCGACCTGCCGGGGTTCGGCGAGACCGAGCCACCACGGGAGACGGCGGCGCGGGTCACCTCGAACGCACGGTTCGTCGGTGCGCTCGCGGCCGCCCTCGGCTGGGAGCGGGTCGTGCTGGTCGGCAACTCGATGGGCGGGATGATCTCGGTCCTCGTGGCCGCGCGGCGCCCCGAGCTCGTCGAGCGGCTCGTCCTCGTCAACCCGGGGCTGCCGGCGCCGGTGAAGGCCGCCACGAAGGTGCCGGTCACGGCCCTGGTGACCTTCGCCCCGTTCCTGTTCCCCGGGGTCGGGCGCCGAGTCCTCGCCGCCCGCTACCGCCGCCTGACGCCGGAGCAGCTCTACCGCCAGACCAGCAGGCTCATCTACGCCGACCACCGGGTGGTCAACCCGGCCGTGCACGAGCTCGGCGTCGAGGGCGCCGCCCGTGGTCGGGAGCTGGGGTGGCGCCTGCCGGCCTTCGTCGCGGCCGCCGAGTCGCTCATGGGGCTGCTCGTCGGGACCGGCAGGTCCCGGACCCGTCGGGCCATCGACGCCATCGCCTGCCCCACGCTGCTGCTGTGGGGGGACCGGGACCGCCTCGTCGGCCGGCCGGTCATCGACGGGCTGCTCGCCCGCCGGCCCGACTGGGACCACCACGTCTTCGAGGACGTCGGCCACGTGCCGATGCTGGAGGTCCCGGACGCCACGCTGGCCGTGGTCGGCGCGTGGCTCGACGGCCGGGCCCCCGCGGACGGCGCCGCCCGACCCGCCTGACCACCCCGCCGGGCGAGGTCAGAGGCCGGCCTCGATCCGGGCCGTGAACTCCGCGATGGCGGTGGTCGTCCGCTCGGGGGCCTCGAACTGCGGGACGTGCCCGATGCGGTCCCACACCTCGACCTGCGCGTGGGGCAGGGCCTGCTTGACCCGCGCCGCGTACCGGTGCGACACCAGCCGGTCCTGGCGACCGAAGATCCACAGCGACGGGACCGAGAGGCTCGCGAGCCGCGTCCAGTAGGTGTCCGCGCGCTCGCCGGCGAGGTGGCGGGCTGCCGCCGCGACGGCGAGCCGGTAGCCGCGGTCGCGCAGGTACTGCACGACCTCCTCCGCGCCGGCGCGGACGTGGCCGGGCGGCAGGACCGTCGGGTCGTGGAAGAGGTCCGCCATGAGGGCCTCGATCCACCGGACCCGGGCGGGGAGCGGGGCGGCACCCAGCCAGTGCCACTGGGCGACCTTGTTCACGAGGTTCAGGCGCTGGTACTCGTCGAACGCGACCGCCGACCCGAGGCCCACGATGCCGCGGACGCTGCCGGGGTGGCGCAGCGCCAGCTCGGTGGCGACCCGGCCACCCATGGAGTTGCCCACGACGTACGCCTCGCGGATCCCGCGGCGCGCCAGGTAGCCGTGCACGAGGGTGGCCTGCCACCCCATCGTGTAGCGGCGGCCGGTGGGGAGGGGCTTCTCGGACTTGCCGAACCCCGCGAGGTCGAGGGCGTGGACCTCGTGCCCCGTGGCCGACAGGCCGTCGAGCGTCGGGAGGAACGAGAGCTTGTTGGCGGCGAGGCCGTGCAGCAGGAGCACGGGGGTGCCGGCGCCGGCGACGAGGGACTCGAGCCGCACGCCCTTCACCGTCGTGTGGACGGTGCGGAGCAGCCGCGCGGCCTCGGGCCCCGGGGTGAACATGGTCTCGAGTCGTAGGGCGAGGTTGAGGTCGCCCGACACGGTCAGCCGGTTCGCCGCGAAGGCGGCGATGCCGTCGATCCGGCCGTCGACGATGTCGACCCACGTCGTGGCGTCGGTCCGCAGCCGCGCCACGGGTGCGTCGGCCGCCCCGGGGGAGATCAGGCAGCGGCCGTCGCGCACGTGCACCGTGTAGGGCTGCTGCTCGGCGATCTCGAGCACCCAGGCCGCGTCGACGCCGCGGGCGTCCTGCGGGCGGAAGCGCTCGGCGAGCCGGACCAGGGATGCGCGCACGGACTCCGTCGCCGTCGCCCCGGCCTCGGGGCGTGCGAGCAGGCTGCGTGGTGCCTCCGCTGGGGTGGTCACGTGCGGTCTCCCTGACCGCGCTCCCTGTGGCTGCCGGCCACCCGCGGTCGTTGCCATGCTAACGGTCGGAGGTGCACCGACCACCCAGGACGTTCGTCCCGGTTCCGCACACCGTTCCCCGTCGGCCGCACGCCCCGTCGCCGTGGCGCGAAACCACCCGGCGGCGGTGAGGGGCGACCGCCGGCGCCGTTGCACGTAGGCTCTGCGGTCGACCGCAGCGCACCCGCCCCGCCCACGCTCCATCCCACGTCGACGGAGACCCACCTCGTGACCACCGAGGGCACCACCGAGGGCCGCCCCCCCGCGCCCGAGCCGGCCCCGCCGCACGAGGCCGGGGACCCGCCGTCGGCGTGCACGCTCTGCGGCACGCCCGCCGAGGACCCCCACGCCGTGCTGACCTGGGCGCTGGAGGTGGTCGACGAGGGGTGGAACTGGCTCTGCCCGGAGTGCTCGCGCGACCACGTCCGCGACATCGAGGCTCGGCTCGAGCTCGACGACTGGGCGTCGTGACGCCCTAGGGGATGCGACGGCCGGAGATCTCCGTCGGGACGAGGCGCACCCAGTACGGGCGCTCGACCGCGGCGGCCCAGGGCCGCAGCCGCAGCGTCTCGAGCGCCGCGACCTCGCTCGCGTCGTCGACCTCCACGAGCCTGCCCTTCAGCAGCACGCTCCAGCCGGAGTGGTACGTCTCGTCGATCCCGTCGACCTCGAAGGCCGCCGGCCGGCCCACGGCGGCCGCGTCGAGCTTGGAGCCGATGGCGGTGCGGAACACGATGGAGCCGTGGTGGGTCCGGTAGTTCACCGGCAGGATGGCGGGCTCGCCACGGTCGACGAACGCGAGGCGGCCGACGTAGCCCTCCTCGAGCAGCGCGACGCACTCGGCGAGGGTCAGGACCTCGAGGCCCGCGTGGTCGACGGGCCGGGGCAGCGTGCTCATGGTCGGCTCCCTCTCGTGGCTGCTGCCGCCACCGTCGCACGGGGGCACGCCGGCGGCGACGGTCCACGGTCCCGACCTGACCGGGACGCACGGCCCGACCCCGACGGTCCGCGCGGCACCGACGGGCCCCGGGTGGTCGGTCAACCGCGCACGGTGTCGAACCGGAGGCCCCGGGCACCGGGGGCCCGGGCGACGCGCCCGGCGTCGAGCAGCGCGGCGAGGTCCGCACGCGCCTCCTCCGGCCCGACGCCGACGTCGGCCCGGTAGTCGGCCACCGTGAAGGTGGTGCCGGCCCCGCCGTCGGCGGTCGGGGCGCGGCCGGAGACGAAGGCCTCGGCCCGGTCGGGCACCGCGGTGTCGAGCGCGTCGAGGTGACGGGCCGCCTCCCGCAGTCCCGCCACGACGGCCTCGCCCCACCGCTCGAGCCACACGGTGGTGTCGCGCCGCCGGCGGGTGCGCGCGACCTCCTCCTGGTACCCGAGGGGGTCACGGGCGAGCGCCGCGTCGACCTGGGCGAGGGCATCGGGGTCGAGCCCACGTGCCCGCAGCAGCAGGCGCGCCGCCGCCCGGGCGAGGCGCCCGTTGGCGGCCTCGAAGGGGTGGACGTCCAGCAGCGTCACGTGCACGACGCCCGACACGACCAGGGCGTGCTCCCGCGCGCCGGCGGTCTGCAGCCAGCCGCCGAGCACGGCCAGCCGGGCGGGCACGTCGCGGGGCTCGACCGGGAAGTACAGGATCCGGCCGGAGGCCCCGTCGTGGACCGCCTGGTCCGTGGCGCGAAGCGCGCCGGCGGCCTCCGGCTCGACCAGGCCGCGCGTCAGCCGCGTGTGGAGGGTGGCGAGCGTCCGCTCGGTGTCCGCGAACAGGCCCTCGACGAGGTCGTCGGACGCCAGCGCCGCGCGGGCGCCGACGTACTCGAGCGTGGTGATGGCCTCGTCCGGCACGTCCTCGAGGTCCCGCCCGTGTCGCGCCAGCAGCTCCAGCCACCCGGCGGGCTCGGCTGCCTCACCGTCGTCCGTCGCGGCGGGCAGCGACAGCCCCGTGCCGTCGCGCAGGGCCGCCGGGTCGAGGTCGGCGATGGTGACGCCGAGGTCCGGGACGTGCGTCATCGGGGAGCCGTCGAGCTGGCACGTGTGCAGGGCCGACGTCGACTGCAGGGGCTCCCGCGCCGCCTGTCGCGCGGTCTCGGGCGCACCGGAGACGACGGCGGCAAGCCGCTCCGCGTCGGCGATCAGCTCGACGAGGTAGGGGCTGCGGGTGACGCGGGGGAGGGCGAGGTCCACGGGGCGCTCGGCGGGGTCAGCGACGGAGCCGGTCGAGGACCGACCGGGCCCGCGCGGCCTCGGCGACGATGCGGCCGTGGCGCCGGCCGAGCCCGTACGTGGCCCCGGCGAGGGCGACGGCGCCGGCGACGGCGGTCGTGCTCTTCACCACCTGCTTGGTCCGCCGCGAGAAGATGACGATGGGCCAGCCGCGCTGGTGGGCGACCGCCTCGAGCGGCCCGTCGGGGTTGACGGCCACGGGGTGCCCGACCATCTCGAGCATGGGCAGGTCGGACGCCGAGTCGGAGTAGGAGAAGGACAGGCGCAGGTCGTAGCCCTTCTCGGCGGCGAGCTTCTCGATCGCCTCGGCCTTGCCCTCGCCGTACACGAAGGGGCCGTCGAGCTCGCCGGTGTAGACCCCGTCGGCGACCGCCGAGCGGGTCGCGATCGCGCCCTCCATGCCGAGGGCCCTGGCCAGGGGCTCGCACAGCTCGATGGGCGACGCCGAGACGATGTAGCAGTCGCGTCCGGCCTCGTGGTGCATCTCGACGAGCCCCTTGGACTCGGGACGCACCTTGGTGAGCAGCCGCGGGATGATCTCCTCGTTCAGCGCGATCAGGTCGGCCTGCTGCCCGCCCTCGACGGCGGTGAGGATGCGGTCCCGCACCGCCTCGGACTTCTCGTCCGTCGCACCCGAGAGGCGGAAGGCGACGGCGTTGGCCGCGTCGCGCAGCAGGTCCCCGGTCGGGATCATCTTGTGCCGCCAGGCGATGACGCCGAAGTCGAAGACCGACGAGCCGCTGATCAGCGTCCGGTCGAGGTCGAAGAAGGCGGCGGCCTTCGCGTGCTCCGTCATCGGGGGCTCCTGCGTGTCGCGGCTCGGCGTCGGGAGCGTAGTCGGACCGTCCACAGGCGGGTCCGGACGCGTCCGCGCATCCGACGCACGGACAGGGACGATGGGCGCCGCCCTTGCCGTTCCCTCGGTCGTGCCCCCACCGACGCTCACCAGCGCGAGCGTAACGCTTGCAACGGTTAGCAGTTCGGGTAGACTGGGGCACCCCTTCGGCACCACCTCCCGGTGCCACCGCGGTGCGAGACGCACCGCTCCACGGATCCCCGAACCCCCAACGGAACCCCCGGCGTGCCGCTGTGCCGCCATCCGTCCCCTCCGGATCCGCCCTCCCTGTCCCCTCCTCCAGGAGTCCTGCATGCGACGCAACCGAGCCGTGCACTTCGGACGCGCCACGTCCCTGGCCCGTCCCGCACGCCGGTTCACCGTGCTCGCGGTGTCCACCCTGACCATCCTCGGCGCCGGCGGCATCGCCGGGGCCGGCGGCCTCGACCTCCTCGCGGCCGACGACCCGGAGGTGCCCGGCGCCTCCGACCCCCTCGCCGGGGGCAGCGACGTGGTCGCCGCCGGCGACGTGACCGCCGCGACCGAGCTCCCCGAGCTCGAGACCGACACCCGGGTCCGCGTGCCGCGCCCGGCCCCGACCCCCGAGCGTGCCGAGCGCACCGCCGCGACCGTCCAGCGCACCTGGACCGGTGTCGCCTCCTGGTACGGCGCAGCATTCGCGGGCCGCACCGCGGCCGACGGCTCGACGTTCGACCCGAACGAGCTCACCGCCGCCCACAAGCAGCTGCCGTTCGGCAGCATGGTGCGCGTGACCAACCCCCGCACCGGGCAGTCGGTCGTCGTGGAGATCACCGACCGCGGCCCCTTCATCGCCGGGCGGGAGATCGACCTCTCCCGCGCCGCCGCGGACGCCATCGGCCTGCGCTCGCGTGGGCACGGCACCGTGACCCTCGAGCTGCTCTGAGATCCCGACCCCCCGCCCCGCGCCCGCCGGGCGGGGACGCGTCGACGACACGCAGAGGCCCGACCCCGCGAGGGGTCGGGCCTCGTCGCGTCCGGGCGGTCGGGGGGACCGCCGTGGGCGTCGTCCGACCGGCTGGCTCGGGCGGCGTTGGGGCGCGTGTCCGAGTCGGTCGGTCGGCGGTGGAGCGCCGGCGGGGCGCGCAGCCCGTACCTCCTTCCCCGGAAGGTGCGGACCCGCCTGCCGCCGCCGGCGACCACGTCCCCCGCACCGTACGCCGCGGCCCGGGGGGCAGGTCAACCGTGCTGTCCACAGGCGCTGGGGATTTCCACAGGCGATCGTGTGGACGAGCTGTGGACGGCGGTGGGGATGAACGGGGGGTTGCGGGGTGGGGTCCGGGAGGCCACCGCCGGGTGCGGTCCTCGTGACCTGCGGGAACGTGTCCACAACCGCTCCACAACCTGTGGACATCGGGCCGCGGAGGAGCGTCGGACGGTGACGCGCGTCGGTCGCGCGCCGACGGACCGATCCGGCTCGAGGGCTTGCGCTCGCGCCGGCGGCGTGCTGCCGCCGGTCGTCACCACCCCCCGGCGGCACCCGGGTGCCCGCCACCGACCGGTCACCCCCGGGCGGTAGCGTGCGGGCCGCACAGGAGGTGCCCGTGTCCCTGGCGTCTCGTCCCTCCCGCCCCACCCGGACCGTCGAGCGGCGCGCCGCCCGCGGGGCCATCCCGCCGCTCGAGCTGCAGCGCTCGACGCGCCGGCGGCGCTCCGCCAGCGCCTACGCCCGCGACGGCGTCGTGGTCGTCCAGCTCCCCGCCGGGCTCCCGCCGGCCGAGGAGGAGCGGCTCATCGCCCGGCTCGTCGCCCGGGTCGTCGGCCGCGAGCGCGCGACCGACGCCGGGGGGGACGAGGCGCTGGCCGCCCGCGCCGCCCGCCTCGCCGACGCCTACGTCGACGGGGTCCGGCCCACCTCCGTGACGTGGTCGGCGCGCATGCGACGCCGGTGGGGCTCCTGCACGATCGACGACCGGACCATCCGCATCTCCGACCGGCTCGCCTCGGCGCCCGAGCACGTGCTCGACTACGTGCTCGTGCACGAGCTGTGCCACCTGGTGCACCCCGACCACTCGCCGGCGTTCCACGCGCTGCTGGACCGCTACCCGCACGTCGAGCGGGCCCGGTCGTTCCTCGACGGCGTCACGTGGGCGGAGGCACGGCTGGCGCCTGCCGGTACGGAGCAGCCCGACGAGGTCGAGGACGTCGACGGGTTCGACGGGCGCGACCGGCGGGCCTGAGCCCGCCCGGGGCAGTCAGGCGGGCGTGGGGCCGTCGGTGGGCCCGTCGCCGGCGTCGGGCCCGTCGTCCTCCCGGGCCTCGGCGATCCGCTCGTCCGCCGTGGCCTCCACGGGCGCGTCCCCGAGGTCGCCGAACAGGGCGGAGGCGTCGTCGGGGACGTCGGAGCCCGCCTCGAGGCGCTCGAGCCAGCGTGTCGGGTCGGCGAGCTCCTCGGCGTCCGGCAGGTTCTCCGGGTGGGCGAGGGCGCGCCGCAGCGTGTCGGGGCCGCGTGCGCCCTCGACGGCCGCGACGAACAGGTCGCCGACCGTCTCGTCGGCGGGGGTCAGGTCGAGGCCGAGCAGACGCTCGAGGGTCTGCTCGCCGTCGCCCTTGGTGGCGCGTCGCCGGCGCAGCACCTCGTCGACGCGCGCCAGGCCGGGCAGCCGGTCCTCCGCGGCGCGCGCCACCTCGCGTCGGGCCCAGCCCCCGACCAGCGCCAGCACCCCCTGCAGCCGCTCGAGGACCCGCCGCTGGGTCGGCGTCGGCTCGAGCCGGAACTCCCCGGCGCGGCGCATCGCCTCCTCCAGCGAGTCGGGGTCGTCCGGGTCCACGTCGACCATCAGGTCCTGCGCCATGGCCTGCAGCGCGGCACCGTCGACCTCCGTGGCCGCGGCGAACTGCCCCACCAGGTCGTGGATGTGGCCCTCCAGCCACGGGACCGCGTGGAACAGCCGCCGGTGGGCCGCCTCGTGCAGCGCCAGCGTCATCGTGACCTCGCGCACGTCGAGGTCCCAGCCCTCGAACGCCTCGCGGACGTTGGGGGCGAGGACCACGGCGACGCCGCGCGGGGCGGTCGGGACCGTGAGCTCGGTGGAGGTCAGCAGCTGCCGGGCGAGCTCGCCGAGCGCCTGCCCGGCGTGCATCCCCGACAGCATCGCCGCCATCGGCCGCATCGCCGCGCCGAGGTCGACGCCCTGCAGCATCCCGGCGAGCGGGCCGAGCCCCATCGCGTCGAGGTCGACCTCCTCGAGCTGCTGCTGGGCCAGCCCGGCCATGGCCGCGGCCGAGGCGGCGGCCACGGGCTCCATCAGCGGGCGCATGGCCTCGAGCGCCCCATCGAGCCACACCGACCGCGAGCCGACGACCAACCGCCCGGCGTCGGGCGGCGACGGCAGCGGCGAGTCGTCGAGCCACAGCTCGGCGAGGCGCAGCGCGTCCTCGTGTGCCGCGACCTCGCCGTCGCTCGGCGAGCGGTCGCCCTCGGCGAGCACCTGCAGCGCGACGCGCCGGGCCAGCGCCCAGTCGACCGGACCGTCGACGGGGGCGCCGAACAGCGCCCCCATGCCGCCGAGCGCCTGCATCTGCGCCGAGACGGCCTCCATCATCCGGCGCATCTGCTCCGGGAGGTCGTCGTCGCCGTCACCGGCCGGGAAGGGGAAGGGGAAGTCGCTCATGCGGCCAGTCTCGCAGCCCCCGGGCCGAGCCGCGACCCGGGCGCCACGGACCTGCGGCCCGCCGGCGCACATCCCCGTGCCCGGACGTAGGCTCGGTGACGGACGAGCGGATGCCCCGGGGCGAGCCCGGCGGCGGAGCGGGAGGGCAGCACCGTGGTCAGCGTCGCCATCACCGGGGTCGGGGGCCTGATCGGGCGTCGGCTCGTCGCCGCGCTCGCCGAGGAGCCCGCCATCGAGCGCGTCCTCGGGCTCGACCTGCACGTGCCCGAGGGTCTGACCGCCCCCGGGCTCGAGCTCGAGGCCGCCGACGTCCGCGACCCCGGCATCGTCGAGCGCTTCACCGGCGTCGACGTCGTGGTCCACCTCGCCTTCCAACTCGACCCGCTGCGCGACGAGCAGGCGATGTGGGACGTCAACGTCGGGGGGACCCGCAACGTCGCGGAGGCCGCCGCGGCCGCCGGCGTGCGCCGGCTCGTCTACGTGTCGTCGGCCGTCGTCTACGGCGCCCACCCGGACAACGACGTCCCGCTCGACGAGGACGCCCCCCTGCGGGCGAACCCCGACTTCTCCTACGCGGAGCACAAGCTCGAGGTCGAGCGGTGGCTGTGGCCGTGGGCCGAGCAGCACCCCGAGATCGCCCTCACCGTGCTCCGGCCCTCGATCGTCGCCGGCCCGGGCGTGCAGAACTTCATCTCCCGCCAGATGGAGATGCCGCGGATGACGATGGTCAAGGGGCACCGCCCACCGATGCAGTTCGCCCACGTCGACGACGTCGCCGCCGCGCTCGCCCACGCGACCGTCAACGACCTCGACGGCGCCTACAACGTCTCGAGCGAGGGCTGGCTCTCCTTCGACGAGATCGTCGCGATCTCGGGGCGGAAGGTCGCCGAGGTGGGGGAGGAGGTCGCGTTCGCGCTCGCCGACCGGCTGTGGCGCGCCGGCCTCGGGGAGGCCCCCGCCGGCATGGTCCACTACCTGATGCACCCGTGGGTCGTCAGCGTCGACCGGCTGGTCGCCACCGGCTGGAAGCCTCGACACTCCAACCGCGACGCCCTCGCCGGCCTGGTCGCCGAGCACCGCGACTGGCTCGCGTTCGGCGGCGCCCGGGTCCGCCGCTCCACGGTGCGGGCCGCGACCGCCGGCGTGGTCGCCGTCGGGGGGCTGGCCGGCATCACCGCGGCCCTGCGGCGCCGCACGACCGACGACGCGCCCACGGACGGCGGCAGCCCGACCGCCGGCGCCTAACCGGCCCGCCTCACGAGGTTCCCGGTGCGGCCCCCGGCGTGCGGCCGGGGTCGACGGCGCCGGGTCGTGCGCGCGGGCACACGCTGCCCTCGGCCGTCCGGACGTGCCCCGGTACCGTCGGGGGTCGGTCCTCCCCTCCCGCACCACCTGTCCTGCCCCCTCCCGCACCACCCTCGAAGGTCGCACCGTGGAGCTGCTGCTCGTCCCCGCCATCCTCGTGCTCGTCGCCGTGCTCGTCCGCTCCGTCTGGTCGGGCCGCAGCGAGCGTGACCCCGGCGCGTCCATCGAGTCCTTCACCCGCGCGCTGTCGGCCATCGAGCCGCGCGACGCCGGTGGCGAGAGCGATGCCACCCGTGGGTCCGAGGACGTCATCGACCTCACCGACGAGCCGGCGGACGGGCGGCACGCGCCCGTCCAGACGAACGCGCAACCCGGGGCACACCACGGTCGTTGACCCGGGTGCCCGCCCTCGCCGGGCGGCCGCAGAACGGTCAGACCGACCCCACCGGCCCGGAGCCGTCGCCGTGACCCACACCACCACCCGCACCGGCGTGATGCGCCGGCGGTGGTGGCGCGCCGTCGCGGTCGCCCTGCTCGCGGTGGTGGCGCTCCCGACGGCGGCGCTCGCGGCGGAGGACCCGTTCCGGTCCCAGCAGTGGCACCTCGAGCGCATCGGCGCGTCGGCGGCCTGGGCGCGCACGACCGGCGACGGCGTCGTCATCGCTGTCGTCGACTCGGGCGTCGACCTCGACCACCCGGACCTGCGCGAGAAGCTCCTCCGTGACGGGTCGGGCCGCGTGGTCGGGCTCGACCTCGTCGACGGGGACCGGGTGCCCCAGGACGAGAACGGCCACGGGACGATGGTCGCCGGCATCGCCGCCGCCGCGACCGACAACGGCATCGGCATCGCCGCCGTCGCCCCACGGGCCCGCATCATGCCGGTCCGGGTGCTCGACGCCCAGGGTCGCGGCACCAGCGGCCGGGTGGACGAGGGCATCCGCTGGGCCGTCGACAACGGCGCCGACGTGATCAACCTCTCGCTGGAGCTCGCGGAGGCCCCGAGCTCGCAGGCGCAGGTCCTCGCGACGCTGACCGCACCGGTCTCGGCGGTCCAGTACGCGTGGGACCGCGGCGTCATCGTGGTCGCCGCGGCCGGCAACTCCTCCGGCGACGCGACCGACTACCCGGAGAACTCGCCGGTGCTGCTCGTCGGCGCGACCGACCGCGACGACCGCCGGGCCGCGTTCTCGGACGCTGGGCGGACCGACGCGGTCATGGGGCCGGGGGTCGACATCACCTCCACCTGGTGCCGTCCGCTCGGCGGCGGCCGCTGCGACCAGGAGCGCCGCTACGGGGTCGGCGAGGGGACCTCGTTCGCGGCCCCGCAGGTCGCCGGGCTCGCGGCGCTGCTGCGGGCGCAGGGCCGGGACCACCGCGCCACCGTCCAACGGATCCGCCAGACCGCGGTCGACCTCGGTCCGGCGGGCCCCGACCCCACGCACGGCCACGGGCGGATCGACGCCGCCCGGGCGACGTCCGTCCCGTCCGGCAGCGGGACGCCGGGTGGCGGTGCGGCGGCCCGCCCGACCCCGCGGGACGAGCCCGTCGAGCCGGCTGCACCGCGCGAGCCCGAACCGGCCGTCACCACCCCGGGCGACGTGACCCCCGAGGACCCGACCACCCCGGAGCCCACCGCCGACGAGGCCGAGGCGACCGAGGGCGGGGACCCGGCGGTCGTGTCCCCGCTGCCGGACCCCGCAGCGACGCCCGAGGTGACGACGCCGCCGGCCGAGGTCACCGAGGCGCCCCTCGCCGGGGTGACGGACGGCGGGACGCCGCCGGCGAAGGGCCCGCTCGCCGCGCTGGCCGCGACGCTCGTGCTGGGGACGGCGGCCGCGGTCGCTCGCGTGGGGGTCAAGTCGGCCGTCTGACGTGCCGATGACCGGGTGTCGGGCCACCCATCGGCGACCCCGACGAGACCCGCGACCGAGCACGCGAGCACGAACGGACGAGCCATGGGCCACGCGGTCCACTACCGCACCAGCACCGGCGAGGCACGCCTCGACGAGGTCGGCTCCCTCGAGGAGGCCCTCGCGATGGTCGACCACCTCCGCAACGACGAGGGCGTCTCCGACGTCCGCGTCTACCAGGAGGTCCCGATCACCTTCCGGACCTACTACAAGGCCACCGTGGCGGGGGAGACGGCTCCGGCCGCGACGCCGGCGGACGCCGCCCCTGCCGTCCCGGCGGGCGCGGAGGCCTCGGCCCCCGAGGACGCGGAGACCGCGCCGGCGGCATCGGTGGACGCGCCCCCCGGGGCCATGCCGCTCGCCCCGCCCGTGCCCCCGGCACGCACCGAGGCGCCGGCGGAGGTCGACGGCCTGAGCGTCACCACGCACGACGAGGTCGAGGCCGGCCGCAAGGGCCTGTTCTCCCGGAGCTGACCCACCGGGCGCGACCCGGCCAGCGCACGCGCCGACGTCCCCCGAGGGGGCGTCGGCGTCCGCGTGCCGGGGTCGTGGAGGGGGACGGTCGCACCCCTCCGCTACCGTCGCGGGCTCCGAACTCCCGTCTGCCGCCGCGCTCCGCGGCCCCCGCGCTGGCCCGAAGGACCACGCACGTGCGCCGACTCCTGGTCGTCCTCCTCCTGGTCGCCTCCCTGGTGGCCGTCGGGCGCGGTGCCGTGCCGTGCGAGGCGCTCGAGACCCAGCCGGCCTGCTACGTGGCGCTCCGCCCGGGCCCGACCGAGGACACGCTCGCGATCGTCGAGGTCGCCGGCGAGCGCACCTTCACCTCCAGCGGGCAGCTGCTGCTGACCACCGTGCTGGTCGACGACCGGCTCGACCTGCTGGAGTTCCTGCAGGGGGCGGCCGACGACCGCGTCCGTCAGGTCCCGCGCCGCACGCTGTTCCCCGACCAGGACCGGGAGCAGGTCGCCGAGCAGAACGCCGCGCTGATGCGCTCCTCCCAGCTCGACGCGCAGCTCGCCGCGCTTCGCCACCTCGGTGTCGACGTGGAGGCCATCTCCAACGGCGCCGAGATCGCCGCGATCAGCGACCCGTCCGCGCTGACCGACACGCCGCTCGAGGTCGGCGACGTCATCGTGGCCGTCGACGGCGTCGCGACCCTCGACACCGCCGCCGTGGCCGAGGCGATCCGCGCGACCACGCCGGGCGACACGGTCGAGCTCACCTGGGTCCGCGGCGGCGAGACCACGACCACCGCGGTCGAGGTGCTGCCGAACCCGGACGACCCAGCGCTCGGCTACGTCGGGGCGCTGCTGATCACCGACGTCGAGCTCCCGGTCGACGTGCGCATCGACGCGGGCGCGATCGGCGGGCCGAGCGCCGGCATGATGTTCGCCCTGTCCATCGTGGACCTGCTCGGCGACGAGGACCTGACGGGCGGTGCGGTGGTGGCCGGCACCGGGTCCATCACGGCCGACGGGCGCGTCGGCCCGATCGGCGGTATCCAGCAGAAGGTCGTCGGCGCGACCGAGCGCGCCGGGGGCGAGCCCCCCGCGACGGTGTTCCTCGTCCCGCGCGGCAACCTCGAGGAGGCCCGCTCCGCCGCCGTGTCGCGCCAGGTCCTGCTGGTGCCGATCGACACGCTCGACGACGCGGTGGCCGCCCTGCGCGAGCTGGCGGCCGGCGGGACCCCGTCCGAGGCCATCGCCCTCGGCCCGTGAACCGGCCGGGTCGGAGCACCTCGGTCCCGGGGGCCCCGCCCGTAGACTCCGGCCGATGATCGGCGGCGTGGTGATCCCGGTGCACCTCGTGGTGCACGTGCTCGGCCTGGCGGTGACGGCCGGGCTCGTCGCCGTCGCCCTCGCGGGGCGGGCCCGGACCTCGCCGTCGTGGCCGGCGCTCGCCGCCGGCGCCGGCGCGCTCGCCACCAGCCACGTCGCCGCCGGCGCGCTGCTGGCCACCACCGTCGGCTGGCCGGTCTACCTCCGGGCCGTCGGGTACGCGCTCGTCGCGGTCGGCGTCGGGGGACGGGTCGCGTCCACCGCGGACGACGCCCGCGACGGGGTGGTGGCCCTCCCGGTCGTCGCGACCCTGGCGCCACCGGCCGTGCACGTCGCCGCCGCCGTCGCCGGGCTCCTCGCCGCCACCTCGGTGGCCCGCGGGGCGCTCGGCCGGGGCCGCGAGGTGGCCGGGCTGGTCGGCGGCCTCGCGCTGTGGGCGGCCGCCGACGTCGTGGTGCAGTCCCGCCCCGCGCCGGCGGCCGCGCTGTCGGTCCTCGGGTCGCTCGCCGCGGGCTCGTGGCTCGTGCGGCGGGCGCGGTCGAGCCTGCTGTCCCGCTTCCTCGTCGCGTCGGTCGCCGTGCTGCTCGTGCTGGTGACGCTGCTCGCGGCCGCCGGCGGCGCCGTGTTCTCGCTCGACCTCCAGCGCGAGCAGCTCGACCGGCTCCGGGACCTCGCGCTCGCCCGCGCCGACGAGGTCGCGTCGGACTGGCCCGACGAGGTGCGCGCCCTGGCCGCGCTGTTCGCGAGCGGCGACCGGCTCAACGCCGAGCTCGCGGCCGTCGCGAGCGGGGCGGCCGCCACGCTGGACGGTCGGGCCGCCGCGATCGCGAGCCTGCCCGGGGCCGACGCGGCCGTGCTGCTCGACGACGCCGGCCGGGTCGTGGGTTCCTGGGACCGCACGCTGGCCGAGCCCGGCCCGCTCGGCCCGGCCGACGAGCTGACGCTCGCCGGCGACGAGCTCGTCCTGCGGGCGCTGACCGGCACGGAGACCGCCGGGATGGTGGCCCTCGCGGACGGCCGGCTCGTGGCCGCCGGCGTCGCGCCGGTCGCGCCCACCGCCGCGGACGGCACCCCGGAGCTCGACCGGCTCGCCGGCGCCCTCGTGGTCGTGCGCACCGTCAGCGACGAGGCCTACGTCGCGGAGGTGGCGGCGCAGACCGACAGCGGCGCGGCCGTCGTCGTGGGCGCGTCGGTCACGGTGTCGAGCCCCGGGCTCGACGGCGCTGCGCTGGCGACGGCCCTCGCCACCGACGACGTCCCCGACGCCGGGACGAGCACGCTACAGGTCGGCGCGGAGCGCGCGTACGTGGCCGTCGCCCCGCTGGCCGACGCGGCGGGCAGCCGGCTCGGCGCGGTCGTGCTCGTGCAGGCGGCCGACCGGACCGCGGCGTTGGAGGAGTCCGCGACCCGGTCGCTGTTCCTCGTCGCGCTCGCTGGCCTCGCCGTCGCGGCGGCGCTCGCCGTCGTCGCCGCCCGGCAGGTGACGGCTCCCGTCGCCAGGCTGACCCGGGCCGCCGAGCGGGTGGCCGAGGGCGACCTCGACACCCGCCTCGAGACCGACCGCACCGACGAGGTCGGCCGGCTCGCCGGCGCCTTCGACGAGATGACCGTCGCGCTGGCGGCCCGCGAGGACGACCTGCGGACCGCCGCCGTGACCGAGCAGGACCTGCGCCAGCGGCTCGAGGTCGTCACCGCCTCCATGGGGGAGGCGCTGGTCGCCGTCGACGCCGCCGGGGTCGTCACGACCGCCAACCCGGCGGCGGCCGCGCTGCTCGGGGAGGGGCTCGTCGGGCAGCCCCTGCGGCGGGTGCTGCGGGGGACGGACGAGGTCGGTCGACCGCTCGCTCCGGCGCTCGGCGACCCCACGGGCGAGGGCACGACCGCGCTGCGCGGCAGCGTCACCCGCGGGCGCCGAGCGGTGCCCGTCGCCGCCTCCGCGGCGCCGCTCGAGGGTCCGGGCGGCGAGCGCCTCGGCCGGGTCTACGTGCTGCGCGACATCACCGGGGAGGTCGAGGTCGAGCGCATGAAGACCGAGTTCCTCTCCAACATCTCCCACGAGCTGCGAACCCCGCTGACCCCGATCAAGGGCTACAGCGAGGTGCTGCGCCACAAGGACGTCGGCCCCGAGCGGACCCGGGAGTTCGCGACCAACATCGCGTCCTCCGCCCAGCGCCTCGAGCGCATCATCGGGATGCTGGTCGACTTCGCCTCGCTCGAGGCCGGCCGGATGCACGTCGAGGTGTCCGACGTCGAGCTCTCGCCCGTCGTCGACCGGGTGCTCGCGGCGTTCCGCACCCGCCACCCCGACCGCCGCTTCACCCGCCGGCTCGCCCGCGGCCTGCCGCACGTCCAGGTCGACCCCGACCTGCTCGCTCGCGTCCTCGAGGAGCTGCTCGACAACGCGGTGAAGTTCTCCGACGACACCGTGTCCGTGCTGGCCCGCGAGGCGGACGACGGCACCGTCGAGCTGGTGGTCCGGGACCGCGGTCAGGGGCTCGAGCCCGAGGAGCTCGAGACCATCCTGCGCGACTTCCACCAGGCGGACGGGAGCGCGACCCGGCGGTACGGTGGTCTCGGCCTCGGGCTGTCGATCGTGCAGCGCATCCTCGACCGGTTCGGGGCCGGGATCGAGGTGGTCTCGGAGCCCGACGAGGGCACCGACGTCGTGCTCCACCTCCTGCCGGCAGGTGCCGACAGGTAGGGGACGACCGCCGGCGCCGGTGACGGCCGCCGGACCTCACCCGACCGCAGGAGGTGGCCGTGAGCACGACGCTCGACGCAGGCCCCTCCCCGCTGCGTCGCGACGACCCGGACGGCCCCGTCGGGGGGCCCGCCACGGACGCCGCCGCTCCCACGTCGCGCGTGTCCGCCGTCCTCGCCGTCCTCGTCGTGCTCGTCGGCATCGTCCTGGCGCCGCCCCGCGCCCCCGTGCTCGGCGCCGGCGAGGTCGTCCTTCGCTCCGGACCGCTCGAGGTCGCGGCCGGGAGCGGCTGGGACACCGTCACCCTCGGCCAGCGGCTCGGGCCCGGTGCCCGGCTGCGCGCCGGCGGCGCCGAGGTCGTCCTGGCCGTCGCCGGTGGCACGGCCCGGCTCGCGCCCGGCAGCGCCCTGACGCTCGGCGCCGACGAGGACGAGCTCACCGCCGGCGCGGTCCTGCTGGAGGTCGACCGGCTCCGGCGCGTCCGCCTCGGGGCCGTGACCGCCGCCGGCGAGGGGGCGTGGCGGGTCGACGCTGCCCCCGCCACCCGGGTCGCCGTGTACACCGGCGGCGCCGGCGTCGACGGCGCCCGTGACGTCGCCCTCGGTCCGCTGTCGCAGTCGGTGCTCGCCGGCGTCGACGTCGGTGCCGAGGCGCCGCTGACCTACCTCGCCAGCGACCCGTGGGACGCCCGGCTGGCCGCCGAGCCCCTCGCCGTGGACCGCGCCGCAGCGGCGCTGACCACCTCGCTCGCGGCCCTGTACGGCACGCAGCCGCAGACCGCCGCCTTCTACGGGGACTTCGTCGCCGTCGACGAGGGCCTCGAGGCCGCCCTCGCCGAGCTGGCCCCACGCGCCACCGCCGACGGGCGGGTCGGGCCGCCGGCGCCGGTGCTGCTCGGCGTCGTGACCGTGCGGCTGCTGGTGGAGCGGGCCGCCCTCGCCCCGGCGGACGCGCTCGCCGAGGTCCTGGCGACGCGACGTGCCGGTGGGACGTGGGGCGTGGTCGTGGTACGGCGCGACCTCGGCGCAGACGACCTGCGGGCGGCCGCCGACGCGGCGCTGCGCCGGCGGGCACAGGACCAGGCCGCCGGCGTCGCGGCGCCGTTGATCGGGACGCCGCCCGCCGGCCCGGTGGACCTGCCCGCTCCGGGTGTCCCCACGCCCGTCGCCCCGGGGCCGGGCCGTCCCGGCCGTCCCGGACCGACGCCGCCGACGGACGGCGACGGGGGAGGCGGTGGCGGGGGCGACGACGACGAGCCCGGGCCGGTGGGCGGGCTCGTCGGCACGGTGCGGGACCTCGAGACCGGGGTCGGGCCGGTCGACACGACCCTGGACGAGCTCCTCGACCCCGTCGAGGGGGTTGGCCGCAGCGTGGACGAGCTGCTGCGTCCCGGCGTCACGGAGCGCATCCTCGACTGAGCCGCCGGCGTCGACGCCGTCCCGGGACCGGGCATCGTCGGGGACGATCGCGTGCGGTGGGGGACCTCGGCGCCCGGTGGCGTTGCGCGGCCGCCTATGCTCGCGCACCGGCCCTGACCGCACGCACCACCTCACCGGAGCTTGCCGTGCTGACACCCGACGAGATCGCCGCGCGCCAGTTCCTGGTCTCCCTGCGGGGGTACGACCGCGAGGAGGTCGCCGCCTTCCTCCGTGAGGTCGCCGACGAGGTTGCGACGCTCCGCGGCCGCGTCCGCGAGCTCGAGCGCGACCTCGAGGCCGCGCAGGCGTCCGGCGGCGCGGCGAGCGCCGTCCCGGTCGCGCGTGCCGAGGCGACCCCGGCCGCGTCCATCGACACCCGCGAGGCACTGAAGCTCCTCGGTGAGGAGACGACCCGGATCCTGGTCGCCGCCGAGGACTCCGCGGCGGTGATCCGCCAGCGTGCGGAGGAGCGCGTCGCGGCCGAGCTCGAGACCGCCCGGCGCGAGTCCCGCGACGAGATCGAGGGGGCCCGCCGCACCGCGTCCAAGATCGTCGCCGACGCGGAGCGCCGGCGCGCCGTCATCGCCGAGGACATCCGCGGCCTCGAGGCCACGCGGGACCGCTTCCTCGGCGAGCTCCGCGTCGCGATGAAGGGGGTGCAGGAGTCGGTGCGCTCGATGCAGTCCGCCTCCGGCACGACCCAGATCGCCGGTGGCGGCGCCGACGCGCTGCCCGCCGGCGGGGTGGCCTCCGCCCGCGAGTCCGGCCCGTCCGGCGCGTCGACCGCCGGCGCGGACGACGACGAGGTCGCGACAGGCCAGGCCAGCGAGCCCGACGCCGACGCCCTCGACGGCGACACGGCGGCCCACGAGGGCGACGTCGCGTCCGCGCCGGTCGGGGTCGCCGGGACGATGGCCGATGACGACACCCCGCTGCGCCTCGACGAGGTCGAGGGCGAGCCGGTCGACGGCGACACCGACGAGGAGCTCCTCGCCGCGGCCGCCGCGGTCGAGGTCCTCGACGCCGACGCCGACGCGCCCGATGGCGACGCCGCGGAGGACGACGCCCCGGATGGCGCAGCCTCGGACGACGGGGTCGAGGTGGACGACGTGCACTCGCTGGCGGACGAGACGACGGCCGACGAGGACGGGGACGTCGAGGCCGCGACCGAGGGGGACCCGTTCGACGCCGACCTCTCCGACGTCGAGTCGGACGACCGCGACCCCATCGGGATGCGCGCCCAGTCGCTCGGTGGCGTGCGCCCCGGGATGCTGCGACGGCTCAAGCGCGGCATGCAGGACGTCCAGAACGCCGTGCTCGACGCCGTGCAGAAGGGCGGCGAGGTCGACGGGATGCTGCCCTCCGAGGAGGACCTCGCCGAGCTCGCCTCGACCGCGCAGCTGTTCCTGTCCGCCGCCTACCGCGCCGGGCTCAGCGACGGCGCCGCGCTGTCCGGCGACGCCCTCGGCGAGGACGAGACGGGCGATCCGTCGCGCGTCCCGGCGAGCGCCGCGACCTTCCAGTCGGTCCTCGCCCACGAGATCCGCTCGACGCTGCAGCCGTCGCTGCGCGCCGGCACCGAGGCCGGCGAGCCGGCCACGTCGCTGTCCGAGCGGGTCGGCGAGGTGTTCCGCGACCTCAAGGGACCCATCGTCGAGTCGCTGGTCGACGAGCACCTCGCCAAGGTGTACGCGTCCGGCACCCTCGACCTGTGGCGGGCGCGAGGCGTGGAGCGCATCCGCTGGGTGCTCGGCGACGAGTCGCGCTGCCCCGAGAACCGCTGTCGCACCAACGTGACCGAGGGCGCCGCAGCGCCGGGCGACGAGTTCGCGTCCGGCGACCGCCAGCCGCCGGCGCACGACGGCTGCGCCTGCGCCCTGCTGCCCGCGCTCCCGTCCGCCGGGACGTGACCCGCCGGCGGCGGCGCTCCGAACCCGGCACGATCGACCTGCAGCCGGATCACCCGCCCGCCCTCCCCGTGCACCCCCACGACGCTCGTGGGCCGCGTGCCCCCGAGGTCGGTGACCTCGTCCCCGGACCAAGGACCCTCCACCGTGCGTGACGCCATCAGGCAGCGCCTCGGACTCATCGTCGTCGGCGCCGTCGTCCTGGTGCTGGTGTTCGCGAACCGCATCGCCAACGTGCTCACCGACATCTGGTGGTACGAGTCGCTCGGCTACCGCGACGTCGTCACGACCGTCATCGGCACCCGGATCCTGCTCGGCGCCGTCTTCGGTGGGATCCTCGCGCTGCTGATCGCCGTGAACCTGCTGGTCGTGCGGCGCATCCGCCCGTTGTTCGTGCCCTCCACCCCGCAGCAGGCCGTCGTCGAGCGGTACCGCCAGCTCGCCGACCCGTACCTGCCGTGGCTCATCGCCGGCATCGCGGTGCTGTTCGGCTTCACGGCCGGGCTCGCCGTGAGCGCCGAGTGGGAGCCGTACCTGCTGTGGCGCAACGCCCAGAGCTTCGGGCAGCCGGACCCACAGTTCGGCCAGGACATCGGCTTCTACGTCTTCGAGCTGCCGTTCCTGAAGTTCGTGCAGTCGTGGCTGTTCACCTCGCTGGTGCTCACCGGGATGCTCACCGTCGGTGGGCACTACCTGCTCGGCGGCATCCGTCCGGAGAACCCGGGCGAGAAGGTGATGCCGAACGTCAAGGCGCACCTCTCCGCGCTGCTCGCCCTCATCCTCGCCGCCCGCGGCTGGGGCTACTGGCTCGACCGCTACCTGCTGAACTTCTCGCCCCGTGGCCAGGTCACCGGCGCGTCGTACACCGACGTCAACGCGGAGCTGCCGGCCCTGAACCTGCTGCTGATCGTCACCGTCGTGGCGATCGCGCTGGTGGCGGTCAACGTCCGCCGGCGCGGCTTCCTGCTGCCCGGCGCCGCCGTGGCCCTGCTGGTGCTCGCCTCGATCCTGCTGCAGGGCGCCTACCCGGCGGCCATCCAGCGGCTGCAGGTCGACCCGCAGGAGCTCGCCCGGGAGCGCGAGTTCATCGAGCGCAACCTCGAGGCGACCCGGGCCGCCTACGACATCGAGGGCATCGACCTGCAGCGCTTCACGGTCGAGAACGACCTGTCGGCGTCCCAGGTCGAGGAGAACTCCGTCACCATCAACAACATCCGGCTGTGGGACGGCTCGGTGCTCGAGACGACCTACGCCGAGCTGCAGGCGCTGCGGCCGTTCTACCGCTTCCACGACGTCGACATCGATCGCTACGAGATCGACGGCGAGCTGCGACAGGTGATGCTCTCCACCCGTGAGCTCGACCAGTCCGGGCTGCCGTCCGAGGCGCAGAACTGGCAGAACCGCACGCTGTTCTACACGCACGGCTACGGCCTGGTGTCGAGCCGGGTGAACACCGCGACGGACGAGGGCCAGCCGGTCTTCCTGACCCGCGACATCCCGACCCGCGGGGCCGACGAGCTGCTGCCCGAGGTGGAGCAGGGCATCTACTACGGCGAGTCGCCGAACCTGCCCTACTCGATCGTGAACTCGCAGTTCGACGAGCTCGACTACGAGGAGCCGGGCGCCAACGAGCAGGTCCTGACGACCTACGACGGCGACGGTGGCGTCGAGCTCGGCGGCATCCTCCGCCGGGCCGTGCTCGCGCTGAACTTCGCCGACACCAACATCGTCCTGTCGAGCCTGCTCGAGCCGGACTCGCGGATGCTGTTCTACCGCTCCGTCGCCGAGCGGGTCCGCAACGTCGCGCCGTACCTGACCCTCGACCGCGACCCGTACCCGGTGATCCTCGAGGGGCGGGTGAAGTGGGTGCAGGACGCCTACACGACCTCGGCGTTCTACCCGTACTCCGAGCGCACCGTCCTGCGTGCCGAGCAGGACGTGACCGTCAACTACGTCCGCAACTCCGTGAAGGCCGTGGTGGACGCCCACGACGGCTCGGTCGACCTGGTCGTCGTCGACCCGGACGACCCGGTGCTGCAGGCGTGGCGCCAGACCTTCCCGGGGCCGTACATCGACCTCGAGGATGCGCCGGAGGGACTGCAGGCGCACTTCCGTTACCCGCAGGACCTGTTCCAGCTGCAGTCGCAGGTCTACACGACCTACCACATCCCCGGGGTCGACGCGTTCTTCTCGAAGGCCGACGCGTGGGAGATCCCGCGTGACGCGGCCCGCCTGCAGAACAACCCGAACCTGAACCCCGAGGCGACCCCGCTCGAGCCGTACTACCTGCTGATGCGCCTTCCGGGCGAGCAGGACGAGGAGTTCGTCCTCATCCAGCCGTACCTGGCGCGCGAGCGGCCGAACATGATCGCGTGGCTGGCCGCCCGCTCCGACCCGGACCACTACGGCGAGCTGTTCGCGGTGCAGTTCCCGTCCGACCAGACGGTGCTCGGCCCGCAGCAGGTGCAGGCGCGGATCGAGCAGGAGGACGACATCTCGGCCTACATCACCCTGCGCTCGCAGGCCGGGTCGGAGGTCATCCGCGGCAACCTGCTCGTCCTGCCGATCGAGGAGTCGATCGTCTACGTCGAGCCGCTGTTCCTGCAGTCGCCCCAGGCCCGGATCCCCGAGCTCGCCCGCGTGGTCGTGGTGATGGGGGAGCGGGTGGTGTTCGAGCGCACGCTCGCCGAGGCGATCGCGTCGTTGGTCGGGGCCGAGCTCGACGACGGTGTGGTCGAGGGTGGTGGGTCCGCCGACGACGGCGAGGACCCGGCACCGTCGCCGGACCAGCCGCTCGACGTCGACCGCCTGCTGATCGACGCGCTCGAGACCTTCGCCGAGGCGCAGCGCGCCCTGGAGGCGGGCGACCTCGGTCGCTACCAGCAGCTCATCGAGGAGGCGCAGCAGCTCGTCGAGCGGGCGGCCGCCGAGTCGGGCCTGCCCGCCGGTGAGCTCGCGCCCGAGCCGACGCCGCAGCCGACCGAGCCGGCGGCCACGGAGTCCGACGACGCGAGCGCGCTGGGACGCTGACCCGGCCCACGCACCGCACGAGGCGCCCCCACCGGGGGCGCCTCGTCGCCTTGCGGACACCGCACGGACGTCCGGAGCCGGGTTGGCTGTCCCCGCGCGGCGTGGGTACGGTCGAGGACATCGACGCGGGGTGGAGCAGTTCGGTCAGCTCGCCGGGCTCATAACCCGGAGGTCACAGGTTCAAATCCTGTCCCCGCTACCACGCAGAACCCCCGAGAACCACGTGTTCTCGGGGGTTCTGACGTTTGCGGGGGTCGTCCGCTTCGAGTCGCGCGGTCACAACGCGGTCACGTCAGCCGTGATCGCGCCGTGAGCGAGTGCTCGGGACGGCTGGTTCGGGCGCCTGTCGGCGCCCTGAACCTCGAGGTCGTCGTCACGCAGCGTGACCGCGGACGGCCCTCTCCTCCGGGTGAGCTCATGCGGCTGCGACCTGTCCAACCCGATGGGTCCTTCGGTTCGTGCACTGAGCGCGTACCCGAAGGAGAGGATCATGAAGGGATCCACGTTCAAGCGCTGCACCGTCTGCGACCGTGTCGTCAAGGGCAAGCGCTGCACCAACTGCACCTCGACGTCCGTGTCGTGGGGCTTCATCGTCGACATCGGCAAGGACGGTGACGGCAAGCGCCGGCAGCGCCGACGCACCGGCTTCGCGACCGAACGCGACGCCGACAAGGCCCTGCAGGAGCTGCTGGCCTCGCTGGGCGACGGGACCGCGGTCGCACCGTCCACGATCACGGTGGCGGAGTACCTGACCGGGCAGTGGCTGCCGGCGGTGCAGCCGCCGAACCTGCGCGAGACGACTTGGATCGAGTACGAGCGCATGACCCGTCTGCACGTCGCGCTGCGGATCGGTGGCGTGCCGCTGCAGGACCTGAACCCGTCGCACCTCAACCGCCTGTACGCGGAGCTGCTCGGCAACGGCCGCGCCGACGGCGAGGGCGGACTGAAGGTCAAGAGCGTCCGCAACATCCACCTGATGCTCGGCAAGGCGCTCGGCGACGCGGTCCGCTGGGGACTGCTCAAGCGCAACGTCGCGCCGCTGGCTGATCCGCCGCCGGCCCGCGCCGCCGCTGCCGACCGCCGTGAGCGCATCCGGGTCTGGGAGGCCGAGCAGCTCGCCACGTTCCTCGACCACGTCCGCGACGATCACCTGTACGCGCTGTGGTTCGTCCTCGCGACGACCGGCATGCGACGTGGCGAGGCGCTCGGGCTGCGGTGGGAGGACGTCGACCTCGTCCAGGCGCGGCTGTCCGTCCGGCAGGCGCTGGTGTCGATCGACGGCACGCCGAAGCTACAGACCGTGAAGAGCCACCACAGCGTCCGCACCATCGACCTCGACGACGACTCCGTCGCCGTGCTCCGGGCGCGGCGAATCGCTCAGGCCGAGCAGCGCCTCGCGGCCGGCGCCGGCTGGGAGGACCTCGGCCTGGTGTTCACCCGCGACGACGGCCATTGGGAGAACCCCGACTGGGTCGGCGAGCAGTTCCGCCGCCACGTCGCCGCAGCCGGGCTGCCCAGGATCAGGCCTCATGACCTGAGGCACACGCACGCCACGCTGCTGCTGAAAGCTGGCGTGAACCCGAAGGTCGTCTCCGAGCGCCTCGGCCACCACTCGGTCGCGTTCACCCTCGACACCTACGCCCACGTGATGCCTGGCATGCAGCGGGAAGCCGCGAAGCTCTTCCGGACCTTCCTGGGCGGACTCGGGTAGCCAGGCGGCCTTCCGGGGGCGATGGCGACCGCTTTGGACGGATCTTCTAGTCCGTCGTGCCGTCCACTGGTGGCAGCGGAGGAATGAAGTCCTGGTGGACCCGCGTGAGGTAGTCGGTCGCGGTCGCTTCCGTGGACACGATGTCCAGCTCACGCCTCAGTGCTTCGTGGCGGCGAGCTGCGGCTTCAAGCAGCCGCCCCCAGGTCATGACGAAGACCTGGAACTCCGATGAGATGTGCGCCAAGTCTGGGGCGCCGGTACCTCGGACCTGATTGCGCAGCGTGCCATCGATCGCCGTCCCGACCAGCCAGAAGTCCCATCGATGCTGGGAATCCGTCACTTCCGCGTGGCTCGTAATCGCGGTGGCGTACTCCATGACCTGCGAGTAGTCCGCCATGTTGAGCGTCCGACTGGCCCGCTTCAGCTCCACGACCAGATGGCGGCGGCCCTCCGACTCGGGCAAGTGACGGTAGAAGACCATGTCCACTCGCCCCGACTTGCCCGAGGGCGTCGTCACAGGCTTCGAAGCGAAGAGGCGGTCTGAGTTGGCAGCCTCGACGGCGCTCCGCACGACGCGGGTGAGCCCCGCCTCGTTGAGGCTCTGCGTCCACTCGTCGCCGAAGACCCACGGCTCACGAACAAGCATGGGGTGGAGTTGGTCCACCTCGCGGAACTCCTGGCGGGTCTCGTCGGCGTAGAGGAGCCGCCGTAGCCCCAAGAGGAAGTCGAGCCGTTCGGCCACGGTGTTTGCAGCGCGGACGATCTTCGATAGCTCGGTGCGATCGAGCAGTTCTTCCAAGGCGTTGCGCTCGTCGTCCGTAAGCTCCAACACGGCGTTCAGGAGACGCCGGGTCCCGGCTGCATCGGAGCGCATCGCTTCGCGCAGGAGTCCGAGCGAGAGCTTGTGATCCTTCGCTGACCTCCCAAGACGGGGGCTGGCGACGACTGCCGCCACCTCGAACAGCTGCCGCTCGATCCGTTCGGAGGGCGACGTTGGTTCGCCCCCATACGGATAGCTGCCCTCCTCCTTCCAGCCTTGGATCAGTGCAGCTCGCCGCTTGTCCGTCTGGCCGTGCAGGAACGTACGAAGAGCGCTCTCGGCGGCATCCAGCAGTTGGCGATGCCGAACCTGCGGGACGTGCAGGTCGGCGTGGCCCATGAGGTCTGGGTCTGCGAACCCGGACCAGAGGACGTATGCGGTCCAGTGGAAGGGCGCTCCGGGTCGCCCCGCGAGCTCGTAGTCGGTGACCACGAGTCCGTGCTCGTCGCAGAGCATCATGAGCGGCGACTTTGGGTCACGGTGCCACTCGATCACGACCAGCTTGGGAGCACCGTGACTGAACAGGACGTCGGGATCGGCGTCGATCTCAATGTCGTGGCGCGCGGCGATGAGATCAGCCGGCTCGAGCGGTCGGCCATTGGAGTAGACGGATACACCATCGAGAGCGTGCAGCGATGGTGCGAGTCGCGCCGTCAGACGGTCGCGGAAGTGCTCGGCCGTGAGTTGTCCGGCCTTGTCTGACTGGGCTGTACGAATCCGGACCGTCGTCCCCGTTGGCTCGTCAGCGGGCGTCGGCCCGTCGAACTGGAACGCCTTGGCGTTCTGGCCCGTGCCCTCGATCGTTGTCAGTTGCCGTTCGTCGTGGGCC